>NZ_JAUSXM010000001.1:0-637124 GCF_030815985.1 Paenibacillus sp. W2I17
GGCATTGTGTACAAGGAATCTTCCTTCGGACAGACACGCTTCATGATTCACCATGTGAACAACACGGGCAAAAGCGTAAAAATGTATGTTGTAGCGACAAACAACAACGCATACACGGCGTCCATTGACCAGCAAAACATGGGCTTTGCAGGACCGTCTCCTTTTGCAACGGTAGCTGGAAAGTTGTCGATTGACCGTTGGTTCCAATCCATGCAGAATGGTACCGGACAAAAGAAAGTGTACATCCAGCCAGGAGAAAGCAAGCTGATTCTCAATGATCTGAGCGTTCTTCCGATGAAACAGGGACAAGTCATTTCCTTGTATTCGGATGTATTCAGTGACTATGAACTGGATTACAACATTATCATGATCGAAGAAAACAAGGACCCGATGGAAGTATTGTCGAGCCTGCCAGTTCTGGATCGTGATGGGGTTCACAACCGTGGTACCTATCCAAATGCAACACGGATCATTACGTACGATCAAGAAGTAGGGTCCAAGCCTGCACGTCTTCCACTTGGAGACAATGCAAGTGATCCAAACCTTGTGGGAACGGACCCTATGGCTTACACGGAAGCTTCCAACGCAGGTAACTTCGGTGTATTGTACAAAATTACATTGAATAATGTTGCTCCGCGCACGTTGATTTCATTCAACCCTCGTGGAGGCAGATACTCAGGTGTGGCACTCGTGAACGGACAGGTCGTTCAGATTTCCACAGGTAAATCTGTAACTGCACCTAATGAGCAAAGCGTAATGTATCGCACAGGTTCGTACGGCGAGAGTGTAACTATTCTCTTCTCGGCGGCACCAGGAAGTAACTTGCCTGTTAACCTGCTGTTCACGCCGCTTCCGGCTGAAAAGTAATATCATGAACATGCACGGACGGTTTGGAGTGAAAGCTTATATCATATATACCCGTTCACCCCAAAAGTCGCCCGAACGATTGATCATCTGAACCGTCAGGAAGGGACTCCATCAAAATGTAATGTCATTAGCTCAAGCTAGACTAATGGCAATGCATGTGTATGGAGTCCTTTTTATGTGATGTTGAAATGACCTAACCCGGTGTCTTCGTTGACTCTAATCGTAATTTGATGCATTATTAGAGGTATACAAGAAAGCGAAAGTTTTCGCTTTTGCCGAATAAACTGTCGCTTTATGAATGATGCAAAATGCTCGTATGACAGGAGGTGCTTAAGATCATGCTGTCGACAGAACAGATTATTTCGACCATGTCCTCACAGGGGCTTCGCATTACCGATCAGCGGAAAACACTGGCCCGGTTATTTGCCGAGTCTCCCGGGTATCTTACACCCAAGGACGTCTATGAATATATGGGTAAGACTTATAGCGGACTGAGTTTTGACACAGTATATCGTAATTTGCGGGTGATGCAGGAACTGGGTGTACTGGAACAGGTCATCTTCGAAGATGGCGTTAAATTCAAAGCACACTGTAGTGAAGATCATCATCACCATCATATGATCTGTCTGAAGTGTCAGAAGACATATCCAATTATTTTTTGCCCGATGCAGCTTGCGGATGCGCCTGAGCAATTTCAGGTTGTGGACCACAAGTTTGAGGTATTTGGATATTGCAAGGACTGTGCTGAGCATGCTCCGGCCAAAGCGGCATCGGGACATCAACACGCTCATGGGAAGCACTGACCATGAAGTTATCGCGCAGAATTGCACAGGCACCCATTCGGGTGTACCGCAACTATATCTCTCCATTAACACCGCCAACATGTCGGTTCTATCCGAGCTGTTCGGCTTACGCTATGGAGGCGATTGAAGTGCACGGTGCGCTCAAAGGCTCGTTGTTAACAGCGAAACGTATTGCCAAATGTCACCCGTTTCATCCAGGTGGAGTGGATCTGGTGCCACCAAAGGCGGAGAAATCCATGATGGTATCGGAGTAACGAGGTAGCTGGATGCAATCAGTTGGCATGGAGGCAGGCCGGGATTGAACTTGAGGATGCTGTCCACTTGACAAAGGGGTCCGCATTTCAGTATATTTTTCCTATATGATTTTCCAGTGAAGGGATAAGTACAGACACACCCCCAGTGCAGAGAGCCGGATGAGCTGAGAACCGGTCTGGGAGGAGGATGGAATATGGTCCCGGAGGAACCTCTTTCGAGCGTGCAGACAGTGATTTCAGAGCTGCTGTCGTAAGGCTGAGGCGTGATCCAGCGTTAATGGGCGGTCGAAGGACCGACAGAGCCTGTGTTTTGCGAAAAACATGGGGAATTTGGGTGGTAACACGTGAGAGCAACTCTCGTCCCATAGGGGCGGGAGTTTTTTGTGTTCTTTTTTAGTTGTTTTGGACGAAGGGATCACATGAAGCAGGAACATTTGAAGGAGGAGAAGTCATTCATGGCTGACCAAAAAACATTTTATCTGACAACCCCGATTTATTATCCGAGTGACAAATTGCATATTGGGCATGCGTATACAACTGTGGCGGGAGATGCGATGGTTCGTTACAAGCGTCTACGCGGTTACGATGCTCATTATCTGACAGGAACCGATGAACATGGCCAGAAGATTGAGCGCAAGGCACAAGAGAAAGGACAGACACCGCAAGCTTTTATCGACGATATCGTTGTGGGGATCAAGGAACTGTGGAACAAGTTGGACATTTCCAATGACGACTTTATCCGTACAACCGAAGAGCGTCACAAAACCATTGTTCAGGATATCTTTGACCGTTTGCTGAAACAGGGAGATATCTACAAAGGTGAGTACGAAGGATGGTACAGCATTCCGGATGAGACGTATTACACGGAGACTCAACTGGTGGATGTAGAGAAGAATGAGAAGGGTGAGATTATCTCGGCCAAGAGCCCTGATAGCGGACACCCGGTTGAATTGGTCAAAGAAGAATCCTACTTCTTCCGTATGAGCAAATATGCAGATCGTTTGTTGAAATATTATGAAGAGAACCCAGGCTTTATTCAGCCGGAATCCCGTAAGAACGAGATGATCAACAACTTCATCAAGCCAGGCCTTGAAGATTTGGCCGTATCGCGGACTACATTTGAATGGGGCGTCAAAGTTAAAGGCGATCCAAAACACGTCGTTTACGTGTGGATTGATGCGTTGTCCAACTATATTACAGCTCTGGGCTACGGTTCATCCGATGCATCACTGTATAACAAGTTCTGGCCTGCGGATGTACATCTGGTAGGGAAAGAAATTGTTCGTTTCCATACGATCTACTGGCCAATTATGTTGATGGCATTGGATCTGCCTTTACCGAAGAAAGTCTTTGCACATGGCTGGTTGTTGATGAAAGATGGCAAGATGTCCAAGTCAAAAGGCAATGTCGTTGATCCAGTGACTCTGATTGATCGTTACGGTCTCGATGCACTGCGTTATTACCTGCTGCGTGAAGTACCGTTTGGTTCCGATGGTACATTTACACCGGAGAGCTTCGTAGAGCGTGTTAACTCCGACCTCGCGAACGATCTGGGTAACCTGTTGAATCGTACAGTTGCCATGGTGGACAAATATTTTGAAGGCAAAGCCCCGGCGTTTGCTTCGAATGTAACGGAATTTGATGCTTCGCTGGAAGAAGCAGGCCATGCTACAGTGGAAAAAGTGGAACAGGCCATGGAAAACCTGCAGTTTTCCGTAGCACTGACAGCGATCAGCCAGTTTGTCAGCCGCACCAACAAATATATTGATGAGACGCAGCCATGGGCGCTGGCTCGTGATGAAGCAAAACGCGATGAATTGGCATCCGTTATGGCTCACCTGATCGAAAGCTTGCGAATTGCTTCGATTCTGTTGCAACCGTTCCTGACACGTGCTCCTCATAAAATCTGGGCACAGCTCGGTATTCAGGAAGGTGAACTTACGGCTTGGGATACAGCCAAGCAATGGGGTCTGGTTCCAACTGGAAACGCATTGCAAAAAGGTGATCCAATCTTCCCGCGTTTGGATTCCGAACAGGAGATTGCTTATATCTCCGAAGCGATGACTGGTGGCCAAAAAGCAGCAGAGCCTGAAGCAAGTCAAGCAGATGCTGGAGCTTCAGCAGCTGTTGAACCGGTAACTGCACCTGAAGGTACGGAAGAGATCGGGATTGACGATTTTGCTAAAGTTGAACTGCGTGTGGCGCAAGTCATTGCCTGCGAACCGGTTAAAAAAGCGGATAAGTTGCTGAAATTGCAGCTCGATCTCGGTTATGAGCAGCGTCAGGTCGTATCTGGGATTGCGAAGTTCTATTCACCAGAAGAGATGGTTGGACGCAAAGTTATCTGTGTGACGAACCTCAAACCAGTGAAACTTCGTGGTGAACTGTCTCAGGGCATGATCCTTGCAGCATCCCATGGCGACCAACTAACACTGGCTACAGTACCGGACAATATGCCTAATGGCGCACAAGTGAAATAAGAATTGAGTTATGAAATTGATTCAAATTCTGTCATAAAAATGACACAAGGTGGCCCGATGTAATTCGGGCCCCTTTTTTTGTTGATATAAATCGCATCTTAAGGGAAGAGAACAAGCATATACTGTTATGAACTCTGTACTTCAGGAAAGAATGAATAGGACGAGATAGCTTGACAACTGGGTTCAGGTTACCTATAATTCTTTCAGTAATGTTTACGATTAAGAGATGCGGAGTGAATCATAATGACATTTTATAAAGTGCAACATCAAGTTCAGGATAACCGGGCTGGGAAGACGGGCAAAAGAGGGAACATGAAGTTACTGTGGACGGGTTTGCTTATTCTCACTTTGCTGGTATTGTCAGCGTGTGGGCAGGAAAGTTCCAATAGTGCGAAGATTGTGGAAGGCAAGGTAAACGTTGTGACGACATTTTATCCTGTATATGCTTTTACGACTGCAATCGGTGGTGAGGATGCCAATGTCATTAACCTGCTGCCAACGGGAGTAGAGCCGCATGACTGGACTCCGAAGAGTCAGGATATTGTTAATACGTCCAAGGCACAGCTGTTTTTCTATAATGGAGCTGGACTGGAAGGATGGGTGCCAAATTTCCTGAAGTCGCTGAATAGTGATACTCAGGTGAAGTCTGTTGCCGTCAGCGAAGGGGTTAAGCTGTTAACCGCTGAGGGTGATGATGGGCACGGTCACGGCGAAGAGCACGAAGACGAGCATGCAGATGAACATACAGATGAGGCTACCAGTGAAGATGTCGCTGATCATCATATTGATCCACATACGTGGGTTAGTCCGAAATCAGCCATGATCATGGCTGAAAACATCAAAAATAGCCTGATCGAGGCTGATCCTGATCACAAAGCAGGTTACGAACAGCGTTATGAAGCGCTTCGTTCGAAGCTTGAGACGCTGGATCAGCGTTTTACAGATGAATTGGCTACCGTACCGAACAACGAAATTGTTGTCTCGCACCAAGCGTTTGGCTACCTTGCACGTGATTATGGATTAACCCAGCATGCCATTATGGGACTTTCCCCGGATGCTGAACCGACAGGACAGGATATTGTGAAGCTTGCGAAACTGGTTAAAGATGAAGGCATTAAGTATATTTTCTTCGAAGAGCTGGTATCTGACAAATTGGCGAAAACACTGGCAAGTGAAGCAGGAGTGGAGACCATGGTTCTTAATCCGGTTGAGGGATTGACCAAGGAGCAGGCAACAAACGGGGATGATTATTTCACCCTCATGGAGAAAAATTTGCAAAATCTGCTGATCGCATTAAAATAAGATAGAATGAAGAATTCAGATCGAAGAGTCTTTACCGTTAACGGTGAAGGCTCTTAGGACGCTATGGGATTCTTATATATAATGAAGGGCGGCTTTGCCATGCAGCAAATCATGCCACTATGTCATGATCCAATTATAGAGATCGAGAAACTATCATTTTCCTACGGGGACCAGCGAGTGATTGAGAATCTCGATTTTATGGCCCAGGAGCGGGACTTTGTCGGGATTATCGGTTCCAATGGGGCGGGTAAAACGACATTGCTGCGCATGCTGGTAGGACTTCTTCCTCCTGCGCAGGGAGATATCAAACTATTCGGAGAGTCGATCCGCAGGTTCAAGGACTGGGACCGAATCGGGTATGTGCCGCAAAAGAATGCATTTAACCCGTTGTTCCCTGCGACCGTTCGTGAAGTGGTCATGTCAGGCTTGTATAATAACAAAAACATGTTCCGTCGTATGTCTCGCAAATGTCAGCAACAGTGCACGGATGCGATGCAGGTCATGCGGATCGAGGATCTGGCGAACAAACGAATTGGTCAATTATCCGGCGGGCAGCAGCAGCGTGTATTTTTGGCACGAGCACTTATCAATCACCCGGATCTGTTGATTCTGGATGAACCTACCGTAGGTATTGATGCTGAATCACAGGCCAGTTTCTTTGAACTGATTACCCATATGCATGAACATCACCGTATGACTTTTCTGATGGTGTCTCATGATATGGATCGAATGGAGAGTTATCTGGGTTCTGAAGCTGCGGTAACGAATGGCAAAATTAATTTCCATGTCCGTCATTCGCATGAGGTACAGGATTGTGCTGAGACCAATCTGCAACATACCACTGCACAGGTACGCTAGCCGTATTTATGGCCCATTAGATTAGAGTAAGGCCGAAGGAGTCGTGTTTGTTTTGGAAATATTAATGAGTGATTTTTTTCAGCGTGCCCTGGCGGGTGGGTTGTTAATTGGCATTACCGCTCCGTTAATCGGACTGTTCCTGGTCTTACGGCGGTTATCCATGATTGGAGACACCTTGTCTCATGTGACCATTGCCGGTGTTGCACTTGGATTCCTGATTGAAGTGTATCCCATTGCAGTGGGCTTGATATTTGCCGTGCTTGCTTCATTTGCGATAGAGAAATTGCGCAAAGCGTACAAGAGTTACGCCGAATTATCGATTGCCATTATCATGTCCGGTGGCGTGGCTCTTGCTTCCTTGTTCTTCACGCTGGGCAAAGGATATAATGCAGATGTCATGAGTTATTTGTTCGGCAGTATATATACGTTAGACGCTACGGATCTGAAGCTTGTCGGTGTGGTTACGCTGATCGTGGTGATTGTAGTGGCATTGTTACATAAGGAATTTTTCCTGCTTAGCTTTGAGGAAGATGCGGCAGCGGTTACAGGGTTGCCTGTGAGAATTCTGAACATGTTGATCACTGTGATGACAGCACTTGTCATAAGCACGGCGATCAAGATTGTCGGTGCGCTTCTGGTGTCAGCGCTATTGACCATTCCGGTAGCAGTCAGCCTGTTGATGGCCCGAAGTTTTAAATCCGCTATTATTTTGTCCGTGGTGATTGGCGAAATTGCCGTAGTCATTGGACTGGTTGTAGCAGGTATCTGGAACCTCGCACCTGGAGCAACGATTGTATTACTGCTGATCATGATGCTGATTCTGACGATGATTGGAAAAAAAGGGTTCCGAGCCTGACGATTGAACGAGCAAGCACGTGAGCCCGGGGAAGGGAGACATCCGCTTCATGCCTGATGTTAATGTATGGATGGCTTTTGTAGCAGGTTTGGTCTCATTTATATCACCATGTTGTCTTCCGCTGTATCCATCATACCTCTCCTACATTACAGGTATGACGGTGCAACAATTGAAGGATGACCGCAATCAGCGCGAAGTCCGCTTTAAGACCATGACGCATACGCTGGCGTTTATTTTAGGCTTCTCGGCTGTATTTTATTCGCTTGGCCTTGGTGCTGGACTATTTGGCCAATTTTTCAATGATAACCGAGAACTGATTCGGCAATTGTCTGCGATTCTGATTATGCTTATGGGGTTATTTTTGCTTGGGGTGTTCAAGCCGCAGTTTCTGATGAAGGAACGCAAGCTGGATATGAAATGGAAGCCTGCAGGATATCTGGGCTCTTTTATATTTGGGATTGGTTTCTCAGCAGGATGGTCGCCTTGTATTGGTCCCATTCTAACAGCGATCATTGCGATGGCTGCGAGTGAGCCCACAACCTGGCTGGCGCTGATTACAGGTTATACGGCAGGGTTTGCCATACCGTTCTTCATTTTGGCGTTTTTCATTGGTTCGACACGCTGGATCTTACGGTATTCCAATGTCATGATGAAAGTCGGCGGAGCATTAATGTTGTTCCTTGGGGTATTGCTTTTTACAGATCAGATGACGAAGATTACCATCTGGTTGCAGCAGATTACACCAGACTGGATGATTATTTAAACGGATGAACTGAATTTAAGTATTATTATGTATGGCATAGCAGGCTACATGTTACCAGAGACACTCTGGGTCATGTAACCTGCTTTTTAATCGTTTGTTAGAAATGCATATACCAGCATATCATTATAAGCAGTCCTGTTTTTCGTTTAGGTGAAGTAATCAATATTGGCTAGTGGAAAATGTTCAAAGATCCGTTCCGTAATGAATTCGCGCAGCGCATCTTGCTGGTCATCCTTATACACATACTTATACTGGCCCCAGCGGCCCCATTTCATCTTGCGTTTCTCGATATCCATCTCCAGCTTGGTTTTGGGATATCGCTTTTCAATGGTCGCTTTGGCCGTTTTGGTAAAACGGTGCTGGATCATCTCAAAGGTAAGATCCTTGGTTGCTTCCTCTGGAAGTGTATCTGCCAGTTTCTGCAACAGCTCCGAGTATCCTTCTTCCCAGCCTTCATACCACATAATCGGAGCGATAATGAATCCCAGGGGATAACCAGCGTGTGCAATTTTGCCAGCAGCTTCAATGCGTTCCTCAAATCTGGAGGTAGCCGGTTCAAAGTTTTTGATGACATAATCCGAATTGACACTAAACCGGATACGGGTGTGGCCGTTATGTTTAAGATTCAGCAACGGATCAACGTGATGATATTTGGTTACAAATCGCAAGCGCCCGTATTCTTCATCCGCCATAAAGCGGATCAGGTCACTTAGGTTCTCCGTGATATGCTCGAGTCCTACGGGATCAGACGTACAGGCGGCTTCAAATCGTGTGATTTCAGGCGCGCGTTCTTCGATGTATCCTTTTGCAGCCTGAATGATCTCCTCGGTATTAACATAGACACGGACATAAGGTTTCGCACCAAGTGTAGTTTGAAGATAACAATAATGGCAGTGCCCCATACAGCCTGTAGAAATGGGAATGGCATATTCCGCTGAAGGTTTCGACTGGTCGAACTTAAGTGTTTTGCGTACACCAACGACCAGAGTACGCTTTGCCATCCGATATTTTTCTTGTTCGGTTTCACCCGGCAAGTTTGTGATACGGTTATGGGATGTGGTCATTTGATAAGGGATGTTTTTGGATGTGACCCATTCCATAATCCGTTTGCCTTTATCATATTCCAACGCACCGGGTTCAAAATACACCAAATCGGGAATAAAGGGTTTAGTGCCTTTTGCTTTACGAACTGGCGGTGAGGCTACACTTGTACTCACGAAATCACTCCTTTCGATGCGGAACTTTGTTTAGTTTGCCTCGTATGGGGAGAAGTCACGCCTGCCAATTACTTGTGTAACAGCGCGCTCTGAACTGTGCAGGACTTGCCAATGCGTATTGATAACATGTATCATTATAAGATAGGGACCAGGCACGAATAGGGGCCGGTCAGAGAGAAAAGAGGGAAGCAGATGCCAACGCCCAGTATGGAAGATTATTTGGAGCGTATATACAAATTAATTGATGAAAAGGGCTATGCTCGTGTGTCTGATATAGCTGAAGGACTGGAAGTACATCCTTCATCGGTGACGAAGATGATCCAAAAGCTGGACAAAGACGAGTATCTGATCTATGAAAAGTACCGCGGACTGGTGCTTACACCAAAAGGCAAAAAGATGGGCAAACGTTTGATGGAGCGCCATCATCTGCTTGAACAATTTTTGACAACGATTGGTGTTCAGGAACAAAATATCTACAATGATGTTGAAGGCATTGAACATCATCTGAGCTGGGACTCCATTACATGCATCGAGTCCTTGGTTGAATACTTCCGTCAGGATGAGAGCCGGTTGCGTGACCTCAAAAATCTTCAGGACGTCATGAGTAATACGGAGTCTTAAGTTTCAGCAGTGGAATACACATGGTGATATACAATGAATCGTATCCTGTGATCAAAGGATGCTTCTTGCCGTTTTAATGGCAGGAAGCATTTTTTTGTTTGTATTCACACCATAATTTGGTGATTTTCGCAACTAAACGAACAGTAGGAGCGTCTATTAAACTAGTAGAATTTACCGCAAATTTATAATGATTTTGGAGGACTGCACTAATGAACGTTCGTAAAGGATTGATGCTGCTGCTCATTTTTGTACTTGGATTACAGACAGCAGGCATGACAGCACAAGCAGCCGGGCAGAAGGAAATCGCTATTTTTCTAGACGGCAACCGTTTGGAATCGGATGTATCACCCTACATCTTGCCCAAAGTAAATGTAACGATGGTACCTCTGCGTGTTATTAGCGAAGGACTGGGTGCGTCTGTTTTATGGTCTCAAGCTACTCGTACCGTGACCATTCAGAAATCCGATTCGGTCATCTCTATGACAAGCGGGCGCCAGCAGGCGACCGTGGATAACGCTGTAGTTGGTCTGGATGCATCGGTCGAATTGAAACAAGGTCGGGTCATGGTACCCATTCGATTTGTCAGTGAGAACCTTGGCATTCGAGTGAACTGGAATCAGTCAGCCCAGACTATTGATCTGTACACAGGAGACGAATCAGTCCCAACTCCTGAACCAACCCCGGCAACCCCAGCGGAGCCTGGAGGCACGGGCACTGTACCAGCTTCTGAAGAGATGCGGGGAGCCTGGATTTCCACAGTGAATGGAGACTGGCCTACATCCGGTGCCAAGGGAAATGTAGAGAAGCAAAAACAGGAGTATACAAAACAGCTAGATACTTTGCAAGGTATGGGCATTAATGCCGTATTTGTCCAAGTGAGAGCCAATGGGGATGCCATCTATCCTTCAGGTCTGGTACCTTGGAACAGCGTATTAACAGGAACACAAGGTAAAGATCCAGGTTATGATCCCCTCGCGTTTATGGTCGAGGAAGCACACAAACGAGGTCTTGAGTTCCACGCCTGGTTTAATCCGTTTAGAGCAACGAACTCAGCGAGTACATCGAACTTGGCTGCAAATCACATCTCGAAGCTTCATCCCGACTGGATTGTGAATGCATCCGGCAAATTGTACATTAACCCGGGCATCCCGGAAGCCAGACAGCATATTATCGATACGATCATGGAAGTGGTCAATCAGTATGATATTGATGGCGTACATCTGGATGATTATTTCTATCCGTCCAATGTGACTTTTAATGATGATGCAGCCTTCAAAACTTACAACACATTGAATACCAAAGACCGTGCTGAATGGCGTCGGGACAATATCAATCAGTTTGTTAAGCAGCTCGGGCAGAGCATTCACAGCGTGAAAGCTAACGTTGAATATGGAATTAGTCCATTTGGTGTATGGCGTAACAAATCTGTTGATCTGACAGGTTCTGATACCAAAGCAGGAGTAACCGCGTATGACAGCATGAATGCAGATGTGCGGACATGGATTAACCAAGAGTGGATCGACTATGTCGCTCCGCAGGTGTATTGGAGTATGACATTGAGCGTAGCCCGATACGACAAAGTCGTGGACTGGTGGGCGAATGAAGTGGCTAACACAAATGTAAAATTGTATATCGGTCACTCTCCTTATAAGTTAGGTACGCCGGAAATTGGCTGGCAGACTTCACAGGAGATCATCGATCAGCTGAACTACAACAAGAAGTATGGTTCGGTCAAAGGGGATATATTCTTTAGTTCACAATACCTGACGAAGAATCCTCTTGGCTTGATTGCCAAATTAAAAGCCTACTATGGTCTATAAAACATTTTAACAATACAGTGATAAGACAAACCCTTGTTCTCATAGAGTGGCAGTAGAAATGTGGCTGCCTGGAGAACGGGGGTTTTGTTGTGTTAATTAACGCGGTGTTTGAAGGTGGAGGCGTGAAGGGAATCTCACTTGCGGGAGCTGTGCAGGGTGCTCAAGACTGCGGCATTCAGTTTAATCGAGTGGCAGGCACATCATCCGGTTCCATTGTAGCTGCTCTGCTAGCGGCCGGTTACAGGGCCGAGGAGATGAAAGTCATTATTGAGAATACCCCCTTTGTTTCATTGCTGCGTCGTTCCCCCATATTTAATACCCGATGGATTGGACCCGCGGCAAGGCTGTTCTTGAAGAAAGGACTATATTCGGGAGAAGCGCTGGAATCATGGATTCGCAAGATGCTGGAGCAGAAAGGGATTCGCACATTTGCTGACTTGCCGCAAGGCAAGTTGCTTATTACGGCGTCCGATATATCCAATGGGACCATTCTGGTGCTGCCAGACGATATTCGGCGGTTCGGCATTGATCCTGCCAAGCTGGATGTTGCAAAAGCGGTACGTATGAGTTGCAGTATTCCATATTTTTTCGATCCGGTAGTCATACGCAAATCACCAGTATTCTCCAAAGGACTTCCTTTTCAAGATCAGTTCGTGTATGTCGTGGATGGTGGATTGCTTAGCAATTTTCCGTTGTGGCTCTTCGATGGTGATCGTTCGGAACGAAGAGGAGACGTTATTCCGGTTGTCGGATTCAAAATGGTGGGGAAGACGGAAGTGGAACCTGCCCGGATTAAAGGACCGCTAAGCATGCTTCAGGCCCTTGTGGAGACGATGCTCACAGCACATGATGAACGCTATATCGAACAGATTAACCGGTTTCGTACAGTGAAGATACCAACGCTTGGGATTAAACCAACGCAATTTCATTTATCGTTACAGGACAGCACAGCCTTATATCGATCAGGTGCAACCGCAGGGAACGAATTTTTCAACGGATGGAATATGAAAATGTATGATGAACAGCTGGACAAACAACGAAAAGAATTGCGCAAGAAACAAGCAGAAGCTCCACCTCTGATTCCTGTATAAACGTAAAAAAAGCAATTCTCCACAAGTTGGGAGAACTGCTTTTTTGTATGTTCAGTAGCTTTTAGTGAAATTTCGGAATATCTTCATCGCTTTTCCCTTTTTGTCCTTGAATCACTTGGAAAGGATAATCCTTACGTTTCTTTGAAGAGCCGCTGCTCTTTCTGGCACTGGACTGTGCATTAACTTTCGCCATGGTTCGTGCCGATGGTTTAATCTTCGGTGATTTGGTTTTGCTTGCCCAGCGACGAGGCGGATATTTGTACAGCAGGAATACGGCTCCGAACACGACCAGAGGAATAATGATCCTGGATGGACTAGCGTTCCCCAGCCAAGTCAAGACTCCAACAGCAGCTAGTGCGATGAACGTCCAAAATAAGATTGCCTGCTTGTTCATATCATTCACCCTTTCACAGGATCGAGTGTTGCAACAGGTACTTCTGAGGTAGCAGAGACATTGGCAAGCTTGGCATCCAACTCACGCATACGGTTAAACGAAGCAATAGATACTTCTACCTGTTCGTTGGTCGGTTCTTTTGTTGTCAGCAATTGCAGCCACAATCCCGGGTATCCGAGATAACGCAGTACAGGGATATCACGTACCGAATTCGTGAGCTTTAACAGTTCAAAAGAAATGCCTAGCACAACTGGCAATAACAATAGACGCTGACCCATCCGTTCCCAGAGGTTATCGTACGTGAAAAGGGAGTATAGAAACACTCCAATGATGACAGTCAACATAATGAAACTGCTTCCGCAGCGGTAGTGCAGTCGGCTGTACTTTTGCACGTTCTCCGGTGTCAGTTCTTCACCAGCTTCATGTGCGCTGATTACTTTGTGTTCCGCTCCATGATACTGGAAGAGACGTTTAATCATCGGCGTCTGTGAGATTAACCACAGATAGGCGAGTAACAGGATCAGCTTAATGCCGCCTTCCAGTAAATTATGCAAAAACTGATTGTCGAATGCATTTTTGAATAGAAAATTCTCGATAACAACAGGAAGCAATGTGAGCACAACTTTACCAAAAAGGAATGAAAGAATGGCTACGGCGGTCACACCAATAATCATGCTAAGGCTCCAGCCCGAACCTTCTTTCTCTTTTTGCTTGGCTTTCTCTTCCGGTTCCAGTTCATCATCAGCATAAGCGTCAGCAGAATAATTAAGATGTCTGCTACCTTTAACACTTGAATCTATAATGCTGACAATTCCGCGTAATAAAGGAATCCGCCGCAATTTCGTGACCCAGGACTTGTCTTGCTTGGGAACTTCCAGATACGTAATTTCGCCGTCTTTTCTACGAACAGCTGTAACGTTGACATGTTTCCCACCGAACATTACGCCTTCAATGACAGCTTGCCCCCCATAGCTGACAGGCTTGGATTGTTGAGGCAAATTATTCACCTTCCTATTCTGTTCTAGGCCTTCGCGATCAAAGGCAGTTTTATAACCCTATTGTATCGAATTTTAAGCGCAATTTCTAGTTTGTGAGTCAATCCTTGAAGGATGTTGTTAAGATTGTCCTGTTTTGAACATACTACCTCGTAGAATCAGGCAGAAAATTCGAGGCATAGTACGGGATTATCAACTGAATGAAGGAGAATATCGATGACAGAGCGTACGCATGAAGATACATTGCGAGATGAAGGCCAACGTCCGAAAGAACGGCAGCAAAAAGACAGAGGCAGGCGCCCTACCCAGAGGCAAGGTCAAGCTCACTACTACACGAAGCCATTTTCCTTTGCGTTAGAGCTTGGCTTCTTTGCCGGTTTTATCTGGGGCGGGCTGCATTGGCTATTCTATCTGCTGCATTTTACGATTGTACCTGTCGGATTTCTGGCCGAGCCTTTTTTCAAACATGAATATATATATACCGCAGCTGGACATTTGACAGGCTGGTTGTTTTTTATCGTTTTTTCCATCTTGGCTTCCTTGCTCTACACGTTCACGATTAGAAAATTAAAAGGACCGGTACCCGGCATGGTGTATGGAATTGTCTGGTGGCTGATTCTCTTTATACTGGTAGGACCGAAACTCGGGATGATGAAGCCTTTGAACGGTTTAACGTGGGATTCGATCATCACGGAACTCTGTTTCTTTTTGCTATGGGGGCTGTTCATTGGTTACACGGTGGCCATGGAGTACACGGATGAACGCAAACGCGAGCCGGAGCAAGCGGGGGCATAGCGCAAAAAAGCTTCTCAATCCGGCAATGGCTGTGTTAAAATAGCAGATGGTTATTTGCAGAGAGGGTGGAGCAGCGATGAAACGAATTATTGTGATCAATGGTCCGAACCTGAACATGCTTGGTGTACGTGAACCGGGCATCTATGGAACGCTTAGTCTGAAGGATATTGAGGACAAAATTCGCAGACAGGCTGATGAAATTGGCGTCTCCATCGCTTTTTATCAATCGAACCATGAAGGGGACATCATTGACCGCATTCATGCAGCGATGGGTGAGGCAGACGGAATAATATTGAATGCCGGAGCATTTACCCATTATAGCTATGCTATACGTGATGCAATCAATGCTGTAAAAGTCCCTACGGTGGAAGTACATCTATCCAACATTCATGCACGCGAAGCGTTCAGACATCATTCAGTGATTGCAGCGGAAACAATCGGGCAGATTGCCGGATTTGGCGAAGTAAGCTATGAACTGGGATTGCTGGCTCTTGTGCGTCATCTGGACAAACAAACCTGAGCCGGGAACCCGGGAATGTGAGAGAAAGAAGGGTTACCGATGGAAAACAAACGAGTAAATAAGTTGCGTGAAGCCATGCGTGAGCATGAACTCACTGCAATGCTGATTACAAACCCGATTAACCGTCGTTATATGACGGGCTTTACAGGCTCGGCGGGATATGTGCTGATTACGGAACAGGATGCCTATTTGCTGACTGATTTCCGATATATGTCACAAGCGCCTCAGCAAGCCAAAGGATTTACTGTTGTCGAGCACGGAGCCAAGCCGATGGATACGGTGCGCGAACTACTGACATCCGCGAATATTAAAGCAGTTGGCTTCGAGCAGGATAGTGTTACATTTGGCACGCACTCCGCTTATGCTGAAGCACTGCAGTCTATTGAACTGAAAGCTGTATCCGGGATCGTGGAACAACTTCGTATATTCAAGGATGAAGACGAGATCGCGGTCATGCAGAGAGCAGCAGATCTGGCGGATGCCACGTTCAGCCACGTTTTGCAGTTTGCAAAACCAGGTATGACGGAGCGTGAAGTGGATCTGGAGATGGAGTTTTTCATGCGCAAACATGGAGCAACGTCCTCTTCGTTTGACACCATTGTAGCATCGGGTGAACGTTCTGCTATGCCTCACGGTGTAGCAAGCAGCAAGGTCATCGGACAGAATGAGTTAATTACATTTGACTTTGGTGCACTTTTGGACGGATACTGTTCAGATCTGACACGTACCATTGCAACAGGTACACCTGTACCTGAACTGCGCAAAATTTATGACATTGTACTGGAAGCTCAGTTACATACGCTGGAGAACCTGAAACCGGGCATGACCGGACGGGAAGCAGATGCATTGGCTCGTGATATCATTGCAGGTCACGGATATGGAGATCAATTCGGACACAGCACAGGCCACGGTCTGGGGATGGAAGTTCACGAAGCTCCTCGCTTGTCCAAGCTTAGCGACGATGTATTGAAACCGGGTATGGTTGTTACCGTTGAACCGGGTATATATATTGACGGGCTTGGCGGCGTGCGTATCGAGGATGACGTAGTGATTACCGAGACGGGTATTCATATTCTCACGAAGTCGGACAAGAAGTTCACCGTAATCGGCTAAATTACAGCCACAGGGATATAAGACGATTTTTAATGTGTTATTTAAATTGAAAATAAGAAATTTCACCATAACGGAGAATGCAGAACCAATCTGAAGAAGCGAAGCGTTCGCCTTTATCACCGGATTTTCCCATGGATAATGGGATCAAAAAAATCTGGGGATAACAGCGGTCGGAGGATGGTACTGCAATCGAAGTGAACGAGGTGGCCTTTCTTGGGCTCATTTTACATATAACTTTAACCCATCGTTTTATATCACCTACTTTTTAACCATATCAGGAGGGATTTTTTGTGATTTCAGTAAACGATTTTAAAACAGGCTTGACCGTGCAAGTAGATAACGATATCTATACCGTGCTTGATTTCCAACACGTTAAACCAGGTAAAGGCGCTGCCTTCGTACGTTCCAAATTGAAAAACCTGCGTAACGGAAACACCGTTGAAAAAACATTCCGTGCAGGCGAAACTATTGGTCGTGCCATCATCGAAAATCGTGGCGTATCCTACCTGTATGCAAGCGGTACAGAGCACACGTTCATGGATAACGAAACATATGATCAGTTCACATTGACTAGTGATCAACTGGAATGGGAATTGAACTTCCTGAAAGAAAACATGGTCGTTAAGATTGTTAGCTACCAAGGTGAAATCCTCGGAATTGACTTGCCAACAAGCGTTGAGTTGAAAGTCATCGAGACTGAGCCAAGTGTTAAAGGTAACACTGCACAAGGTGCTACCAAAAATGCAAAAGTGGAAACAGGTCTGAACGTACAGGTTCCTTTGTTCATTAACGAAGGTGACGTTCTCCTGATTGACACACGTGAAGGTAAATACTCTTCCCGTGCGTAACTTTCACAAGCTGTAAGCTAAAAAAGGTTATTAACAACCCTTTGCCATTCCTTTGGCAGAGGGTTTTTTCGAAAAAAGATTAGCCTATCAGGCGCTTTCGTAATATACTGGGTTAAAGTCATTTCTCGTAGAGAATAATGACGATGGACATTAATTATGCATACTGCACAAGGTAGGGAGTGGATTTGCGTTGTCATTGTACGTCATGAAATTTGGGGGCAGCTCGGTCGGAGATACAGAACGCATGAAGCGTGTAGCCGGACGTGTTGTAGAAAAAGCTGATGAAGGACATCGGTGTGTAGTCGTGGTTTCGGCCATGGGGGATACAACAGATGATTTGATTGATCAGGCAAAACAACTGAATAGTGATCTGCCTGCTCGTGAGATGGATATGCTCTTAACGACAGGAGAACAGATTTCGATCTCTTTGTTATCGATGGCTATTCAAGCGCTTGGACGTAAAGCAGTATCGTTTACGGGCTGGCAAGCGGGATTCCGCACAGAGCCGGTTCACGGAAAAGCGCGTATTCATGATATTCAACCTGCCCGTGTGAATGCAGCACTTGCCGAGGGCAATATTGTTATTGTTGCAGGCTTCCAGGGCATGACGGAAGACGGCGAGATCACAACGCTGGGTCGTGGTGGTTCGGATACGACAGCTGTAGCGCTGGCAGCAGCAATTAAGGCTGATGCGTGTGAGATCTATACGGATGTAGACGGAATCTATTCTACGGACCCGCGGATCGTTAAGGTTGCGCGCAAGCTGAAGGAAATATCCTATGACGAAATGCTGGAACTTGCTAATTTGGGAGCAGCGGTGCTGCATCCGCGTGCAGTAGAGTACGCGAAGCATTCCGGTGTACCTTTAATTGTAAGATCCAGCTTTAACCATAATGAAGGAACGGTTGTGAAGGAGGAAGCAGCAATGGAACAAGGCGTAGTGGTTAGTGGTATTGCCTATGACAAAAATGTGGCTCGCATCAGTATTCTGGGTGTGCCGGATGTACCAGGAGTTCTGGCTGAAGTATTTGGTGCGCTTGCATCCAATCAGCTGGATGTGGACATTATCGTTCAGAGCGGTGTGATGGATGGCAAAGCGGACTTCTCTTTCTCTGTGGCGCTGTCTGATCGTGAGAACGCATTACGTGTCATTGAAGGCCTTCACAGCCGTTTGCCTTACCGTGAAGTCACATCAGAGGAGAACCTCGTTAAAATCTCCATTGTTGGCGCAGGCATGGTCAGTCACCCAGGTGTAGCTGCGAAGATGTTCAAAGTTATTTCCGCTGAAGGCGTAAGTATCAAGATGGTGAGCACTTCCGAGATCAAAGTATCTTGTGTTATTGACGGAGATAAGCTGCATGACGTCATTAAGGCATTGCACACAGCATATGATCTCGACACTGCCGAGCAAGCCGTTATCGGTGGACCTCAAGATCGCAGATAAGTATTTTCTGTGTATGTAAATTAGCAAAGGTGTACTGTTGCCAACGGGCAGCAGTACACCTTTTTTGTTGTTCTCATAGCAATTCTCACATCAACTTGAACATCTTTCCGCCGCGTGTGCCTCTATATGGTTGCATGAGGTTCCCCTCCCCCATCTCGGGAACACAATCCAGCAAGTTTAATTGAGAACAATATGAAATGTCATGAACCCTGCCTAACTTTTCAAGCCTACGCCCGCTAACAGATCCCTGCACCAGCTCCGGGATGCTCTCCTGACATTGGGATACCGCCTGATGAAGTACTATGCCGAGATCGTTTAGTTGGATGGGAGAACAGGATTGACGGTGCAGTTCGTCGATGATACATCCAGCACACAAGGCGTCCTCCAGTGCAAACTCATCCTGATTCCCCGCACATAACAGCAATACATCTCGTTGAAGTTGGCAGAGAACTGCTGCGACAGCACTGACATTGAGAAATGATCCAGCTAGTACATGTTTCGCCCTGGAAGCTTTAATCAAGGCTCGGGTTCCATCGGTTGTGGTCAGTATGATCGTTTTATTAGCAATGTCCTTAGTCATATATTCATAGGGGGAATTACCCACCTCGAATCCGGTGATTTTTTTGTCAAAACGCTCCCCGCCTCGTATGCAATCTTTCACTTCCATTTGTTTGGCTTGTGGAACGGTCTCTACGGCAATCACAGCCGAAGCGTCATACGCCAGAGCCGTAACAATTGTACTGGTCGTACACAATACATCAATGACAACTGCACTTCGCCCTGCAATATCAATAGTACGTACTTCATTCACATTGCCAACGACATCAACTCGCACTCCCCACAACTCCTTTCTTTATCTGGGGATCGGTAGTTCTGTTTTGAACCGAAATGGAACTTACCTATCTGCAATTACTATATGCATGCACATCTAGACGGGTGCCTAGAACAGAAGGTGCATCTATGGTTTCAACTCTCAACCGTATTCTGAAGAATTGATAGATTTCAGCGTCATAAATTAAATGTACAGGCATAAACTTGAGATATGAACAAGCGCCAGAAGTGTGAACCAAATGATCTCAAGGTTGGAGGAGCCTACTCATGAAGGTGAACTGGAGGGAACTTTTTCCGGAACCGATACGAACCATTCTTGGAAGAATGCCACCCGCTCTATTGGAACAAGTGGAGGAAGTACGTATTCGTGAAGGCAGACCCCTGGAGATTAATGCAGGCAACACATACCACTTCCTGACACCTCAAGGTTGTCCGACCGGGAATCCTGAAGAAGCGTATGTTCCTCAGAAAGAAGTGACGCACAGGTTGCTGGACCTGATCAGTAACCATTCACTTTATACATTGGAAGAGGAACTGCGTAAAGGGTTCATCACCATACCTGGGGGACATCGAATCGGGCTTGCTGGACGAACGGTACTAAGCGGTGGGCGTGTCGAATACCTGCGTGACATCAATGGGTTTAACGTTCGCGTAGCCCGTGAGGTACATGGAGTGGCTGATCGTATCCTTCCTTATCTTCTCGATATGAAGAGCGGACAGGTCCTGCACACGTTGATCTTATCACCACCACAACAAGGGAAAACGACGTTACTGCGCGATCTGGCGAGACAAATTAGCAGTGGTACAAAGCTTACAGGGGGAACTGAACTGGTTCAGGGAATACGTCCGCGTCTGAAAGTGGGCATTGTGGATGAAAGGTCCGAAATCGCTGGTAGCTACAAAGGAGTACCTGGATTCGACGTAGGTCCCCGAACAGATGTGATGGACGGTTGTCCGAAGGCTGAGGGTATGATGATGATGCTTCGCTCCATGTCGCCCGATGTCCTGATTGTGGACGAGATCGGTCGTCCGGAGGATGCCGAGGCGGTGATGGAAGCCCTGCATGCAGGAGTCTCAGTGATTGCGACTGCGCATGGCCGTGACCTATCGGAGCTGTCGGCCAGACCGGCGCCCTCAGAACCTTAATAACGGAGCAGATGTTTCAACGTTATGTCCAGCTGCAGCGGACGAGCCGGGGCATGACCTTTCGGCTGGCTGATGGCAAAATGCGTGGGTTGCAGCAGACCGGGGCAGGAGGTGAAGCCTTTGGTTAACATGTTTGGTGCGGTAATTATTCTGTTAGCCAGCACCCTCGCCGGATTTTACAAGGCCAGACAGTATGCATTAAGACCGAGACAGTTGCGAGAACTCATTGCAGCCCTCCAGCGACTAATGACGGAGATTAACTATGGGCTCACTCCACTTCCCGATGCCATGGGCAAGATGGGAGCACAGACCAAAGAACCTGTAAAGACGCTGTTTCTTCATGCAGCTACACAGATGGAACCTCCTCATGGACTCACTGCCCGGGAAAGTCTGCAGTCAGGCGTGGATTTGGCGTGGGGAAGATCGGCCATGAAGGCTGACGAGAAGGAAGTGATGCTGCAATTAAGCTTCAGCCTTGGCACAAGTGACCGTCAGGATCAGACCAAACATATATCGTTAGCCATTCAACAACTAATGCATGAGGAATCCCGCGCCCAGGCCGATCAAATGAAATATGAACGAATGAGCCGAAGCCTCGGGATGCTTGTCGGAGCGTTAATCGTCATTCTGATCTTCTGAAATAGCCGGGATAGTGAGGTGCCAAGGTCATGAATCTAGAAGTGAACGCAATCTTTCAAATTGCGGGTATCGGGATCATCATCGCCATGATTCACACGGTACTGAAACAAATGGGAAAGGAAGATATGGCTCACTGGGTGACCGTAATCGGATTTGTCGTTGTATTGTTCATGGTGGTCCGTATGCTGGACAGCCTGCTACAAGAGATCAAATCGATATTTCTTTTTCAATGAAAAACGGTCATGAAGCCGGATGGTGGTGACCTGTGGAAATTATCCAAGTTGTAGGTTTGGCGCTCATCGCAACAGTGCTCATTCTGGTCATTAAGGAACAGAAACCGATGTTTGCCTTTCTGATTGCTGCCGCGACCGGCATTGTCATCTTCATGTTGTTGATTGGCAAAATCGGTGCAGTCATCGAAGTGTTGAAGCGACTTGCCGAGAATTCAGGCATGGAAAGTATTTATCTGAAAACGGTACTGAAAATTATTGGCATAGCGTACATCGCTGAATTTGGCGCACAGATTGTCAGGGATGCAGGCCAGGAAAGCATTGCGTCCAAGATCGAATTGGCTGGTAAGGTACTGATCCTTGTACTTGCTATACCGATCATCAGCATTATTATCGAAACCGTCATGAAGCTGATGCCGGTGTAGAAAGGGCGTGCGGACTCCATATGAAATCAATGCATCTTAAGCCGCAGTGGCGCCTTACGGTTGTGCTGATGCTCTGTTTTCTGTTTGGTATCCTGGGACAGGTTACTGCAACCTCGCCTTCCGGTGAGTGGATGGAACAGCAGGCCGATCAGCTTCCCAAGGATCAGGTGGAGAAATACTGGGATCAACTGATGCAACAATACGGTGGTTTCTTCCCGGAGGGGAAGACCCCTTCCTTCATGGATATGTTAATCCCCGGCAATGAAGGATTCAGCCTGAAATCGGTGTTTGTGGCGATAGGAACCTTCATGCTGCATGAAATTTTATATAATGGCAAACTTCTGGTCACGATTGTGATGTTAAGTGTACTCAGCATGATTCTGGAGACTCTTCAGACTGCATTTGAGAAAAATAATATTAGCAAAATCGCCTATTCCATCTGTTATATGGTCATCATCATTATTGCAATCAACAGCTTCAGTGTGGCGATTGGATACGCCAAGGATGCCATAACCGGCATGATCAACTTCATGATGGCCATGGTTCCGTTGTTATTCACACTGCTCGCGTCCATGGGTAACGTCATCACCGTCTCCGTGACCCATCCACTCATCATTTTCATGATTCATCTGGTGAGTACTTTGATTCACTTGCTGGTATTCCCGTTACTCTTCTTCTCAGCTGTTCTGCATCTCGTCAGTTCATTGTCTGACAAGTACAAGCTGACACAGCTGGCAGACCTCCTGCGCAATATTAGTGTGGCACTGCTGGGTATCCTGCTGACGATGTTTTTGGGTGTAATCTCAGTTCAGGGAGCATCGGGATCGGTAGCGGATGGAGTCAGCCTGAAGGCCGCCAAATACATCGCAGGCAACTTTGTCCCTGTCGTGGGCAGAACATTTGCGGATGCGACGGATACGGTAATTACAGCTTCTTTACTTGTCAAAAATGCAATTGGACTCACCGGAGTGATCATCATTTTGTTTCTATGTGCCTTTCCGGCACTCAAGATCCTGGCTCTTGCCTTGATATACAACGTAACTGGTGCCATTATGCAACCGCTAGGAGACACCCCGATTGTAGGATGCCTCCAGGCCATCGGCAAGAGTATGATCTACGTATTTGCGGCGCTCGCAGCCGTCGGTCTGATGTTTTTTCTGGCCATTACCATCTTGCTGACCGCGGGTAATATGACTGTCATGATGCGCTGAATGTATGTTGGCAAGAAAGGGGATGGAAAGGATGGGGTGGCTGAGCAACTGGCTCCAGGAATTGATTATGATCGTTCTGCTGGCGACTTTTGTGGATATGCTGTTGCCCAATAGATCCATGGAACGTTATGTCAAGCTTGTGCTGAGCCTTCTCATCCTGCTGACCCTTTTATCACCCATAACCAAGCTCCTCAAAAGTGATCCGGTTGGCGAACTTAAACGGGCAATGTCGGCAATGGATGCTCCATCGGATGGGAATGCAACGCTCGAACAGATATTAGCTCAGGGCAAGCGGCTGCAATCCAATGAACAGGAACAATCCTTACAATGGACAGCCAAAGAACTGGCTAATGTCATGAAAGGCCAGATTGAAGAAACAACAGGAGCCAAGGTGCGGTCCGTAGAGGTACAGCTGACCATGAGTAAATATGAAACCGAGATGGAAGCTGCCTCATCGGTCGAACTGCCTGTGATCCAGCGTGTGTTGGTCGAGATGGCCGGAGAGGGTGCAGAAGGAGAAGTGAAGGCAGGGCAGCAAGAAGTCGCTGCAAATACACAACCCATATTCGGAACAGACACAGAATCCGAGAAGGATAAATCACCTCAAACACAGCAGCCCATCCAGGTTGGTCAGATTGAAGTGCCTGATGTTCAGATTGATGTGAGTAGAGGGCAACGTGATGGAAATGAAGCGTCTTCCGAGCCTGTTATACGTGATCAGGGAGATGAGACGAAGCAGCAAGGTGAGACATCCACAAGGTCCGAACATGCGGTGCAGATTATTACATTGTTGACTGAAAAGTGGGATGTTGATGCGAACAACGTTCAAGTGACAGAACCCAAAAGTGCTGAAGTGCTCTGAGAAGGAGGGTGTCCGATGAAACAATGGTTCAAAAAGATGGAAACCTGGATGGGTGGCGGAGAGGGTGGAGCAAGGCGAAGTCAAACCTTCCGCTGGCTGATAATCCTGGGTTTGATTCGGGGTGGGAATCATGCTGTTCAATTCCTTCGTGAATGTCAAAAAAATTGATTCCGAAAATATCGGTCGGGAACCACCGGACCCGACAACATCCATGGCATCCATACAGAGTGATCCGTCAGAACAGAATCCTTTTCAGGCGATCGAAATTGCATTTGAAGACAAAATCAAAGGTGTGCTGGAAAACATTGTTGGTGTGGGAACGGTTGATGTGATGGTTACCGTGGATTCCACAGAAGAATTGGTCGTTCAGCGGAACGTGAAGGATTCTCAGCAACTTACCGAAGAAACGGATGCTAGCGGGGGCAAACGACATATGACGCAATATACCCGTGATGGCGAGATTATTACGTACGAAATATCAGGGGATCAGACACCTATAGTGACCAAAAAGCTCAAACCGCAGATCCGTGGGGTGCTTGTGGTTGCGAGGGGTGCAGAGAACAAGGTTGTGAAGGATCTGATAACCGATGCTGTGGAAAAAGGACTGAATGTGGCAGCCTACCGGATCTCGGTTGTACCGCGCAAACAAGACTAATCTGATGTGTTGAATCACAAGATTCAATTCTCATAAGATTGAAGCCAATTTGAGGAGGAAGTTCTAATGAATAACAAACGTCAAACGGTATGGCTCGTTTCCATGCTGAGTCTGATGGTCATTTTGTCCGCGTATTATCTGTTCACTGAGGATTCTGGTCCAGTCAACGCGCCTGTGGCTGACAGTCAGCAAGTGGATGGAATCAAGCAAGGGGAAGCAAAGGAGACGGCAGGCATTCTTGATCCTACAGAAGGTTTGGTTGTAAATGAAGTGGTGAATAGCGGTGAAGTTGAAAGTGATCCAAGTGCGGCTGGCGCTGTGGAAGAACCGGCGGCTACAGAAGGTAAAGAAGCTGGAAATACAGAGAAAACACCTGCTGTCGAACCAGGCGAGAATAAGGGTGAGGCAGGCAAAGAAACCAAAAAAGAGACAGACAAAGGGGCAACAACTACACCGGAGACAGACGGTCAGGCAGGGGGTACGGCAACCAAGACAGATGAGGAAGTCCTCAAGGAGATGGAAGAGCAGAATACGACAGCATCTGCGAGCAGCCAATTCCAGAACTACCAGTGGCAACGTGAGGAAAGCAACAATCGCAAGTATGAGGAACTGATGACCGTGGCAGGTGATTTGAGCAAAACGCCAGAGGAGAATGCCAAAGCAACGGAGCAGCTCCGTACACTGGAAGAAAAAGAAGCTAAAATCACTGGCATTGAAGAGACGCTCTCTCAACAGTTCGCTAATGCGATCGTTGAAGAAGATGCCGACAAGTATAAAGTTGTGGTCCTCAGTGACAAACTGGATGTAAAACAGGCGGTATCCATTGTGGATCTGGTGATGAAAGAATTGGCGGTTTCACAGAACAAAATCAGCGTGCAATACGTCACAGAACAGTAATCCAAATGATGGAAATGCAGTCCCGGGAGCTGGTTGTACTCTCGGGCTCTTTCCATTTTTAATGATTATGATATAATACATAAAGCCATATGACCGTCCTAGTGAGACTGGCATGATGCCGAAGGAGTGAATAATGGAAATGTTTAAATTGAGTGAGATCAAAGAACTGATTAAACTGGTAGATGAAAGTTCCGTTCAAGAGTTGGAAATTGAAAATGAAGGATCACGGTTATCAATCCGCAAACCGGGCAAAACGGAGTATGTTCAAGCAGCTGCTGTGCAACCGCAAATGATTGCTGCTCCGCAAGTACAGCCGGCCGCAGTGGTAAGTGAAGCTGCACCGCAGGTCGATACTACAAGTCATTTACATAAAATTGTATCTCCGATGGTAGGTACTTTTTACAGAGCTTCCTCGCCGGAAGCGGGTCCTTTTGTGAGCGCTGGTGATAAAGTTGTTGAGAAAACAACGGTATGTATCATCGAAGCTATGAAGCTGATGAACGAGCTTGATGCGGACATCAAGGGAGAAATCGTTGAAGTGCTGGTTGAGAACGGACAGCTGGTCGAGTATGGGCAGCCCCTTTTCCTGGTGAAACCGGAATAACCGTTATAGCTGGTTAACAGCTAACCGCATGAGCTTCGAAGGAGGACAAAACGAAATGAAATTTCAAAAAATACTGATTGCGAACCGTGGGGAGATTGCGGTACGTATTATTCGTGCCTGCCGTGAAATCGGCATCTCAACGGTAGCCGTCTATTCGGAAGCGGACAAGGATTCTCTGCATGTTCGTCTTGCAGATGAGGCTTACTGTATCGGACC
This sequence comes from Paenibacillus sp. W2I17, assembly GCF_030815985.1. Taxonomy (NCBI): domain Bacteria; kingdom Bacillati; phylum Bacillota; class Bacilli; order Caryophanales; family Paenibacillaceae; genus Paenibacillus; species Paenibacillus sp. W2I17. The sequence continues at coordinate 26,758 of NZ_JAUSXM010000001.1, forward strand.
GACACTGTCTAAGGACAGTTATCTGAACTTCACAAACCTGATGAGTGTAGCCACATTGACGGAATGTGATGCAATCCACCCTGGATACGGTTTTTTGGCGGAGAATGCTGATTTTGCGGAAATTTGTGAGTCTTGCAATATTACGTTTATTGGACCTTCTCCTGAAGCCATCACCAAAATGGGTGACAAGGCTGTTGCCAAACAGACGATGAAAGATGCAGGAGTACCTGTTATTCCTGGATCAGACGGCCTTGTTGAAAATATGGATGAAGCCATCATGATTGCTAGAGATATCGGATATCCTATCATTATCAAAGCTACTGCTGGTGGCGGAGGTAAGGGAATTCGTATTGCCGAAGATGAAGAAACGCTGATTAAGCAGATTACCGCTGCTCAGCAGGAAGCACAAAAGGCATTTGGCAATGCAGGTGTATATCTGGAGAAATTCCTGACAGGTATGAAACACGTGGAAATTCAGATCATTGCTGATAAACACGGAAATGCAGCACATTTGGGAGAGCGTGATTGCTCGGTTCAGCGTCGTCGCCAGAAATTGGTAGAAGAAGCTCCGTGTCCGATTCTCTCCGAAGATGTGCGCACACTGATGGGTGAAGCTGCGGTACGGGCTGCTCTTGCTGTGGATTACTCAGGAGCGGGTACATTGGAGTTCTTGCTCAGCCCGAATGGCGAGTTCTATTTCATGGAGATGAATACACGTATTCAGGTAGAGCACCCGGTAACTGAGATGGTTACTGGCGTGGATCTGATCCGTGAGATGATCTCGGTAGCTGAAGGCAACCCACTCTCATTCCGTCAGGAAGACGTGGTTATCAATGGCTGGTCCATTGAATGTCGTATCAATGCAGAAGATCCGGACCGTAACTTTATGCCATCACCAGGCAAAATCGGATTCTACCTTGCACCGGGAGGACCTGGCGTTCGTGTAGATAGTGCTGCTTATCCGGGTTATACCATTTCACCTTTCTATGACTCCATGATCGCAAAATTGATTGTGTGGGGAGCAAATCGTGAAGAGGCGATTGCCAAGATGAAACGTGCGCTTGGGGAATTTGCGATTGAAGGCATATCTACAACTATTCCTTTCCATCAGAAATTGCTGGAGCACCCAACGTTCATTCGTGGTGACTTTGATATCAAATTTCTTGAGGAAAACGAGATTTAAAAGGTATATTGGGCTTGTTTGTCATAATGTAGCCCAAATGATATAGTATGAATAATAAGAGCGCATGTCTCCTGCAAAGGATAAGCCCGCACTTCGCGGATGTTTGCAGGAGTTCCGGTAAAGCCGGACCGGAAGGGTTCTGAAGGTTGATTAACCTGAGTCCAGCGCCCTGACGGATGGCCGCAAACTTATCTCGCGAAAGGTGTGTTGAACAGTTATGAGTACACTACCGACTGAATTTGAACGAACGGATATCGGTGAAATCCAGATCGCACCTGAAGTTATTGAAGTGATTGCTGGATTGGCGACCCTTGAAGTGAAAGGTGTTGCAGGCATGAGTGGCGGATTCGCAGGCGGATTTGCTGAATTGCTTGGCCGCAAAAACCTTTCCAAAGGCGTTAAGGTTGAAGTGGGCCAACGTGAAGCTGCAGTCGATGTTTCCGTAATTATCGAGTACGGATACCGTCTTCCACAAGTGGCTACGGAGATTCAACAGAACGTGAAACGTTCCATTGAGAACATGACAGGATTGAATGTGAATGAAGTGAATGTTCACATTCATGACGTTCAGTTCAAGAGCACTGAGAAAGTGGAAGAAATTGACCTGAACAGTCAGCGCGTAAAATAAAAGAAGACAGATTCCCCCGGCATCATCTGCCGGGGGTTATCCCGTCTTGGACAGGTCTTCATTATAGCGAAAGCTGAATGAGGATCTGATTTTTGCTAGTGAACAGGTTAAGTGATGTTAGTGAGCAAGGGAGGCTGTGCAGTTCGTGGCTAAAATACTGGATCGGCTTCTGTTGTTTATATACAGCATAAGCGTTGGAGCAATATCGGCAGCCGTCATTCTTCTGATTAGCGGTGTGCTGCCTTACGAATTGAATTACCAGCAGGAACAAAACGTTATTGTTGCGTCGGTTATTGCAGCAGCGATTTTGTTTATCCTGAGTTTGCGATTTTTCTACATCTCGGTTCGGCGTGAGCGTGCTTCGTTGCCGTCTGTGGATCAACGCACAGAATTTGGTGATGTACAGATTTCGATGGAGACGATTGAGAATCTCTGTTTGAAGGCGACTTCCCGTTTCCGGGGAGTACGTGATGTCAAGGCACGCATACGTGTGGTTGAGTCAGGACTGGAGATTATGATCCGTGCAGTAGTGGATGGCGAGACACCTATTCCTGCGCTGACTTCTGATCTGCAAAAGGCTATACATGATCATGTGCAAGAGATTACGGGCATTCCGGTATCTTTTGTCACGGTGTATATCGCTAATGTAACCCAGTCGCCTAACTACAAGAGTCGAGTGGAATGAGGTGAGTTTCACTGATGCTGTGGAAAGAGATTTGGGATAGTCACAGAGGCCGAATTACCGGGATTATCGGCGGCATCTTTTTTGGATTTCTTTATGTATGGATCGGTTTTTGGGATATGTTGTTCTTTGCACTCTTGGTGTTCATCGGTTATACGTTAGGCAGACGAAGCGATTCGAAGCTGGGTTCGTCCATTCCCTGGAGGGAGTGGGGACAATGGCTTGGCGATCGCTGGCGTCCGTTTAAGTGACCTACCTGAACCCTGCAATATGTTTCTTCCGAAAATAGAGCTGTAGTTTAGGTTGCCCGTTTTTTGGAGGAAACGTATTGCAGGTTTTTTTGTGAAAAGGGATAACAATAACAATACCGTGTAAGCCATTGATCTAACCGATACAGGATTTGATGAGATGGATGCATGGATTATAAAATAAGCATGATGACGCTCCAGACGGAGCGCTGCAGGAGGCAGGACATGAAAAGACGTTTGGCAAGGGAAATTGCAGTACAAAGTCTGTATCAGATGGAAATGAATGAGGTGGGTGCAGCAGAAGCTGTAAACATGTTGATCAATGAAGCTGCTGAAGATAATGAAACCGAAGTAGTTATCCGCGATGCAGATGTAATGCGTACTTATGTTACTGAGATTGTACAAGGAGCCTGGAACAATAAGGAAGCAATTGACGGTCTGCTTGTGGATTATTTGAAAGGTTGGCAGATCAGCCGTCTATCACGTGTAGATCGCCAGATTCTACGACTGTCAACGTATGAAATGGTGTTCCGTGATGATATTCCGGCAAAAGTATCTGTCAATGAAGCAATCGAACTGTCCAAATATTTTGGTACAGAAGAATCCGGTAAGTTCGTCAATGGCGTACTTGGACGCATGATTCAGGAAGTTGACGCGATTAAAGCAAAATTATCTTAAGTTAAGAATAATTATAGTGTGTGTTCAAAAAGACCGGTTTTCAGTATCCTTCGTAATCAAAAGCGGGCTTTTTGAACAACCTCTAAATTTATATTCACATAAGGGAGAGAGAGTACAATGACAGCATCTATTATTAACGGTAAAGAAGTATCCCAAGAGATCCGCGCAAGCATGACAACAGAAGTAAAACAGCTTAGCGAACAGGGGGTAGTACCTGGTCTGGCTGTTGTGCTCGTCGGGGAAGATCCGGCATCCCAAGTCTATGTGCGTAATAAAGAAAAAGCATGTCACGACCTCGGTTTCTACTCCGAAGTGCATCGCTTGGATGCAGATACGTCCCAAGAAGATCTGCTTGCGCTGGTGGACAAGCTGAACAATCAACAATCCATTAACGGAATTTTGGTTCAACTCCCACTGCCGAAACATATCGAAGAGAAAGCGGTCATTGATGCAATTGCCGTGGATAAAGACGTAGACGGATTCCATCCAGTTAATGTTGGTAATCTTGTTATTGGAGACGATAGTCTGCTTCCATGTACCCCAGCGGGTGTAATTGAACTGATCAAACGTACTGGGTTGGAAATGTCCGGTAAACATGCGGTAGTCATCGGAAGAAGCAACATCGTTGGCAAACCGGTATCGCTGTTGCTGCAACGTGAGAATGCAACGGTAACGATGTGTCATTCCCGCACAGCCAACATGAAAGAAATTACACGCCAGGCGGACATTTTAGTTGTAGCCATCGGCCGTGCCAATTTTGTGGATGCTGATTTTGTGAAACCGGGTGCTGTTATTATCGATGTCGGCATGAACCGTTTGGAGAATGGCAAACTGGCAGGAGACGTTGATTTTGAGAGCGTGAAAGAAGTTTCTGGTCCAATTACACCCGTTCCTGGTGGTGTTGGTCCGATGACAATCACAATGCTGATGCAAAATACATTGATCGCTGCCAAGCGCGCTCACGGATTGGCCTAGGGTTTTGTCTGTGGCAGATCAAAAGATATACTCCATCAAAGACCTGAACCGATACATCCGGATGAAACTGGAATCGGATCAGGTCCTGTCGGACGTCTGGCTGCGCGGGGAGATTTCGAATTTCACGCATCACTCCAGCGGCCATATGTATTTTACATTGAAGGACAAGGACAGCCGGATCAAGTCAATTATGTTTGCGTCCCATAATCAGCGATTACCCTTTGTACCGAAGGAGGGTGCAAGGGTTATTGCCCGTGGTAATGTCTCGGTGTATGAACGGGATGGGCAGTATCAATTCTACGCTACACATATGCAGCCGGACGGAATTGGAAGTCTGTATCTGGCTTACGAACAGCTGAAGAAAAAGCTTGAGGATGAAGGGTTATTTTCACCTTCGCGAAAAAGACAGATCCCTCGTTATCCACAGACCATCGGGGTTGTAACTTCACCGACGGGAGCGGCGGTGCGAGACATTATGATCACACTCCAGCGCAGATACCCTTCTGCCAAAGTTGTTTTGTATCCTGTTCTGGTTCAAGGCAAGGGTGCAGCACCTTCCATTGTCAAAGCGATTGGCAACCTGAACCGGATGGGAGAAGCCGATGTACTTATCGTTGGACGCGGAGGCGGTTCACTGGAGGAGTTGTGGGCCTTTAATGAGGAGATTGTGGCAAGAGCAATAGTCGCTTCGGATATTCCTGTCATTTCTGCGGTTGGGCACGAAACGGACTTCACTATTGCTGATTTTGCAGCCGATTTGCGTGCGGCTACACCTACAGCAGCTGCTGAATTAGCTGTACCTAATCGAGCTGAGTTGCTTGATCAGATCGGACAACGTCAGCGCCAGTTACAGCACAGCTTACGTCAGCGTGCTGTACATAATCGTGAACGGCTTGCAAGATTACAGCGTTCGCCAGTGCTGGTGCATCCAAGACGTACCTTGATGCAGCATACGGAACGACTGGATATGATGTACCAACGGCTTTTGAGAACAGTGGATACGCGTATGAAATGGACAGGAGAGAAGCAGGAGCGTTTGCGGGCAGCACTGCAACGATTCAATCCTCGTGAGCAGGTCAATGCAGCACGCCGTGAGAATGCGGCAGCACGCAGACAACTTGAACTTGCGATCAGGTCTATAACCAGATCAAAGCAGCAACAGTGGAAATCATCTGTGCGGCATCTGGATGCGCTTAGCCCGCTTAAAGTCATGTCACGGGGATACAGCCTTGTCTATGATGAGCAAGAACAGCGATTGATCAAGTCAACGAAGGATGTACAGCCTGGAGATTCAATTAAGATTAAATTAACAGACGGACAGCTGGACTGTCAGGTTTGGGGAATGAAGGAGGACGACAATACCCATGGCGAATGAACCGGAATTGAATTTTGAAGAGGCAATGGCGGCATTGGAAGACATCGTAGGTCAGCTGGAACATGGTGATGTTCCGTTGGAACAGGCCATCGATCTGTTTCAACGCGGGATGAAGCTTTCGCAACTTTGCGGTCTGAAGCTGGAACAAGTGGAACGGAAGATCGAGATGATCGTAGAAGAAGATGGAGAGCTTCGCAAGAAGCCTTTCGGAACTGCTGACGATGAGAGCGGTGAAGTCCATGAGTAATCGTCCTTCGTTTCAAGCATATCTCGAAGAGGTCACAGCTGAGGTGACAGAAGCGTTGAAACACACGCTTCCCGATCACTGGGATGTACCCCAATCGTTGGCGGATGCGATGCAGTACTCACTAATGGCCGGAGGCAAACGCCTTCGTCCTCTTCTGGTCGTTGCTGCGGCGGAAGCCTTCGGTGCACAGCGTACAGCTGCAATGCCGGTAGCCTGCGCCGTGGAGATGGTTCATACGTATTCACTGATCCACGACGACCTGCCTGCTATGGATAATGATGATTACCGTAGAGGAAAATTAACGAATCACAAGGTATATGGTGAGGCAACAGCCATATTGGCAGGGGATGCGCTGTTAACCCATGCTTTTTATAGCATTGTTCAAGCTGGACGCCGTAGTGGTGTGGCGGCAGATGCGTTGCTGTCCATCGTAGAGGACATGTCCGAACTAGCTGGAGCAAGAGGCATGGTCGGCGGTCAAGTTGCGGATATGGAAGGCGAGCAAGGCATGACTGATCTTGCACAGCTTCAATATATCCATTTGCACAAAACGGGTGATCTGATTGTTTTCTCCCTCATTGCTGGAGCACGAATCGGTGGAGCAACGGAAGGACAATTGGAAGCACTGCGTGTGTTCGGTCGTGATCTGGGGCTGGCGTTCCAGATTCAGGATGATATTCTCGATCTGACGGGTGACGAGCAGAAGATGGGCAAGAAAACACAGAGCGATGTGAATCAGCAGAAGGTAACGTATCCTTATTTTATTGGCATGGAGGCTTCTGTAGAGGAAGTGAAATCCCTTACCCAATCTGCAAAAGATGCAATTGAAAGAGCCGAGTTACCTGATTCATCCAGATTGCTGGAAATTGCAGATTATCTGATGCGTCGAGACCATTAGATTTTGAAGGCGTGGTCTGTTTCAAAACCTGTATAACCGTGTAATGAATGTAATGTCCTTTTTCCGAGTGGATGGAAAAAGTCTGTCCCAAGTGGATGCGCGAATACATATGGAGAAGAATTTTAAATAACTTGCTGGCGAGAATGCTCGTTATCGGGAGTATAGTGCAGTAAATTATGATTCTTGTTCTTTTATGTTATAATGATTTAATGTCATTTGATTCATAATGTATATATCGATTTACAACAATAACTAAACAATCTAGGAAAGCGGGGAGATTCTCGTGCTGCTTCCACAAATTAAACAACCCAGTGATCTAAAGTCGATGTCTCAGGATGATCTTGCCCTTTTATCGGCAGAGATCCGGCAGTTTCTGATTGAGAAACTGTCAGTTACAGGTGGGCATCTCGCACCCAACTTAGGCGTGGTTGAGCTCACGGTAGCCCTGCATTACTGCTATAACAGTCCAGCAGACAAAATGATTTTTGATGTAGGGCATCAGGCTTATGTGCATAAAGTCCTGACAGGGCGTATGGATCGCTTTGATACATTGCGTCAACATAATGGCCTGTGCGGGTTTGTAAAACGCAACGAAAGCGAACATGATGTATGGGAAGCTGGACACAGCAGTACTTCATTGTCCGCTGCGATGGGGATGGCCCTTGCACGTGATCTGAAAGGTGAGGACAATCAAGTCATCGCGATGATTGGTGATGGAGCGCTTACAGGCGGTATGGCTTTTGAGGCCCTCAATCATATCGGTCATGAGCAGAGAAAACTGATGGTTATTCTGAATGATAATGAAATGTCCATTGCTCCAAATGTTGGGGCCATGCATAAATATTTAAGCAAGATTCGTTCGGATCGTCATTATCTGAAAGCGAAAGATGATGTCGAGGGGATGCTTAAAAAAATTCCTGCTATCGGGGATCGTTTGGCCAAATCGGCAAGCTGGATCAAAGATAGTGTCAAATATATGATGGTACCAGGTGTTCTTTTCGAAGAACTGGGCTTCACGTATTTAGGACCGATTGATGGGCACGATATTCCCAAATTGATTGAAACCTTCAAACAGGCAGATAACGTTGATGGTCCTGTGCTCGTTCACGTGCTCACGACCAAAGGCAAAGGTTATCAGCCAGCAGAAGCCGATTCGCACAAGTGGCACGGGATTTCTCCGTACAAAATTGAATCTGGGCAAGTGCTGAAGGCAGTCGGAAAACCGATGTACACGGAAGTGTTTGGTCAAACACTAATTGATCTTGCGAAGCAGGATAAGCGGATCGTAGCTGTAACGCCAGCAATGCCTACAGGATCAGGTCTCATTCCTTTTAGTAAGGAATTTCCTGACCGCATGATTGACGTGGGGATCGCAGAACAGCATGCGGCAACCATGTGTGCTGCACTGGCTATGGAAGGCTTGAAGCCGGTCTTTGCCGTATATTCTACGTTTATGCAACGTGCATATGATCAGATTGTACATGATATTTGCCGACATAACGCTAACGTGATGTTTGCCATTGACCGTGCCGGGTTTGTTGGTCCGGATGGGGAAACACATCAAGGGGTATACGATGTGGCATTTATGCGCCATATTCCAAATATCGTTCTGATGATGCCAAAAGACGAAAATGAATTGCGTCATATGATGAAAACGGCGCTTGATTATAACGAAGGTCCAATTGCATACCGTTATCCACGAAACAATGTGGTCGGTGTACCTCTGGATGATGTACTTGTTCCGATTCCGATTGGATCATGGGAGCAACTGCGTCCATCCGAAGGATATGCTGTCATCGCTTCAGGATCGATGGTGCAGCTTGCAGAAGAAGCAGCAGAGATGGTGAAACGGGAAGGGATTACAGCAGGCGTAATCAACGCTCGCTTCCTCAAACCTCTTGATGAGCAGATGTTGCGTGATCTGGCTGTTCGAGGCACCAAATTGATTGTACTTGAAGAAACATCCCAAGCAGGCAGCATGGGTAGTGCAGTTTTGGAGTTTTATGCAGAACAGGGACTGCATGATGTTCATGTACAATTGATGGGGATTCCGGATCGCTTCATCGAGCATGGCAGTATTAAGGAACAACGTGAGGAAGTGGGGCTTACCGTTGAGAATGTATGTGCTGAACTGCGCAAGATGGCTGTTCAATCATCTTACGGCATACCCAAAACACGTTTTCCTTCGTAAATTTACATGATAGGAGACAGACATGTCACTCCCGAAAGAACGAATTGATGTTCTGCTGGTTGAGCAGGGCTATTATGAAAGTCGTGAGAAGGCAAAAGCTGCAATCATGGCTGGACTGGTATATGCCAATAATGAGCCGATCGAAAAGGCGGGCATGAAAATTCCAAGGGAAGCCGAGCTGAAAGTTAAAGGCTCGGTACATCCCTACGTCGGCAGAGGCGGATTGAAGCTCGAAAAAGCGATCCGTCATTTCGGCCTTGATATGAATGGACTTGTCATGCTCGACATTGGCTCATCCACCGGTGGATTTACGGATTGTGCACTTCAGCATGGCGCGTCTCACGTCTACGCTATTGATGTGGGGTATAATCAGCTCGACTGGTCTTTGCGTAATGATGAGCGGGTTACTGTTATGGAACGAACTAATTTCCGCTATGTGACTCCTGAAGATCTGGCGGGACCCGTGCCGAACTTTGCGAGCATTGATGTGTCGTTCATTTCACTGCGAATCATATTGCCGCCACTTCTGGCTCTTTTGAAACAACCTGCAGATATCGTTGCATTGATTAAACCTCAATTTGAGGCAGGGCGTGAAAAAGTAGGTAAGTCCGGTGTGGTACGTGATACGAAGGTACACAAGGATGTATTGCAGACGATGCTTCATTTTGCCAGTCAACTTGGTTTACATCTGCAGAGTTTAACTTTTTCACCGATAACCGGTGGAGAAGGTAATATTGAATTTCTCGCACATTGGCGTCTGGAAGCACCAGAGGCAACACAACCAGAGATCGATCCAGCTTCACTTGATGCACTTGCGGAGCAAGTCGCGAAGGAAGCAGCTCATACATTTACGGGAAACTCATCATAAGATGGGTTTCTTTTCGCTGGAAAGGTGATTGACGTAAAGGGAAATCGTTACTGAACCTCGAATATGTCTTCGAGGTGAGCGATAATGGATGGTCAATATGACACAATCTTTATAGGTGTACTTGCTGTCTGTTTGATCTTGTGGCTGTTCTTTGGCTTTCGTAATTGGGTAAACCGACCGATACCGGTAAGCTTGTCTGGAATGCAACTGAACGTGAAGATTCAGGATTCCCCGGCCTTGGATTTGCTTGAAGCACAGGGTTACGAAGTCATCGGTGGCAAAATGAAAGTCCCTCTGGCTTTTGAGGCCAATGAATCCGTTTATTACAGCAGATTATTCATTGATTATGTTGCAGAACGTGAGGATCTCAGATACCTGGTGAAAACGTCCCGTCGCAGACAGCCAATTGAAATGACCGGCCCTGCGCTAAGGGATCGCTTCCTCAATTATCTGTTGTTATATCCTGGCTGTGAAGGATTGCTGTATGTTGACGTGGAGGATTCCGATATTAAGTTAATCAGGCTCATGGACTATCAGGAAGATGTGTATGATGGGGATGATCTGGACTAATATAAAAGAATGAACATTGCAGGGCAAAGTCTGCGGCGAATTACAAATGCTGCTTTATTGCAATACATTTAACTGGAGGCATGTATGAAAGGACAAAGGCACATCAAGATTCGTGAAATCATTAGTCAAAATGAAATTGAGACCCAGGATGATCTGGTTGAAGCACTGCGCAAATCAGGTTTTCAGGTGACTCAGGCGACGGTATCCCGGGATATCAAGGAACTTCTGTTAATCAAGATTCCGATGGATGACGGAAGATACAAATACTCTTTGCCAACAGATCAACGATATAATCCGATTCAAAAGTTGAAGCGTGCACTCGTTGACAACTTCTTGCACATTGATCACACAAACAATCTGGTTGTGATGAAATGTTTGCCAGGAACAGCCAACTCCATTGCAGCTTTGCTTGATAATATTGAGTGGAATGAAGTCATGGGCACGATCTGTGGAGATGATACCATTCTGATTATCTGCCGGACTGAAGGTAACAGCGTGACCGTTATTGAGCGGATCATGGGTTACATTTCTTGAATAAATAAATGGTTCAAAAACATAATTTCTGAGTTAGTCATCCGGAGGTGTTTTTGCAGATGTTAGTTACGTTATCAATTCGTAATCTGGCTGTGGTGGAAGAAGTGGACGTTGTATTCCATCCGGGATTCCATGTACTTTCAGGGGAAACGGGTGCAGGAAAATCGATTATTATAGATGCACTTGGCTTAATTGCTGGTGGACGAAGTTCAGCGGATCTGATCCGGTACGGTTGTGATAAGGCAGAGATGGAAGCCTTGTTCGAGATGGAGCAGAGTCATCCGGTATGGCAGACATTAGAGAAGCTGGGTATCCATTGTGAGCCTGAAGAGCATCTGGTCATTCGACGTGAACTGAACACACAGGGGAAGAGTACGTCCCGCATTAATGGGCAATTGGTCAATCTGACCATGCTGCGGGAAGTAGGCGAGAAGCTGATCAATATTCATGGACAACATGAACATCAGAGTTTGCTGCGTGCAGAGAGCCATCTGGGGCTTCTCGATACTTATGGCTCGGAAGTCATCGGACCTGTCAAAGCGAAGTATCAAGAGCGTTACAGCAAGTTTATCACGGCGGAAAAGGAACTGCGTGCGCTTCAGGAGTCCAGTCAGCGGGCATATCAACTCTTGGACATGTATCGCTTTCAGCTTGAGGAGATCGCAGCGGCAAGCCTTACACGAGGCGAGGATGAATTACTCGGGGAAGAACGGGTCAAACTATCCCATAGTGAGAAAATGATGGACAGTGTTGCTGGTGCATATGATCTGCTCAGTGGTCAACGCGGGCTTGAAGCTGTGAGCATTGCTCTTTCAAGAATTGAAGACATTTCTGGATATGATAACAAAGGACTGCAACCTATTGTAGAGCAGCTGCAATCCGCATTTTATCAATTGGAAGATGCTACATTTCAGTTAAGGGATTACCGGGAGAAGATTGAATTTAATCCGGCAAGGCTGGAAGAAGTGGAGCAAAGGCTGAATCTGATTTCTGGCCTCAGACGGAAATACGGGGACAGTGTTGAACTTATTCTGAGTTATTATGATCAGATTAGCCATGAAACCGACCAACTGGAGAACAAGGACGAACGGCTGGAGAAATTGCGAGCTGAACGTGACAAAATGCTTAACCTTGTGATGGAGTCTGCGGAAGAACTCAGCAAGGTTCGCAAACAATGCGCCGAGGAACTTGCTGCACAGGTGGAAAGCGAGCTCAAGGATCTGCAAATGGAGCGGACTACACTGCGTGTTCAGATTACTCCTTTCGAAGATCCAAAGGGCATTGAATGGAATGGACGTCGTATTCGTCTGAATCGTCAGGGTGCGGACAATGCGGAATTCCTGATTTCACCGAACCCGGGCGAGCCATTACGACCACTTGGCAAGATTGCTTCAGGTGGTGAGTTGTCGAGAATGATGCTTGCGATGAAGAGTATCTTTGCGCGACATGACCGGATACCTGTGTTGATTTTTGATGAAGTTGATACCGGAGTTAGCGGTAGAGCAGCTCAATCCATTGCGGAAAAACTGTTCCGCTTGTCTTCGACTTGTCAGGTTTTCTCAATAACGCACTTACCACAAGTGGCTTGTATGGCAGATCATCAGTATCTCATTGAGAAACATGTCTACGATGGACGGACGATGACGCAGGTGGAATCGCTGTCAGACGAAGGCAGAGTGAAGGAATTGGCACGTATGCTGGGCGGCGTGGAAATTACAGAAAAAACGCTGCATCACGCACAGGAAATGCTGAATTTGGCGGAAGCCAAAAAAGGGTGAAACGGACGGCTGGCGTAATGATTGACAGTAATAAAAGCCTGGGGGCGAGGTTATCTTAAAGGTACGCAATTGGCGACCACCTTTCGTCAAGCGAAAGAAGCAAAGGGAGTGTGACAGCCATTGAATTCCCCCCTCAGGAAGAAATTGCTAGGTCTTTTATTTGCCTTCTTTCTTTGTGTGATTAGCCAGGCCATTCAGCCTGTGCAAAGTTATGCTTCACTGCCGGATGAATTGCAGGTGTTTGCTGGCAGGCAAGCGGATGTCCGGCTCGCTGTACCTGCTGCTTCAAGCGCCGTTGTAGATCGTCCTGATATCGTTGGTTTGGATGATCAGGCAGCGATGCATTTTACCAGGCAACAACCTTTGCATCTTCACCCCCAACAGACGGGACATGCCAAATTAACGTTGAAGTTGTGGGGTAAAATTCCGGTCAAAACAGTCCATGTGAATGTGATACCGGATTTGCGTGTTGTACCCGGGGGTCAAACGATTGGCGTCAAAGTTAAATCGGCAGGCATTCTGGTGGTTGGTCATCATCTGGTCCATTCTGGGCAGGATGAGCGTGTATCGCCAGGAGAGACGGCTGGCATTAAGCTCGGAGATCTGATTACGCATATGGATGGTAAACGTCTTGATGGCGTGGCAGGTGTCTCTGAAGCCGTTGAACTTGCAGGTAAAAGTAAAAAAGGTATTGATGTTGTGTTAAAACGTGGTAAGGAAACGGTGAAGACACGATTAACTCCGGCGTATGACTCCGAGGATCAAGCGTGGAGGCTTGGATTGTACATTCGTGATTCTGCAGCCGGTGTTGGCACACTTACCTTCTATGCTCCAGATCAGGGCGTATACGGCGCACTGGGCCATGTCATTACAGATATGAACACACAAACATCTATTGTTGTAGGTAGTGGTCAGATTGTTCAGTCCAATGTGACGTCCATTTCAAAAAGTGAAACCGGTGATCCGGGTGAAAAACGTGCTCATTTCCTCAAGGAAAGCAAAATTTTGGGCAATATTGAACGTAATACGGCTTTTGGCATCTTTGGTAAAATGTCCGGAAATCCTGAGCACAGTCTGTATTCGAAAGGTATTCCCGTCGCTTTTTCTCATGAAGTCAAAGAAGGACCGGCCGAAATACTTACCGTTGTTGACGGCCAACAAGTTGAACGCTTCTCCATTGACATTGTTCATGTAGCAGATCAAACCGAACCAGCAACAAAAGGTCTGGTACTTCGAATCACGGACCCGAAACTGCTGGATAAGACCGGAGGCATTGTTCAAGGGATGAGTGGCAGCCCCATTGTACAAAATGGTAAGTTGATCGGTGCAGTTACTCATGTATTCGTGAATGATCCGAAATCGGGTTACGGTTGCTTCATTGAATGGATGTTACAAGATGCTGGCGTTATGATGAAAAAGGAAAACGATAAGAACCTCAAGGCTGGCTAAACAGCCCTGAGGTTCTTTTTTGTCGAAAGCAAACATAATATATCGGATAATGAAATAAATTATTTATTATATAGGATCAAGAAAAAAAAATAAAGAAAAATAATTTTCGACAGGAGGAATTTAACTTGCTGTGTCGAAAATTTAACCTGTAAGGAAATGTACGAAACGATGTTTAATTTAAAGGAGGATACCGTTTTGCAAAAAATTGAGGTATTGCTGGCCGATGATAATCGTGAATTTACGAATTTGCTTGCCGAATATATATCTGAGCAGGAAGATATGGAAGTAACCGGTATTGCATACAATGGAGAAGAAGTACTGCAATTGCTGGAGCAAACTCGGGATGTGCCGGATGTATTGATTCTGGATATTATCATGCCTCATCTGGACGGTCTGGGTGTGCTTGAGCGCTTGCGCAACCTGAACCTGTCTCCACAGCCTAAAGTCATTATGCTTACGGCATTCGGACAAGAGAATATCACACAGCGTGCCGTGCAACTCGGAGCTTCTTATTACATTCTCAAGCCGTTTGACATGGAAGTGCTTGCGAATCGTGTGCGTCAACTGGTGGGAACACAGACGGCGATGTCCACAAGCAGCGGATCATCCATGTTCATGAAATCCAATGTTGTGCCAATGGGCAAACACAAAAATCTGGATGCAAGCATTACGTCCATCATACATGAAATCGGCGTTCCTGCGCATATTAAAGGATATCAGTATTTGCGCGAAGCCATTACGATGGTGTATAACAATATCGAAATTTTGGGAGCCATCACCAAAACACTGTATCCGGCGATTGCCGAAAAATTTAAAACCACGCCGTCCCGCGTCGAACGTGCGATCCGTCATGCCATTGAGGTGGCGTGGACGCGTGGTAACATCGACAGCATCAGCCACTTGTTTGGTTACACGATCAACATCAGCAAGTCGAAGCCGACAAATTCGGAATTCATCGCCATGGTTGCTGACAAGCTGAGAATTGAGCATAAGGTAAGCTGAAAGGGTCAGGAGTAATGTTGGGCAAGAAATTTTGGATTCAGATTAGATTCTAGCCAAATGAATTTTGGGGGTCAATGTCTGATTCGTTCATTTCATGCCGATAAACTTCTGTAATATATGCCAACGAATACCGTCATTTAATGGATTAAAGATATCCAGTAAATGACGGTATTTTTGCATAACGAAATAACACAGAACATGATGATGAAATTTAGTTTTGCATGATTGCTTCTCAATTTAGAGTTTCTGCATTAAAGAAAGCTCCCTATAGCAAAATTCAGAAAAGGAAATATTTCATAAACTTTTACCCTCAGTTAACGCTTTTTCAAGTAGAAAGTGGTACGATGTGACCATTGACAAAGACCTACATATATATTTAAAAAGTTTGGATTAGATGCTACGAACAGAGGAGCAGAATAGTATGTTTACGCAAATAGGCCAGATTGCTGAACCAATTCCTGTAGTACAATCTGATACAAAATGTGATATCGTCTATCATCTTTTCAAGTCCAATCCTAGTCTGGAAGGTATAGCTGTTATGGGGGAGAAGGTTGTGTCATTAATGATGCGGCCCCGATTCTTTCAGCAGATTGGCACCCAGTATGGCTATAATCTGTATATGGGACGTCCTGTAGAACTGGTGATGAACACGCAGGCACTGGTCGTGGATTATTCGGAACAGATTACAGATGTCAGTGTTCTAGCCATGGACCGAGATGAAGGGGAAATATATGATCTTGTGTTGGTCACGTCAGGAGAAAGTTTCTTTGGAGCTGTGAGTATTCGGCGTTTGCTACTTGCTGTTGCTGATGTACGGGCTGAAATGGCGATTTTTATGAACCCGCTGACTGGTCTTCCTGGTAATCATATCATAGATGAAAGGCTGTCTCAGGCTCTTCAGATGGACCAATTTAGCGTACTGTACGTTGATCTTGATCAATTCAAATCCTACAATGATAGCTACGGCTTCAAAATGGGGGATCAGCTTATTCAGGCGACAGCTAACTTGCTTCGCAAGCTATTTGTTCCCCCTGAAGCTTTTCTTGGACATATCGGTGGTGATGATTTTATTACAATCCTGAATCACCATGATTACAAATATATTAGTGAGGAAGTCATCTTAGGTTTTGAGGAAATGAAAAGGACATTCTACAACGAACATGATTGGCATCATCAATATGTTCTGGGGGAAGGACGTTCCGGGCTAAATCGGCCCATTCCTCTCGTGTCGGTATCCATCGCCGTTGTAACCAATAGCAAGCAAAAATATGAAAACATAGATCAGATTATTGATGAGGCTACACGCATCAAAAAAAGTTGTAAAGCGATTGCTGGCAGTATCATCTGTGCAAATGATATCATCAGTCATCCATGTTAGAAGTAAATACACATACGAAATAAACTGAAATATACATTTATACGAGAACGTAGAGGACAGAATGAACCTCAAGAATTGAAGCATCGCATTAATACCCATAACAGTAAAATGCAGAAATGCAGAAAAACCGCTATTCATCAGGCTTCAGTCACCTGTAATAGTGGTTTTTCTATCATTGGATGCGAGTTGAGAACTGTGTTGCGAAAAGAAACACTTCAACCTCATTATGTATACATATAAGTATGTTTGAGCAAAGGGTACTCAGATTCGAATATCGACGGATGGATATGAAGCAGCAGGAGATGTAGAAGCCGTAGTTTGCGGACCATTTCCTGATTCCTGATCTGTGGTTCCGCCATCTGATGGGTGCTCCTTACTTCCCGTTCTCTTTCCTTCATTTACTTCCTGATTGTCTTCTCCAGATGTTGCAGAGATAGGAGGTTGTGCCGATTCTTTAGGGGCGGGCTGATGGATCTCTTCTACCAGTTCCCCAATCTTCTGATTGACCTTGCTGAGCTGAGAATTGATGTCCTGAACAACCTCTCGTTTTGCCTGAAAGACGGTACGTTCTGAATTTTCCAGCATCATTGATTTGCCGAGATCGAGATCATTTGCGGGAGGATTGATCTCCAGAACAAGTCGGTCGAAGCGGGTTTCTCCTTCGGTGGTCTGAATGGAGCCCTGCATGCGATCGCGCAAACCGACCAGCTTACCCAATTGATCATAAGTCTGACTATGTTTAATTAGATGATCCATTGATGGGACTTGTGTCTCGTCGGTTGGTTTGGGTTGTTGCTGTTGAGTCTTTTCGGGCTGTCTTAATTTGTTCTTTTCTTGCAATTCTTCAGCTTTAATTTGGGCAATCTGGCTGTCGATCTGTGATATGGAGCTTGTTAGGGATTTAATTCGCTGAGCCTTGGTTTTGGTATCCAACTCGTCATTGGTTTTTACACCTTGCATTTCTTCATTGAGCCGGATCTTCTGCTGCATGAGTCCCTGAATTTCTTTATCCCGACTGGAGACTTGATTCCCGGGAGTGAAACTGCTTTTGGTTGCAGATGAGATTGAATTCATATACTCTGTTCTCCTTCTACTCTTTATCATGGTTCTATTTACATATATCGGATGTTAAGAGAAGCATTTGAATAGCTCTTTTTTCGTCTGATTGGATTCAGTTACATTCGGTTGTATTGCGTACATCATCATAATAATTGATAATAGTTATCAATAAATGAGTAGAGTACAGACACAAATTTATGTAGACGGAGATGGGTTAGTAAAATGTGGAATGATTATTATATCCTCTGGAACTATGCTGCGGTGAGTATAACAGATATCCGTTACATGGAATTAGAGGCATATGAAAAGATGAAATACAAATTTCCGACAAGTACCTTTGTACTCACCATTCAGGGTGATGCTGGAGTGACGATTGACAATCAAACATATGAAGTGAGTCGCTTTTATATTTTCCATGGGGGAAAAGGGAGTAAGTTGGTGATTCAAGCAGGCGAATCCGGATTGCGCCTATATTACTTGATGTACAAAGCAAACCTGCCTAGTGGAGGGAGAAATGATCTGGGAAGGTTAATGGAGCGTATCAATCCTTTCCAAATGAACTATGGCTTTACCCCCGATATGCCAACCATTCTATATGAGCAATTGAAAGAGATGCACTTTTTGTGGGATCAAAAGAACCCTATTCAGCACTTTCAGACCAAGAGTTTGTTCTATGCATTTGTGGAGCAGATCTCATCACAGATTCCTCGTATATCCAATCGCTATCCAAGTATTATGGATCAGGTCAGCAAAGTCATTGAAATTGTAGAGTCTTCCTACACCCAGCCACTTACACTTCATGTTTTGGCAGAAATGATCGGTACCAGCCCAAGAAGTTTGTCACGCAAGTTCAAGCAGTCGACGGGATATAGTCCCATTGATTATCTGATTCAGTTTCGTTTGTTCAAAGCCAAGGAGATGTTGCTGCAAACGGACGCCACATTGGATGAGATCGCAGCAGGGATCGGTTATCCTGATGGATATTATTTGGGACGTATGTTCAAGAAACATACTGGTCTTTCTCCTTTGCAATTTAAAGAAAAGACCTCAGCACCCCTATATTGGCCTGATCTGACATCAGGCGTGGCGCGAAATGACATTTTCAGAGGTGGAAGTGGAAGGTATGTTTATACTGATGGTGATAATCATTATCAATATAAGCATGGAGGGTCATTAAATATGAACAGACAGACAAGAACGGGAATGCTGCTTAGCATTTTACTAAGTCTTACGTTACTGCTAAGTGCCTGCTCTACAGGTGTTGCCAGTAATTCAAGCGGGGATGCATCCGGAAGCAAAAGTGCGTCAAGTTCCACGAAGACAGTAACAGCGGAGAATCAAAGCAAATCATCGGTACCCCGCACAGTCTCAACGGTGAAGGGAGATATTACAATTCCGGCTGAACCTAAACGGATTGTGGTTGACTTGTATCTGGGAAGTCTGATCGCCCTGGGGATTAAACCTGTGGGTACACCCGAGATGAACCTGAAAAATCCTTATTTTATCAAATCACTTGAGGGCGTGCAGAATATAGGTGAATATGAAACCATTTCTCTCGAAAAGGTGTTGGAACTTGAACCGGATCTCATTGTGACAGGTAATCCTGATTTATTTGATTCCTTTAGCAAGATTGCACCTACCTTGGTTGTACCTTATGGTGAATTGAAAAACACCCACGAAGAAATTGCCTATTTCGGTGAAGTACTAAATAAAGAAAAAGAATCTGAGGCATGGTTAGCCGATTATGACGCAAGAATTGCAGATGCTAAGAAACGTGTTGGTGAGGCAATTGATCCGCAGGCCGAGGTGTCGGTCATGCAGTTCTATGATAAAGCACCGTTGGCCTTTGGAGATAATTTTGGTCGGGGAGGTCAGGCAGTCTATAGCGCGCTTGGTATGAATCCTCCTGCAGATAAAAAAGAGATCTTAATGAAGGATCAACTGGTTGAAGTTTCATCAGAAGCGATTCCTGAATTTGCCGGAGACTACATTATTCTAACAGCGGACAATCTGACCCTGGAAGAGTTGAAATCGAAACCGGTCTGGAGTTCACTGGATGCCGTTAAAAATGATCGTGTGTTTATCTGGAGCCCGGATCGTTCATGGTACTTTGACCCGATTGCAACATTGGATCAAACAGAGGAATTGGCCGCGTGGTTTACGAAGATCTCTGAACCAAATTAAGTCTAACAAGTGATTGATGAGATGAAATCCAATTCCACTCTAAATTTCAGTTGATAATGAAAATTATTATCATTTATAATAAAGGTACATTAGTGAACCTCTGCTACGCATATGTTATTGGATGTGTGGCAGAATGATGACCTTGTAAGGCCTTTGTTCCGGGTGAGGTTGGGATTGGAGAGTATTCGATGCAATTAGACGAACAGATGAAATGCTGGAATCATGCCGCTGTTAAGGTTCTGGATATACGCCGAATCGTTATGGAGGCAGGGGCACAACTGAGTTCCTACACACTTCCGGCAAATGGTTTTATATATACGATTCGAGGATCGGCTGTGCTTCAGTTGGATGGACAAACATACAAGGCAGAGCGGTTCTACATGCTTCATGGGGCCAAAGGATCTTCACTGGATATCCAAACCAACGAAGATTTCGAATATATGCTGCTCTATTACAGAGCATTCCTTGCCTTTCCTAGTTATCGTAAAAAGTGGTTATTGGCACAGCCGGAAGTTGCACCGTTCTCTTTGCAATATGGATTTGCACCGAGTAGTCCGCTGGGGTTATTACGTTACCTTGATGAGCTTGAGGGTGCATGGATTCAATCTGGCAGTCTGGATCTGCTTCATACAAAAAGTTTATTTTACCAGTTCATTCATGAAATGATGGTTCAGTTGGCAGAGCAGGAGATCAAAACAGAGCTTGCTGACCCGGTGAAACAAACACTTCGTTATATACAGAACCATTATAGGGAACAGGTCACGCTTGATTTCCTGGCTGAACAGTTCAACTACAGCTCCCGACATTTATCCATGCAATTCAAACGACAGACGGGTTACAGTCCCATTGATTATTTAATTCAGACTCGAATCGCCAAGGCTCGAAATCTGCTTGTACGATCTGATGCAACGCTGAGTGAAATTGCAGCAGAAGTGGGTTATTCGGATGTGTATTATTTTAGTCGTATCTTCAAAAAACATGTGGGGATCTCTCCGATTCAGTATCAACGAAAGATAAGAGAAGAAGCGAGAGCAGAGGATCGTCCATTGGTAATCTCTGAATCGTCCATTGGCCGAAGATGGAAGTCGGGATATATTGATTATGAGAATCATTATCAATATATAGACGGAGGGTCTACACCAATGAAAAGAAGAAAAACAAGTTCCAGTATGATTATGGTTGCATTATTGAGCATAACGATGCTCCTCGCAGCCTGCTCTCCAGGTACAGTAACAACACCAACAGCTGGCGAAGGAACGGGTGCCAGTTCCAATAACAGCAGTACGGCAGTATCATCAGATACAGGAAGCCAGACGAACAAAGACAATGAAACACGCACGGTCTCAACGGTTAAGGGTGACGTAGTTGTTCCAGCGAATCCAAAACGGGTTGTTGTATTGTATCTCCAGGGGGATGTCGTCGCACTTGGAGTTAAGCCAATCGCTACCTCAGATGTATATGACGGAGCTGCATACAAGAGTGAGCTAGAGGGTGTAAACGCATTGGGTACCTGGTTTGAACCGAATCCTGAAGCAGTCATTGATCTTGATCCGGATCTGATCATTGTTCCTTCAGAAGAGACATATACGTTATTAAAAGATATTGCACCTACGGTATATATTCCGTATGAGAAATTGACTACAGAAGAGAGACTTCATGATATAGCGAGTATCTTTGGCAAAGAGCAGGAAGCCGAGACGTTACTCACCAATCTCAACAACAAAGTCGAAGAGAGTAAAAAAACTCTTGCAGATGCAGGCATACTGGACAAAACAATCTCCATTGTGGAGGGCGGTTTGAAAGGTATGGTTATAGTGGAGAGCAAACAATTTGGCCGTGGATCTCAGGCGGTATATGAGTACTTGGGAATGAAAGCACCTGAAGTCGTACAGAAAAAAATCGACGTGGTTTCGGACGCGGCAGGCTCCACGATCTCCATGGAAGTCCTTCCAGAATATATCGGAGACTATGTGTTTCGCTCTGTCTATGAAGGGGCAGATAACTTGACGGATAATCCAATATGGAGCAGCATCTCTGCGATCAAAGAAGGTCGTCTGATTGAGATTGATTTCGATTTCTTCTATTATTCGGATATCTATTCAATTAATAAACAACTTGATTTTGTCGTTGAAAAGCTGTTGGCGGCACCAAGAGCGCAATAGTAAAGAGCAGATGTGTTCGTAGAATTTTTGTACAAGAAATGTTTGTTTTTTAGCCATTGTATTTTGATAAGATTACCATTACACTAGGATTTAAGTGATAATGAGAATCGATATCAAATACTCGATGTTCTGGATCGAATTAACGGAGGTATTTTTAATATGAATCAGCAGTTGGAACTTTATGATGTAACCATTATCGGCGGTGGCCCTGCGGGCATGTACTCTGCCTTTTATAGCGGCATGCGAGATATGAAGACCAAGTTGATTGAGGCACGTGACAGATTGGGCGGTCGCATGCTCTTTTATCCGGAGAAAATGATCTGGGATGTCGGGGGTGTGACGCCAATTCTGTGTGAAGATCTGATCAAACAATTGGAAGAACAGGCAAGAACTTTTGAGCCAACCCTCGTATTTGAACAACAGATCGAAGGATTCGAGCGTCAACCTGATGGCACAATTCTGTTAACTTCTGCAACAGGTGAGCAACACTGGACACGTACCGTCATTATGGCAATCGGATATGGTATATATAAAATGGCCAAGCTGGAGCTTGAAGGTGCAGACCGTTACGAGGTTAGCAATCTCCACTATACCGTGCAAGAACTGGAGCCATTCCGTGGTAAACGCGTGTTGATCTCGGGTGGAGGCGACTCTGCTGTGGACTGGGCGAATGAACTGGAAGCCCTGGCAGAGCAAGTTACGGTTGTGCATCGTCGTGACCGCTTTGGCGGGTTGGAGCGTAATGTACTGCGTATGAGAGACTCCTCTGTAGATGTCCGTACACCTTACGCGGTAGAGACCTTGCATAGTATGAGTGGTGATGTGATTGAACAGGTGACCATCTCACACGTGGACACAGGTGAAACTGAACTGCTTGAAGTCGATGCTGTCATTGTAAACCACGGCATGAAGAGTGACTTTGGTCCAATCCGGGATTGGGGACTTGATCTTGGCGAATGGCATGTCACTACAACGGAGAGATTACAAACCAATATTCCTGGTGTTTTTGCCGCAGGTGATTTTGTAGATTATGGCAGCAAACTGTACCTGATTGCGGGTACTTTCACTGATGCAGCTCTAGCGGTAAACAGTGCGAAGCTTTACATGGACCCTGAAGCAGAAAAAGTCGCTTATGTTTCTTCCCATAACAGTCGCTTTAAGGAGAAAAATAAAGCCCTTGGTGTTGTAGAAGAATAAATGTTTACATTTGGATACGAGTAAGATGACTTCGGGTTAATCCCGAAGTCATCTTTTTTTGCATAAAATGGGTAATAAGAAGGCATAATTTCAACAGATACAATGGTTGCAGAATTGAATATACACTACCAAATGTCTATAATAAGCCTGAGAAACATTAGAATAACATCAAGATACAATAACTAGATCAGAGTGGAGTGCAGCGTATGAAAAAGGGATCACAGCCACAACGAGGTTTCACCTTCATCCAGCGGTGGTTCAAACGATCTGATAAAAAAAAGATCAAATGGTCTGAAATGTATCTCGCACTGGCGGGCGCGCTTCATCGCTTGTTGGTTGAAGGGCGGCGTGAACGTTCAGCAGCCAAACGGCTGCATCAGGACTTGCCCATTAACGCGTTGGGCGAATTGAAGCTAGAGCCAGGGGATATTGTGTACACGCCAAGCTCGGAATCAACGTATTACGCCGGGCATATGGGCATTATTGGTCTCGACGGCAAGGTGTATCATGTGCACCCTTATGGGCCTGTATTTGCTGATTCATTAGAGTGGTATCTCACACGGTTTTATGAAGGTGATCGCTTCATTGTATTCCGTTCCAGATTGAATGAGGCAGGAATGAAAGCAGCCGGGTGGGTACATGACCATTACAAGCAGGTAAAATTCTACCGTTTGCAGACCAATCTGCGTAGTATTGAGCGCAATTACTGCTCCAAGTTTATATATCAGGCCTATCAGTTCACATCGGGACTGGATCTGTGGAGCCGCAAATTTACCCGAATGAATCAGGGTTATATCTATCCATTTCGAATTGAGCGCTCATCAGAGCTGGACGTTCTGGGAACTTTTTATAAATAAGTCTGGAACCGACTAAAATACTGTTCTTCCGAAAAAAAGGAGAGCGGGTTCTGTCGGTTTTTTTTATATGTGTAGAGATTAAAAACAGGAAAAACGCTCAAAACGTCGAATAGATTATGAGATAGGCACGCACAACTTGGAATCGTATACATAAAAAAAGGCGAGATGATTTTTAGCCCAGAGCACAAAAATGACTACGAAGTAGACGGACAAGAGAGAGTGAAGCGAGATGAAATGGCCGGGCTTCTTACAACGATTCCGACCGAACAAAAACGTGGTTAAGCTATCGGACTATATCCCAAAAAAGGAAAGGAGGCACTACTGTTCCATATGCAAGAAAAACGTTAAATCGGTTGTGCATTATGCGGCTCCACAGGGAAATGTTTCAGGTGTATGCAGTTCTTGTAAGTCTTTGGCGGATGAACGAGGAATGTTTCCCATTTAATAAGAAGAGATGCGCTCAGGAAATAACAATTCTTTGATTTATGCGCGTTTTTGTAGTACATTAGCAAATGTATTCGAAGGAGGATTCTAATGTACTCAGGTAGACAAGACGATACTTTATACATCATGACCTACACCTTAAACAGCGGTATCAAGGGTACGGTTCCACTGTCTAATAAGCAGATTATTGAGTGGCTGGATTGCTACAGAAATGAGAAGCGCTTCGTGACCGAAATTGGCAAGGAGTTTTTTGGATTGAATGCAGGATTGGTAGCAGACTTCAAGGTTCAAAATCATTTATCGGATTATCAGCAGACCATTATGCCTACACAACAGCAGGATAACCTGGAACGCTTGTCCAGTGCTTATAAATCAACCGAGTTATTAATGAAGATTGATTGTAAATGTGGCACGGCTTATGTGACGGAATCCCCATACAAGCGCACAAAATGGTACTGTACAAAGTGTAAAGAGATTGTATTTTTGGATGCCAAAAAAGGAATGGTGGAAACGTCGCGTGGTGACGCTTACTACATGACCAACAAATATTTTGTTTCCCGTGACTAGCGGGAAGTGACTCTGGAAGCATCGCTGCGAAGCGGTGCTTTTTTGTGCGAATGTTTGCTCTATAACAAAAAAAGCCCCAAGGGGCCTTTTTGGAAGATATCTAAGATCTTTTAGAAATTATGATGAGCATTCAACTTTGTGAGGAGGAATGAAGCAGCAACGACAGCGTGGCTCGTAAGCTTCTGAATCGCCAATCATGACAACAGGACCCAAGGTAACAGGCTCCCCATTGACGATACGTTGCGTAAAGGCTGCATCCGGGCTGCCACATACCGCACAGAAAGCCGAGAGTTTCTCAATGTCATCTGCCATGGCAAGCAAACCACCGACATATCCGAATTCCTTACCACGGTAATCCATATTAAGTCCGTCCACAATGACATGTTTGCCACAATACGCTAACTCCGAGACAAGTTCCATAATGGCACTGCTGAAAAATTGTACTTCATCAAATGCAACAACATCAGCATCTATGGTTTGGTTCAAGATCATTTCTACGGATTCCGGGGTTAATTGCCGGGGAATGGAATGGGCAGGGAGTTGATAACCAATTCGGCTTACGATCTCGTCCTGGGCAAACCGATTATCCTCGGCTGGTTTGTAGGCCACAACCTTTTTACGGCCAAATTGTATTAATTTCTGACAACGGCGAATGAGTTCACCGGATTTTTCACTGAACATGGGTCCAGTAATTACGGTAATACGTCCTGTTTGCACGGTGCTGCTACTCCTCTCACATACGGGATTCAACAAAAAAAGCGACCTTTACAGAGTACCACAAAATCTTTGGAAAGAGCCAGAACTAATCTGCGCAGCTTTGTGTTACTATATGGATTGTTAAGGTATTGGTTACGGCAGCTAGTTAACAGGAGTTGTGAAAAGAGGTGTTTAGTATGAGTGAAGCATTAACATTACTTCAAGAGCGATATGAAAGCCTGAAAGAACAGGGATCTCTAGATGAAGCGACGCAGGCGTTATTTGCAGAACTGTTCGCAGAAGCGGAGAGACTGCAGGCAAGTAACCTTACCTTGCGTAGAACGATCTTGAAGTCTTCTTCCAAAGAATCACGTATGTCTACCAAACTGCGGGATGCCTTATACGAATGACCCGGAGATTACTCCGGGTCCTCTTCTGTCTTTAATTTGCGAGGGAACAGAATACCTGCTGTAATTCTGGCAATCATGGCAAAGGTGAGACCAATACCTGCAAACATGTAGATTACGGTAAAGGCTTTGCTGAATCCGGTGGTTGGCACAAACTCAGGATGTCCCACCGTAGTCAGGGTAACCGCACAGAAGTATAACGCATCGATCCAGTGCAGACCTTCAACACGAGTGTAAAATAAAGTGCCTGACAGCAACGTTGCTGCCGTTAACGCAAACAAAGCCAGAAACTTGGGGTCTTTGAACGCATGGAAAATGCCTTTGAGCAATCGTTGTAACGTGATTAGAAATGATACCATGATGATCCATCCTGTCTATGTAAAGTAGGCGGTGTGTTGTATAAACGCACAAAAAGCCCGGACTCATGGAGTCCTTCCGGGCGTCTCTGCTTTTTCGGGTACACTTTTGGACCGGAAACGGGGACCTACATAATTACGCTTGCGGTCACGGAACAGGATCCAGCCTCCCAGAAAACTCATACCTGCGGCAAAAAGGACAAGTCCACCGCCAAAGGAAAGCCACTGGAATCCTGGTGAAATCAGTTCGTTCCCGTGCTCGGCATAATATAGGAACAGGGCATCTTTCATCATCAGAAAACCCTTCATTGCCATTAAACCGGGGATGACCAGAACAACAATTGCCAAAAATCGCGCAAAGACCAATCTTGTATTCATGAGCATTATACCCTTTCTGCCAAAGTCGACATTAAATAAAGGTTACGCTTACAGATCATACCTGATTCCATCATAGCTTGGAATGCATAGGCTGTCCATGTGTGATTGGTTCAAACTTTGAGTTGACCGCTCAAGGAGAGTACAATGGCATATAGAGGGTATAAGCTAAACCATGATTCAAGCCATCATAAATTATATTGAAATTTGATTCATAGAGGAGAGCATGAGAGATGCCAATTACATGTGATGTTGCAATTCTTGGAGGAGGGACCGGTGGATATGTTGCCGCGATCCGGGCTGCACAACTGGGGAAACAGGTCGTTATCATTGAGAAGGACAAGCTTGGCGGTACCTGTCTGCATCGTGGCTGTATTCCGAGTAAGGCTTTGCTGAAAAGTGCGGAAGTATACGCCGAGATCCAGGAGAGCGAGACGTATGGTATCGAGACAGCTGGAGCTACACTTGTATTTCCCAAAGTACAGGCACGCAAGGATGCAATTGTCGAACAGCTCCATCAGGGCGTTCAATATTTGATGAAAAAAAATAAAATCCAGGTTGTACACGCGAAAGGTCGCGTCATCGGACCATCCATCTTCTCACCGCAGAGCGGAGCAGTCGCTGTGGAGTTTGAAGATGGCGAGATGGATACGGTAGTTCCAACCAATCTCATCATTGCCACTGGTTCGCGTCCTCGTGTGCTGCCGGGCCTGGAACCGGACGGCAAATTCATAATGAGCAGCGACGAAGCCCTGCGTATGGATGAACTTCCTGCCTCACTCATCATTGTCGGTGGGGGTGTGATTGGACTGGAGTGGGCATCCATGCTGAATGACTTTGGCGTAGACATCACAGTAGTAGAAGCGGCTGCTCACGTGTTGCCTGCGGAGGATGAGGATGTTGCCAGAGAAATGCAGCGATTGCTCGGCAAACGAGGTGTTCGTTTCCTGACAGGTGCCACTGTTCTAACGGAAACATATAACACGGATCAAGAGGGCATCCAGATTGATGTGCAGCTTGGTGACGATAAGCAGGAAACGCTGAGAGCGGAGAAAATGCTCGTGTCGGTTGGACGTCAGGCTAATGTCGAAAATATCGGACTCGAAAATACAGATATCAAACTGGAGCGTGGGTTCATCGCTGTGAACAAACAGTTACAGACCGGTGAAGGTCACATCTACGCCATTGGTGACTGCATCGGCGGTTTGCAGCTTGCACATGCCGCAAGTCATGAAGGCATTCTCGCTGTCGAACATCTGGCGGGCGAAACGGTACATGCCGTAGAATCCCACCGTATCCCGCGCTGTGTGTACACACGCCCGGAAGCAGCAAGCATCGGATTCACCGAGCGTGAAGCCAAAGAACGTGGCTATGATATTAAAACAGGCAAGTTCCCATTTTCGGCCATTGGCAAATCGCTTATTCACGGAAGTCGGGATGGATTCGTGAAGGTGATCGCAGATGCCAAGACGAATGATATATTGGGGGTACATATGATTGGCACCCATGTGACGGAATTAATCGCTGAGGCTTCTCTGGCTCAGATGCTGGATGCCACACCTTGGGAAGTCGGACAAACCATTCATCCGCACCCTTCTCTGTCGGAAATTATGGGTGAAGCCATGTTGGCGGTCGATGGAAAGGCCATTGGAATGTAAGCCAAACAAGCTTATGAGAAAGGTCCTTTCCTTTTTTGGGTAAAAGGGATTATAATAAGGTTAAGCCAAGTCTTAGTACCAGGTTATAAGATCGGGTAGTAAGAGTGGCACAGGCTCTGATTAAAAGGAGGTACCTCATATGAGTTCACAAGGTACTGCAGACGCGGTCCACCGGCATCAACAGCTGGGACTTAGCGATGGTGAAGTATTGGATATGTACAAATACATGCTGCTCGCGCGCAAGTTTGACGAGCGTTGCTTGCTCTTGCAACGGGCTGGCAAAATTAACTTTCACGTATCCGGTGTAGGACAGGAAGCTGCGCAAGTAGGCGCTGCTTTTGGTCTGGATCGGGATCACGATTATTATTTACCTTATTACCGCGATTACGGTTTTGTACTTGCCGTAGGCATGACTCCGCGTGAGTTGATGTTGTCTGCTTTTGCGAAGGCAGAAGATCCGAATAGTGGCGGTCGGCAAATGCCGGGTCACTTCGGTCACAAAAAGCTACGGATTGTGACGGGTTCCAGCCCGGTTACAACACAGGTTCCGCACGCTGTTGGATTTGCGCTGGCTGCCAAAATGAAGAAGCAAAAATTTGTTTCTTTTGTTACGTTTGGCGAAGGATCAAGCAATCAGGGTGACTTCCACGAGGGAGCCAACTTTGCAGGTGTGCATAAATTGCCTGTCATTATTATGTGTGAGAACAATCAATATGCAATTTCGGTACCGATTCACAAACAGTTGAGCGGCAAAATATCCGATCGAGCACAAGGATACGGGTTCCCCGGACTGCGTGTAGATGGTAACGATGCATTAGAAGTATATGCTGCAGTGAAGGAAGCGCGTCGCCGTGCCATAGCCGGAGAAGGCCCGACACTGATTGAAGCGATGATGTATCGGTTGTCACCTCACTCCACCTCCGATAATGATCTGGCTTACCGGACAAAAGAGGAAGTTGAGGAGAACTGGAAGAAAGATGGCGTTCCTCGCATGAAGAACTACTTGATCGATTGCGGCATCTGGGACGAAGCCCGGGATGCGGATCTGGCTTCCCAGCTTGCGATGGAAATGAAAGAAGCAACTGAATATGCAGACAACGCGCCATATCCTAAACCTGAGGACACTCTGACGCACGTTTATGCGGACAGCGAAGAAGGGGGACGGTAAGTATGGCAGTGATGGAATATATTGATGCAATCCGTCTCGCGATGAAAGAAGAGATGGAACGGGATGAGAATGTTTTTATCCTTGGTGAAGACGTAGGTCTCAAAGGTGGTGTGTTTACCACAACTAAAGGGCTGCAAGATCAGTTTGGCGAAATGCGAGTGATGGACACACCTTTGTCTGAATCCGCTATTGCAGGTGTTGCCATTGGTGCAGCGATGTATGGCATGAAGCCGATTGCCGAAATGCAATATTCGGACTTCATGCTGCCGGCAACCAACCAGATCATTAGTGAAGCGGCGAAGATCCGCTATCGTTCCAACAATGACTGGAGCTGTCCGATTGTTATCCGCGCGCCGATTGGTGGCGGAATCTTCGGTGGGTTGTATCACTCCCAATGTCCGGAGTCGATTTTCTTTGGTACACCTGGTCTGAAAATTATAGCTCCCTACTCGGCATACGATGCTAAGGGACTGCTCAAGGCCGCTATTCGCGACCCAGACCCGGTACTCTTTTTTGAAAATAAAAAATGCTACAAACTTATCAAGGAAGATGTGCCTGAAGATGATTACATCGTTCCGATTGGTAAAGCCAATGTACTTCGTGAGGGTGCGGATATTACGGTGATCGGTTACAGTCAGCCATTGCATTTTGTCATGCAGGCTGCTGAGGAGCTGGAGCGTGAAGAAGGCATTACAGCACATGTTCTCGATCTGCGCACATTGCAACCGTTGGATCGTGAAGCGATTATTGCTTCCGCTCGTCTGACAGGCAAAGTGCTGATCGTACACGAAGATAACAAAACCGGTGGTGTAGGCGCCGAAGTTGCAGCTATTATTAGTGAGGAATGTCTATTTGAACTGGATGCACCGATTCAGCGTCTCTGCGGACCTGATGTGCCGGCCATGCCAATTAGCCCAACATTGGAGAAATTCTACATGCTGAGCAAAGACAAAGCCAAAGCAGCAATGCGTACACTGGCCGAGTTTTAATTTCGTTTTTTGGATCGTTTAAAAGTAAAGTTTGGAGTGATAATCAAATGGCTGAACGTATGAAATGGATCGAGGTCATTATGCCGCAATTGGCGGAATCGCTGGTCTCGGCTACCATAGGCAAATGGTTGAAAAAACCGGGCGACCGTGTGGAACAGTACGAGCCGATCTGTGAAGTAATTACCGATAAAGTCAATGCCGAGATTCCATCCACTGTGGATGGAATTATGGGTGACCTTTTGGTGGAAGAGGGCACAACGATTGCTGTTGGTGAAGCAATCTGCCGCATGCAGGTCGCTGCTTCCGACGAAGAAGCGGCTGAGCAAGTAACACAAGTATCGCAGCAACAGGAGCAAGTGCAACATAATGCCAGCAACACTCCTGTTCCTGCCTCAAATACAGCAGCACATGACCCTAACCAGCCGATGCGCAATCGGTATTCCCCGGCAGTGCAATCCCTGGCAGCAGAGCATGGCTTGAACTTGCAAAGCATCCAGGGCACCGGTGCCGGTGGGCGCATTACCCGCAAAGATGTGCTGACATTTGTTGCACAAGGAGGTAACGCGGCTGGATCGTCTGCACAAGCATCATCTCCTGCAGTACAGCATGCACCTTCTGGTGTGCCGTCAGCTTCTCCATTCAGCGGAGTGAATCGTGGAAATGGAGAAATGGGTTTAACCGCTGGAGAAGCGATCTCAGCGTCCGATGCAGGTGTTCCTGTGAGACATTCAGGCATTCATCTAACCGAAAGCCCGAAAATTCCGCAGATCGAAGTGGAAGGTGGCGGCCAGGGAAGATCAGAGTATTTCATCGATGTTACCCCTGTGCGTAATGCCATTGCCCGGAATATGCGTCAAAGCGTATCGGAAATTCCGCATGCATGGACAATGATCGAAGTGGACGTAACAAATCTTGTGATGCTGCGCAATAAACTCAAGGATGAGTTCAAGCGTAAGGAAGGCATCAATCTGACATATCTGTCATTCATGATGAAGGGAGTCGTTAACGCGATTAAAGACTACCCAATCATGAACTCGGTATGGGCAGTGGACAAAATTATCGTCAAACGGGACATTAACCTGTCCATGGCGGTAGGAACCGAAGATTCCGTACTTACACCCGTAATCAAACATGCCGATCAGCGAAATATCGCAGGTCTGGCCCGTGAAGTGGATGAACTGGCTCGCAAAACACGTGAAGGTACGTTGAAGTTGGACCATATGCAAGGTGGTACGTTCACGGTGAACAACACAGGTTCATTTGGTTCGATCCTGTCCCAGCCGATCATTAACTATCCACAGGCAGCGATTCTTACATTCGAGTCGATTGTCAAGAAACCAGTGGTTATTAATGATATGATCGCTGTTCGTTCGATGGCTAACCTGTGTCTGTCGCTGGATCACCGAATCCTGGATGGTGTAATCAGCGGACGTTTCTTGCAACGTGTCAAAGAAAACCTTGAAGGATATACCATGGAGAGCAAGGTGTATTAATTAAATAGTTGTCGGGGAAGTGTATGTGCCGGAGGCCGTGCACTTTTCCTGCTGTCTACGGACAGGTGCTCAATTGTACACTGAACCTGAAGCAGAAGGGTGTGGGGGAATCATGAGCAAGCCGCTGGATGTTGCATACATACCAATGCTTGATTATGAAGAGGCTTGGAACCGCCAGAAAGCGATTGTGCAGCGATTGGACGAGGGCGAGGGAGCGGAGCAGATGCTGCTTTTACAACACCCGCCAACGTATACGATCGGCTCACAAAATCATCCGGAGCATCTGCTTCTCAGTCCGGAAGAGTTGCGTGAGCAAGGGATTTCTTTGTTTCAAATTGACCGCGGCGGTGATATTACTTATCATGGCCCGGGCCAGTTGGTAGGTTACCCGTTATTGATTCTTGGTCGGGATGAAGACCTGGATCTGCACGGCTATTTACGGAAACTTGAGCAGGTACTTATGGATTATCTCGCAGACCAGGGCATCGAAGCCGGACGCAAAGAGGGTTACACGGGTGTGTGGGTTGGCGATATGAAGATTGCTGCAATCGGCATCAAGTTTAATCGTTGCAAACACCGCCGCGGTTTTGTGACCAGTCACGGGTTTGCTTTTAACATCAGCTCAGGCATTCAACATGCAGGTTTTCAGGGGATTGTTCCTTGTGGGATTGAGCAGTATGGCGTTACCTCACTGGAGGATATAACGGGCAAGTCCTATGCGGTGGAGCAGGTAGCGCAGGAGATTGTTCCGTACTTTAATCGTATTTTTCCATATGAGATTAATTGGGTCACAGAAAAAGAAGCCCTTCAACGTCTGTAAACAGTTCGTCGAAAGGCTTTAGGTTGCTATCCGAACAGCAACGGTTCGAGAGCTATGAAAAGGGTGGACCCGATCATGGCGATCAGCATGAGATAGATGATGATTTTGAACCATTTCTTTTTTTGCATGATGAGAGAACTCCTTTCAACATAAAGTAAACAAGCCATAGTAATTGTATTGTACCGTATCCACGAGAGGGAGGAAAGTCCTATGATTAAACAACAACGTGTTATCGATCAGTTCATGGAACTGGTGCAGATTGATAGCGAAACGAAAAATGAACAGAACATCTCGAAGGTGTTAAAAGAACAGTTTACAGATCTCGGTCTTTATGTCTATGAGGATGATACCATGGAGCAAACCGGACATGGCGCCGGAAACCTCGTCATTACCTGGGAAGCGGAAGGAACTGAAGGGGTTGCACCGATCTTTTTCACATGTCATATGGACACCGTGACGCCGGGACAGGGAATTAAGCCTGAACTGGGTGAAGATGGCTGGATCCGCAGTGATGGAACAACGATCCTGGGAGCAGATGACAAAGCAGGGATTGCGGCATTGTTCGAAGCGATTCGTGTGATCCAGGAAAACAAGATTCCACATGGTAAAATTCAATTTGTCATTACGGTCGGCGAAGAGTCTGGCCTTGTGGGCGCACGTGCGATGAATCCAAAGGATATCGATGCCGAGTTCGGTTATGCGCTGGATTCTAATGGAGCTGTAGGCACGATCTGTGTAGCTGCACCGGCCAGAGCTGAAATTCAAATGAGCATCTATGGTAAGTCCGCACATGCGGGCGTGAACCCGGAAGACGGGATCAGCGCCATTCAGGTTGCAGCCAAAGCGATTGCAGCGATGACACTGGGCAGAATTGATGATGAGACGACAGCGAACATTGGAAAATTCCAGGGTGGATCAGCACTCAACGTGGTATGTGACTTTGTACAACTTGAAGCAGAAGCTCGCAGTATTGTGCAGGAGAAAGTTGAATTGCAGGTTGCACAGATGCGTGACGCGTTGGAAACGACATGTCGCAAATACGGTGCTACAGCTGAATTCAGAAGTGAGATCCTCTACCCTGCATTTGGCTTCCATGATGAACATGAAGTTGTACAGCTTGCACAGCGTGCCATCCGCAGTATTGGGCTGGAGACAAGTACGTTTGCTTCCGGTGGTGGCAGTGATGCCAATATCTTTAACGGATTCGACCTTCCGACAGTGAATCTGGCGGTAGGGTATGAGGATATTCATACAACCAAAGAACGCATTCGTGCTGAAGATATTGTGAAGTTGTCCCAGGTGGTCGTAGCTATTATTCAGGAAACGGCAGCTGACAAGAAATAACGTGTACTTCTTAGACAAAAGTCCGAACCCGGTTTGTACGGATTCGGACTTTTTGCGAATTCATGTTATATTTCAAGGGAGAAGACTCGTTAATTTAGGGTCAAATTGAGTCAATGGGTGAATGGATTAATGACCCATTCATTTGCGTCCAGCGAGCAGATCGACTAACTTGGCATCCGGGCCCCACTCGCGCAACCATTGCTTGAGTATGAGCTGCACTTGCTGGGCTTGTCCTACCACGTGTACGGATTGAGGCGTCATATAACTGTTCATTGAAAGTCCCCCTGATTCGTTTATATTTGCTGTGAGAATTCTATACGCTCACCATATGCCCAAAATCAGAGATATATACATTAACCGAATATATAAATTACGATATGGAGTTGAAGAACAAATGAAACCAAACCAATCTGCCCAATCCATCCACGCGGCGCAACCTGCCAATCCAAAACTGGATGAAGTGACCGTATCCACTAAGCCAATCTTCGAGGGCAAAGTGATTTCACTTCAAGTCGATACCGTTAAACTGCCAAACGGCCAGACGGCTACACGTGAGATAATCCGACACCCTGGAGCGGTAGCTGTACTTGCTCTGAATGGGGATCGCATGCTTGTTGTGGATCAGTATCGTCAGGCAATGGGACGCACCGAAGTAGAGATTCCTGCGGGGAAACTGGACCCGGGTGAAGAACCAGAGGTTGCAGCAGCACGTGAATTGCGAGAAGAGACGGGATATGTGGCCAAGTCGCTACGTCATTTGCGGTCGTTCTATACTTCACCGGGGGTTCGCAGATGAAATCATTCATCTCTACATCGCAGA
This sequence comes from Paenibacillus sp. W2I17, assembly GCF_030815985.1. Lineage (NCBI taxonomy): Bacteria > Bacillati > Bacillota > Bacilli > Caryophanales > Paenibacillaceae > Paenibacillus > Paenibacillus sp. W2I17. The sequence continues at coordinate 62,038 of NZ_JAUSXM010000001.1, forward strand.
AGAGCTTGAAGCAGGGGACATGGCGCTGGACGAAGATGAATTCCTTGAAGTATCCGAGATCACACTGGAGGAAGCTTACGCTCTCATGGACGAGAACCGGATTAGCGATGCCAAAACGATGATGGCCGTGTACGCGTGGGACCTTTACAGAACGACAGGACGGTTCTAGGCATGCAAGACCAACTGAAAACGTCCACGATGTGGGAGCCCTGTTACACAGACCTGCATATTCACATCGGACGAACCTCTCGCGGTGAGGCCGTTAAAATCAGTGGCAGTCGTGATCTGACATTTGAGAATATTGCTCGGGAAGCTTCGGAACGTAAAGGAATTCATTTGCTTGGTGTTATTGATTGTCATTCTCCGGTTGTACAGAAGGATATTGAGCAATTGCTGGAGAGTGGTACCATGTCCGAGATTGAGGGCGGCGGTATTGCCTACCAGGACACCACCATTCTGTTGGGTACAGAGATTGAGCTGCGCGAGCCTGGAATGCGTGAGTTCCATATGCTGGCGTACTTCCGTGATCTGAAAACAATGAAGTCCTTCACGGACTGGATGAAACGTTATATGAAAAATGTGAATCTCAGTTCTCAGCGTGTCTACGTGCCCGCTCTAGAGATGCAAGGCGAGATTAAGGCACGTGGTGGGCTTATTGTGCCTGCACATGTATTTACACCGCATAAAGGCATCTATGGCAGTACTGCGTCCCGTATGGGCGATGTACTGGATACCCGTCTCGTGGATGCTGTCGAGTTGGGGTTAAGCTCTGATTCATCCATGGCCAGTTATATTCGGGAGTTGGATCATGTACCGTTTCTGACCAATTCGGATGCTCATTCACTCGGTAAGATTGGACGGGAGTATAACGAACTGCAAGTGGCTTCCCCTTCTTTTGATGAATTCCGCATGGCACTTCAAGGAGAAGCCGGCAGGAAAATTGCTGCCAATTATGGACTGAATCCAAGGCTGGGCAAATACCACCGTACTTACTGTGCCGCATGTGGCAGCATAATGGACGAGCAGGCGATGTCAGCAGAGCGTTGTCCGCACTGTGGCAGTCTGAAGCTGGTTCAGGGGGTGCTGGATCGCATTCTGGCAATCTCTGATCGGGAGAGTCCTCATGTTCCTGCAAACAGACCGGCCTATCATTATCAGGTACCACTGGAGTTCATCCCCGGACTTGGCAAAGCCAAACTGCGGCAGCTACTGGACCATTTTGGTACAGAAATGAACGTACTTCATCGCACGCGTGAGGAAGAGCTTGCTACGGTTGTTGGACCTGTGCTAGCAGGCTTAATTGTGGCTGCACGGAACGGACAACTGGAGCTGTCCTCCGGAGGTGGCGGCACGTACGGAAAGGTTGCTGTTCAGGAAAAAGCTTCGGATTAGATAAATTGAACTAAACATTTACACAAAACGGAGGGGACAGAAAGAACTTGAAGAAGCGGAGCTAAAAGCTTTCTGAAAGAAAGCTGCATCGGAAGCATATGCTTCGCCTTTATCCCCGGATTTCCCCTTTAAAAAGGAATGAAAAAAATCTGGGGAAAACAGCGATCGAAAGGTTGTTCTGTCATCGTAGTGACCCGTGTAAATACTCCTAGGTTCAACTGATAAAGCTTCACTTCACGTAGAGCCAATCTGGACAAGAAGTCATACGGGTGCATTCCGGTTCATAAGAATGACTATGAGGATGTAACTGAGAATCCTTGCAGCATGATACCGGAAAGGGGACTCGTACCTGTATGCGCTCTTCCTACTTTACATTTAAAGGTCAGACTTCGTTATATGTATTCGTGGCTGTCTTGTTTCTGGTCGGTGTCATTTTTGGCGCGCTCATGGTGAACGCATTGTCTCTTGAGCAACGTCAGGATCTGGAGGGTTATCTGGGCAATTTCTTCATGACCGTGCAGCACAGTGCACAGGTGACAGAGACCGGGGCATATTGGGACATTGCCATGCTTCATCTGAAATGGGTAGGTCTGATCTTTATTCTGGGTTTATCCGTTGTTGGACTACCCGGTATACTGGTTCTGGATTTTTTGAAAGGTGTGCTCATTGGATTCACAGTGGGGTACCTTGTTGGACAGTATTCCTGGAAAGGGCTGCTGTTTGCACTGGTGTCCGTGGCACCGCATAATCTATTTGTCATTCCGATCCTTCTGATCTGCAGTGTGGCGGCGATGACGTTCTCGTTGTACATCATTCGCAATCGTGTTTTGATGCAGCGAACACCTGGTCGACAAAGGCCTTTTGCTTCATATATAGTGTTAACTTTGGTCATGGCTGCATTGCTTCTCGGCGTGGCGTCTTTTGAAACATGGGTTACACCTGCAATGATGCGCTGGGTCACGCCAATGCTACTACCGGCCTAACGTGCATCGTATAGTGTAAAATGTTGACTTTAATTACGCACTCCCCCTATAATGAAAAGAGTGGGTTAAGTTGCAGTGTGCAGTGATTTCCTAGGGGGAGGGAGAAAATGGAAGCACGGATTGATAAAATTAAGCAGCAACTACAGTCCCAAGGATATAAATTAACGCCCCAGCGGGAAGCCACCTTAAGAGTACTTCTTGAGAATGAAGAAGATCATCTGAGCGCAGAAGACGTATTCATGCTCGTTAAAGAAAAGGCTCCCGAAATCGGTCTGGCAACCGTGTACCGTACCCTCGAACTGCTGAGTGAGCTGCATGTTGTAGAGAAAATCAACTTCGGCGACGGTGTAGCGCGTTATGATCTGCGCGGAGATACATCCAAGCATCACCATCATCACTTAATCTGTGTTCAATGCGGAAGTATGGATGAAATACGTGAAGACTGGCTTGGACCGCTTGAAGAGCGTTTGGAGCGGGAATTCAACTTTTCGGTAGTAGATCACCGACTGGACTTTCATGGAATTTGTTATCGTTGCAAAGCTAAAAATGAACAGAAACCCAAAGATGAAGAATAACATAGCATATCTTCAAGCTCTCACCGGCGGTTTTGACGGGAGAGCTTTTTTGGCACCGGACATGATCTGGAGTTTCCCCCGAATGGCATAAACCTGTGTTTATGGACATACCCTGATTCAAGGACATTACCGGATTCGAATCAGGAGGGGACGCGCCCATGATTATATCAGTGCGGAGAGGGCTCCGTTTTATTCGATTTATCATAGTTTTTGCTGCATTAGTTTATCTGTTCTATCATGTTCTGGATCTGTTTAATGGCTGGATCTCACCTGTGGATCAGTATCAGATGCCAACTGGCAATGCAATCAAAGTATTTCAGGAAACGGATTGGCCTGGTAATGGAGAAGGACATCCTACGATGGCAGAGCGTCTCCGTTTGTTCTATTGGTACGGGGAGTAGCTTCGAACAGCCAGGGATGCAAATACGGGAGCAGTCTGCCAGAGCGGCAGATCTGTCAGTTGAGGAGCGTTGTACATGAAACAGACGATACATGCCTATGCCTTATACTTGGAAGATGATAAAGGGATGTCGAGCAGCACGCTTGAATCGTATCTCCGAGACGTGGACAAGTTCATTGAATTTGCAGATAAGGAATATGGCATACGCGAAGCCGATCAGGTCAGACGCACACATGTCGTCCTGTTTGCAGGTCAGCTCAAACAGGCAGGACGTGCCAATGCAACCATTGCCCGCAGCATCGTATCTCTGCGCTCCTACTTTCATTTTTTGATGCGGCGGGGTGATATTATACAGGACCCTACGTTTGATGTGGAAGCTCCCAAGGCGGACAAGACGCCACCACAGGTGTTAAGTATCCAGGAGATCGAACAACTGCTGACAGCGCCTGATATTCGTTCACCGCAGGGTGTGAGAGATCGAGCGATGCTTGAACTGTTATATGCTACAGGCATTAGGGTCTCGGAACTGATTGCCCTTGACATTCGGGATGTACAGCCAGGCATGCGCTTTATACGATGCGGTGGGGCGGGCAAGGAACGTATCCTTCCCATGGGTGCACCAGCAGCACATTGGGCAAGTGTATATGTGGAGGAATTCCGCAATAAGTTGCTCAAAACCGATTCGGACGAGCAGGCACTATTCGTGAATGTATCTGGTAGACGTTTAACCCGGCAGGGTTTCTGGAAGCTGCTCAAAAAAGCGGCGGTGGACGCAGGAATCTCGGAAGAAATTACGCCGCATACGCTGCGTCATTCGTTTGCAGCACACCTTATTGCCAATGGGGCGGATACACGTGCGGTTCAAGACATGCTGGGTCACGTGGAGCAGCCTGGGCAACAATATGGCAATCATGGTCGCAAAACCATGAAAGAAATCTATGAAACCCATCATCCGAGGGCAAGATAGATTTTGACGCATGGCCTTCACAAATAAATGCGGAACATTGGGCCGATTTAGGATAAAATAAATTGAATACATCCAAACGCCGTTATACATAAGACGGATCGTTTCAACTCAAGGAGGAACATACATCGCATGACAGCATTAAACCAACAAATGATTTCGGAAGCAGCATCTTATATTCAAAGCAAAAGCTCCATCAAGCCGGAAGTCGGTTTGATTTTGGGTTCGGGTCTTGGCGTACTGGCAGAACTGATTGAAGATGGCGTAAGTATCGCTTATCAGGATATTCCACATTTTCCGGTGTCCACAGTAGAAGGACATGAAGGTGAACTATTGGTAGGAACCATTAAAGGTCGTCCAGTCGTGATGATGAAAGGCCGTTTCCATATGTACGAAGGATATGGTCCGGAATTGACAGCTTTCCCGGTACGGGTCATGAAAGAACTGGGTGTAAGTAGCCTGCTTGTAACCAATGCTGCGGGCGGCGTGAATACGTCGTATGAAGCTGGAGACTTGATGCTGATCTCGGATCATTTAAATCTCACAGGCAAAAATCCACTGATCGGACCAAATGACGCCGCACTGGGCGTACGTTTCCCGGATCTTTCCGAAGCATACAGCCGCCGTTTGCGTGCGCTGGCGAAGGATACGGCTGCATCACAAGGTTTTAACGTACGTGAAGGGGTATACGCAGGTATGCTTGGTCCGAACTACGAGACACCGGCAGAGATCAGAATGCTGCGTACATTGGGCGCAGACGCAGTGGGCATGTCCACTGTATCTGAAGTGATCGTCGCACGCCACGCAGGCCTGGAAGTACTCGGTATTTCCTGTATCAGCAACATGGCTGCCGGAATTCTGGATCAGCCGCTGTCACATGATGAGGTGATGGAAACGACGGAACGTGTGCGTGAGTCGTTCCTGGCGCTGGTATTGGCGGTTATTCCACAAATGTAAGCAAGATTTGAGTAGATTAGGTTACCTCTTTGGATGAGAAATCATCGGGGGTAACCTTTTTTTGTTATGTTAAACGTACGGTTACTCATTCGTTGAGTGCAGTGCGTTTTTTTGGCTTTGATCACATTTTCAATAAAAGTTCGGGAAATCATGCTTTACATGGAATAATTTACTGGAAACGGGCCGACAATGATTAGCAGTACATGCATGGAACATGCAGTAAGCAAGTCATTTGAGGAGGTAACCTAGTGAAGAAAAGAATAATGGCATCGTTCATGACCCTTTGTATCCTGCTGTCCCTTATGGCATCAACGGCATTGGCTGAAGAAACACCAAAGGGAGCGGGAGCCGCTGATTTAGCCCCGTCGGCGCGCTCTGCGATCTTAATGGATGCAGACACGGGAACGGTCATTTATGAGAAAAACAGTCATGATCAGCTGCCTCCGGCGAGCATTACGAAAATTATGACCATGCTGCTTACGATCGAAGCGATCGACTCAGGCAAGCTGAAGCTGACAGACAAAGTAAGAGCGAGCGAATATGCAGCTTCGATGGGCGGTTCGCAGATCTTTCTGGAGCCCGGGGAAGAAATGACAGTTGATGATATGTTAAAAGGGATCGCGATGGCTTCAGGCAATGATGCCTCGGTCGCTATGGCCGAGAAGATTGCTGGCTCGGAAGAAGCGTTTGTACAACTGATGAATGAGCGTGCGAAGGAGCTTGGCATGAAGGATACTCATTTTGCCAACTGTAACGGCCTGCCGGTCGATAATCATTATTCTTCCGCCCATGACATTGCCGTCATGAGCCGTGAACTGCTGAAACATTCCGGGATTACGAAGTACACCGGTGCATATCAGGATTACCTTCGCAAAGATACTGAAAAGCCATTCTGGCTGGTGAACACAAACAAGCTGGTTCGTTTTTATCAAGGGGCAGACGGTTTGAAAACAGGTTACACATCCGAAGCGAAATTCTGCTTGTCCGCAACAGCGTCCAAAGATGGACTGCGTGTCGTTTCCGTGGTACTCGGTGAACCAAATACCAAAACACGGAACAGCGAAGTGTCTTCGATGTTTGACTATGCCTTTAGCCAATATACGATGAAGGCACTCTACAAGGCAGGGGATCTGCTGGGCAGTCTGAAGATCGAAAAAGGCGAAGTTGCCGAATTGCCTCTGAATGCCACGCAAAAATTATAGTGTGCTGATGCGCAAAGGAGCCAAATCCAATGACATCCGGCATGAATTGCTGGTTGCCAAAGAATTGAAAGCTCCGATCAAAGCCGGGCAAAGTATAGGAAAACTTGTGGTTTACCAGGGCAATGACGTGATTAAGGAGTTCGACATTCAGGCTCCGCAGGATGTGAATAAGGCTGGCTGGTGGAAGCTGTTCAAGCGGACAACGTCCAACCTGTTTGACTAAACGGCGATTTCTGCGAGTTGCACGCATCCTTCGAACATATTTTGTAGTTAAATAGGGGTTTTCTTCTAGTTTTGTCGGGGGGCAGGAAAAGCCCTCGGAAGCGTAGAAATCCTTGTTCTAAGACAGGGAGGAGAGTGAGCAAACGTGAACTTGCATGTGGAAATGGAACACCATCGCGGGATTCTGATTGTACGATTATCCGGGGAGCTGGATCACCATACAGCTGACATGGTACGGATGCAGATGGATGAAGCCATCCAGCGGAGACAAAGCGAGCATCTCGTACTCAGCCTGAAAGATCTGCAATTTATGGACAGTTCAGGTCTGGGTGTCATTTTGGGAAGATACAAGCTCATTAAGAATAAAGGCGGCAAGATGGTGGTCTGTGACGTCAATTCGCCAGTGTACCGTTTGCTGGAAATGTCGGGTCTGTTCAAGATTATGCCGATATACGAAAATGAGGGAACTGCTCTCTCAGGTCTGGAGGTCGTCTCATGAATGAAGGAACAGGGACAAATTTCATGAATCTGCAATTCGCGGCCAAGTCAGAGAATGAATCGTTTGCACGGGTAACCGTTGCTGCATTTATCTCCCAGCTTGATCCAACGATGGACGAGCTCAGTGACCTGAAGACGGTCATTTCGGAAGCCGTGACCAACAGCATCATCCACGGATACAACAACAACTCCGAGGGTGTGGTGTCCATCCAGGCCGAGATTCGGGAAGACATGATCACTATTATTGTGGAAGACCGCGGTGAAGGAATCGAAGATCTTGAACTGGCCAAGCAGCCGCTATATACGTCCAAACCCGAACTTGAGCGGTCGGGCATGGGCTTCACCATTATGGAAAACTTTATGGATGAATTCGAAGTCAGCAGTGAGCCCGGCAGAGGCACCTCCATCAAGATGAAAAAAAGGATTGAATCCAAGAAAGCATTGTATAATTAGGGGTTGGTGTTCTTATGGATGCTGAAGTGAAACCATCTTCACAGACCTATTTGGACGATGCCGAGGTCAAACGGCTGATTGCGCTCAGTCAGTCGGGTGACCATGTCTCACGGGATACGCTGGTGAACTGCAACATCAGACTCGTCTGGTCCGTCGTACAGCGTTTTATGAACAGGGGATATGATCCGGAAGATCTATTCCAGATTGGTTGTATCGGTCTGCTCAAGTCAGTGGACAAATTCGATCTCAGTTATGACGTGAAGTTCTCGACCTACGCGGTGCCGATGATCATCGGAGAAATCCAGCGATTCCTGCGGGATGACGGTACTCTGAAGGTCAGCCGTTCACTGAAAGAGATGGCGAATAAAGTCCGCAAAAAAAGGGACGAACTGTCCAAACATCTGGATCGTTTACCAACGATTAAGGAAGTTGCCGCAGAGCTGGGGGTAACCCCGGAGGAAGTCGTATTTGCCCAGGAAGCGAACAAACCACCGACCTCCATCCATGAGACGGTATTTGAGAATGACGGTGATCCCATTACGTTAATGGATCAGATTGCCGACGAGTCTCAGGAACGATGGTTTGACAAACTGGCGCTAAACGAAGCCATCGGTGGTCTCAGTGAGCGGGAGCGGTTAATCGTTTATCTTCGGTATTACCGGGATCAGACCCAGTCCGAGGTTGCCAGCAGGCTGGGAATATCTCAGGTACAGGTATCACGTCTGGAGAAAAAAATACTGCAATCCATCCGCGACCAGATCGCGCAGTGATTCTGGGATTGCAACAACAATATTGGTGCATATACACCAATATACGACAACTAACAACCTTCTATCGCGCATTATGGCGAGGGAGGTTATTTGTTGTTAATACGGGGAGATTCCGAACGATTGGACTGCATGACCAGCATCATGCCAAGAATACATACCATACCAATCCATTGATAGAAGCCAAAAGGTTCATGGAGCCATACGACGGTTGTTCCAACAGCAGCAAGCGGCTCTGCGCTCCCGAGCAGGCTGGTTTCCTTGGGTGTAAGACTTTTGAGACTCGCAATATAAAACCAAAAAGCAATCATGGTTCCAAAAAGGATCGTAAATATCAAATAACCGTAAGTTTCGAGCGTGATGTTAGCAAAATTCATTTTCCAGGGCGGGTGAATAAAACTCATTCCCAAACCACCGATGATCATAGCCCAGCCGACCACAACAAGTGAATCGAACTTTTTAATCAGTTGCACGGCATACAGCGTATAAAATGCAGCTGAAACCCCAGATAACAGTCCCCATATCACTGCGAGTGAGGAGACAGATAACCGCGTAAGCGAGCCATTCGTCAGCAGGAGAAAACACCCACTGAGAGCCAGAACGGCGCATGCAAGGTCATTGCGTGTGAGGACAGACTGCTTACGGAGTGCGATGTAAATCATGATCATGACAGGGGACAGGTACTGCAGGAGTGTAGCCACCGCTGAATTGCCGTGTTTAATGGATGCCATGTACGTATACTGGACGGCAAGCATGCCCACCAATCCGAAAATGATCATCTGCCTAGTAGTTTTTTTATTTCTCCACACATTAAAAATCTGAAATTGTCCATTTGTAAACGATTGAATAACCAGTAATAGTAACCCAGCAATCAACAAGCGTACAGTGACATACCAATTGACCTCAATTCCATCCAGTTGAAAGAGTTTTTGAGATACCGTCCCCCCAATGCCCCAGCAGATGGCCCCCGTCAGAACGAGTACGATGCCTGAAATTTTGGATTTTGCAGAAGTTGTCATTCTTGTTCGCCTCACCTTAAATATAAGAATAGTGTTATATTAAGGAGAAATCCGGTACATTTATATCAATATTACACTTAAAAATATAACTATATTGAGATGAGGGCCATGCAGAAAATCGAATTTATCATTGATCAACATTTGAAAGAAATGACGCAACACCGTACCGATACCTTATCTATAGCCTGTTATGAGACAACCATTGTTCAAAATGTTCACGGACATATTCCTCTCCACTGGCATAATGAATTGCAGTTTGTTGACGTTCTTCAGGGTACGGCGTTGTTTCATATCAACGATCAAAAGATGATTTTGTCCAAAGGTGACGGGATTTTTATCAACAGTGGAATAATGCATATGGCCGAAGATCACGGTGTGAGCGAGAACTGCATTTATTTATGTCTGAATTTGTCCCCACATGTTATCATGCCTTCGGATTTGTATATAAAGTACGTACATCCATATGTAACAGCAACTAATTTGCCTTTTCTGTATATCGAAAGAGCTAACGCTTGGGGAGAACAGATCTTGGATGCTATTGCAAGGATTAGAAAGGAGCTGGTGCACCAAGTTCCTTTTTACGAAGTGAATATTGCTTCGGCGGTGCTTAATATGTGGAAACTGCTGATTATGAACGGATATTCTCTTGAACATGATCCATCAGAGATGAGCAGAAACAACCGAATGAAAGACATGTTGCAATGGATTAATCTCAATTATGCCGATCCAATTAAGCTTGAAGATATTGCAAAGGCGGGACAGTTAAGTCGATCAGAGACCTGCCGTTATTTCAAGCAAATCCTGAAAACCACACCCATGCAATATGTGATAGAGTACCGCATCCAAAGAAGCATTGAACTATTGCAATCCTCCAAGCGTAGCATCACCGAAATTGCCTATGAGGTCGGTTTTAACAGTACGAGTTATTACATTAACCAATTCCGCAAAACAATGAATTCAACCCCTTTACGATTTAGAAGGGAATTGAACAAAAGAGACAAAGAACATAATTTTTGAGATATTGTTCATGATTCGTGAGCCTATCCACCAATACCGAAGAGTCGCCCATACGGCGACTTTTTTGATATGTAAAATAATGCTTCACACTCCGTTACGCTTCAACCCGGTCACAAGAAGCATAGGGTGAGGGCTTGCCTAATGATACACAAGCAACGCAGGCGGCAGTTTAGACCTGAAGAAGCGAAGCCTTCACCTTTGTCACCAAATTTCTACACAACTGTATTCTAAGACGCATGCAGAGATAACCTCAAAAGTCATAGAATTGTGAGAAAAATAACCCCATAAAGCTCATCTTTCAATTCCCTTCCTGCCACCTCCCCAGCATATTTATTACAAACGTTTGGAAACGGGAGGACGATGGGTAGCGAAGGGATGGAATCGGTCAAAAGGAGAGAAGCGTGAGGGCTCATCTAAGGATACACAGCAACACAGGCGGCAGATTAGGACCTGAAGAAGCGAAGCGTGCACATTTGTCTTCAAAATTTCTACACAGCTGTAGTCTAGACGGCTCCAGAAGATAACTTCAAGAGTCATAGAATTTTGAGCAAAATAACCCCAAAAAGCTCTTCTTTCAATTCCCTTCCTGCCTACTCCCCCAGCATATTTATTTCAAACGTTTGGAAATGGGAGGACGAGGGGTAGCGGAGGGATGGAATCGGTCAAAAGGAGCGAAGCGTGAGGGTTCGTCTAAGGATACACAAGCAACGCAGGCGGCAGATTAGACCTGAAGAAGCGAAGCGTTCGCCTTTGTCTCCAAATTTCTAACACTTAGAAATCAATCAAAAGAATTTGGAGACAACAGCGATCAGAAGGTTGGTCTGCCGTCGGAGTGTCTGCGTGTATCCTCCCCCCCCGAGCAACAGCGATCAATGACCGATCCATCCCGCAGCGTCAACTCAGCCTTCCACCTTTTTTCCAACCAGTTTGTAATAAATTTGCACATTCTTCAAATACTAACCTAAATTACGCAGTAAAGGAGTGCTATGGATGTCCCAGACACCCACTCCAATGGTCTATATTCGTCTGCGCAGCCGTATTCGCATCCAGAGGGGCAGAGCAGTCAAGCTTGGAGACATTGCACATGTACTGACCTCTTCTGAAGACCAGGAGAGCAGGCTACTGGAGCTTGAACTGCTGCGCCCTGGACCGGAGGATGGCAATCTGATCCTCATTGATATATTGCAGATTATTCCCCGAATTCGGAACATCTTGCCAGAGGTAAGTGTGGAACTGATGGGATCAGGTCATACGTTGGTTGAAGTCATTGCGGGAAATGGTCAACCTTCCAAGTCCCTGTTCATTCTGGTTTGGCTGCTGCTGTTCTTTGGTTCAGCCTTAACCATCATGAATTTTCATGCCGATGTGAACATGCAGGAAGTACAGATTCGAATTGTGGAGATGCTTACTGGGCATCGGGACGAACATCCCTATCTGTTCCAAGTGGCGTATTCCATTGGCATTGGATTCGGAATGGCAGTATTTTTTAATCATTTGTTCAAGAAAAAGTGGAATGAAGAACCTACCCCGCTGGAAGTGGAGATGTTCCTATACCAGCAAAATGTAGATAAATATGTGGTGATTGAAGAGAGCGAACGGATGCACGAGCAGGAACGCAGGGAGATGAATGCGGATGAGCGTTCTTAATGGAGCAATCAGCATTGTATTGGGTATTGCAGGGGGAATTGCCGTAGGGAGCGGCGTAATTGCGCTCATTCTGGTGCTCGATATGATTCCCAGGTTGGCCCAACTTACGCAATCGTATGACAAGACTCACTGGTACGAAGGGGCGCTAATAGGTGGTTCACTGCTCGGGACGGTGGCGGACTTCTGGCACTGGAAAATGCATGGGGTGCTGCTGCTCAGCCCGATTGTTGGTTTGTTCTGTGGCGTGTTCATCGGTCTGCTGGCCGCGGCGCTCACTGAGGTACTCAATGTACTGCCCGTATTAGCCAAACGATTGGGCATGAAACCTTATTTGTTTGGATTACTGCTCGCCATGATTTTGGGCAAAATGACAGGTTCCCTGTTTGATTTTTTTATATATCAGCGGTAACTCGTGGCCATAGGAGGATGGGAAGATGGATGAACGAACGGAGCACACAGGCCAGGAAAATAGTGAAGGTATAACGGAAGAGATGTTACACAAGTCTGCTTATGAGATTCAAAAGGAAGAAGAGGAGAAAGCGTACAATAAGAAAAAACAAAATGAGATGTCCGACAGCATTGAGGAATCCGTACAATATTGGCAGGAAAACGATGACATCTCCCCACGAATGAGTGAGAACAAATATACGCTGCAACAGGTATTGGGGCTTGGAGAATCGTTCGACGTGAATATGAGGGAAATGGTCCTGGGTGGCAAGCACGTTGGATTGCTGATGATCACGGGCTTCGCCAAGGATGAGATTTTGCTTGAAGTGTTGAAAAGACTGACCTATCTCACGCCGGATGACGTCTCCGGACATGCACTCAAATCCTATTTTGAATGTTACATTCCCCATATTCAGGTGGAAAAAGTCGAGAAGATGAGTGCGGTCATCAACAAGGTTCTTACTGGTATGAGTGCAATGTTCGTTGAAGGGGACCGCTCGGTCTTAATTATGGATACCCGGAGTTATCCGGTTCGTTCACCGGAAGAACCTTCATTGGAAAGGGTCGTCCGCGGTTCCAGAGACGGCTTTACCGAAACACTCCTGACCAATGTAACCTTGGTCCGTCGAAGAATACGCGACCCAGGACTGAAATTTGAGATCATGCAGGTGGGGCGGAGAACACAAACCGACGTCTGCGTGGTGTACATTGACGATATTGTGGATAAAGTGCAGGTAGATTCCGTTCGTGAAAAAATACAGCGAGTGGATATCGATGGTATTCCCGCAGCCGACAAGCAGCTGGAAGAAGCGATTATCAACAAGGGTTGGAATCCGTTCCCACTCGTTCGTTATTCGGAACGACCGGATGTTACAGCTTCCCATTTGCTGGAAGGACGAGTTGTCATTTTTGTAGACACTTCCCCGAGTGTGATGATTTTGCCTACGACCTTCTTCGATCTGTGTGAACATGCGGAGGAGAACAGACAAACGGCATTGATGGGGACGTATTTACGGTGGGTGCGTTTTGCAGGGATTCTCATATCGTTATTTTTGCTACCACTATGGCTTCTCATGGTTATTGACCCTTCGATTAAACCGATGGGACTTGACTTCATTGGTCCGCAGGAAAATGTAAAGTTACCGCTGATTCTACAGTTTCTACTGATCGAACTGGGCGTCGATTTATTACGGATGGCAGCGGTTCATACGCCTACACCTCTGGCATCGGCCATGGGCTTGATCGCGGCAATTCTAGTCGGGGATATCGCCGTCAAAACAGGATATTTTGTCAATGAAGTTGTACTCTATATGGCTATCGCAGCCATCGGTATGTTTGCTACGCCGAGTTACGAGCTGGGTCTTGCCAACAGGTTAGTCAGGTTAGTTCTGCTCATTGCAGTAGCGATATTCAAGGTTCCGGGGATTGGTCGTGGGCTGTACATTGCTCATATTGGCGCTTACCGTTCACCGGTCGTACAATTCTTCGTATCTCTGGCCTTTTATACCGTTTAATGCAAAAGCCCTGGGCAATTTTTTATTCCGGCTTCCGTTGCTGGAAAATAAAAAACGTCCATCATTCAATAAAACCCGTGACAACACCAAAATGTCCGATGATCCGGACGGGGAACTGCGAAAAAGTAAAAAACACAAATGATCTTCCGAAAAATCCATTCATCTCGCTGCCTAATTTGATATACTGGTGTAAAATCATTGGAATATCAATTGTTCCAGTATATAAAAAGTGAGGAATGCAGATTATGTATTTACATGGTACAAGTAAAATAAATGCGCAAGGACATCTGGAGATTGGCGGAGTTGATGCAACAGATCTGAAAGAACAATTTGGAACTCCCCTGTACGTTGTGGACGAGCAATTGGTTCGCGAGCGTTGCAGAGAATACATGGAAGCATTCCGTGCTTCCGGATTGGGCTTCCAGGTTGCTTACGCAAGTAAAGCATTCTGTGTAATGGCGATGTGTGCCCTTGCAGCTGAAGAAGGACTTTCCCTGGATGTTGTATCTGATGGTGAACTGTTTACTGCACTGCAAGCAGGTTTCCCGGCTGAGCGCATTCACTTCCACGGTAACAACAAAACGCTGGAAGAGATCGAAATGGCTCTTGATGCGGAGATTGGATGCTTTGTTGTTGATAACTTCAATGAATTGCATCTGTTGCAGGCTGTAGCAGCGGACAAAAATCGTAAAGTAAACATTTTGCTTCGTGTGACGCCAGGTGTTGAGGCACATACGCATGAATATATTTCCACAGGTCAAACGGATTCCAAATTTGGATTCGATATTGGCAATGGTACAGCATTTGAAGCGATTGACTTGGCTTCCAAGCAGTCTAACCTGGTATTGCTCGGTGTGCATTCCCACATCGGTTCCCAGATCTTCGAAGTTGAAGGCTTCCAGATGGCTGTTCAACGTGTTGCTGAATTTGCAGCAAGTGTATATGAGCGCCTTAATGTTGCTTTCAAAGTAGTTAACCTTGGTGGTGGATTCGGAATTCGGTATATCGACGGAGATACGCCACTTGAAGTTGCGCAATATGTGAAGGCTATTACAGATGCCGTTAAAAATCATTTTGCTCAAATCGGCTATGCCGTACCTGAGATCTGGGTTGAGCCAGGCCGCAGCATCGTAGGTGAAGCGGGAACAACGTTGTATACCGTTGGAACAAGCAAAGACATTCCAGGCGTGCGTAAATACGTTGCCGTTGATGGTGGTATGACCGATAACCCACGTCCTGCTTTGTATGAATCCAAGTACGAAGCCGTGCTTGCGAATCGTGCGAATGAGGCTGCTCAGGAAACGGTATCTGTCGCTGGTAAATGCTGCGAGAGTGGCGATATGTTGATCTGGGATCTGGATCTGCCAAAAGTAGAAAGCGGCGATCTGCTCGCTGTAGCTTGCACAGGTGCGTATAACTACTCCATGGCGAGCAACTACAACCGGATTCGTCGTCCGGCTGTTGTATTTGTCAAAGACGGTCAAGGAGATGTCGTGGTACGCCGTGAGACGTATCAAGATATCATCCAGAATGACCTGGTACCAGCGCGCATTGCAAAACAGCCAGTAACTCGCTAATTCGTTTTACAGTTAAAGCAGATGAAAAGGGAACTTCCTTTTTTGTCTGCTTTTTGCGTATTTGAGCTAAATCATGAAAAAAGTTGCCGTTTTTTTTGCGATCCAGACATTTTCGGTGTACACTAAGAAAAGTGCTGTAATGCTTGGCCCAGGGTCATGCGTTCTGGCACCATTAACGATGGTCAATACGAAAGGAGTCATTTACATATGGCGAAACAAGCGAAAATTAAATTGGCAAACGGCGGAGAAGTTCTGATCGATCTGTTCGATCAAGAAGCTCCAAACACAGTAGCAAACTTTGAGAAACTGGCTAACTCCGGTTTCTACAATGGTCTTACATTCCACCGCGTTATCCCGGGCTTTGTAGCTCAAGGCGGATGCCCTAACGGTTCCGGTGCAGGTGGCCCAGGTTACACAATCAACTGTGAAATTAACCCGAACAAACATGAGCGCGGAACACTTGCTATGGCACATGCTGGCCGTAACACAGGTGGAAGCCAGTTCTACATCTGCTACCAACCGCAACCACATTTGGATGGACAACATACGGTATTTGGTAAAGTAACTAAAGGTATGGAGTTCGTGGACGCTTTAGAAGGTAAAGACAAAATGGAAACTGTTGAAGTTGTAGAAGCTTAATACCTTCACCTTAACTGGATCCAAACATGAAGTGCTTCTTTTATAGAAGCACTTTTTTTATTTTTTTACATACTTGAAATCGATGATTAGAAAGGATGAATCAAACCTTGGATATGGTTACTCAGCTAAGCTTGTTAAAACAAATTTATAGTGAGCGCACGTTGTGGGATGAAGAACTGCAGGCATCGCGGCATGTCGTTCCGGATAGTCTATCCGTAAAGGATCGAGAAGCGCTTGAGGCAGCCGGGCATGAACCGAATCGATTTGTACGTCCACAACATGATGAAACGATTACTGAGCTGAAAAAAGTTGCAAATCAATGGACGATCAATGATGCAGCGCAGGCCTTTGTATCCTCTTTGTGGTCAGCACCCATGATCTGGCGCTCGTTGCTTACGGGCAAGCTTATTGCGAGCAGTATGCCAAGTCATGAACATACGCCATATCCATCTTCGAACACTTGTAAGATCTGCGGATTAAGTGTAGATCAAGCAACCGACACAACGCTGCAATGGTATTGGCGGATGACCAATGGAACCCCGTTGGACGGTGATCCTTTTGGATATGTGTTGGCACTTCGAGAGCTGGCTGCCGCGCAGGAGCTTCCAATACCCAATGAGTACGACCGCTGGACATTCCGTGCGGTGTTAACGGTGCTGCGCGAATTACCTCCCAAAACACGTTACAGCAAGGCAGCAGTAGCGCTCAAGAAGGAACGTCTTTTGCCTACACAGAAGGAATATGCCTACCGTGATTTGCTTGAGACGTTAGCTCTGATTGGCATATTGGATACGCCGGAACATCCCGGAATGATCACGGAATTTACCTCTTACATGCAGCGTGACGCACGCCCCAATGTGCGGGTTGAAGTGCAGGCCCCTCTGGCGTGGTGGGACTCATCTGTCGGAATTAATGAGAACAACCTGAACAAGATATTTCATGATTTTGATCTGAATAATATATCTCTTGCGGATAAGCCTGATGAGAGTCCAGCTGTAAAGGACACGATCTTAGGGGCATTGGAGAAGAAGAGAAGTGTTCGCGGAAAAGTGCCAAAGGCATCTCCTGATGCAGGTACCGGGGAGGTACAGTCTGGAGATGTGTATGCTGTTCGGGTCCGGGAAGGCGTATGGGTGACTGTATACTGTCACGAAGTCAGAGACAAGCGTGTCATCGTCGAATATCTGGAGGGTGTCTTTCCAGAGATGCCGGGAAAAGCAGATTTGCATGGGACGTTTCGACCGAGAGCGAATGGACGCTGGAAATGCTCGGCTATTGCGATTGATTCCACAAGTTGGGTCAGAAGGGTGGCAAGAGAGTTCCCGCTTCCGACTTCGCCCCTGCAAGAACCTGACCGCATTCCATTTCATAATGCTAAAGAATTAAAGCATATGGCGAGCTGGTGTTTTCCTGATATGTAGAATGATACGATGGATGTGAAAATGTGCCTCCAAGCAAAAAACGTACCTCCTTAAGAGGAAGCGGTTTTTTGTTGTTTCTTAGCTTATTAAAAGTTAGTATGTGACAAAAAGGAACAAAAAACAATTGATTTTTTGGCATTAAAGTGCTAACATCCAAGTAATAACGAAAGCAATCCTTCAGGGCAGGGTGCAATTCCCTACCGGCGGTGATGCAGGAAGTGTAAGGACCTATGTGTCCAGCACTTGATGCAAAGTCCGTGACCTGTCTGCCATTGGCAGATGGCTGATCTGGTGTAATTCCAGAACCGACAGTATAGTCTGGATGGGAGAAGGAGAGGTGCAGACCTAACAGGTTTGCATTCAGCAGGAGTATTGCTGCACGGTCACGATGTGTGATGTCTTGCACTGTGCAGGGAAGATCCGGTTACGCCGGACAGTTCCATACATATGCCGCACTATAAAAGCTCTTTACCTGTAATTGATGTTCATTAAGGTATGTGTCTATTTTCACTTGTCCGAAATGAAGTTTTGGGCAAAGTGTTGGCGTGCTGTATCCATTTCACTCCTGCTGGTGACATTTGTCTCTCATCATCCCCATCGAACTGATTGTTCGACGGGGATTTTTTAATAAACAAGACTTTAAACCGCGGGGTGAACGGATTTGGAAATGATCAATGATGAATTTTATATGGCACTTGCATTGGATATGGCGGAACGAGCACAGGGACAGACTGGGATTAATCCGGTCGTTGGATGTGTAGTTGTGAAAGAGGGTCGTATTGTAGGCCTGGGAAGCCATCTGAAACGTGGAACCGGTCATGCAGAGGTGCATGCACTTAACATGGCAGGCAGTGATGCAGAAGGAAGTACGGTATACGTTACACTTGAGCCTTGTAGTCATTATGGCAAGACGCCACCTTGTAGTGAACGCCTGATTCATGAAAAGGTGAAACGTGTTGTGGTATGTTGTGAAGATCCAAATCCGCAAGTATCCGGCAGGGGCATAAGCATGCTTCGTCAACAAGGCATTGAAGTTGAAGTTGGCGTACTGCGTGAGCGTGGAAGACGCATGAATGAAAAATTCATTAAATTTATTACAACGGGTCTACCTTTTGTGACACTGAAGACGGCTACTACTTTGGACGGCAAAATTGCTACTCGCAGCGGAGACAGCAAGTGGATCTCCAACGAGCCCGCTCGTGAGATTGTGCATGCCCTTCGTCATCGTCACCAGGGAATTATGGTTGGCGTCGACACAGTGATTGCCGATAATCCGGAACTTACAACCCGTTTGCAAGTCGAAGGCATTAGTCCAGTGCGCATTGTGGTGGATTCCAAGTTACGTCTTCCCGTAGGTGCCAAAATGGTTAAGGATGGTCTTGCTCCAACATGGGTGCTGACAACAGACGAAGCCAGTCCTGAAGCTGCTGAACGTTTGGAAGCCTACGGCGTCGAAATTATACGCTGTGGTCCTGGACCACGTGTGGATCTGTTAAACGGACTTAGCAAGTTGGGTGAGCGTGAGATTGGTTCAATTTTGCTTGAAGGTGGAGGCACCTTGAATGGAGCCATGCTGGAGGCACGGTTGGTTGATCGACTGCTGATGTTTATCGCTCCAAAGATTGTAGGCGGTTATGATACACCTGGAAGCTTCCGCTTCGAGGGTGTGGAACGTATGAATCAGGCGATTCAATTGAATCAGTTGGAGATCGAACAAGTTGGAGATAATATCAGCATTGGCGGTATTCCAGTGTGGCCTGAATAAATAAATGAATTTGAAAAAAAGTAAGTTAGGTTCTTTATAACTTGAAAAAGGGAGGCGGCAGCATGTTTACCGGTTTGGTGGAAGAAGTCGGTCAGATCCGGCGTATTGGTCGGAAAGGCGAAGCGATGGTCCTGAATATCGGAGCTTCCGCCATCATGGACGATCTGAAGATTGGTGATAGTGTAGCAGTGAACGGCGTGTGCTTAACTGCGACAACGCTCGAAGGTGGAGGTTTTACCGCTGATGTAATGCCTGAAACCTACCGCCATACCAATCTCAGTCAGCTGCAATCTGGGAGTAAAGTTAATCTGGAGCGGGCCATGCAATCAGGTGGTCGTTTTGGCGGACATATCGTTCAGGGCCATGTCGATGGTACTGGAGTGATTGGCAGTATAACACGTGATCAGAATGCAATTGTGTTTGAGATCAAACCTGATGATCACCAGTTGTTCAAATATCTGATCCCCAAAGGATCGGTTACACTGGATGGCATTAGCTTGACCGTTGTCCATACGTCGGATACCGCATTCACGGTTTCCATTATCCCGCATACCATTGGTGAAACTGTACTAAATGTGAAAAAGACAGGGGATACCATTAATATCGAATGCGATATTTTGGGCAAATATGTGGATCATCTGCTCCAGTATGGGAGAGGACATCGGGAGACAGGTGCTGGCAAGCCGCGCAGTATCAGTGAAGATTTTCTCGCCAATCACGGATTTGCATAAATAGAGAACAGAAAAAAACTGGAGGTGGACCAATGTCAGAACAATCCATTCTGGACACAATAGAAGAAGCCATATATGATCTCATGCGTGGTAAACCCGTCATTGTTGTGGATGATGAAGATCGGGAGAATGAGGGCGATTTTATCGCTTTGGCCGAAAAGGCGACACCTGAAGTCATTAATTTCATGATTACTGAAGGTAGAGGTCTGGTCTGTGTTCCGATTACACAACAACGTGCGGACGAACTTAACCTGAAACCGATGGTTCAACAAAATACGGATTTCCATGGAACAGCCTTCACCGTTTCTGTGGACCACAAAGATACGACAACAGGTATTTCGGCACATGAACGCTCTATTACTGTGAAAGGTCTGATCGATCCTGAGGCGAAAGCTGGGGACTTCCGTAAGCCTGGTCACATGTTCCCGTTGATTGCAAAAGACGGCGGTGTACTTCGGCGTGCCGGACATACGGAAGCTGCAGTAGATCTCGCTATCATGTGTGGTTCCTACCCTGCTGGCGTTATCTGTGAAGTGATTAAGGAAGATGGCACGATGGCCAGACTTCCGGATCTGCAGGAGATTGCCCGCAAACATGATCTGAAGCTGATCAGTATTCAGGACATGATTCGTTACCGTAACGAAAAAGAGCAGCTGGTTCAACGTGAAGTGGCTGTACGCATGCCAACGGACTTTGGTGAGTTTCAAGCGGTGGCTTATACAAATGCTGTGGACAATAAGGAACATGTGGCTTTGGTCAAAGGAGAAATTGATGGTTCGAAACCTGTGCTAGTACGTGTGCACTCTGAATGTTTGACAGGTGATGTGTTCCATTCGCATCGTTGTGACTGTGGTCCGCAGTTTGATGCGGCACTCAAACAGATTCACGAGGAAGGCAATGGCGTACTGCTCTATATGAGACAGGAAGGTCGGGGTATTGGCCTGATCAACAAACTCAAAGCCTATAAGCTGCAAGAGGAAGGTATGGATACTGTTGATGCAAACCTGAGTTTGGGTTTTGCTGCCGACTTGCGTGATTACGGAATTGGCGCTCAAATTCTGAAAGACCTTGGAGTTCGTCAGATCAGACTGTTAACTAACAACCCTCGTAAAATTAAAGGCCTTGAAGGATATGGACTTGAAGTTGTAGAGCGTGTCGCGATCCAGATGGAGGAGAACGAGGACAATACGGTGTATCTTCATACCAAGCAAGCCAAGCTGGGGCATATGCTCAAGTTTGATGATATCGAGCAAAACGAACAGTAAATATATTTTTAGATGAATAACGTTCACCATGTAATTTATGGAAGAGATTAATTAGGGATTTCCGTTACTTACATTACATTATACCGTTAGGGAGATGACATGAATGGCACAATTTTTTGAAGGACATTTAGTATCAGAAGGATTAAGATATGGAGTTGTTGTTGGACGTTTCAACGAATTCATCACGAGCAAATTGCTTAGCGCAGCGCTCGATGCATTCAAACGTCACGGCGTGAAGGATGAGGAAGTGGATGTAGCTTGGGTCCCAGGTGCGTTCGAAATCCCTTTGATTGCGCAGAAAATGGCGGAGAGCGGCAAGTATGATGCAGTAATTACCTTGGGAACTGTCATTCGTGGGTCCACTACGCATTACGATTATGTGTGCAACGAGATGGCTAAAGGGATAGCGGCAATTAACCTGAAAACTGGCGTGCCTACGATCTTTGGACTGGTTACAACAGAAAATATTGAACAAGCGATTGAACGTGCCGGAACCAAGGCGGGTAACAAAGGTTGGGATGCAGCTACGGCGGCAATTGAGATGGCAAACTTGACGAAACAGCTAAAATAGTGCTTATTTAATAGTAGTGCCCTGCTTTGCGCAGACGAACACGGGAAACCGGATTCGGACGGCTTAGCAGGGTTTTGTATTTTTCTGGCGGGAGGATTCGTCTAGTGACGGTAGTTACATACAAACTGGAGACTTTTGAAGGGCCTTTGGATCTGCTGCTTCATCTGATTGATAAGGCTGAAATTCATATCCAGGATATTCCCATCAGCGATATTACCGATCAATACATGGCGTATCTGCATTCGATGCAGGAACTGGAACTGGATATTACGAGTGAATTTCTGGTCATGGCAGCAACACTGCTGTCGATCAAGAGCAAACTTTTACTGCCCAAACCACCGGTCATTGAGGACTTCGAGGATTATGATTTTATGGAAGAAGAAGATTATGATCCACGTGCAGAGCTGATTGCACGTCTGATAGAATATCGCAAGTACAAGGGAATTGCGCGTCATCTTCATGAACGGGAGTGGGAACGCAGCCTTATATTTTCCAAAGAGCCCGAGGATCTGCGCCCCTATATGCCCGTAGAAGCCCAATCAAACCCGGTTGAGGGTTTACACACCTCTGACCTGATTGCAGCCTTTCAGAAGGCGCTACGCAAGGCTGAGAAGCGCACAACTGTAACCCGAATCAAACGGGATGAGATTTCGGTTAAGGACCGGATACGGGATGTCATCGGCGCTTTGGAAAGTATGGGGCCGGGAGGCAGACTGTTATTCTCCAAGTTGATGGACGAGCATATCTATCGCCATGAGATTGTTGTCACTTTTCTGGCGGTGCTGGAACTGATGAAGATGAAGCAGATTGTCTGTTATCAGGAACGGATGTTTGAGGATATTGTTATGGAGTGGAGAGGGGAAACAAAGAATCATGGATTTTCCGAAATTGAAATCGATTATTGAAGGCCTGCTGTTTTTGTCCGGAGAAGAAGGTCTGAGTATCAAACAAATCGCCGAGATCGTCGACCAGCGAGTGGAACTTGTAACGGACGCGATTGAGGAGATGATTCATGAATTCTCACAGCAGGGACGAGGTGTACAGATTCTCAAGATCGCTGGTGTAGTTCAGCTGGGCACCTTGCCTGAGCATGCTGTGTATTTTGAGAAACTGGCGTACTCTCCAGCACGCACGTCCTTATCCCAAGCGGCTCTGGAGACGCTGGCTATTGTAGCGTACCGGCAGCCCATTACACGGGTAGAGATTGAGGAAATCCGCGGTGTAAAATCGGAGCGGGCCATTCATACGCTTGTGAATAAGGATTTGATTATTGAAGTGGGACGAGCCGAGGCGATCGGACGACCAATTCTGTATGGAACGACCAAGTCATTCCTGGATTATTTCGGACTGGCTTCAATTAAAGACCTTCCGGAACCAGGCTTGTTTGAAGATTCGGAAAACCTGGAGGAAGAGACACAACTTTTATTCAACAAACTGGATCTGCAACAACTGGAACCGGAAAGTGCTGATCCGGCGGATGATCTAAGTCATATCGACAGCGAAGATGATAATACGGATTCTTCACTCTAATTTGCAAGCTCATACTAACCGACACCCATCAGTGGAGTCGGTTTTTTTGTGCAATGTTTTAGATAAATGATGAATAAAACAGTTTTCAAACAAATATGAAATGGGATTTTTAGGTCAGACGTGAATTTTTTCCTATCCAGAGTGCCATACTAGACTAGAAAAAGAATTGAGGGCTTGGAGGTAAGGCCTGTGTGGATTTGGCTTGGAGGAATCGGTTTGTTGTTCGCATTGCTGATTGCCGCAGTCCTCATCTCAAATGTTCATGTACATTTTACATTCAGTAAACATAAAAGTGATGATTACGCCAATATTAATGTTCGTCTTCTCTATGGAATTGTGCGGATTAACTATGAAATCCCGAGTATTGTTTTTCGCAATATGAAGGAAGGTTTTCTGGTCAAGACCGAACAATCCATGAATCATTCCAGAGGGAGGGCCGAGGGAAGCGAGCGAGTCAACAAACGTAAAGTTAAAAAATGGGTTAAAGATGTCAAAATCATGCTGAGGGCTACCGATGCGCTAAAGCTCTGGCTGAAGCAGACCCTTACTCGTGTACATATGACCCAACTGTCCTGGTCTACTCACATCGGGGTAAGTGATGCAGCGTATACGGCTGTCCTTACGGGCTGGGTATGGGGGATCAAGTCCATTATCATTGGTTTTCTGACCTATCAGGTTAAGATTGAAAAGACGCCAATGCTTGAAGTTATACCGGTATGGTCAGATGAGATGGAGTTCCGGACGGAACTTGAATTCCGATTGAAGATCCGGATTACAGCCATTATGGTTGCAGGAATAAGGTTATTAACCCGAGTGTTACAAGTCGAGGGAGGATGGCGGATGTGGTTCAAGCTACTGCGGGAGCAGCGTCGTAAACACAAGGAGAAACAAAAGCTCGAAGGGGCAAAACCGTAACTTTTGAAGACAGAGATGTGTTATTCGTTCATGTTATCTCAATTTGGACTGGCAGTTTCTGATGGGTACAGTGATGTGTAGAACACTCGTTACACATTTTAGCCCAGATGAGACTGAGAAATCGCAGGATATGGATAAAATGCATTTGTTACATAAGTCCCCTGGTGTTTGGGGATCATATGGTTAGATCAAACCTAGCTTACATTGAAACTGGAGGGAATTCAGATGTCAGATCATCCAATTCAAGGCTTAATGGAAACTGCAATGGAAAATATCAAGGCCATGGTGGATGTCAATACTATCGTTGGCGATGCAGTTGAAACACCTGACGGTACAGTCATTCTGCCGATCAGTAAAGTGGGTTTCGGATTTGCAGCAGGTGGTAGCGATTTTCGCGTGAATGATGAAAAGAACAAGGAGACTGGTTCCACGACAGGAGCGAAGACAGAGCATGCCTCTGTATCTTCACCTTTTGGTGGAGGTAGTGGTGGTGGAGTTTCCATCCGCCCAATCGCATTTCTTGTCGTTGGTAAACAAGGGGTACACATTGTACCACTCGATAACTCCACGCATTTGTTTGAGAAGCTCATTGACTCTACCCCTTATGTTCTTGACCGAATCCAGGGCATGTTCCAACGTAATACAACACCAACGAATACAACACAAACGAATACAACAGATGTACCCGTTACACCAGACCCATCAACTTATAGCTAAGATCTATACGCAAAGATCCCTTCCGCACCCCATGCGAGAGGGATTTTTTGTTGTTTGTTTGAAGCACATTGAGCGTTTTTTCGGAGGGTTTCCGTATTGCATGAGACTTATGTCTGTGATCCGCCTAACCTAGACATGAAATAGGTTATTAAAGGGGGAACGTTAATGCACAGAGACACCGTTTTTATGGTTTTGTTTGGCTGGCTGCTATCTGCAGTCGTGTATTTGGTAGGGGGAATTGATCACCTGTTTATTGCAGTGACCATCTTTGTGGGGCTGGATTACATTACAGGGGTGCTGTCTGCATGGTATAGGAAGGAGTTATCCAGCAGGGTTGGATGGTGGGGGCTTGCTCGTAAGTCATTGACATTTGTTTTTGTCATTATTGCACATCAACTGGATATGGTTGCAGGCAATTCCAATGATTTTATGCGAGATGCAATGTTAATGTTCATTATCGGTACGGAAGGAATCAGTATATTGGAGAACCTGGGGAAACTGGGCCTGCCTGTACCGAAGTTTATCACTTCAGCTCTCTTTAAGCTTCGAGGCAATGAAGATCAAGTTGAAGACGAGGGGAAGATGTAATGTTACAGATCATCAAGGATTACATACCTGTGAATAAATACAGCCGAGCCGGACTGAAATTAAAAGCAAAACGTGGGATTGTGATGCATTATACGGCTTCTCCCGGGGCGCCCGCCAAGAACATTAGCAAGTACTTTGCAAGTCTGGCACAGCAAGATTCCAATAAAGCAGTGAAAGGTCGTTATGCAAGTGCACATTTCTCGGTAGATCGAAATTCGATATATAACAGTCTCCCGGAT
Source organism: Paenibacillus sp. W2I17 (assembly GCF_030815985.1). NCBI lineage: Bacteria > Bacillati > Bacillota > Bacilli > Caryophanales > Paenibacillaceae > Paenibacillus > Paenibacillus sp. W2I17. The sequence continues at coordinate 88,053 of NZ_JAUSXM010000001.1, forward strand.
GATGAACTAGCCTATCACTGCGGGAGTGCAACATACACGAAGGAAGCTCTAGCCAAACTTGGGACATATCCGAACAATAGTACAGTGGGCATTGAGATGTGCATTGAAAAGGATGGCAGTATCCATGAAGATACATTCAATAACGTTGTAGACCTCGCGGTATACCTAATCAGGGAACGGGGCTTTCCACCCGTCTTCTTCACACATAAAGAAGTGGTTGGATGGAAGGAATGCCCACTGCCATGGATTAAACAACCAGGTGAATATGAAAGATTTAAGCAAGCAGTACATATAAAATTAAACCCACTACAAGAAATAGCAGTCACGGAGGATGATGAGATGAATACGGTTCTGGATTATGCACAATGGGCCTGGAATGAACTTGATCAGTACATTGGAGATGCCTACAACGACAAGGTGATTGACGATTGGGCATGGGTAGAGAAGGTACGCAAGAAGAAGTTAACCTATGGAGAGTTGCTGTTACTGAAGGTTTTAATTGATGAGCGCAGACGTAAAAAGTCCTGACCTAAAATACATCTCGGATAGGGGTTATGCCTGTCTGCTGGTTAACCAGGAGTTAAAGTGTGCTGGATCTTTCAAAAAATAAAAATGTTGTATAATCACGATATGGTCAGGATACTCAAGTTCATATTGGGTCTGAATCGAGGATTCATCGACGACTCCAATAACAGCGAGTTGATTTGTTTCGATCACATGTGTTGGTGTGGGTGAGCTCATACAAACATCCTTTCGTTTATTAAGTCAGAGTCAACAGGGGCGATGGAGATGTCCATGGTCCCTAGATGACCTATACGAGGCAGGATGGGGAAGGTTAAGCTGATCCGGTTCAAAACGGGTTCAAAATTCATAAATATAAAAAGCAGAACCCCACGTCGAATGTGATGTGGGGTTCTGCTTATGTAACTACTCTTTTGAGAACGTGTCCAGGGCCTCATCTGTAAGATGGAGTTCTGCGAAAGCCCTGCATATTTTTTGGAAAGATCTAATCGTATTTGTCTCGTACAACATCTCAATGGGATCAAAGCCTAACATGACAAGCGAATCCACAAGTTCTGTCTGATCTACTTCTGTATGGTGGAGCGCTTCAAGCATGGTTTCAATAACTGCTAAAAATAAAATGGCTTTATTCACTGTCTCGATTGGTGTCCCCTCCTTCGTAATACTACTAGAATAAGCGGAGGAGGACAGAAAATAACGAGAAAGTCCAATTTCTCAGTGATGAATCTATTCAATCTAAAAGTGTGGAGAGAATAACGGGTTGTTGTAAATTAAAATCTGATGATAAGCTCTCCCTTTGTATGTAAGATTAAGCTTTTTCGTTTACTTCGTGGAGAATGGAATCAATTAATTCATCATCAATCAGAGTGCTAGCTTTTTTGAGTGCCAACAGAATACCTTGCGGTTGTTCAAAAAAGACTGTAGAGAGAATAGGGGCAACCTCATCTAAATTAATCTTCTCAGCTTTGACCATACTGATCAAGGCAACAACGATCTCATGTCCCTCCACGTTACCTTCCATAAATCTTGTTCGTAAATGAGTTGCTACTATTTCGGTCTTTGACTGCGAGTACGCCATTACATTTCCCTCCAACGGTTCGAATATCTTAGCAGAGCTCCTCTTCATGCAAGTTTAAACCAGGTTAGATTAGGAGTTATCTTAACAATAATAAGGCAGATAGTTTAATTTATCAACAGCCACTAAATCAATAAAATCGGATTATAATCACAGTTTTATCCAGTAAAAAAGACCCGGAGAGGGTCATTTTTTAGGTCTGCCTTCCCAATAATCAGGAAATCCGTTGTAATCCCATGCGTTCAGATTTTCGCTGTCGGCTTGAATGGCAACATCTGCTCCGGAACCAAAGTCAACACCTACGGTTTGCAGTTCTTTGGCCTTAATAACCAGTACCTTGCCGGGTGCACCTGCACATATCAGAGCAAGCTTCCACGGTGTCTGTTGGTAGATATGTTCCATTTGTTTGGATGCTGTGCTCACATGAGACCACGAGGGGCAGTCCACCGTTCCCACGATGCTTGTCCACCCGTATCTCCGCTCCAGAACTTCTCGATATTGCTCGGCCTTGGCTCCGCAGATCAGAATAGGCATGGTCTTGAATGTTTCATAGAATAACTTGAATCGGGCGATGTAATTATTCTCAAAAGCATAGAAGGTCTCCCTGGGTTCGACTTTGTAATATGCAAGGCACATATCGAATAACGGCTTGAAATACCAGTGATCCGTCTGGATCAGATGTCCGACGTAATCCGCTTTTCGCAGGCAGTGTACGATAATTTCTCTCGCACTTGCATTGGGTAAGGTTATCCCGCAATAGGTAGGATCGTTCAACCAGCCGTAATGAGACTTGATGAAATCCATAGTCAGAACGGTATCGTGGGCCAGAATGGTGTTGGAAGCATCCCCAAATCGAACAGAAGCATGGGCTTCTCCATCAGAGGCCATTTGGAACCAGTTGTGGATTAATTCTACACTCCCCAGCATGCATGTCACCTTCTTTCCATGTGTGAATAATGGTTTCTTTGGTATACATATTCATCAACTCCTTCTGTACTAGAATAGGAAAAATGCTTCGTTCTCTCTCTTCTTTTGAGGAATCACTCCTTTTTTGTTCAACGTGCGAAGGTTATTGAGCAACAGTCTAGACTATGTAAAAAGGGAGAGGGGATGGACTGTGAAAAACGTATTTATAGGTAGTCCTGTACGAAACCGGGCTTGGATTATGGAACGGCACTTGCAATCACTTGAGCAGCAAGCAGTGCAGAAGCATTATATGTATATCCTGAATGATAGTGAAGATCAGACGGAGCATATCCTTGATTGTCATCAGATTCCTTATCTAACTCATAATCTGGGGAGAACATATGGTCATATACGTGGACAATATTCCTATCACAACCTGGCGTTGTTGAGGAATATGCTTCTGGATGAGTTTCTGAAATCGGACTGTAATTATCTGTTCTCGATTGATACGGATATCCTCGTTCCTGAGCATAGCCTGCAGCAGTTAATGGATAATGACAAGGATATATGTTCCATGCTTATACGGAATCATCCAAAGTTGAAGGCTCATAATGCCATGATCGGCGGAAAACATATACCTGAATTCAAAGCGGGTTTGTTCCCGGTAGAACTGACAGGTGCCGTATATTTGATTAAGCGTGAAGTGATCGAAGCAGGCGTTCGATATGGTTCTCATCCAACAGGTGAAGATGCACTATTTTGTGAGCAAGCTAGAAGACTGGGGTTTGAACTGTTTGTAGATACTCGGTTGCGTCCCGTTCATGCCTATGCGGAAGGGGTGGAGTTGATTGCTCAATTGGCTGCTTCGTAGAAAACAACGAGAAAATCCGGTTTTTGAAAGTATAGAAATGACCATTGTCTACCCGCCCGCACTTGACTGGAACCTCTTGTTCCAACGTCCTCAGCAATTGATGACCGCCTTCTCCAATATTCCAGGTATACGGGCTATCTTTATCAATGAAGAAACGTACAGGAAGCAGAGCCGCCCGATTGAAAAGTTAAATGAGGATCTGTTCCTTGTGCAAAAAGGTGTGAACTACGATCACCTGGTCAAAGGAAAGAAAGTACTCTGGTTCTCGAATCCAGGTCAGTACAATTATTCGGATGGACGGAAGTTTGATTTTACCGTATTTGATTACCTTGATAATTCGGCTGATGAGTTTGCTGTGTGGAAATCCTACATCCCGAAATGTTTTGACCGTGCAGATCTTATTGCCACGACTGCCAAGGTGATGTACGAGGCACATAAACATGACGGCAAACCAATCTTTATGTGCCCTAACGGGGCAGATTACCAACATTTTGAGAAAGCGCGGGCAATTCTGCCCAAACCGGCGGACTTCCCCGATGTTCATGATGGGCAAAAGATTGTGGGTTTCCACGGGGCAATGGCATCGTGGGTGGATTATTCGCTGATTACCGCTATTGCAGATAAAGGTTATCGTGTCGTTTTGATTGGAAACAATGCCCTCTATCAAAAAAATATTGTGCATCCCAATGTGACTTGTCTTCCACACAAAGATTATAAAGTACTTCCCGCCTACATTGCTCAATTCGATGTCTGTATCGTGCCATTCAAGCTGACAGAGATGATCCGGGGCTGCGATCCGATCAAATATTATGAATATTTGTCTGCGGGCAAACCTGTGTTGACAACGCGTATGGAGGAAATTGTTCATAAGTACAGCGATGTAACTTACTTTATGAATCAGCATAATTGCGGGGTGATGTTGGAGAAAGCGATTCGTGAGAATAGTGCTTCCAAAATTGCGGCAAGAGTAAGGGTGGCTAAGTCTAATAGCTGGGATGGCAGGGCAATGGATGCCGTGAAGATGATTAATCAGGTCATAGGAGGTATGAGAAATGAAAAAGATATTTAAACGAATGTTTGGTAGCCAATCGACTACACCGACAATTGAGCTTGAAGAAATAGAGATTGACGCGACGGAGTTCAATGTTACGACATACACCCCAAACACGGATACTACGATTGTATATCTGCCTGCGATCGATTTCCATAGTGAACGATTCGGGCGTCGACCACAACGGCTGTTAAAAGCACTCGCGGAAGTAGGCTACAATGTAATATATATCAACTCCAGTGATGAGTTCTATCAGGTAGATGCCTTGGAGTATCCATATCCGGAGATTCCAAACTTTGTTGTAGCCCGTGTGGGCCATAATGTCCGTACGCTGTTTCAAGGTGATCGCGTAATCTATTGGGTGAACGATAGCCGGCTGGCAAGTTCGGTCGAGACAGCCTATCCTGATCTAGTCGTATTTGATTCGTTGACCGATCCGGATCAGTACGAGAAGCACAAACACAAGATGGAAGCTGTTGCTGACGTTGTCTTTATTACACCTGAGAGAATCTATGAGCATGGCAAATACTGCTCACATGTTCATCTGGTTACTGCCGATGAATTTGAGATCAAGGAACGTGCAGAACAGGTAGCGCAAATTATAGATGCTTTGCCAAACAGAACGGCCCCTCTGATGTAGGGGTCTTTTCTTTGATCATATGCAGGACTATTCCTTTTCCAAAGATGACAGGGCTAATCGTGCTTCAATATATTTCGTTTGCATTATCGTTAGGGAATGAAGATAGCGTTCTACACTATAAAAAGCAGAGACGGCGAACAGCCAGACGGGTTAAACGAAGGATCTCCCGATCATCAAGTCATTTAACCTGATCCCGGCTTAAGCAAGTCTCGGTAGCTAAAATTACATACTATCCTAAGGAGTGGACTGTTCAATGGCTAAAAAAATGATTATCAAAGGTGTAGGTACGTTCATGGCTAAACGCCTTCCAAAAGATCCGATGGGCGAAATTGAGGTAGTTACCCTGGGTACCCTGCAAGATCTGAAAATTGACCTTAACGTGGAGCTTGAGGATATCTTTGGTGGTGACGGTCTGTTCGCCATTGATGTACTGGTGAAGTCCAAATCGATTGAAGTGTCGGCAACAGATGCCAAATTCGATCTGGATGCGATCCAGCTGATGATGGGTTCAACGGTACAAGAGCAAGTGAAGTCTTATGTATGGGTGCTGAATGAGCAGTCTACAGTGGCTGCAGGCGTATCCAATTCTGGCTTTGCTGAAGCCAAGCCAAAATATGCAAATAAAATCTATGGAAGCAACGGTGGCATCACGGTTCGTCTCAAAGATTCCAACACATTGCTGAAACAACTCACTTTAAAAGGAACGGCCGTGGAACCGAATGCGTTCTTCTACGACGAAGCAAATGGTGTAGTTATCCTGAATGCGGTCCATATCGATAAGGAGATTGTGCTGAACTACAAACGTGAAGAAACTGTAGACATGGTTGACCTGTTGGTTGACGAAGTACCATTCCCGATCTCTGTCGTTCATCACGGGACGTTCCAGCAAAAAGATGGTTCGTATGCAGGTGTTGAAACCGAGTTGTACATGTGCCGTGCAAAAGGAACATTCAGCATCAATGCCCAGCGTGCTGCCGCTTCTGCATCTGCAATCTCCTTGCAGATTCTTGATCCTGAACGTGCTGACGGAAAAATCGGCAGTATCAAACGCTTCAGCGCACCAAGCAAGATCTAATATCTAAATAAGGTTGATTGCTCCTGGCAAGGTATCAAACGGCATCTGTGTCCTCCCCTTCACAGAGCCTTGCCTTGCCAGGTTTTTTATTATATGGGGGAGAATGCCTTGAGGAGGTCTTTAAATTCATGGAAACAGAACAAGAAAAAGCCGAGCGTGAACTTGCGGAAAAGCTGAATGAGGAAGCGGCGAAACGAATCAAAGATGATCCGGAAAACAAACGGGTGACTCCGGAGGAAGTGGAAGCTGCTGAGCGTGCATTCTTTGAAGATGATGAGATTATTACGCTGCGGGATCGACGGAAATATCGTATTCCGCCATGTAACCTGAAGGATGCCCGCCGTCTGATGAAGTTGCTGAAAACGGTGAATATCGATGCCATTATTCTTAACTTCATTCCGACTGAGAATGATGAACTGGATGAAAAGCGGCAACAGGATTTATTTGATGTATTGGCAATGGCATTCAAAAACTATCCACATATCGTGACCAAAGATGAGCATGGTGAGTATATCATCAATCGAGAGTATCTGGATGAGTACCTTGATCTGAACACAGCTCGCAAAGTCATTGATATGCTCATTGGACTCAATGGTTTAAAAAAGTAGAACGCACCGAGGGGGAGTCTTTGGAGGGAACCGAAATCCGTGATACGGAAACACAGGAACCCGTTCACTGGGGAGAAATCTTCTTCACCCTCCATAAACACTGTGGGCTGAACAAGTGGGAGATTTGGGAGTACACACTCCCTCAGGTTGCGGAGCTGTGCAAGTCAGCCGAGAAATATATTCAATTTGAGGTTGAACTTATGACAGCACCTCTTCGCATGTTCGGTGGCGGTGGGGGCGAGGAAGTTGAAGAAGATGGGACTGTCAGACGTAAAAGAACCTTCAATGACGAGGATTACACGGAGATATCAGAAGATGATATCGGTATGCTTGCACAAGCGCTCGGAGGATAAGAGAGAGACATCCCGTTTTGCCTAAATGAAGGTAGAACGGGATTTATGCATAAAGGCGGTGATTCTTTTGACTGAAACAGAAGGACAAGGAGATAAACATTCCTTAACACAAGAAATATTAACAGATATGGATCAATTAACTGGACAAAACGCAGTACTGAAAGAGAGTTCCCCTTCAGGCGTTAGCACACTGATTAGACGAGTGGAGACAATCAGAAGTGATATGCAGTCGCAAATGATTGAAATACTGACTACCGATTTGGAGCACTTTTATCGTGGAGCGTTCAGTAAAATGAAGGATGTATCTGCAGCTGGCTCACAGGGGTTGATAGACTCCGTGATGAATACGATGAAATATATTTCAGCAGGTGAAACCAAGGGGTATTCATCAACATTACTCAAGAAATCCCTTGACTCGTCGCAGCAGATGGATCAACAGATGAGCCGGGCCGACCAAAATATGGAGCTTAGATCGTCTGGGACAACAAATGACAGTGGGCAATTCACACAAACCGGAACGGTCAAAAATCTGCAACGAATTGCACTGCAACATGGTATGGATCAGGAAGATGTAGGTCTTGCCTATCGCATTGGTTCTCGTAATTATGATCATTCATCTGAAGCTGTCGCGTTTGCTGAAGAAGTAGCCAAGCTGCATTCAGTGGGCAATATGGATGTAGAACAGACGGCAACAGGTCTGGAAGCTGTTACTCCGGCATGGGGTAGCAGTAGCTTTGATCTGTCCCAAGTCACAGACATGATGATTAGAGCTTCAACGATGTTGGATGTTGGCATTCAGGACTTGATGGATATGATGCGTCAGACCCTTCCAATGGTTGGTAATCCTGATGGAACGCTTGCACAAGAGGATGCATTAGCCAACTGGATTAGCAAGGCTGGATTGTTGGTTCAGTCAAAAGGAGATAATCCTCAGCAGGGCTTTGCATCGAATCGAGTTAGATTCGATCTTCTTGCTGAACAAGTGAAGGCTACGGATGCAAATGCGTCCATTCATCAGCGCACAGGTAGTAGAGACAACCTTCAATTCCGACAACGAGAGATCGAAATCGCATTTCAGATTGCAACACATGAGGCGATGCAAGGGTTGAAAGAGGAATTTGCCGAGCTGGGCGATTATCTTATCGCAGTCATGCGGTTAATTGGAGATCGTACGGGTGGCATTGTTGATCATATGGAATTGCTTAACCGAATTATGGATGAAGTCGGTGTTCAGGTTGCGTGGGATAAGTTCGGTGAAGTGATGAATGAAGGCGATCAGAAGCTATACGGTGCTACGAATGCGGATCCAGGGAAAGTCGAAAATACGGGGAGCGATGTTCCCGAGCCACTTCGAGTCACGGATGTGCAACGTGCTGGTGTAGCGCAAGAAATGGGCAGACAGCAGAGTCGTCTGCAGACGCTGGATCATCGCAGAACAGAAATTCAAAGTAGGACCGCCTCCAAGCAAGATGATGTACTTCAGGCCCGGACTAACCGAGATCATCAACATAAAATGTACAATCAGGCTATAAAAGATGGGGATACAGCGTCTTCTTCCATTCATGCAGAAGAACGTGACGAAGCTGAGAAGCGAGTCAAAACGTATAGTCGAGAACTTCTTCTATTGCGAGAAGAAATGCATTCTCTCGATATTCAGATTGCAAAGACGAAGCGAAGTCTTGAGTTTCTAGGCCGAGAACTGGATGACACGAGTAGAGCAATGATGCAACTTGAACACCAAGCTAGAGTTTTGATGATGGCGATGGATGATATGGACTTGGATGCAGTTGAACTACGAAACAAGTTGTATTTCCTTAATGCTGAGTTTACATACGGTTCAACGGATGTTCAGCGCTACGAATCCGAGATCCAGAAGCTGCGTAAACAGTCAACTCTATTGAATGACGTTCTCTCCACTTTGAGAACCGAAGTTAATGAATTAAATGCTTCTTTTAGACAGGGCATGATCGATGCTACAGCATACATATCCAAACTGAAGGAACTTGAACAGGTTCAGCTCGCAAGTATGATGAATGGTTCAGGAGGATTATTAGTCGTTCCAGGTGCAGGAAGCGTTGAATCACCTGGATCCCCTGTTAAGGATGATAAGGAAGAACCAAAGAACAAAACCTTTTTAGCTCGTCATGAAGACCTGATCAAAGATGTCATGAAAGACGCAATAATGGATGAATTCAATCCGGGGGGCGACTCGAAAAAAGGGAATAAAAACACACCCAAAAGAGGCCTTCTTTCCAGATTTAAGGATATGAAAGAAACGGGCAATCGCAAAGCATTTTTTGACAGCAATGCCCCGATCCGGAATAAAGATGGAAATATTCTTCGAGATAGACAAGGAAATTCGATTACTCAGCGTGACATCAATGCGGAGCAAGCTGCCCGTGGGATTAAAACACCCGGAAAATTTTCGAAATTAGTCAAATCCGGCGGGAGATTATTGAGGCCTTTAAAAGCTGTACCGGCACTTGGGTTGGCGATGACCGCCATGGATGTCGTCTCTGGTCTTGTCGATCCATTAAACAACATGGGTAAGTCAGAAGCGGAGAAGCAGAGTATTCGCGCTACCAATAAGGAAGAGTTGGCCAAAGATTTCAAGGATATGGAGCAGTCATCTTTTGTAGGGAAAGTGTGGAAAGGGTTAAACCTGGGGATGGATGCCGCTGTGTCCGGCACAATGAGTTCAATATTCGGAGAAAGTGCAACGAATAACAAGTTCGGGGACTACTGGAAGGGATTTAAGGCGGTATGGAGCGAAGACGGCGGAGATGCAGTTGAGAAGAAACTGGGCAAGGAATACAACTACAAGCAGGAGAAAAAAGAAGCCCAGATTCAAATGGATAAAGAGTCTGGAAAGCCGCCTGCGGACAGCAAACAACAACAACCGCAGATACAATACATTCAACCTCAAATGCAGTATATTCCTGCTGTGGGCGGAATAGGTACCATTGCTAACGGTTATACGCCTCAGCCACAGAGCAATGGCATTGATGAAATGATTGCCAAGATTAATCGGCAGCTTAACAAATCGACAAGTGATAACGAAACCAATTACCAAGTCACTCGATCCCGTCTATTGATTAGTGGTGTTCGCGAAGATTCTGGTCAGATGCGCGCGCTAATGGAGAAATATCTGCAAGAGAATATCAAGTTCTTCGATAAGGCCATTGCAAGTTTACAGAAGACGTACGACAAGATGGCTGAAGGTAAGGATAAAGATGAACTGGGCCTGGAGATCAATGAGAAGAAACAGAAGAAGGCACAATCAGAGCTTGAACTGAATGGTGTTAAAAACAGCCAGATTGATGAGCTTAGACGAAAGATGAATGATCAGTTTGAGTTGACGCAGTTGGATTATGATAAACGAATGTATGATCTCCTGGCGGCTAATGGGGGGAAGGAAGATGCACCAGAATTAATTGCATTGAACAAATCCCGTGCATCTGAAATGAACTCACAAATAAGTTCGATCAAGCAAGATTGGAAGAATCTGCTGAATAGTGGTTTGTTTAAACCAGGATCAAATGAATATATGGAGATTTTTAAACAAATCCAGGCATTGGGTGTAGAACAGTCCAAAAATTTGTATGAAATTAGCAAAAAAATGGATAAACCGATATCTTCTTTCAACATTCCAGCAGGTCTTAAGGTCATGGATTACTTTGATTACATGACGACGAACAATACACATAAAAGTGTGATGGTTGGCTCAGGTGATGTCACGGTTCATGTGAACATCGATAATATGACAGGCAGCACAAAAGATGTGGAGAGACTGACATCTACGTTGGACAAGACACTGCGGCAGAATAACCCGGGTATGGTGAACTATATGGCCAGCAATGTAGGTGCAAGAATGGGAAGCAATCATATCCCCAGATAAAATAGGTAAGGAGGGCTTCTGATATGACTCAGCAAGACCCGTTTGGCTTAGTTAATGACCGGTATAAAAGAAGGCTGTATGTAGATACAGGCATGAAGTTCGAGCCAGTGAACGGAAGAATCATTGATCCGTACTCTTCACCTTCGCCCAATCCGCAAATGAGGGAAATTAAAATGATTAATGCTCCCTCGCATTTTCATCAGATGGGCGTATCTTCGTACAAGGCCATCATTAACATCTTGTTTAAAGATAAGCAATCCTATCACGACTACGCCATGTACGTAGGCTGGACACACAAATTTTATGATGAGAAGGGTAATATCTATGTTGGTGTTGTAGAGTCCATCAAAGTTGACCCTATTTTCTACCATCAGGATACGATGGATAAAGATCAGAAGGGGTACAAGGTCGAATTGACCATGACCCTGATCAAAAAAGATGGATATGACCGTAAGAGTGCAATACAGTTTCAGGATTTACAGACAACAGAAGGGAAGGACCACTGGGCAAGAGATTCCATTGAACGCTTGGCTGATTTGGGACTGACGGTTGTAACACAATTGGATGGCACCCCAATTCTATATTTCAGACCGGAAAACTTTATAACCAGAGCAGAGTTTGTTACTTTCCTGATGCGAACCAAGCGTCTGCTGGAACGAACAATTCGAGAGTAGGGTGACCTACTCTCTTTTCTGTCTATTCTAAAGATAGGAGGTGTTTATCATACGAAAATGGGTTGATGTAAACGAAGGGGATTGGTTCTATAACGATGTTATGGAAGCCACGAATATGGTTTTGGAAGATGGTGAAGTCTTTGTGGCCGGGATCAACTATAACAAGTTTGAGGAAGGCAAGCCTTTTGTATATGAGGAAATCAAAGGGAAAGCGGGGCAAACCTCATTTAGTCTGCCTGTGTTGATTAAACCAACAGATGACAATCCACTGTATGTGTTTATTGATGGTGTTCAAACGATTTACCAAACGGCTGAAACCAATAGTAAGGGATTAACCGATGTGGAGTTGTATACCGGTGTGAAAGCAGGACAGGTGGTGTCCTTCTGTAGTTATGGAGAACCGTTGCTAGACAGTGCTTGGAAAAGGCCACCCGTGTCCTGGACTGGAGATTTGCCCAGAGCTGTTCTTAGTGCAGCGACGACCTACTTCTACGATCCATTCAGTCGTAATCATCAGGAATATTTGTATGCAGCAGGCCAACCGCTTCGCAGACTCAGTATTCCTTCCGAGGTATGGGCAGACACCATGGGAGATGCAGAGGCGGTAACCAAAATTGCAACAAAGGCTATTGGTTACCGAACGGATGTATATTGTGTCAGCCCAGGGGGCTCGGTGTTTCTTCCTTTTAATCTGAACGGTGTCACCTGCAAGTTCAATTATTGGACAAAGAATAACAAGTTCATGAGTGAAGATATCAAAGCGACAACCCTCAAACCAGCATACAACAATTGTTTCTTTCCTAATGCCATTATACAGCGGGGAGAAGCCTTTCATCTGATTAATAAGTTACGCAAGGTGTTCTATGCCAGATTTACGGACATGAAAGCACCAACGACGGGGATTAATCAGCCTATTACGGCATTTCAGGGACAACGGGTTTTTAGACTTAACGGCAATTATCCGGCAGGTAAAAAGAAACTTAAAATTACAGTGAAATTCAAAGACGAAAAAAAAGATAAAGTCCAAGAAACACCGGTTTATTCGGAAATTGACAACCATACGGTTGTTTTCAATCAACCTTTCTCAGAAGGCGACGAAGTGACGTTCTATTATCTCAAAGATGTGAGCGAGAGGTTCGCAGACGTCGGCAAAGATTCGGCCATTTATTATCGGGACAAAAAGGAGCGAGTTGTACAGAACAAGGATGCCTTCTGGAAAATAGCCGTCTCGGAAATGGAAGACGAAACATTTGCGAACAATGATCCACTAATTGCTGGCATTCCGATCAATAACAAGCTGGATGGTGCAGCGATAGTAACAGATATGGGGAGACCTACAAATGGCACAGAACAGGCAGAGGTATGGTTCCTTGGGAATTCCGCTATGACCCGGGCTGAAGCCGTAGCTTTCCTGGACCGATTCATGAAATGGACCATCGAGCGATTCAAGTAAGGGGGAGATTACAATATGATTCCAATTTCGGATGAGGTTATGAATGTGCTATCCCAGCGTCTGAAGCTGGGGGAAGGAGCGCTTCCCAATATCCGGGTCGAAGTAGATCGGCTGGCATTTATCCCGGGACGGACGGAAGAGTTCAGGCATATCGTAACCGAGCAGGTACCCATCATCAGTACAGAATCCGTTTGGGTGGATGAGTCGAGTAATGGTATATATAACGGTTCGACTCAAGCGAATGCACAGGAGATTTGTTTTCCGATCAAGGGTAAAACGCTGATTACTACTCCTGTTACAGATGAATTTGGTGCTCCTCGTAATAGTGCGTCAAAAATTCACCGAGGCATCGATTTGTCGGAGAAGATCGGAACGCCAATTTTGGCTGCATGGGCCGGAAAAGTAGTCCGAACATCCTTAAATAAAACAGAAGGTGCCGGTAATGCCGTAAATATAAGACATGATAATGGTGTTATCACTAAATATTTTCATCTGAAAGAAATTCTCTGTTCGGTGGATGATGAAGTAGCTCAAGGGGCTGTCATTGGAACGCTAGGCAATACGGGTGGCGTATATACTGGTGGTCATAAGGTGTCCGCGGCTGAACGTGCGGCGGGCAAGGGAAAACATCTGCATTTTGAAATTTGGGAAGGAGTTAATCCAACAACGAGAACTGGAGAGGGTGGCAAGCCAGTTGATCCTAGATTATATCTGAGCGGACAGCGCAAACTGCATGGAAATGCGAAAACAACATTTACTGATGTAAAGCCGGTTCAGGTCGAAGGATATCCCGGAGAGATCAAACTGAATGAGAAGTTCGACAAGCGAGACTGGCATGAGAAAAACGTTTATACAACCGGATTGAAATTTTCGGATTATGCCAAGATTGAATCGGGCTGGACTATGTTTGATTCAGGAGGCAAGTTGCTATACACCTTTGAAGGCAAAGCCGCCGTAGCTGAATTTGAGATTAACGTTACGAAACTGAGTATGCCTACGCAAGGGCTGCTTAGTATTGGAATGGGGACTAATTTTAGTGAAGCAGAAGGGGATTCTTTCGCCGTGGTGATTGATGGTAAAACGTATGCCTATGTCAATAAGTTTAACGGGGCATATGATCTGACCAAACTCACGGAATTGAATAATATTGTGATCCCTGCAAAAGCCAAGAGTATCAAGATTAAGGTGACCTATGGGGGCAAACAAAACCCCACTGTCCCAACCGGATCTGTTCCTGCTTCGAGTAAGAAGTATAAAAAATTCGCCATTGATTATATTCGCATACAAGAGTTGTTGCCTGCTCCGTTGAAGAATCAAAAGAGTGAAGAAGGGCTGGATCCGTCTAAAGGATATTATCAAACGAACAGCTACGGAGATTTTATCAATAATAAAAGGACAGAGACGGATGTTATTCAGGTCGGGTCTTTTGTTTATATGGACACGCAGGTTCTTCCCAATATTATTAGTGCCGAAATCGATGATCAGTTTGATTCTGAAGCCAGGGAAGCACGGCTGACCCTCTCCAATCCGAGAGGATTCTTCTCTCCTGATTATAATCCTGCTCATTTTCCTGAGCTTGGTGGTGTGACGTCTCCATGGTCTTATTTCGCAAACGGATTCCATATCGGAGTTCTGAGTGAAAATACACCGATACGCATATATATGGGATATGGTCAGCACATGATGCGGGTATTTACTGGACTGATTGACAAGGTGGACATCAATGGCGAAGGCTCCACGCTGGAGATTACGGCCCGAGATATGTACAAGCGCATTATCGAGAAAGTCATTTCCGAGAAAAAAGCCTATCCAGAAGTAGATGAGATTGATAATGTGCCAGATCCGGTGCCGCCTGCAGCAGTTGGCACGGATCGGACATCAACCATAATTCAGGCTGCACAGGCCCAAGCTGAAGCGTATAGTGTGCCTGATCATAAGTTTTTGCTTGCGATATGCAGGCACGAGACCGTTCTCGGAACACAAGGTAAGGGTAAAGATGAGAACGGCAGCTTTATTCTTGGATATGGCTGTCCTAGTGAGGGGCCGTGTACTAAGAAATACGCAGGTATTCAGGAGCAAATGAAGCGCGGTGCAGAACGGATGTCCAAGGCGTTGGCGTCCAGAGGGAAAAAAGTGAATTCCAAGGCGGATGTACTTTATTTCCATAATGGTGGAGACATTGCTCCCATGACCTGGAGTCAAGATCGGGAGAATTGGGTGGACAAGGTATGGACCTATTATCAGGAGATGCTTGCAGACCCTGCAAGCTGGACCATTACAGCAACCTCCACTCCCGCAGTTACACCAACACCAGCTCAGCCTGTGGAGCTTGAAAAGCCGGCCTGGGTCAAATCTACGGTAGTACTAGATCTCGTTAAACATGCAGGTATGGTGGGTTGGCGGGCTACCAGTGAGGATCGCTCTTATCCTGACTACGTGATTGACGAGACCTATCTGATTGAGGTAAATCAGAAGACGGGTAGGGTCATTGTCCCCGTACCGGGTCAAGAAGGTGAGTTTGAAGTTAAGGACGCAAGTACAGTGCTGACACCGAATGGATGGCTTAATCCATTTATCGAGGAATATGGCAGGACGTTTGAGCAATGGTCTGCCAAAGTTACGGAAGCTGTTCAGGAGGTGATCTCGGAGATTCCGTATCGAAGCTACTGTGACCGTTATGGTACATACCGACTGGAACGCCTGAATTATGACAAACCTGTCGTGGCAGAGTTTTCCGAGAATGACAATCTGATCTCCATTACGAAATCCACGGATTGGTCCAGAGGAAGAAGTCACATCGTTGTTATTGACTCGAATGATAGTCAGAGCAGTTTCGTAGACAAGGAGATTTTGCTCGAACTCAAAGGAGAAATCCGAACCATGGTGCTGGCCGTTCCTTGGGCGAAGACGGTTGAAGCCAAAAGACAGGTGGCAGAGCGAGCTTTTTTTGACATGAAACGGATGTGCCGTACGCTTCAGGTATCCATTCCTGCGAATCCTGCGCTTGATCTGCTCGACAACGTTATTGTGACGGATAAAACGACCACCACACGAGCTGTATATACGATTAAAAGTATTAAAACCAGTTATTCTGTCGACCGTGGCATGTTACAGGTCATTGATATGATGTGGGCAAGAAAGGGAGTGATGGTGTAATGGCCGGCATTGTGAATGAAAATATTGTATTTCCCGTGCTGGATCTAATCCACCGGGAGCTTCGCAAATATAGCAGTATCTCCAATTCGAATGTTTCTCCTCTTGAAGGTGAACCTTCCGTTACATTATATCGGGAGCATATGCAGGACCTGGACCGGGTGACTGGAGCAGATCTCTTGTATGAATCGGCATGGAAGGTTTCGATCTGGATGAAGTTTGGCTCAGAGGATGAGGAAGACTTTCCTTCCGGGGTGGGCTACTCCCACCCGGATTATGATTATTACAAGTATTTTAGGCTAACGCAGGTGACGGCCCGTACATATGATCCGAGTGGAGAGTCGATGTTCACATACAATATTGGTCTAAATTATGATGACGAAGGGCGCTTAACTGGAACGAGCGTAAGTCGTATATAACATGTAGGAGGTGGTTCCATGGCATTTAATGTATCTTACATCGCGGGTGGCGTCATCGACAAAGTGCGCGAGCTGCCGTACCCACACTTCAGTAAAAAGACGATCCCGTTCATTCGGGGACAGATGTTGGACATTCCGGCGGCCAAGACCACCAAGTCTGATACGTTCACATTGGCGTATGACACAGAGTTTCTGAGCATTGCATTTGCTGCAAGCCACTATTGTGTCGGCGATTACTGGGAGTTGATGATCGGGACGGAGAAGGTATGTCATACCATCTATACGAAGGAACTTCCCGAATCAGTTTCCATGGGTAACAGTTTCGGAATTGTCTACCCGATTCCGGCGGGGACGACCATTAAGTTTGACTTCTACAACGCGGTGGCTGAAGCCAAGTCGGTCTGGTACAACATTAAATTTTTGAGATAAGGAGGGTGACGATGGCACAGACAGTACCATTAACCAAGTTCAGTGGGTTCGTGTCAGGCGAAAGTAAAGCAGAGGATATTATTTTCGATCTGGCCGATGCAATTGTAAGCGCGAAGATTCCATCCGCCAATGGTTCAAATGTAGAAAACAAATGGAAAAAGGTCTACGAGTCCATGTCAGATGTATGGGTGACTTACAAAGAGATGACCCGTTCAGGCGTTCAAGGAAAATATAAGCATACCGATGGGAAGCTCTATGATGTATTGAAACTTGCAAGTAATCTTCAGAATATCGTAGCGCAAGAAGATGGAAGGTTACTTGTAGATGAGGATGGATATTTAAATGAGGTACTAGATACACCTAATAGGTTATCTGGGAAGAAAATTAGTGTTACTACCCA
The DNA here is from genome assembly GCF_030815985.1 of Paenibacillus sp. W2I17. Lineage (NCBI taxonomy): Bacteria > Bacillati > Bacillota > Bacilli > Caryophanales > Paenibacillaceae > Paenibacillus > Paenibacillus sp. W2I17. Next base: position 105,580 of record NZ_JAUSXM010000001.1, read on the forward strand.
TGAGTATCTTGATGAGAAAGAAAATAAACTTCTTATTAACATTTCAGGTTCTTTAGTAGTTATTGTCCCAGATGAAACCTCCAAAGTTGGAGAGCGGTCTTATTTTGTGAGACAAGTACATAGGAAAAAAGACGGGATGAAGGTAAATAGTCCTGACTGGAATGAATTTGAAATTATAACCGAAATGCCTACCGATTGGGCATACGCTTTAAGTAAGCAGAATTACAAATTAAGAGTTGAATATAAACAATATTACTTAGATGGGTATAGACGTTACTACACAACAGAACCAGTCCTTGCAACCAAGTACACGTTTACCGAACGATATTATATCGCTGAACCAACCAACTACACTACACCAAAGGTTGTGTTGAAAGCTACACCAGATGTACCAGAGGGGATTTCCTCTCGGGATTACTTCATCATGTTTACTCAACCTCAGAACTTTGCGGGCGGAGATTATAATTACTTTGACTGCCAGCATGGCGTAGGATTCGTAGGCGAATTAAGCAAGGGTGATCCGTCAGCTACATACAAAGGTATCTGCAGTCCTTCAACCGTCTCACCTGGGTCAACCCCCGTAGTAGTGGATCAGACAGCAGCAGAAGCGATGTACGAGCAGTGGAATGTTCCTGAAGCAACTAAACTGTACACACCACCAACCATCACATGGGATAAGGATTTTGATGGAGTTACTGAACTGATCAGTCCGGCTTCCCATTTCTTTTATGGTCGTAACTCTACCGTAAAATGGTTGCCAAACAAAAAACGGAGACCGGATTATCTGGTAGCCTACCATATTTCAGTCAATAACGACCGAGCTGCGGTTGTCATTGAAGGAGATCCTTCTCCAAATATTCATGGATATTATCGAAGTTTCGGTTATTTTGGAAAAATCGTACCTTTTAATGACCATGATCACATTGGAAACTTTGGTTTAACCGTAGGTATGGGAGACTTGAAACAGGATCTAACAGGATATACCAAAAATGATATTCGAACGGATTTAAATCCGGACAAATATGCGCAATACGGAGAGTATACTTCAAATGGGATGGACTCGGTATCTCTTCTCCGAACTCGAGGTAATGTACTTTATCAAGCTCATTATCCAGCATTTATTACCCAGCTGCCGAATTATCCCGATGTTGGGAGTATTCCAAAAGAACTGTCTAAACTAGTGTTAGATAAGGATGGTTTCCAAAAGTCACTATGGACCGGGAAATACCATGCAAGTCCAGTCTATCTGGTGCACCAGGCGGAAGGTTATCGGGGTTATATGGATGGGGTTGTTGCGATATATGATCAGAATCTCGTTAATCTGGACGAACTGATTGTAGATACAGAGATTCCCAAAGATAATAATAACCCTGCAGCTGGTAATTGGACGGAAGTGTACAAATTCTTCAGTATCAAATCACCGATGAATTTTTTCAAGCAGTCGCCTGCTCCTGACCTGGTAACGATTGCAATACTTAAGGAAATTAAATAAGGAGGATTAACATTACATGGCAAATTTCAAGTATGTAGAAACCATTACAACATCCCAGGATCTTCTGAACAAGTTGAAGGAGGAGATTACGGCTTTCGAGAACTTCCCCTTCGAATCAACAGCGGGTGAAACAGCTGAGAATAACTCGTGGAAGGTATTTTATGAGGAAAAGGATGCTGAAAATCGTATCAGTCTGTTGATTCTTCAAAGCACTATGTCTATCGGAACAACAGAAAAACCAATCACCAAAAAATATTATGTACAGTTCACGAATCACGCCATCGTTCCACGAGTGATCACACCAACACCTGCTTATGTAGAGCATAGTACATTGACGGTCCAATTGCTTGAAGGACTGGAAGGAGAAGAGCCTGCTGCTTTGCCGGTGAAGACACTGCCAACATTCAAATTAACAGGTCACCCTGTACTGTACCAGTGGGCACTGGAGAGTCATACGCCAACGGATCGAAACAAAGAAAAGCCGGTTTACATGTATATCAATGTGATGAATAATCGTCTGGCTATGGTTCTGGTTGCAGATCCGGCTGTAAATTTCCTGGATTATAAAAAATCTTTCCTCTATGTAGGTGCGCTGAAGCCATTCAAATACAACCTCAATGATGTAGACGGAAACGTTATGCTGACGGCAGGTGCAGTTATTGATGAACCGGATATCGCAACAATTGCCAAAGACGGTACATACTACTATGGACAGTATACCTCTGCAGGTAACAACACGTTGCAGATGCTTAAAACCAAATCAGGTATTGAATTCCAAAGCCATTATCCTTCTTTCATTACACAAGCACCACCAGTAGGCAAAGCCTTTATTGATCCTGAACTTGGGGATACGGGACTTGAACTGGAACCACAGGGTTTCCAGGCATCCAAATGGACGTCCAAATATCACTTGTCTCCAATTTATGTTGTCCACCCCTATGAGGGATATCGTGGTCAGTTTGACAACTGCATTGCGGTAACGAAACATAATATCCTTCACCTGGATGAGTTGATTATTGACGTGGAAGGAAAGCCTTGGCATCAAGAGGTTTATCGTTATTTCGATACAGATACACAGCAGAACTTCATGAACTTATCAGCTAATCAACGTATGGGCGTAGCGATTCTGAAAGAGGTACGTTACTCAAGTAAACAAGCATAGACCTGAATCGTATAGATTCAGTAGAGGGAACCCTGACTCCGCTCAGGAGTTCCCTTTTTATTTGGAGGGGGTGATGCAGTGCTCACAACAAACGAATACTATTTCAGCATCCGGGACATTGTTCAGACATCACAGGGATATTTGCTCAGGATAGGCAGTACAGGAAGTAGGACTTTGGACTATATGTTTGTATATATTCCTTATAGTCGTTATGCCAGTATATTGATGCTGGATTTCTACATGGCAAGGAATGCTGCTGATGATACGATAAAAGACGAATTGATTGACTCCATCAAAAGAGATTTGGAAGGAGAAGAACAATTTATCGTTCTGTCTGATGGAAGAACAAGGAATCATATATCGATAAACGAGATACCTATTGGAGACAAACGAAATACGGTACAAAGCGAGATCGAAGAAGGCATTAAGGCTATGCGTAATCGATTAGGTGCCGATGAGTCCTTAGAGCCGATTGAAGCAATTCGAACATCTCTTCGAGATAGCAATCTTATGGATAACTCTGAGCAAAAGGCTGCTGATCGAATGCAGTGGCTGCATCAGGGACAGTTGCATACGGAAGATGCAGCATGGCGTGTTGATAATAACAAAGAATTGAGAATATTCAAGAATGTTACAGTGACACGCAACTTGCTGAAAAATCTGGACAAAATTCATCCATCCCAATGGGGTGTTCGTTTCTCGGATCAGGATGTCATTCTGGATTATCTTGGAGATTACGAGCGAGATGATGCAGTTGAAACCGTTGTTGAACGAATCATGGCGTCAGCCAGAGATCATCAGAAGCATACCCGGCTTGAGATTTTAGCGATAGCCAATCGGACAGTTTCGATGCTCACGGAGCAAATGGTGATGGATGGTGCTCTGAAAGAAACTGAGCGATGCAGCATCATAGTTAGAGTAATTGACAGCGTTAAAGAGAGACTGAAAGATACTGCGATATCCAAGCTGGACTTGGGTTCATTAATGACTCGGCGTGAACTCGATGTTTCATATGGAAACCTGCTAAAAGCTGCAATAGTCCATCATCGGAACACCTCCAAGGAGCTCATGAGTAACTTCCAGCGTTTCTATAAACGGGATTCAAGCATAGATCATGACATACCAATAGGGAATTCTTCACGTTCCCTACAAGAAGAATATATGAAAATTGTACATGAGCAAATTCTCTCTTCAATAGATCATACGAGAGAAATCAGTGTTCATAAGCCAGATCAGGGTGAAAGAAATCTTCAGGTCGAAGGGCAACTGGCTCATTTCAATCAAGCCTTGCGGAATATTGATTTTGAAACGCAGATGCAGTACGTACAACGATGGGGGCAACGCAAAGACTTCGAAAACGGGTTAATCATGCGTCCACCTGTTCTGGCTAAACTGAAAACACGCCAATTCCCAAGTGTGGTACATCAGTCTCTCCGAATGGAAAGAGATACGAATAAAGAACTGCTTTTAGCGGAAACACAGTTATATAGACGAAGCGCAGAGCATGATATTATTTCTTTAAACGAGATCATAAATTTGGATCGGAGCCGACTGACAGCACCTACCTTGATTAATAAGGAAGGTCTATGGGGAACCATGGCTAAAGGTGTGCAAACCTATATGGACAGATCTTCAGCCAATAGGTATCACCCCGCATCTGCGTTAAGAGATATTCGTAGTGATCCCTGGGTGATCCAAAATGCTTTTCCAAGAGCACAACGTATTATAGGTCATAATCCAGCAACAATAGATCAGGAATTCCCTTGGGGCAATAGAATCATAGATCATAATCCTGCTTATATTGAAGATGTGAATACGCAAATCAAGGCTCACCGGCTTATTGTTGTACTTGGAGCGGTTGAGGACACAAATAAGCAAATTCTTGCATCAAGGGATGTTACGGAGTTCGGATATGTCTTGCGAAATAAACCCGAAGCATATCGAGATACAGTAGAATTCGCTAGTGTTGAGAGGGATAAACCTGAGGGCACTCGGGTAGATAAAGAAGCTGCACATCTCCTTCGAGAATATTCAGAAGGACGCAGGGTCGACAAATTTGAATCATTTGTATCTTCCCAATTCGATACGGGTCATGTTGGTCCGCGAGCCATGTATATTCCCAAAACAGAAGTGCATGCCGAGCGAACGGATACATATGAGATAGAATTAAAATTTTCAAGAGCGGGTAACCGCAATACTGAGCAAGAAATCTGGTTACCCCAGGCTTTACGTGGAGAACGTGAAGATAAGACATTGACGATTGAAGATACGGTCTACGAGGCGCTGAAGAGTAGGAATAGTAAAAACCTTTTTCTTGACGATGAGATGTATGTAGCACTTAAAGGCAGCAAAGAGCTCAATATAGAGAAATTGTGGCAATCCCTAAAAAATATGACGCAGAAGCATATGGTTTACTTGGATGACTTACTAAAAAAGTTCATCAGTGATGGTGGAACGATTGGAAACAAATTATATCCGGGTCATCTGGAAGATTCATTGCTGGCAGCTGAATTATTAGAACGCCCTGCGCTTGTATTGGAGATGATGATTGATGCGGTGTATCAGACCGATGATGTCGCCTTTATGGATGAAAACCTTCTTACTGGAATTCGAGAGAGAATCGATGCATTAATTGAAGTGGGTATCTTGTGTTCGATTAAACAAAGTGATAATGGACTCGTTACATTCAGTTCAGAGGGTATTAGAGAATTGAAACAAGTTATCATCGACATGGACATGCCAGAAGCATATCAAGAGCCCGATGATGCATGGACAGACACACCATATCTAGATGCAGATCACCTACCCCGTCAGGGGAATGTAGATGATAAAATGTCCGAGTCCTTCAAGGAAAAGGACAGTGAGTATAATCAAGAAGGGTTGCTGAATGAGCAAAATACGGGTTCAAAGTTTGATCGGCGCGGAGAAACCATCGAGGTGACTTATGCGGATTGGGATGCCAAACCGATTACTTTTAATTTTGATACTCCACTTGGTTTTGTTGATTCATCTCCAGGAGTTTTCGATGAGGATCTATCAGAAATGAACGCTGCTCACTCACAGGAAAAGTTCGGCATGGTGAATGAAACAGTCGATGGTTCTAATCACGATCGAGATGGATTATTTAACGAGCAAGATTATGCTACAGGAGAATCTATCCTTCGGTCAGGCGAGCACTCTAATACATACGTTGCGGGTTCGACAGATCTCCGAGAACTGCATATTAGCGAAGAGTACTCCACTGGGGCCCGTTTCAGTCAACAAGCGGATGTGAGTGAGGAATATAACTTAGGCAGTCCTGTTAGTCGTGAGCTTCAACAGACTGGAGAGATAGTCTCAGGAGCTTCTTCACAAATGAGAAAAGCACAGGTCATTCAGTTGTATACCTCCAGCACTTCTGGAATTCGTCAAGCAAATACAAGTGAGGGCTATGAATTAGGAGATCCACTTTTACGCCAAGGTCTATCTAGTGAAGGCTTTAGCCTTGGATATCAGGATTTGCGTGAAATGCAATGGGATGATGGTTATATGGGGAAAATGAATCATCGACTGGGTGTAACAGCAGAAGGATCATTTTACAGTTATATGGAATTAAAACAGGCAAACATGAATGACGGAATGCAATTGGCCATGAACTCAGAACGATTGGCAGAGCAATCAGGTCGAGTTGAACATGCTACTCAATTGAAAGATTCATGGGTGAATGAAGATTTTCTGGGTCAGGTATACAAACTTGGTAACCTGGAACAGCAGTGGATAGCTGATAAGCCACAACAGGGAAATCTGGAGAGCCAGTGGGTTGCTACCAAATATCAATATGGTTTGATGGATCAATATCTTGACAGCGGGGATAAACCTAAGTACGCAGACGTGCCAGTAGAATCCATTGGAGGTTTGCCGCTCAAATATGGGCAGATTGAAGAGGAGTTGCAGGCAACTAAATACCAGTATGGCAACTTGGAAGAGCAGCTACTCGGAATTAAACCTCAGTATGGAAAAATTGAAGAAATGCTGTTTTCTACCAAGCCCCAATATGGAAATTTGGAAGAAAATCTTCTCGCGACTAAGGGTGGTAAAAGTTCCGAATATCACATTACCAACAACGGAGATAAACGTGCAAGAGATTCATATGTTGAGGAACAACGGAACGGATCAAAGAGCGAGCGAAGGACAGGTCTTGAGGAAGATATAGCGGGAATTCTAAATCCTCTTCGGGCTACATTTGAATCTGGTTTGTTAAGCACAAAAGGTAATTCCCAGGCTGATTGGGAGCAATCTTTAGTGAGTGATAAGGCGAGCAATTATTCTTCAATTGTTACTATATCTGAAGCATTAAAAATTCAACAGCATGGGCATGTGGGAGAGCAATTGAATGCTAGCAAGTTGGAACAAGGTGCTTCTCTTCTAGATGGTTCAGAAGGAAAGAAAGGACATGTGGATGGTGAATTAATCGATTGTACATGGACAGGCACGAACTCAGGGCACCACGCTAATGTTGGGGCAGGATTATCCGGTGAAACCGGACCACTTGAATCTACAGAGCAATACGAAATAACGACTGCATTTAAGAATATTCTTAATGGTGAATTAAATATAGAAGATACTAACATGTCAATCAAGTTAAGTGGGTCTGGACAAGAAGTGGATGATTTTTCATATGCAGATTTTGAGGGCAGAGTGGCGCTTATTCAACAGGATGTCATCACTGCAGAACGAGAGGATGAACGAATATCTCATCTGGAAAACCAGACACGAGAGGCAACATTTGCGAATGCTCGTTTGTCTGAATTGCAGAATCCGGAGGATACATTCGCAACCTTTGAGGAACGATGTACGCAGGTGATCACGGGCTTTATTTTCGCTGAACGACCTGAGATGCGTGCAGAGTATTTGGAACAGCTTTTTGCATTTTTGCCTGAACGAACAGCGCATCTTATGAAGATCTATCACGAAGCCAAAGTGGAAGGACGGGCTTCTGATGTTGAAGTCGATTCGGTGTTGGCTTATCGGGATCGGATTACTGAGGGATATCTGCCTCTTATGGATACTACCGCGCAGGGACTTGTTTTCGATTATACCGATAATCTGTTGGACCACGGAATGAATCCCGAAGACTGGGAGGGTGGTTTTGGCGTGCCCGAAGAGTATGATCCTCATGACCCGTTCAACGTTTATTTCCCATACTCCAAAGAGATGGATGCACTTGAACTTGTTCAGGCGGATGATTGGGTTCAATTCGGAGGCGGCGATTGGAAACGGGATGAGCTCCTCGGCAAGTTTTACAGTAAAAATGAAACTTCTCAAATCAACGGATGGTACCGGAATAATTTTCTGGGCGATCAGTATAAATTCTCCGTTGATTTCAAGGTAGATGAGAACGAGAAGGGTGACGATGGCGTTGGTATTATTTTCAAAATGCAAGATACCAATAACTATTGGATGTTCATGGTCAATGGTGGTGATTCTACAAGTGCTCTAGATATGAGGACACCGATGCAGCTGTATCATGTCGTCGCGGGTAGAAAAGAGTCTGTAGGTTCTCCGATGCAACCTTTTAAATGGGAGAGGGATCGATGGTACACAATCTCAGTATCCATCATTAAAGGTAAGCTGCAAATCTATACCGATTCCAAACTACAATACGATTTAACGGGCACTGATTAACTCAGTGTTCTTTTTTTCGTATAGAGCGAGTACGAGGTGATTTTATGGGTCATACATTTGGATTATTTACAATGTCTCAAAAAGGCGTGTTGTTCGCCAATATGAGAGCTAAGATAGCTGATAAAGACGATTATGCCAATCCTAACCATCCAGAGCATCTCCCGGAGAGTCCGAATGCACCGAGAAGTGAAACGGACCGGCATGGCGAAGAAAATAATCCTATTCTGGGTGATCCAGGTTACGGTCAGATAGGACGATGGCAGACGGTTCAATTGGATGCACTGGAAAACAGTATTGATCAAATCATTGAGCAATATCTGAGAGATAAGTCTTGGTATGAGAGTGTACGATGTCGTGAAGCACTGTGGAATATGTACCGCAGGATTGAATGGTGGGTAGAACAACAGCAGCCTCCAGATAAAACACAATATCAGCGAGTGATGCAAATGGTGAAAGACTGTATTCACAAGATTCTTGAAAACGCCCAGAAGCCTGGCGGTAGTCATCATGGTGTGTCATTGCCGATCTGTCCGGCACCTTACTACCATCATTTTAGCGGGAATTACTTCAATCATTTTGATGCAACCGTATATGAGATCCCGCTTTTTTCGATGAAAAAGGATGTCCCGTTCTCGAATAAATTCCCTGATTTCTTCAGATATGTATCATCGACGGAGGATAAGGAATGGGTAGCTGTTCACTCCGTAGGCAAAAATGAACAATCTGGTTCAGAGATGATCTTAAAACTGGATTTAGGGCTTCTGGAGATTGGCAACTCATCCAAAATCACATTTAACTGGCGTGTGAAGCGTTATGGACAGATCAGGTTCAAGTACCTGGCTAGTGCCAAGCGCGGTAACGGCATGCTGTTTTATATTAATGGGCAGCAAGTCGGAGGTGAATGGAGCGAGAATAGCGGATGGCAGGAAGCTGCATTTACGTTGCAGCCAGGACAGATGTACAAGTTCGACTGGCTGATCCGTAAAATGAGACCTGAAGTATGGCAGAACAATGGCATCTATCTCAAGGATGTTGAAGTCGTTGAGATTGTGGATACACGCAAGCCGCCTGCACCGAAAGATTACGATCTGGATGGTGAGGACGTATATGAGTATGGGAACTGGGTTGTAAGATCACCGCAAAGTTTGGCACAAGCCCATTTTAAAGGACAATTCATTACGGATGATTTACGTAAGAAAACCATGACGATGGATCTGGATAACGAATGTGATGGAACGGTTTCATTTGCTTACAAGATGGGGGTGGATGAAGAGCCGTATCCCAATCATGATTATCAGTTGTTTTTTGATGATAAAATGCTTGAACGCACTCAGCGAGGGGATGGAGATCATGGCAGTTATGCTACATCAGTGCATGGTGTGGAGTGGAGACTGAATGGGGAATATTCAGAAACGGAGACTAACCAGGCTAAAATCGAATATGAAATTGTTGCAGGGCCGGATACGACCGTGGACTTGAGAGGTTCGCTCGAAGTAACTTGTCCTCCGCGAGAGATTGATCATTGGGAGCCGTCTCATCGGGGACAAGGGATTGGGAAATATCAATGGTTAATGTCGGGAAATCCGAGATGGATCCGTAAAGAAGATATTTTACGTTTGGATGAACCAACGGAAGGGAATATGATAGCACAGACAGAGGTGATATTAGATCATGAGGGGTGGTTTGTATTCAGTTACGCGCATTTGCTTAGACCTACTGAAGCTTTTGAAGTAAAAGTTAACGGAATGTTAGTACATTATACGTCCATGCAAAGTGCCAGGGAACTAGTGCGTATTCCATTAAAGGCTGGACACAACATCATAGAGTTTCATATTCAAGATAGATTGACAGAGGAGCCATTTAAGTATCAGAAGAATCATTTGTTCACCTATGGTAATAACACGGGTAATACATACCGTACAACGTCACCGCTAGGTTCATATGTTGATGTGACACGTGGATGGGATGTAACCGATGCTGGAGCATCTACACAAACAAATGGAGATACAATTACATACAGCGCAGAGCTCAATCCTGGTGCCAAATTAAAAATTAAAGAGCACATGCGAATCTATCCTGCAATGGATTCCAATTATGACCCAGATAAAGGGACTTCAAGAGATATCGAAATATTTGGAGAGTTATTTAATAAAAAGGATGTGTATAAACCGTCTTTGAAATTTATTGGTGGTTGGAAATGGAAAGATATCAAACCTCCGCAATATAACCCTGACAATCCCCCTGATCCAATCCCGGTTGGAGATGGTGTAATGTGGGCGCAGGGACATAACCAAAATTTTATTTGTGAATTTACAGCTTCAATGAATAACTCTGGATATATATGCTGGCAGTATGGTGGCGACTTTGATACGGGGGAGAAGTTGGAACTACAAATAGATGGCATCAGCGTATGGACAGGAAGTCAATCCAACGGTGATAAAGGTACAGATTGTATGTATCCCCTCCCTGCTGGTAACCATATATTCCGCTGGATATACCAGGATGGGAAGGCATATACTCCTGGTGCCGGAAGTTCAGGAGGCTCTGGAAATACCGGTGGAAATGGTCCAACAAATGAGCAAATAAGAGATGTAGTCACCGATCCTTTTGGACAAAGCTGTTTTCCAGCAGGTACTCAAACTCACAAAATTCAATATGGGCAAGTCTCATATGACGGAAACTCAGCACAGTCTAGCCAGTGGGGATGGAAGAACGATGGATTAATTTATAGTGATAATGGTATGCAGGGTATTAAAGTGCTGGATGAAGGTAAGACAGTCACACGGTATTTTAAAGCTCCACCTACTGGAAGTATCTTATACAGTGAGCAAATTACCGTTTATCCGGTGAAAAATAAAAAAGTTCAAGGTCTAAGAAAAATTATTCCAACTATCATTCCAAGTTCAGGAGTAAGATACCCTAAATTTTTGGGAACATCTTATTATTCTATAAACGTTAAAGGTACAGAGCCTGGAGATAATAAGTCTGATTTTGATAGTAAATACACGAAAAAAATAGAAATCTCTTTTCATTGTGAAGGCAAATTTAGACTCAACTACAAATTTATTAGTTACCTTGTAGACAAGAACCCAAGAGCTAAACTCAGAGTGTATTTCTATCCTGAAGGTCAGTCAAAACAAAAAAAGCTAATTCATGAAGAGAATAATAACAGAGGATACAATAGTAGCACTGTTGATTATGACAATTTTACCAATGAATTTTGGGAAAGATCGGCAGCATCCTATCAATCTGATGTAATTAATGTACCCCGGCCAGGTAGATATACAGTAAGTATTGGTGTTACGGATACCTATCCAGACGAGGATCAAAATAAGCAAAATGTCCGCTATCATGCGACAATTGGTAATTTGCAGATACACACTGAAGACCCTTACAGTAATAATAAAAATAGTCTGATCGGGTATCCCGATTATGATTATGAAACGAAAGTACAAGCAGTAATATGGGATTTAACACTAGATGTGAAAGCGGGAAGTGCCACTTATAATTTATTATTAAACGGAGAGCCTAGAAAATTTACAGACAGCTTTAAAACTTTAACACCTGGTCATACCTATCGAATTGAGTATACACTTCACAAAAAAAAGGGTGAAACAACGAATTCTGGATTGGATGCTGGTGGATTCACTCTCAGTGGAGGCAGCTATTTAGAAACATGGGATGCATACTGCGAAGATGCTCAGGGACTATTGTATGGAGAAGGACAATCACCACATCCTGGGGAGGACTCATGGAATCCACCATTACCAGAAACAACGGCACCAGATGGTGGAAGTCATGCCTGGCTCGATGTAATTCGTTTATATAAAAATAAAAGTAGAGCTTGTTCGGGAACTAAAATTGTCATCGAAACTCTTGAAGAAGGTCAAGTAATTGATACTCGACCAGTTACAAATGAAGATGACCAAATCATTTCTATTGAGGTAGAAAATACATCAGATCAGAAGAAAAGTTATGAGGTTCGTGTTCGATTCGAGCAGGGCTGCCCGGGAGATGGAGCCATGATCTGGGGTGGTTCGATGCAACTCGATGATATAAGCAAATTAGATCCATCCTGGGCTGAGGTGACTCACTTCGAAGTTTGGAATAACAAACCAATCTGGATGGGCGGCTGTGATAACAGTAATATGCGTGTAAAAATTACCCGCGAGGACGGAAAAGTGTTATGGGATGAAAAGTATTACGGGGATGGGTATCGTGGCTTCGAACTGAATGATCTAGCTCCCAAGCCTTATAGCAAGTATAAGGTGGAGATTACAACAGATCAGAAGGGGCAAATCAGCGATTGGACAGGAAAACGATATCTGACCACCTTCAGGGTACATGACTTCAAAGCCTACGAAAGATGGGTATGGGTGCCTGAGCCGTTTGATTGTCAATTGGATTTCTTCATTGACGATGAACTGATCAAAACATTCACCCAAGAGGGTGGATACTATACATTTTCACATCCAGTGCCCAAGGGCAAACATGAGTTCAAATGGGTGTTCACCTCACTTCAGGAAGTGGGTACGCGGAGTTACGAATACGCTAATCTGGACTGGATGGAACTGACCAACTGGATCTGTGATGACGTCTATGTCATTCCTTACTGCGAAGGTGGTGGGGGAGACAAGTGTGTTGAAGCACTTATTAAATGTTTGCTGGAAGTTTGGAAAGCAAGGCCTAAGATGTGTGTAATCGGTAAACGCATCTGGTTATTCACGTAAAGAAAGGAGGATCTGGATGGGAATTGTGAGACGTCAGGAAAAAGGGCTAATCTATTTTGATGAATTCAATAAATCCGAACTTGACTCAGGGTGGGAAGTATTGACTGACGATCATGGAAGGTACAATGCTGATCATGGGGTACTTGAACTAAGACATGGAGAGTCTCCAATATATATGTTTTTCACGGAGTTAACGGAAATTGAAGAGTTCGTGTTTGATGTCAAGAATGAGTATAATCCAACTGTTGAGGGAGACTCCGGGGGACTTATTGTATATGCAGACGATGAGAATGTGGTGAAACTGGAAGAGTATTTTGATGCGGAAAAAGGGATGGCTAGAAGTTATCCTTGGATCCGTCTGGTACGAAGTTTTAATGTATATTCCGCATACTGGTCAGAGGACGGGAAGATATGGCGGTTTATTGGTAATCAGGAAGTCATCTCTTCTGTACCTAAGATCGGGCTTTTCTTAGAATCAGGAACACAAGGTGAACCACTACTTATTAATCATATTCGAATTCAAAGAAGTGCCAGAGTGAAGGTAGATAATCTGAAACAAGGTTATCAGGTTGAACTCCGGGATCAGGCAGGAAAAACTCTTGAAAAGAAAATATGTAAATATGAGAATACCTCCATCATGTTTGACTTTCAACGATATGGTTATCCGTTTACAGGCAGCTTTGCTGTGACTTTGCCTGACGGCAATAGATTTGAGTCTTCAGACATATTAAGTATATACGGTGGCGATACATATTACTTTGAACCTAGAGTGGATCTTTACTATCGTGAGTATAGCGACAATGGAGAATTCCTTGACATGCGGTTACAAGACAACCAGGAACGTTTCCTCGGTTATATGTCCTCTGGTCAATCCGTAACGGAGAATGTATTGTTTATTGCCAAAAATTCATTGAACCAAGGTGTTTTTCAAAATGTTAACTTCGAGCTTGCCTCTTATCGGGGAGATCAGTACCAAAACGTAGTTCGGTTAGCGCCCGATGTTGAGGGAGAACCAGGAGCTTGGAGTATGCAAGTGAACGCAACCGAGATAACTCCAGAAAGCCCTTATCAATTCTGGGTGAGAGTAGAGAGGCTGGATACCAGCACCAATTATGAAGCCCAGGTCACGTTCGGGATCAAAGTTTCTTCAACGTATATATAACTCTAAACTTTAAGTGCTCGACCACGTATAGATTCAGTAAGGGTTGAGTTGGAGGTGAGAATATGTCTGTCCGCTTTAGCGGGACAAGTTCAGGAACGAACAATGGCGAGTTGCTTGACCACAATAGTTTGTTAAACAAAGGGACTCGATCCCACCAAGAAATTGATGAGCATCTTTCAGAGATGGAGGAAGCCAGAAGCGTATATGTCAGCCTCCCTGAGCGTTTGGATCAGATGGAACTTGTAGGCAAACAGAATGAAACAGGGATAACCGGTCATGAATTGCGTATTGCTGAGCTGGAACCTCGGGTATTGAATCAGGGAATATTGTTGGAAGACCAGAAGTCCAAGTTGGGTGAAGTTGAGAAAATCGTAGCGGATCTCAGCACGGATGTTCATGAACAAAATGAACGGTTGGAGAGTTTGGAAAATGAATTAGGAGATAGTCGGGGGAATCGTGAATCACTTGCAGATGTTATATCTGATATAGAGGATTCCATTGATGAACTAAAAACAATCCCTTTGTCTGATTTAGCAATAAGAGCCGCAGCTATGGATTCTAATGGTCTGCTTAAGGTTCAGATCAACGGTGGCAATGCAAGCATTAACAGTACACTCGTTCAAAAAGAGGAGTCTTTCTATTCATTTACAGCTGAGCAAGATACCAGATATTATATATTTCTAAAAAATGATGGAACCTTTGTACATCAGTTGGTTTCCGATGAACCCGATAACGGCATGATTCTGGGATCTGTCACAACAGGTGCCACCTCTGATGCGGTATATCTTAAAGATCAACGCTATTATCTGACCAAAACGGTGTCTACAGGTGATTTTCAAGATCTCCAGGAAAGAATCACAGATGCTCAATCTCAAATCAATGAATTGGACGAAGAAGTGGTCAGGTGGATTGATCATACCGAAGATTTGTCCAAACAAGTTGAAGGTTTTGGTGAAATTAAGGCTGAAGTGTCAAAAGCTAGAGTAGACAAAGATGGCTTTGAATTTGATAAGCTGCCGGATCGTTTAAACCACATGCAATCCAAGCTTGAGCTTGCTGCATCCAGGGGGACGATGGAAAATCAATCGATTTTTCGAATTGAGTACCCACCTGATATAAGGCTCTCAGAACAAAAGAGCTTTTATTGTCCAAAGTATAGCATTGGTTCTGATAGTGTAGAAGTACTTCTGGATGGCGTTAGGGTAACTCCTTGGGGAAGATTATATCGAATATACGGATACGGAAATCCGTTTTCTCTATGATATTCCGGTGGATTCACGTGTGACACTGCTTAGCCGAGGATCGATCATCAATACGTCTTCAACTTCAGAGTATGAGTATGACTCCAAAGGCAGAATGAAGCGTGAGATTATTACTGGAGGTATTAACCGCGTTATTGATTATGAGTACGATCTTGAGGGGAATCTTATAGCGGAACTCATTACGGAGAGTGATGGGCAAGTTAAGACGATAACCTATGAACGGGAAGAAGGAAGAATTAGACGCAAGTTGAACAAAGGGGCAATGTACTTTTACTTACAGGGTAGTTCAGCCTATGATGACCGCCCTATTAAGCAACGTGTGTCTGTGCTTGAAGATATGGAAGAACAGGACGTTTATTTTGAGTATGATCATCAAAGCGGCCTGATTATCAAAGAGATTACATATAACAACGATATAAAACCATTAGTTATAAAGATTATTGAATACAATTATAACTCTGATGGTAGTGTGGATACCGAGATGGTCGACTTTAATGGTTCGAAAATAGTGAAAAAATATAAGTACGATTCGGATGGAAATATCCTTGGCGTCCAAAAAAGAAAGGTAGGCTGATAGAGTGGAATCACACTTCTCAATGACCAAAATTAAAACAGGATTTCGTCCTTTGTTCGACAAAATGGTAGGTACGAACCTTACGCCAATTACAGAGGAAGAGGTGGAACTCCTGATGTTTATGTTGCGGAGCGATATTATCTTCGATGGGACAGGGCAGCAGTACCTTCCGGTGCTTGAAGCTTTGGAACAGGTGGTTCCTCTTGAGTTAACGGACGAAATTAACCAGGAGCTAGTAGATCAGGATACACAACGTCAAGAGCAAGATAGACACATGCAGATCCGCACCGTGTTTCTCACAGCAATGAAAGAGTCGATGCTTCAGGAATTGAAAGTTCGATATGGTATTTAAGGAGGTGAGCGCATGACAGCAACAGTGGTACAGGGGTTTAGACGGTACGAGTTCACGAGCACCGTGACCAATTTTTTGAGTACATTGGCAAAGGAGATGAATACTTATCCATATGAAGATGTCAACTGGAAAGTGACTTATTATCCTAAAGATCCGTATTCTCAGCCGAAGGCCTACAATTCACAGAATCAGCCATATTCTAATCCTCTGGGTGCGGTGACACTTGAGAATATAAATGATGCTTCGCTATTTTTCACTTTGAGTCTAAACCTTTCTGTTTCGTATGGATGGACTACTTTTGGTTACCAATTAAGGTGTGGTTTAAACCGTCCTACTGTTGGAGAGGAGCCTTACCCAGATGTTTCACTTGCTATTGGAGAAGAAAGTAATATCCCCTTCCATACTTCGTCTAATAATGTAACTTTGAATATCACATATAAATGGACCGTGTTCCCCTTGAAAGAAGCTATATTTATTTTTGGAGAAGCTATTACAAATATAGGAAACGCTTATCCGTTTAGGTTATATATGGGAAATGTTACATCTTATGAAAAAGAAGACCCAGCTATAAAGAATGATTTTGTTGGTATATTCTCTCATGCACCTATTGGAAATGATACTAACTGGGCAAATAATAATTTATACAGTGTTGGTAGAGGGGTAGTCAGAACTTCCCGTAATAACAAAAAGTACGAATTATATAACTTTTGTACTAGTGCCCAAGCTACATCTCCTGGTTCAGGAAATCGCTATTTTGTTTCCCCTTGGTATGTGTTTCAACCTAAGGAAGGAGTACGAGGTGAATTTCAACAAATGAGGTCTGCAGTATTTAAAGATGCTAACCAACATCCAGACGGATCCATGATTGATCTGGATGGTAAAAGGTACCATGTATTTCACGTTACCGATCAACAACAACCGACAAGTTACAAATATTGGGTCGACATCTCAGGTCAGACTAGATATATTCAACCCTACTTCTTTGACAGCAACACGCTCTTGGGAGATGGACAGAGAGCAATTTTATTCGAATTACCAACGGAGGGGTCTAAGTAATGGCAGTACCTAAACGATATTCATGGGTGAGTACGATATCCGAGTTTTCAAACACCGCTGAGTTACAGATGGCAGGGGACTCATGGTGGGAAGTGAAAAAATATGCTGCTGGAGCAGTTAGCGGTGGTGGTAATTGGGGAAATGTAGTTTTTACGAATTTGATTGATCGAAGCCTTGAATTGACGATGGCGATCCAAACCAATAATGGTGCTACGATTCGATGGGGTATCAACAGCAATTTATCACCAAGAGCGGATATTCATTTGGATTCTCAGGATAAGCAGATGACGGATACCCCATTTTCTTGTGATACGGGTAACTACAACATAACCTACAAATGGACTTTATTCACTACAAAAGATGGGATTTTTATCCATGGAGAGTATCAAAGTAACATTAATTATGCCTACCCAGTTCGTATCTATATGGGTAGACTTGCTCCACTAGAGCCTGAAGATCCAGCAATTGCAAATGATTTTGTTGGGATATTCACACACATGCCTTCCAATGTGAGTAATAACAGTGCAGCTACATATGGTGACAATAATGTTGGTAGAGGGATTGTGCGAAAATCCCGAAATGGAACTAAGTACGAATATTATAATTTTACTACTGACGCTCAACTTACTTCTCCAGGTGTAGGGGGGAGATACTATGTTAATCCCTTTATGGTATTCAATCCAGCAGAAGGAGTTAGGGGACAATTTCCAGATGTATATGCTGCTTGCCTGAAGGATGCTTCTCAGCACCCGGATGGTTCAATTCTAGATTTGGGAGAAAACAAATATTACGTATTTCATGTCGTGGATCAACAGATGCCGTATAACACGAATTATACTCGATGGTACACCTCATTAGGGGGGATACGCTACTGCGTTCCTTGCTTCTTCGGTAGCAACAACGTCATGGGTGGGCAACGAGTCATTCTATTTAAGATATAAGGAGGTTTTCTATACATGTCATTCTTCAGTGGTAAAGTCAAAATGAATCTGTTATTTCAAGCATTAATTAATGGCTTCAAGGGAATTGCATCCTCGCCTTGGTCGATCTATTTTGAAACATCGGGTATCCTCGTCATTAAATCAGTGGGCTCAACAGGAAAAGATAAGTTATTTATTAAGTTTGAGAAAGGAAATACCAAGGAATTAAACGGCAACTACATCACGGTAACTTCAGCAGAAGATATATTACTTGCTGACGGGAGTATTCCGGAAGGAAAAATGTTTACTACACGGAATTTCTACTGCCATACATCTGTTGTTGATTCCAACCTCTTAACAGACTACCAGGTATCAGTTACAGCAGATCGTGTAATTATGTGGTTGGCGGGGGATGTGAACTCGGTAACAGGGATATCCAATTTGGGGTATTTCGGTCTTATGTATCGCTATTCCCAAGAAAATCACTCGGGTGCTCAAGGGATCGGAGTAAGCTACCAGGGATTCAATGGTATTCGTACAGTTAAGGATCTGGATAACATTCAGACCAATAATGTGTACAAATCTTATTCAGCAATGGTTCCGACCAACCCGGGTTGGGGCGCACTCTATCATCTCTCACCGTGTATTATGGCTAATAATGCAGAAGGCCCACGAGGCGAACTACATGATATTTACTTTGCACCAGCAGCAGGTGTAAGCCACGGGGATGAAATTACAGTAGCAAATAAGACTTACAAAGTATATTCATTGACAACAGGAGGTTCAAGCCTCCTACCGGGAAACACCGTAGCCGTATTGATGCAGTAGAGGAGGAAGAGTATGGCTGTAGCAGGGACAGAAAGTACAATCTATACACCTCATCGGGCAGGCAGGCAACATGATTCAGGAGTACTTTACACATACACTCAGGGTCAATATCGTTCCATGGCAACGCAAAGATTGTCCCTGTATACGAGCAAAACCTTAGGTATGGCAGGTCAGATTAAGGGAGTAGGAGTACAGTATACCTTTCAGGTTGGAGAACTTCAGCATCCTGTCCCAAACAACCCATCCGAACATCACATTTATTCCATCTGGGGGTACGACCAAGCAGACCTTCCGCAATTCTACAACGGACGTCTTATGCTTACCGACACGCATGGAATAATCGTAAGCCTTAGCAAAGAATTAAGTATTTATGGTACTACGGGTTATCTACCAACACACAACACACCAGGAACCAGATTTGCAGGTAGACTAGGAAGAGCAGGTGATCGAGGCTCTTTAACTAGGTTAACGAATGGTCGCTGGGTACATATCACCAATTTCGTTTTTCCATCCGAGGATTCATTTAGGGGAGTTATTCGTTCCTATGTAGTAGGTAGAAGAAGACTAGCCTCATCAGAGCGCACACCACTTCATTATATTGTAAGTCATCTACATCATAGCGAAATGGAAAATCTCAAGGGGCATCTTTCTGGTCAAGGAGGCAATATAGATCCAACTGTACCAACCACGATATTGCCACGAAGGTACCCTGCTACCTATATTCCAGTTCGGAGGAGGCCAGGGCAATGAACAAAACATGGCGAATTATGCAGGAGCTGAAAGATGTGTATAAACAGGTAGAATTGTCTCATGTAGTTAAAGCACTAAACGGTGGGGGGGAAACATTAATCGTTTCGCTCCCCATGGAAAGCCCGCGTTTTCTGATTAAGACGGTACGTGTTATCCCAACCGTAGAAACGAATGTGGAGCTTCATATACTTGATAGTGCAGACAAAATGAAAGCCCAAATTTTATACTTTAATACAGCAGAATTCAGTACAGGAAACTTCATAGACGGGATATACGACAATGTGGATTTACCTTATGACGATAAGGATGGTACATCCCATTTCCATTTTGAAATCATTAACCCAGGTTCCGTGGCTTCAGGTTTTACCATTGAAGTAACGGGTTTGACGGTCAGATAGGAGACAACGATCATGGATATCATTACTTATGGTAAAGTGGTCAAGCTTTCAAACGAGATCAAGGAAGCCAGGGAAGATAGCGGGACTCTAGATGCTCGATTGGACAAGATTGCATTAGGTACGATTACAACAGTAAATGCAAAAAAAGACCTTTCCCCACAAGGGACTCCGGAAGCTATTTATGCCGTACTCACGGATGAAAGTAATCAAAATTTGCCAACATTATATATGTATGGCGAAGAATATACACGTCTTACGGGATCTAATGTTAGCTATAAATCCAATGGCATCCTCACAGTTAACGGGTTGGAGGTCATGGTATACGAGCATCCAGATTTCCATAGTGCCGATATGATCAGCGATGGAGAAACACATGTGAGCATGACTTGGGGTGAACGAAAACGCCTGAATATCATTGATCCGTGGGAATCGATCAGCGATTTGGTAGATTATACGGATGTGGTTACATATTTTGCTTTTGACAATCAGGGAAGAGTTATTCGACAAGTCGTTACAGACAACTACACCGAGCAGCTGGTTAGAGAACCTGTACTTACCATGCCGGCTTCTCCAGAAGGTTATGCACAGGATGATTCCTTCTTGGTCATTTCGATTGGTGAGATATATCGATATGACGGCCTGGACTTCGTGCAGCTTCCTACTTTGGTTGATGTCGTTTATCAGTATGATGATGAGGGAAGATTGGTGACCAAGTCCATCACCAGGTTGGGAACAACACCTGTTCAAAACAACTTCAAATATATATATGACTCATACGGCAATCGTATAGCGGTTAAGAAATACTAATACGGAAGGATAGCATATGCTGTCCTTTTTTCCTTTTACAACGAAATAATTTATGAAATCCACATCTGCATATGAAGATTAGCATTAACACTTAGCTGATCAAGACGTATAGAGAAAGTAGTATGAGAACGTAATTATTCCGGGAGGTAGTGTACGATGAATATTGAACTTACTGCTCATTTCTATTTCAAGGGAAGTGGGAAGAAAAAAACGGTGAACTGGATAGAAGATAATCCTAGATTACAACAGAAAGAGAAAGATTCGGATAAGGTCGTACGCGAAATCCCGTTAACTGCGGATGAGGTTAAGCAAGAATATCGCCGACTATTCACCAAACACAAGAACGAGGGGAAATCGATTACGTTGGAAGATACAGACGATGTGGTTCATATCATTGATCTTACCGATGTGAGAAATATTGAATTGACCTCTAAGGAGGGGAATACAGATGCTGTACAGGCTGACCTTTGCACTGAATGATGAGGAAATTGTCACTACCGAGATGACCTCGGATAAGGAGGATCTGGTTGGAGCCACGGAAGAAGCGTTCGATTTGATAGAAAGAGACTATGGTGCCAATGTCGTTTTGAACCTGGTTGCGTTTAGCCTGCTCAAAATAGAGCTCACCAATGAAATGATAAATTAAGCGTAAAAGCTAACTAATGTTAGCTTTTCAGCACTAACTGCTAATTTATTTGAATAATTATAAAATATAGTTAATAAAGTGATATACCCCAAGCCTAGTTCTGGGGTCTATTCCTTTTTCATGTAAAGTTGATAGTGACTTGATTTAATGCATCCATTGAAACTTGTCTTGTACAAGCAGTTTTGATTAAACTAGGTTGAATTCATATGTTCAGGGGCAGTAGAAGGGGTCAGGATGATTGGCAAGGAGGGATGGGACATTGAGATAAAAGACTTGGAAAGAGAGCTCGCAAAGTTGGCATCCAGAATAAGAAAAGATTTTACTGAACGCGGGCCGGTAGATACCAGAGTCTCTATCATGAATCATTTTATCATCTTAAAGTTTACAGCAAAATTCACCAAGCCTGAAGCGTTCATGCTGGAACATATGCAATCACACTCAAGTCAAATTTTCGCCGAATACAAGATGAAGCTAGCACATATGATGAGAGAAGATTTCAACCCCGTTTTCTCCTATATCAACATGGGTCTGAAGATCGAAGACATCGAAACAACATTTTTTGGTCATGATTTTGCAGAGCAGATTACAGTCTTCAAGATGAACAAGGATGTTGAAGTGCTACTGAAAAGTGATGAGATTAACATGCCTTAAGACCTATGAAATAACGTTTGAATACTGGACAGGTTCTTAGGAACTAATTTTTGTTGTTGACAATATCCTACATATTTCCTTATACTACCCTTATGGCGATCGAATAGATTAATAATCTTGACGAAGCCTGTAACCTTGTTAAAGAACTTGAAGGCCATATCTTCGGTAATTGGGACGAAATAGATGTCAGACCAAGACCGACACATTCCACCATTTTGGTATTTTCCAGTGGTGCGCTCTGTGTTGGTCTTTTTGTTTGTAAAAAATGCTGCTTTACCTTTCACCCTATACTTCGTATATAGTCAGTAAAAGGCATATAAGCGAACGAAATAAATAAAAGTTGCGAACATTAGTTCGTATTTGTTATTCTGAATGTAATAGGATGGGAATGGGGAGGCGGATCAAAGGGGGATTTCTTGATCGTTTGTATGTAATTAGGCTTATGAGCTTCAATTGTGTGTAACAAGACTACATATGTTATATGAGATTTCGGGAGCAATAGCGGGAATGTAGAGTAAGATCATGCTGGATAGCGTCTAGATTGTGAAGAAAGAATACGAACTACTAATAATTAAATAGTTAATGGGGGAAATGTATAATGTCTGCTACAACTGCTATGGGTTTTGATGATTTATTTGAGATTGGGGATATAGACATGTTCCTGAATAAAGCTCAGGAGAAGTGTCGTCACAAGCTTAGAGGTAAAACGTTTGCCGGGATGGAGAAAGAAGATGTGACCCAGGAGATTATGATCAAATTAGTTAACTCCTTGGACAAATATGACGCTGAAAAAGCGAAAATGTCGACGTTTGTTGATCACCTTATCGAAAATAAAATCAAGGACATGTACCGCAAGTGCATGTCTGAGAAAAATCTCAGTGTGGTTAACGCTGTACAGATTATGTGCACGGATCAGGGTGGTGGCGATGAATCGGAAAGCTCAGACATCGCATTAGCGCTTGGTCATGCTGGGTTTGCTTATGAGAATTTTGAGTTTGTAACAGATATTATGGAAAATATGAGGCTGAACGAACGTGAGAAACAAATCTTTAAGCTTCGGACTTCGGGGTATGAATTTGTAGAGATTGCAGGAATGTTAGGTGTATCCAAGGCACGTATATCCCAGTTATGGAAAGCGATTCGTGAGAAATACGAAGCATTGTAGTCATAAGTGGCAATTAATAGCCTAAGTTTGATGAAGATAGATTCAGTAACCTACATAGAATAGAGAGAGCACCCTTAACTGGGTGCTTTTTTATGTCGTATAGAGAGATTAGTACAGAAAGAAAGGCGGAACAAGAATGCTTAGTGTGGTGGTTTTAGGATTTTCTGTGAAGCGTCTAGAGGGGTATTCGGATATCGCTTGGGCAAGTCATGATTCTTCGACAGCTTCTGATTTAAGCAACAGGGAGTATGCCTTGATCATTGAGAAAGTAGTGGTACAGGCTGATGCTGTCTTGGTTAATCTTGAAATGGATCATTTGACCTCTACTGATATTGTGATCATACATCATGCTTATATACATAAAAAACCGATCTTGGGTGTAGGTTTCAGGCCATTGGAGCCTGTCATCGAAGATTTTGTCTCCAAACGAGTGGCTGATCTGGACGTGGCTGTACACCATATGCGGACGAACTATATGGTCCTAAGCAGCGAAACCAATACTTCATCTGTGGCTCCAATTTAACTGCCGCTCCGATAACACGTATAGAGAATGTAAGGGCAAGAATATTCGCTAGACTTTAACTAATGGAGGAATAATTCAATGACACATATGATCAAAGCAAAAGAAGATAAATTAACGGAAGAAATCGTAGTCAGTATGATTGGGAAGTATATCCACGCGCCGACCAATATGCATGAAGTCCAGACGCCAACTGGCGCAACAACAAAAGCCAACGTATGGTTTGCTGGTCGTGTAGCTGGTTACGAAAAAGCCGTTATTGGATTCAACTACGAAGAGGGTACCTTTCATGAAGAACCACAAACATTTTATAACGTTCATTTAACGGATGGTATGGGGTACATTCTGACAAGTGCTTACGAATTGGAGATTCATGAACTGACCGAAGAGGAGTTTAATCAACTCATTGAAGAGAAAAAGGAAGAGGAACAAGACTCATCTGGTGAAGAGCAATGAAGGTGTTAAACTACGCCTCGGATTTAGCTGTAAAAACGTTTGTTTCCGCTAGCGCTGCAGGTGTGGAAAAATTAATCAACACATGGATGTTATCCAAACCACACACGTTCGTTACCGGACTGGAGTTTACCTCCACTGTTGAACCATCCAGTAACACGTTGGAATTTGCAGCAATCATTGTATATCAGCCAAGTGAACAAGACCAATCCTAACGTATGTATGAGATTATTCCTTCTATAATATAGAGGCTTTCAGTAAGGAGGTGGGCGAATCTGTTGCTCACTTTAGAAAGAGTAATAGGTATTGTTATTGCTGTTGTGATATTAGCTTCGCAATACGGGAGTCTATCAGCATTAGGAAATTACAAACCGATCGGCGAAGAAGCGCTTGACTCCAAGAGATTAAAGGAAGTAACACAAGAAGAGCAGATAAAGCAAGTAAAGCCAACGAAGCAAGAAAAGCAAGAGAAACAACAGAAACAAGTTAAATCTGTTGCTCCTGCGTACATACAAATGACGGATATGCTTGAGCAGTATATAGAACTCCACCATGAGAAAACAGTGAGCCGGGCAAAGCTGCTGAAGTATGTGAGGTGGGTAGTTAAATATTCGAAGGATACGGATATCGATTCCGTCTGGATTCTGGCTATGATGTGGCAAGAGAGCCGGATGTTAGAGGAAAGTGTATCATCCCATGGAGCGATTGGTTTACTTCAGATTCTTCCTAGCACAGCGAAATCGTTTGGAGTGAGCAAACAGGAGCTACATCAGCCTGAAACGAATATCAGGACAAGCATTATATACTTGGAATATCTTATGGATAAGTACGACGGAAATCTTCGTACGGCAACCATTGCGTACAATCAGGGGGAGGGCAATGTAGATAAGGGAAAGGCTCGCCCCTGGTACTACAATCAAGTGAAGGAGCATCATAACAAGATGCTTGGAATAATCAAAAAAGGTCAATAAACATCAGTTAACAATAGAGTCTTAATACTATAAGATCGTTTATCAATTTTACATAGGGAGATCCAAATGGGAAAATTTCCAGAACATATTAGCACGAATTTGCAGGTAGATAAGAAGCATTACACAATGGATGACGTAGATAATATTGAACGTTGTAAGCTCGATGAGCATTTCCTCGGGGATTGTATTCTGGTCAATGAGAATCTGATTTGGCATTCCGTTCATAAGTATATTGGAAAGCCCGAAATGATTATTAAGAATCATTGTGTAGAGAAGGATGATATTCTCCAACTGGGCCGTCTGGGATTCATCAAAGCGATTAGGGCGTTTGATACGGGGCGTGGCGTGAAATTTAGTTCGTTTGCTGTCACTGCGATTGTCAGAGAAATCAGATGTTTTCTAAGAGATAGTGCAAGCATTATTCGTCCAACTCGTACAGCTACGGAATTAATCAACCGGATCAATCGACTTGAGCATGATATGGGCTATCTGCCACCAGCACATGAAATCGCATTGCTACTGGATGAGGAGGAAGATAAGATCAACAAAGCACTTCAGGTGGGTAAAGGTGTGAAGTACTTGGATGAGCCTGTAGGGGCTGATGATCAACAAACTCAATCCGTGACATTGATGGATACCATCTATAGCGGGGAGAATATTGAAGAAGGTATTCTGGACAAGTTATACGTTGATGCGGTTATTGATTCGGTCAAGCGTAAGCTTAGTGAAAAAGAAGTGACTGTACTGAAGCATCGTGTAGAAGGATTTAATCAAACTCAGACAGCAGATATGGAAGACATTAGCCAGATGAGGGTCTCTAGAATTATGCGAAAAGTAGCTAAAATGCTGGATAAAAGGGATCAGGCATGATCGTCATCTCAGCCCTTCATATCTTATATAAACGTCTCATACATAACGTCCCTCCCGCATCCAAGCGTGAGGGATTTTTGCTGTTTTTGCCCTATGGGACATACTCCAAGTTGTCCGGACATAAGATAGTACAAGATTCCAAGTGACCCGGAGGAATGAATCGATGCGAAAAATAACGAAAGTCATTGCATGCATGCTTATCCCTGTCTTCTTGCTGTCTTCATTTGGGGTTACTCAAGCCCAGGCAACAATTCAAGGTCCGTCTACACATGCGCAAAGCGCTTCTCTCATTGATGTGACATCAGGCCGGATCTTATACAGCAAAGATGGGGATAAGGAACTGCGAATTGCCAGTTTGACCAAAATCATGACGGCAATCGTTGCGATTGAACACAGCAAGCTGGATGAAAAAGTTAAAGTGACGCCCACTGCTTTTGCCAAAGAAGGATCATCTCTCTATCTCAAGTTAGGTGAAGAGATGACGCTGGAGAACATGTTGTACGGGCTAATGCTCCGTTCAGGCAATGACGCGGCCTCTGCAATAGCGGAACATGTAGGTGGATCGGAAGAAGGCTTTGTCCTGTTAATGAACAAAAAGGCGGAGCAAATCGGTCTGACGCATTCCCATTTTATGAACCCTCATGGACTGGATGCAGAAGGTCACTATTCTACAGCCAATGACTTGGCCCGATTAACGGCATATGCCTTGCACAATCCGGTGTTCAAACGCATCGTAGCCACAGAGGACAAATCCGCACCGAACCCCAATGAAAGCTGGGAATACTCCTGGCACAATAAAAATAAAATGCTGCGGATGTATGAAGGTGCGGATGGAGTGAAAACCGGCTACACAAAAAAAGCTTTCAGATGTTTGGTCAGCTCCGCTACACGTAACGGACAGCAGCTCGCAGCGGTAACGCTGAACGACGGAAACGATTGGAACGATCATGCTCGGATGCTAGATTTCGGGTTTGAGTACTTCCCGTTGGTAGAGGTCGCCAAGCAAGAACAGCCTGTGCAAAATACAGATGTCGTTACGGGCCGGGGATTTTGGTACCCACTGGCTAAGAGTGAACAAGGCTCATTGACCAAGAAACTGATACTACACGAAAATCGAGGACAGTCGGAAACGGAAGGTAAGGAACAATCGACAGATCCTTCGTTCGGATTGGCAGGTCGCATTGATATGCAGCTTGACGGCAAACTTGTTGGCTCAATTCCGGTGTATCGCAAAGGCAGTTATATTCCTCCTGAACCGAAGACAGAAGATGCAACGCTGGGTGGAATCGGTGATGTCTCTTCCTGGGCAGCTGCATGGCGTGCCGTGTTAAGCCACCTGTTGTCTCCTTAGCTAAATCGTCATTGAAGGGAGGATATAATCCATGATTAATCTAATTTGGCTGCTCATGATTTTAATCGGATTTGCTTTTGCAGCCGTCAACGGCAATATCGAAGTGGTCACGCAAGCTGCTTTTGATGGGGCGGCAACGGGAGTCACGGTCTGTTTTGGACTGATTAGTGTGCTTGTGTTCTGGATGGGCATGATGAAAATGGCTGAAGATGCGGGTCTACTGGCTCGTATTGCCAAGCTGCTCGGTCCGGTTGTGGGTTTTTTGTTCCCCGATGTGCCCAAAAATCATCCGGCGATGGGTTATATTCTCTCCAATATGAGTGCCAATTTGCTGGGACTAGGAAATGCGGCTACACCGATGGGAATCAAAGCCATGCAACAGCTGCAGGAGCTTAATCCGGACAAACAAACCGCTTCTCCTGCGATGTGCACCTTACTGGCTCTGAATACGGCTAGTATTACCATTATTCCGACGACGCTGATCGCCATCCGCTTAAACTATCATTCTGCCAATGCAACAGAGATTGTGGGAACAACATTGATGGCTACCATTATCGCTACACTTGCTGCTATAATCGCCGATCGCTGGTATCGGAACAGGGCATTACACAAACCGCCGCGCATACAGAAAAGTGGCAATCCCGGCATGAAAGGATGAGCAGCTTTGTTAACCTTCATCAACTGGATCTCCGTCTGGGCCATCCCGGTTATTATCGCGTTTGTTCCATTATATGCGTTTACCAAAAAGGTTCCGGTTTACGAATCCTTTGTTGATGGGGCCAAGGATGGATTCTCTACTGCAATTAGTATTATTCCGCATCTCGTGGGCATGATGGTCGCAATCAGCGTATTTCGTGCCTCGGGTGCACTGGATTTTGTGATTAGCCTGTTCGCTCCACTTGTGTCATGGATGGGTGTTCCAGGGGAAGTGTTGCCACTCGGAATACTGCGTCCTTTAACGGGGACAGGCTCTCTGGCGTTTACAACCGATCTGATCAAAACCCATGGCCCTGACTCCATGATTGGACGTATGGCATCTACGATTCAGGGAAGTACAGACACCACGTTATATGTGCTGACTGTTTATTTTGGAGCTGTAGGCATAAGGAACGGTCGGTATGCACTCAAAGTAGGGTTGTTTTCCGATGTTGTTGGTTTTATTGCTGCCCTCGCCATTTGTTTGCTCGTTTTTGGTTAAAAGATATCTCCTTTCCTTCCGATATATTAGATATGCTAGAATAATAGCGGAGGAGAGTGAGACATGCAGAAGAGTTGGAAACGAATGCTCCGTGTCGGAATGACAGGCGTGCTTGCTATTGCAATGCTCGCGGGTTCAACGGGGCTGGTGGCGGCTCAATCCGTTCAGACAATACATTTTACAGGTTACTTCGACAAACAGCTGCGTGCACAAATGGCAGTTACGGCAGATTCTTTTCCAGTCGTGAATGTACGTTTGGTCAAGCAGGATGAACCCGATATGGTATATTATGATGTTGGTACCTCGATACTGATCTCGAAGGATGAAGTGCTCACGAATTACCATGTCGTTCAGAGTTTTGCTGAACTGTCTGATGGTGATGAAGGTACACTGACTGTTGCGAGCCCGGGTTCCCTTAGTAAGCCTATAAAGGCGAAGATTATTAAGACAGATCCGGTCACAGACATGGCACTGCTGAAGCTGGACAAGGAAATAGACGCCCAACCGGTCGCATTTGCAAATGCAAGGGATAACCAGGTTGTCTATACGATTGGATTCCCCAAAAATCCTGCTGGTGATCTTGTCATCCTGGATGAAGATTTTCCTTTAACCTACAATACGATAGCCAAAAGCAGAGTGTTCAGTTCCCAAGCTTCGGACGTTCCAGGTAAAAAGGGAATCGGCAGTATTGTGAAATCCATGGCACAAGGTAATTCAGGTGGCCCTGTTCTGGATCAGAACAACCGGGTAATTGGTATGATGACATTTGTGTACGGTGGACGTACCTATTATATTACTTCCAAGACATTGCAGACTTTCATTAAAGAGAGTACCAAACCTGCCAAAAAACAGGTTGCAGTTGCCGGCAAAGTTTCCAATTAAATGATTTGAGAAAAAGGCTTATCTTTACGCCATCTGTGTTCAACAGGTCGTGTAAAGGTAGGCTTTTTTTGCGTCAATCTCAAAGGAAAGGTAGCCTAAAATGCATATTCGTGTCGCCAGTTTACAAAATCCTTGGATTATCCTTGTGATTTCCTTGCGTGATGGGTATCATTAGTGTGAGGTGACATGACAAACATGGAAAGATTACAAAAAATTATCGCACAGGCAGGCATTGCATCCCGCCGCAAGAGCGAGGAACTAATCCTGTCCGGCAAAGTAGAAGTTAACGGGGAGGTCGTAACCGAACTGGGTACAAAAGCGAACCCCGAAGAGGATATGATTACGGTTAATGGAAAACCGATCCGCAGTGAGAAAAAAGTGTACTTGATGTTGAACAAGCCAAAAGGCGTAATCACAAGTGCATCTGACCCGGAAGGTCGGAAAATTGTATCCGACTACCTGAAAGGTGTCAAGGAACGCGTATATCCTGTGGGTCGTCTGGATTATGACACAGAGGGCTTATTGATCCTCACCAATGATGGTGAGTTTGCACATTTGCTGACGCATCCGAAGCATCACGTACCCAAAACGTATCATGCAACGGTTAAAGGTGTGCCGCATGGTACAGCTCTGGAGAAATTAAAGACAGGCATTATGCTGGATGACGGCATGACTGCTCCTGCAGAGGTAGAGTACAAAGATGTGGATACAGCGGCCAATGAGTCGGTCATTTCTATTACAATCTATGAAGGACGTAACCGTCAGGTTAGACGTATGTTCGAGGCAATCAACCATCCGGTAACCCGTCTGAAACGGATTTCGTTTGGTGGTATTTTGCTGCAAAACCTGAAACGTGGTCTGACACGTAATCTGACCAAAGAGGAAGTCAACAACCTGATTACCCTCGCACAATCAGAACCAGCCAAAAAAATGAAAAAAAGGTAATGTGAGGACACATAATTTTCATAAAACCGCCGCAGTTTTGTGACGAAATTCGCTATAATTGTTCATAGGATGTTCACAGTTGTCTTAGACCAATAAGATGCGAATGCTACAGTCACTTAAAAGGGGAGCAGCACATGGGGAAATCAAGAAGAACGGTGCAAATCGTCATTTTGTTATTGATCCTGGTGTTGGGCGGATATGCGATTACTACATCGGTATCCGGCTCGAATGGCAAGCCAAAGGAAGGGGACAAGTCTCCTTCTTTTGAACTGCTGGGCCTGGATGGTCAAGTTCATACGTCTGATGAGTACAAAGGAAAAGCGATGGTGATCAATTTCTGGGGCACATGGTGTGAACCTTGTGTTAAAGAAATGCCTGCACTTCAGGCGCAAGCTGACAAATGGAAGGACCAGGGAGTACAATTTGTCGGGATTAATGTTGGAGAAGACCAGATGACCGTGGATAATTTTGTTCGGCAGGTTGGGGTTACGTTTCCAATCATGTTAGACCGTGAGAAAAACTCGGTTCGTGATTTCGGGATCTCTCCGATGCCAACGACATTTTTTGTATCCGACACGGGCAAAATCTCTACCATTCATATCGGGCAACTTGATTTGGACACACTTGACGCTCAAATTTCGCAACTGGCGAAGCAGCCCTGATAGGAGGTCTATTCGTGTTCCAAAATACCAAATGTGAGTGCGGACACCAGAATCCGGTAGGCACTGTACTATGTGAAGCATGTGGGAAACCGCTGCTGGAGTCTGAAGCTAAATCAGATGAAGTGCTGGAAATGCGTTATGATGGCATGGCGCGCCGTTCACAGCGCAGTAATCCCAACATCATTGACCGCATATGGAACTTTTTTTCTTCCGTTAAAATTGCCGTCTATATGATTGTTTTTACGCTTGTAGGTTCTATGCTTGGTACAATCTATCCGCAAGAAAGTACATTCTTGAATATTGATCCTTCCGTGTATTACAAAGAAACATACGGTCAGTTGGGTCATATCTATTATCTGTTGGGTTTATCCCATACATACGAATCCTGGTGGTTTATTCTACTGCTGGTGCTGATTGGGGCATCATTGGTGATATGCAGCCTGGATCGCGTCCTACCGCTCTACAAAGCACTGAATAAACAGAGAATACGTAAGCATACGCAATTTTTGACAAGACAGCGTCTGGTGTACCAAGGTACCATCGAAGAGGCACCAGAAGACTGGATTAAGAAAGCGGTTACGCCGTTGAAAAAGAAAGGATACCGCGTGCACACCCAGGGGGATGCATTACTCGCCGAGAAACAGCGATTCAGTCGATGGGGCCCATATGTCATCCATATTGGACTCATTATATTTTTGCTGGCGGTACTCGCACGAGGGCTTCCTGGTCTGAATCTGGACGAGCATGTCGCTTTTCCTGAAGGTGAGATCAAAAAGATCCCGAATACGTCGATGTATCTGCAAAATGAACAGTTTAATGTTGAATTCTACAGTGAGGAAGAAGTACCTGAGCAATTCCGTAACCTCAATAAAACCGTTCCGAAACTGTTCGAAACAAAAGTTGTATTGTATGAATGTACAGCAGATTGTTCGGATCTCTCGAAGAAACCTCAGTTAGCTGAGGTGGCCAGACATGATGTACGCGTGAATCATCCATTGAATTATAACGGTCTGAAAGCATATCAGTTTGATTATGATCTAACACCCACCATTCGGTCCGTAACGCCTGATCTGGTCAATACAAAGACGGGTGAAGTATATGGGCCAATTAAGATCGATATGGTAGATACCCAAAGAACATTTGAAGCTGGTCCTTATAAGCTCACGGTAAAAGAAAAGTTTATGGACTTTGGATTGGATGAGAATGGTCAGCCCAAATCAAAATCGCCTTCACCTAATGCACCTGCTTTTCTCTTTCTCATTAAGGGACCGGATCTGCCCGAAGAGGGGATACAATATCTGTACTTTGCAAAGCAGATTGATAAACAACGGTTTCAACAGGATGCGATTAACCAACAGCTGATTGGAGCTGAGATTCCTTTGCAGCTGGAAGTAGACAGCATGGACAAGGTCGATATTATTCAGTCCGTAAGTTATCTCAATATAAGAGTGGATAAGGCAATGCCTTTTGTGTGGGTAGGAGCCGGTATTGTTATGTTGGGTCTGGTCATGGGTTTTTATTGGCATCATCGCCGTATCTGGATTCGTTTTGATGATAAACAGCTCACCTTGGGTGGACATACCAACAAAAACTGGTTTGGCTTCAGGCGTGAAGTTGCGGCCGTCTTGAAACAGATGAATCTGGAAGTGGAAGAGAAGTCGTTGGATAACGGGGGGAATCAGGCATGAGATTATTGGATTTCAGCAGCGACGCATTTATCGTATCTTTCTTTCTCTATTGTGCTGCATTCTTGTTATATGCTGTCGCGGTCATGGGCAAAAAATGGAGTAATCGTGATCCTCTGGACCATATGAATCGCTGGGGTAAAAGAGCTTTTATCGCTTCGACTGTCGCTTTGGCGGCACATATCGTATTTTTTGTAACCCGATGGGCTGGGGCAGGTCATATCCCGGTTAGTAACATGTATGAGTTCATGTCTTTTCTGTCCATGATGATCATGGTTGCATTTATTGTTGTATATGCCATATACCGCAAGTCATTACTGGGTTTGTTTGCCTTACCACTTACCATTATTATTATGGCGTACGCCGCTGTATTTCCTCAGGAGGTACAACCATTAATCCCGGCGCTTCAGTCCATCTGGCTGAAAATTCACGTGACGTTGGCCGCGCTTGGTGAAGCATTCTTCGCCGTGGGTTTTGCCGCAGGGTTCATGTATTTGCTCCGTACGGTTGATTTCAGTGGTAAAGACAAGTCTTCAAGACGTCAGCGAGGATGGGTTGAATTCACCCTGGTTACGATCGTTGTAGTCATCGGATTCATCGGAACGGTATTTGCCTTTCGTACAGCTGGTTACGAGGCGGTTTTTGTACAGAAAACGGTCAGCATTGACACAGAGGTACAGGAAAATAGTACAATAGAGAAAGTGATTTATCGCATGCCTCCGATTTTTGCACCATATAATAGCGAAGTGGAGAGCATGACACCGTTTCTTGGTATGAAAAAACCTTTACTTGAGACGCCTTCCTGGATGAACGGGGTAAATGCCGGGCGTAAGCTGAATACGGTGGTTTGGTCACTTATTGTAGGTCTGATCCTGTATGGAATTGTACGACTTCTTGTGCGCAGACCACTTGGACAAGCGTTACAGCCAATGATGGATGGAATCGATGCCGATGATCTGGATGAGATAAGTTATCGCGCGATTGCCATTGGTTTTCCGATATTTACGCTGGGAGCATTAATCTTTGCCATGATCTGGGCTCAGATTGCCTGGAGTCGCTTTTGGGGTTGGGACCCCAAAGAGGTGTGGGCATTGATTACATGGCTATATTATAGTGTGTATCTGCATTTGCGTTTATCCAGAGGTTGGCAAGGTCAGAAGTCTGCATGGCTTGCAGTTCTTGGCTTCCTGGTCGTCATGTTTACGCTAGTTGGGGTGAATCTGGTAATTGCTGGATTACATTCTTACGCTGGAGCGGACTAGGACAGACTCGTATTGCAAAGGTTGAGTTTAGAAGCGGGAAACACAAACGTACCTTTTTATTGAAGGGTATTCAAATATTGTTCGCCAGATCGAACATAATAGAAGTGATGAGGAGTTACTGCAAAGGGGCTGGAGAGGCATGGCTGAACATGAGAATCGAATACTGGTCGTGGATGACGAAGAGAGAATCCGCAGGCTTTTGAAAATGTATCTTGAAAAAGAAGGTTATGAAATCGATGAAGCTGAGGATGGGGAAACTGCGCTGCGTAAAGCAACAGCAGGGGACTACGGGCTGATTTTGCTTGATGTGATGTTGCCGGGTATGGATGGAGTTGAAGTGTGTACCCGTCTTCGTCAGGTGAAATCAACGCCGGTTTTGATGCTCACTGCAAAAGGTGAAGAGATTAACCGGGTTCAAGGCTTCGAGGTTGGCGCTGATGATTATGTTGTAAAACCATTCAGCCCACGTGAAGTGATTTATCGCGTCAAAGCGATTTTACGTCGATCTTCCGCGACAGCTTATCTCTCCAAGGAGAGCAATTCGAGTAACAACATCGTGTTCCCGCATCTGGTTATTGAGCATGATGCCCACCGGGTAACCGCTGGTGGCGAAGAGATTAGTCTTACACCAAAAGAATATGAATTGCTGCACTACCTGGCAACATCTCCCGACAAAGTTTTCTCCAGAGAAGAATTGCTCAAAGATGTATGGAATTACGAATTCTTTGGCGATCTTCGTACCGTGGATACGCATGTGAAGCGTCTTCGCGAGAAACTTAACAAGGTATCGCCTGAATCGGCGGCCATGATTACGACGGTGTGGGGTGTGGGTTATAAACTGGAAGTACCGAAGTAGTTTTAGTTTTTGGAGATCACTGGTCGGGAAGTTATGGATCACTATTATCTGCCTTGTGGGTTGTGTACTTATAGCGCTGGGTCTTTTTTTGCTGCCCTACATTGATACGAACTTTGCAGAATCCGAATCCAGAGATATTAAGCGGTTGTTCACCTATATCTGTATTATCGGATTCAGTTTAACCACGTTTTTTGCATTGTTTCTATTCACCAAAATAACGCAACCCATGCAGCAATTGATTCAGGCAGCCAATGCGATTCGCAAAGGGAACTACGGAACACGACTCTCCCTGGTAACGAGTGATGAGATTGGTGAACTTGCCAACACATTTAATCATATGGCTGCCCAACTGGAAGATAATATTCGAAACCTTAACCATGAGAAGGAACATTTGGCGAGTGTGCTTCGCAGCATGACCGATGCGGTGGTTACATTTGATGGTGAAGGCAAAGTTATTCTGACGAATCCGCCAGGAGAGAAGATCATGCAGGCATGGTATGATCTCGATTGGGCAAAAATGGACGAAGGACAAGAATCCGAGCAGTCTGACAAGACTTCGCGTGATGTACCTGAGCCCCTTCTTCCTTTGTTCAGAATGGTGATGGAGCAAGGTGGGGACCAGAACTCCAATGTTCACGTACAGCAAGGTGTCTGGTCTGTTCAGATGGCGCCGTTGTATGCTGACAGTGTTGTCAGAGGGGCTGTGGCTGTCTTAAGAGATGTAACAGAAGAAGTGCGTCTGGAGAAAATGCGGCGTGATTTCGTGGCTAATGTATCTCATGAGATACGAACTCCGCTATCCATGATGCAAGGCTACAGTGAAGCCCTTTTGGACGGTATGGCAACCTCACCGGAAGAGAGCGAAGAACTGATCCAGGTCATTCATGATGAGTCTCTACGGATGGGCAGACTGGTTAAAGACTTGCTTGATCTTGCGCGGATGGAAGCTGGACACACGGATATGGTGATGAAGGAAGTTGACCTCGGAGAACTACTTGAACGTGTATATCGGAAGTTCTCGGTGCGTTCAAAAGAACAGGGAATTCAACTGCAATTTAAGTTCGAACAACCAGCCATTGAACTTCAACAAGCAGATGAGGATCGACTTGAGCAAGTATTTACGAATTTGCTGGATAATGCGTTCAGACATACACCTACTGGCAAAAATGTAATGATCTCAGCAGAGCGGGTCACTTATCTTCGTGCTCCATTTGTCAGAGTTTCTGTGAAGGATCAGGGTGTAGGTATCCCTTCATCCGACTTGCCATTTATTTTCGAACGATTCTACAAAGCAGACAAGGCTCGTGTTCGGGGAGAAAGTGTAGGTACAGGGCTTGGTTTAGCGATTGTGAAAAATATTGTTGATGCGCATCAAGGCATGATTACCGTCAATAGTGTGCTTGGCGAAGGAACAGAGTTTATTTTGCAATTTCCTTTGGATTCATCGAAATAGCCTGAATTTCATACAAAAAGTGCGGAAACACCCTCTTAAGGAGGGTGTTTTTTTGTTGAAGACTACCGTTTAATCTTGTTCAACGTGGAACATGAATGGTCTTTTTTTGACTAAAAAGAGTGTCCAAGATAATTTTCCTTCCTATGTTACATAAGCTTGAAAAGCAAGCAAGATAGAGGAGGATTGAGATAAGCATGTCCGATGATCGAAAAAGGGTCAATATTAAAGCTTTTCTGGACGGCAGATCTTTTAGAGCGGGCTCTCCGTTTATTCCAATAACTACAAGAGAACTGGAGGAGTTTGAATCCATACTGCGTTCTTTGGCTGTGGCTATTCCTGCTGCAATCAGTCAGCCGACTTCAGCCAGTATACTGTCTTTGCAGAACGCATTACGCCAGTTACTTACTTTTGTGAATCAATCCGGATTTCGTGCCGGGGTAAAGGCAGAATTACAAGCCGTATTGGAATTAACGATTGCAGGGTCAGAGGTTGTCCCTGTTCCTCTTATTAATCTCGCAGGTAACTTGCAGAACTTACTGGATGACTTGTTAAGTGTGACGCTGCTTCTGGAAGTACCACCTGCAGAAAAAGATAAACTTGTGGGATTAATTCGATCGATCTCCATATCGCTAAGCCGGGCGACGACTACTCTTGGAACTGGAGGGATTACCGGACCAGCTGGTCCACAAGGAGTGCCAGGAGTTCCGGGGGTGCCCGGTGTCCCGGGAGTCCCTGGGGTGAAAGGGGCTACTGGAACACCTGGAGGAATTGGACCAGTAGGACCGGTTGGCCCAGTTGGTCCACAGGGTCCGGCAGGAGCACCTGGTGTTGGCTTGAACAATATTACTGCATATGATCCTGCACTGGGACCAACTTATGCTCAGGGTCAAGTAGTAAGCTACGATGGTAGTCTTTATGTTGCCAATGTAAACGGTCCCTTGGGTACACCCGGAAGTTCTCCAGACTACACTCTTTTGCTGTCGGGTGGAACGACTGGAGTAACGGGAGCAACCGGAGCTGGTTTGACAGGAGCTGTGGCATTTAATCCAGCGCTCGCCCCGAGTTATCCAGCAGGTCAAGTAATTACGTATAACGGTAGTACTTACATTACGAGTGTAGCTGGTCCTCTAGGAACACCAGGATCTTCATCGGATTACACATTAATCGCTGCTGCGGGGGCGACTGGTGTAACTGGAGCCACAGGTGCAGGATTAAGTGGCATCGTGCCATTCGATCCCGCATTAGCACCAACATATCCAGCTGGACAGATCGTCACGTTTGGTGGCAGTACTTACATTACAAATGTCGCTTCGCCAACGGGTACACCAGGAAGTTCTCAAGATTATACGTTGTTAGCAGGATCGGGAGTTACAGGTGCGACCGGAGCTACGGGCATCGGTCTCAATGGTGTAGTTCCGTTTGACCCTGCAGTAGCTCCAACGTACCCAGCCGGTCAGGTCGTTACCTTTAATGGCAGTACGTATATAACGACTGTGGCTTCTCCTACGGGTACGCCAGGTACTTCGCCAGACTATACATTGCTTGCAGGTGCAGGACCTACAGGAGCCACAGGTGCATCAGGAGTAACGGGAGCGACAGGGGTAGGTTTAAGTGGTATCGTGCCATTCGATCCAGCTGTAGCCCCAACGTATCCATCGGGTCAGGTCGTAACGTTTAACGGCAGTACGTATATAACTAATGTGGCATCACCAACGGGAACGCCGGGCACCTCACCAGATTACACGTTGCTTGCGGGCGCAGGGGCAACGGGAGTTACAGGAGCAACCGGCATTGGAGTAACGGGAAGTACCGGAGTGACAGGAGCGACTGGTCTTACAGGGTTGACTGGGGCGACGGGAATTACAGGATCCACGGGATTAAGCGTAACGGGATCAACAGGAGTAACTGGAGGAACTGGAGGAACTGGGGCAACTGGTGAAACAGGAGCGACAGGCGTAGGTTTAAGTGGCATTGTACCTTTCGATCCAGCCATAGCCCCAACGTATCCAGCAGGGCAGGTAGTAACGTTCAACGGCAGTACGTATATTGCGAATGTAGCATCGCCAACGGGAACGCCGGAGACTTCACCGGATTACACATTGCTTGCGGGCGCAGGAGCAACGGGAGTTACAGGAGCAACCGGCATTGGAGTAACGGGAAGTACCGGAGCTACAGGAGTATCCGGCGTAACAGGAGCGACAGGTGTAGGTTTAAGTGGTATCGTACCATTTGATCCAGCCGTAGCCCCAACGTATCCAGCAGGTCAAGTCGTAACGTTTAACGGTAGTACGTATATTGCAAATGTGGCATCTCCAACTGGAACGCCGGGCACATCGCCGGATTACACGTTGCTTGCTGGTGCGGGAGCAACGGGTGTGACGGGGGCAACTGGAGTTGGAGTGACAGGAAGTACTGGTGAAACAGGAGCATCGGGCGTAACAGGAGCGACAGGTGTAGGTTTAAGTGGCATTGTACCATTCGATCCAGCCGTAGCCCCGACATATCCAGCGGGTCAAGTTGTAACGTTCAACGGCAGTACGTATATTGCGAATGTGGCATCACCAACCGGAACGCCGGGCGCATCCCCGGATTACACGTTGCTTGCTGGCGCGGGAGCAACGGGTGTTACAGGAGCAACCGGCGTTGGAGTTACAGGAGCTACAGGAGCATCAGGGGTAACGGGAGCGACAGGTGTAGGTTTGAGTGGTATCGTGCCATTCGATCCAGCTGTAGCCCCGACGTATCCAGCGGGTCAAGTTGTAACGTTCAACGGCAGTACGTATATTGCGAATGTCGCATCACCAACGGGAACGCCGGGCACATCCCCGGATTACACGTTGCTTGCTGGCGCGGGAGCAACGGGTGTTACAGGAGCAACCGGCGTTGGAGTTACAGGAGCATCAGGGGTAACGGGAGCGACAGGTGTAGGTTTGAGTGGTATCGTGCCATTTGATCCAGCCGTAGCCCCGACGTATCCAGCGGGTCAAGTTGTAACGTTCAACGGCAGTACGTATATTGCAAATGTGGCATCGCCAACCGGAACGCCGGGGACTTCACCAGATTACACGTTGATCGCTGGAGCAGGAGCGACAGGTGTGACCGGTGCAACTGGAGTTGGAGTAACAGGAAGTACCGGAGCTACAGGAGTATCCGGCGTAACAGGAGCGACTGGCCTTACAGGGTTAACCGGGGCGACTGGAATTACAGGAGCCACGGGATTAAGCGTAACGGGATCAACAGGAGCAACTGGAGGAACTGGGGCAACTGGTGAAACAGGAGCGACTGGTCTTGCAGGGTTAACTGGGGCGACTGGGATTACAGGAGCCACGGGGCTAAGCGTAACGGGATCAACAGGAGTAACTGGAGGAACCGGGGCAACTGGTGAAACAGGAGCGACTGGTCTTGTAGGGTTGACTGGGGCGACGGGAATCACAGGAGCCACAGGAGTAAGTGTAACAGGTAGTACTGGAGCTACAGGGGAAACAGGAGCAACAGGCGTAACGGGATTGACTGGCGCAACGGGAGTCGGCCTAACTGGAAGTACCGGAGCAACTGGTGTTACGGGGGAAACCGGAGCGACAGGTATAACGGGAGCCACGGGAGTCGGCCTAACGGGAAGTACCGGAGTTACTGGTGCGACTGGTGAAACCGGAGCGACAGGTGTAACAGGAGCCATAGGAGTCGGCGTAACGGGAAGCACCGGAGCAACTGGTATCACTGGTGAAACCGGAGCGACAGGTATAACCGGAGCCACGGGAGTCGGCGTAACGGGAAGTACTGGAGTAACTGGTGTCACGGGTGAAACCGGAGCGACAGGTATAACCGGAGCCACAGGAGTCGGC
Organism: Paenibacillus sp. W2I17; assembly: GCF_030815985.1. Classification (NCBI taxonomy): domain Bacteria; kingdom Bacillati; phylum Bacillota; class Bacilli; order Caryophanales; family Paenibacillaceae; genus Paenibacillus; species Paenibacillus sp. W2I17. Next base: position 146,149 of record NZ_JAUSXM010000001.1, read on the forward strand.
GTAACCGGAAGTACCGGAGTAACTGGTGCGACTGGGGAAACAGGAGCCACAGGTATAACGGGAGCAACGGGAGTGGGCGTAACGGGAAGTACCGGGGCAACTGGTGCGACTGGTGAAACAGGAACCACAGGTATAACGGGAGCAACGGGAGTGGGCGTAACGGGAAGTACTGGAGCAACTGGTGCGACTGGGGAAACAGGAGCCACAGGTACAACCGGAGCAACGGGAAGTACCGGGGAAACTGGTGTCACTGGTGAAACAGGAGCCACAGGTATAACCGGAGCCACGGGAGTCGGCATAACGGGAAGTACTGGAGCAACTGGTGTTACGGGGGAAACCGGAGCGACAGGTATAACCGGAGCCACAGGATTCGGCATAACGGGAAGTACCGGAGCAACTGGTGCCACTGGTGAAACAGGAGCGACAGGTATAACGGGAGCAACGGGAAGTACTGGAGCAACTGGTGTTACGGGGGAAACCGGAGTCACAGGTATAACAGGAGCAACAGGAGTCGGCGTAACCGGAAGTACCGGAAGTACAGGAGTTACCGGTGCAACCGGAACATCTGTAACATCTAACTCGGCTTTTGCTGAGAACACTAATGGTACGATTGTTGTAATATTGGGTGGTACACTCGTTCCATTACCGAATAACCAAAATATTGGCACAGGTATAACCGTCAATGGGACAAATGACACCTTCACGCTGACCAACGCAGGTCGTTACTATATCTCATACAAAATAAATCTGACAGCTGCGCTTGCTATCCAATCTCGGGTTTTACTTAACGGTGCAGTAATTCCAGCGAGTGTAGTATCTCCAGTACTTTCTCTCAGTCAGCTGCAGTCTGACTTTATGGTCACCGTTACCGCTGGTTCAACAATACAGTTACAATTATTCGGGCTTGTTGGCGCAGCCGTTCTTTCTCCTCCGGGGGCTACACTAAACATTATTCAGTTAAGTTAAATTTTGTTTGCAAGCCTGATCACCGATATTTCAGCGGGTACAGTCATACAATTTCGTTACGACAAAAAAGACGGGAACCACTAGGGTCCCGTCTTTCCTTTTACATATAGAAATATATTTGATTATTCCAGAACAATTTCAACAGCAGTATTAATTTCAGGCAACGCAGCAAGCTGCACAAGCACATCTTTTGGAACAGCTTTATCTACGGTCAGGATCATGATCGCGGCACCACCAATAATTTTACGTCCAACTTGCATGGATGCGATGTTGACATCGTTTTGTCCAAGCAGGGTTCCAACACGTCCGATAATACCTGGTTTATCGTTGTGAGAGATTAAAATTTGATGACTTTCCGGAGCGATATCTACCGGGAATTTGTCCAGACGAACGATACGCTCTCCATAACCTGCAAGCAATGTACCCGCTACACGACGTTCCTCAGCATCCTGAGTTGTAACCAATGTTACGGTAATCAGGTTAGTAAATCCTTTAGTTGCTGAAGTTTGGCTTACAACCACATTCAGATCACGGATTTTGGCCAGATGCATGGAGTTGACGATGTTGGCTTCCCCACCCAAATGTCTGGCGAGAATCCCTTTCACAATGTAACGTGTGAGAGGAGAAGTATCTACTTCAGAAAGTTCACCAGCATAGTCGATCCGAATCTCCTGCACTGCATTTTGTGTAATCTGTGCTGCAAAACTACCCAACGTTTCACCCAGTTTGAAATACGGCTGCAATTTGTTCATCACGGTTGGTGCAACAGCCGGCATGTTAACTGCGTTCTTGAACGGTTCGTTACGCAAAATGTGAAGCACCTGTTCCGACACATCGATAGCCACGTTCTCTTGTGCTTCTACTGTGGACGCACCAAGGTGAGGCGTAACGATAATGCTTGGGTGATTCAGGAACGGGTGATCAGCGGCTGGCGGCTCGCTTTCGAATACGTCAAATGCTGCTCCGGCAACAATACCTTGATCAATGGCTTCGACAAGTGCCATCTCGTCAACTACACCACCACGAGCACAGTTAATGATACGCATGCCTTTTTTCATCACTTCGAATTGTGGACGTGAAATCATATGCCGTGTTTCCGGTGTTAATGGCGTGTGAACGGTCATGAAGTCCGCATTGCGAATGATATCATCTACACTAGCAAGTTTCACTTGCAGCTTCTCGGCACGCTCCTCCGTGAGGAACGGGTCGTAAGCAAGAATGTCCATTCCGAATGCTTTGGCGCGCTTGGCAACTTCACTACCGATCCGTCCCATACCCAGTACACCGAGCGTTTTATTTCTTAATTCCACACCCAGGAAGGTTTTACGATCCCACGTACCCTGAATTGTCTTAGCGTATGCCTGAGGAATGTGTCGTGCCAATGCCATCATCATGGCAAACGTGTGCTCACAGGTTGTGATGGTATTGCCGTCAGGTGCATTAATAACGATGATACCGCGCTGTGTAGCAGCTTCCAGATCAATGTTATCTACACCAACACCTGCACGTCCGATCACCTTAAGGTTGGTACCAGCCGTCATAATACGATCTGTAACACGAGTCTGACTGCGAACCAAGAGGGCATCATAATCACCAATAATGGCAACAAGTTCATCTTCACTAAGACCGGTTTTCTTCTCAACAACAACATCATTTGCATCCACCAGTTGCTGGATCCCCAGATCACTGATTGGGTCCGACACTAACACTTTGTACATGGTTTCTTCCTCCTTAGGTATGTGTATCTATATCGTCAAGGTCTGACCTCAGCGAAGAGGTATTCCTTAAAACCAGGTTGATTCTTCCGCCCAACAACGCGGTGTCGCAACAGAGGGGGAAGGTGAAGCAAATAGAGTGATCCCACAGATATCCTTTAAAATAAATCAAAAAACTCTCAATCCACATACTGCTTGCGCAATAAGGGACGAGAGTTGTCGTGGTACCACCCTAATTCACCGCCGTTTCGCAACGACAGTCTTAGCGGTCAATGAAGACCGAAGAGGATAACGGGTCTAAACCGATTGCACCTACTCCAATTTCAATGCAATAACTCAGGAGCGCTCAAGACCATTTGCCTGCCACCGATTCACACCTACCATCGGCTCTCTGTAAGACGAAGCAACGTCTTTTTTCCATCATCGTGTTTAACGTGACTAATTTTTTCATAATGTATCATGGCTGACATGAGCATGTCAATAGGCTTAAATGTTTTAAATTGTTTTGCAGATGTCTTTAGATTCACACTTAAACAGAGTCACCATAAGTAATACAAAAGTTAATATACCTGCCACAAGAAGATGGAAAGTAGGCTGTTTGATGAACTGAATTTTACTGCTTTAATGAAGTAATGGCATGGACATAAAAGCAGGACTTGGGGCAGGTCTTGAACCTAATTGGTTTTTTGGCTATCATTTAGTATACTATCCGATTGGACAACGTAATTGTTATCCATCAAATTTAACTCAAGAGGACAGACGCATCCGATGAAAAAATTCAAGTTTCCCAAGTTCAAGATTCAGAAGGCTGAGCCACAGCAGCTTACCGAGCGTTTGCTTTTAATCAATCTATACTTTACACAAGGTCTGACACTGATTATCGGAGTTGTGTGGATATTATTGCAGAAACGAAACTTGTTAGATGTACTCGCATGGCCTGACAATTACCAATTTATATGGTGGGGTCTTGGTCTTGCAGGAATTATGCTTGTTATGGACTTGGTACTGTCGTATGTTATACCTCAGGAAAGCATGGATGACGGTGGAATTAACGAGATGCTGTTCCGTGGGCGTCCGATCTGGCACATTGTATGTATAGCAGCCATTGTTGCTGTGTGTGAGGAATTATTATTCCGTGGAGCCATCCAACATGCCATCGGTCCTTACTGGACAAGTATTTTATTTGCAGTTATCCATATTCGTTATTTGCGCCACTGGATTCCAACAGGCTGGGTGTTTGTCTCAAGTTATGGATTGGGTTGGATTTACTTGCAGTCCGGCACATTATGGGCGCCTATATTATGTCACTTTATTATTGATTTGGTGTCCGGATTAGCGATACGTTTTCGGAGGGGATCATGAATCAGCCATTAAGTAGAATGAAGACATATGGCAGTCAGCGCCATCGTCAATCGGATAAAAAAGAGAAATCCGAGCGTCAGGTGGCTTCTCAAGTAAGCATCGTTGCTGAAACGGCAGCAGCTGCTGAGGTTGGCGGAATCACACCAATTACTTCCGTTTCTTTACCTAGATCACAGCGCAAGCCCTATACAGAAAAACTGGAAAGTCCAGTACTTCCTCAAAGGGCACCATCACGCTCCAAAAAAACGCCAAATTCAACGGAAGAATCGATCCCCGAAGCGGGTTCGCTTCCTACACGGACAGAATTGCATCCTTCACGTCGGTTAAAATTGAGCAAGAGGTTTGTCAATTCACTCATTTTTATTTTTGTCATGTTAACGATTAGTCTGGTTTGGTGGGGGGTTGAAGGGGCACCCGCTCTGAATACGTTCCTTCCCTTGCCGTGGTAATGCTTTTACTCGCAGGTTTAATCATTTTGATGGGAGTTTTACTACTTTTTCATATGTGGCGTGAAGCCCATGTTCATCAAATGATTGAAGAAGAGGTTGAAGTGCCTCATCTGCCAACATCCTTTGACGGGGCTAAGATTTTGTATGTATCCGACACTCACAAGCGCAAGCTGAAGCAGAAGGATCTGGAGAACGTTAAAAACAAGGTGGACTGGGTTCTGATCGGCGGGGATGTTGCGGAAAAAGGAATCTCATGGTCTCTAGTTAGACATAACATGAAAATTTTATCGAACATTGCTCCTTCATTTACGGTGTATGGAAACCATGACAAGAGGGCTGGTACCGCTCAACTTGCGCGAATCCTTCGGGAATCGGACGTTAAGCTCCTGCAGGATAATGTGGAATATCTGCAAAGGGGCAATGACAGACTGAGCCTGATCGGCATAGACTATCGTTCCAAACAGGGCGATGTATTACTACAGCAGATCGGTAACCGTTTTTGCAAAATTGTTATCGTTCATGATCCTTTGCAGGCCCTTCGCTTGGAAGAAAATGCAGATCTTATTTTAAGCGGTCATACACATGGCGGACAATTGGTTGTACCATTTTTCGGACCTGTGTTCCTTGGAAAATCGTATCGTCCCGTATCGAACGGGTGGTACTCCCTGAAGCGAAGTCCGGAGGACATTCACCAAGAAGGCAAAATGCTTGTTAGCAGAGGATACGGTACAAATCATCTTCCTCTCCGACTAGGTTGTCCTGCGGAGATGCATATCATCACGTTAAGAGTGCCCGCAGAAAAAGAACTCACAGAGAAACAGCCTTGATCCATTGGATCAAGGCTGTTTTATTTTAATGCGCAAAATTACAATTTAACGAGCTTCCAATTCAATTGCACGCGGATCAACAAAGGAATAACCTTTCTTCTCGAGCTTGGTCAGCAACTCATCCAATGCTTCAACCGTCCAGGGCAACTCATGCATCAAAATATTGCTTCCGGGGTTTAACTGGTCCAGTACATTTTGGATGACTTTTTCCGGTTTGTCTTTGGTGCTTTTATCCCAATCGAGCGAACCATTAGACCAAGTCATATATAACATGCCATTTTTCTTCACAGCAGCCTTCAGTGCATCATTTCCCGACCCAAAAGGTGGACGGAAGAATTGCGGTTCCTCACCAATGGTATCCTTCACTATTTTTTGGACATCTGTAACCTGTTTTGCCGCCTCAGCGTTAGACATTTTTTTGAGATCCTCGTGATCCCAGGCATGATTGCCTACAATCTGACCCCGTTCATGTATGAGTTTGAGCAATTCCGGATGGCTTTTCACCCGGTAACCATTGACGAAAAATATCGCTTTAGCGTTATGTTTATCTAAAGTGTCGATTAGAGAAGTAATCATTTTTTCTTCTTTAGGTCCATCATCAAAAGTTAACAAGACCACTTTGTTTGGGCTCGCTTCATCGTTTGGTTTAATATAATAATTTTCATTCATATGATACGTTTTATCCACTTTCTCTTCTGTAGAAACCTTCTCCGAAGATTCAGGTTCTTCCTCTGTCGGAGTTGAATCTTCCGTGGAAGGCTCGGGCACACCAGTTTCGGGTTCTTCTGTTTCAGTTGGGTTAGAGTTACCTTGCTCTTCTTGAACCGTAGTAGTTGATTCGCCTGCTGGTGCGGAATTATCAGATGTTTTTTCTTCCGCTGTCCCACAAGCTGACAGCAGCAAACTTGCAGCAATTATCAATGCGGCGGTATGTCTAAACATGATTTCAACTCACTTTCCTGTATTTATACGGAATGAGATCGCTCACTACCGCAAACACTAAATATGATTTTAACACTTGAAGGAGGTTGGTGTAATGAAGACGTCATCCTTTTTTTGGGGCATTGTCATTGGTGTTGCAGCCAGTTCATGGCTGTCCAAAGGCAAATTGCCCATGATGTCATCGGGTTCATCAAGAAATATGATGGATCAGGCAAAACATAAGATGATGGAAATGACTTTCCCGGGTATGGACGGGTTCACAAGCAAGCAAAATCAACATGGTGAATCCCACAAAAATCCGGCAGCAAAGACCGCAAGAGCAATCACACCGCAGGAAAAAGAAGCGAATATGAGCATGCTCAAAGATTTTATTCGCACCAATCCGGATGTGAAGCATGAAGTTGAGCAAATTTTAAGTCAAACAAACACAACAGTACCGGGTTTATAAACCAAAACCGCCAATTAGAATCATCCACAGTCTAGATTGGCTGTGGAATGATTCTTTTTTTGTCGATTTTACTTCGTGCATTTAGAGGTATAAAATGATAACATAACTACATAGATTTATTTTCAGCACATATTGTTTTGTGCTTCATAATCTGTTATAAGACTTGCTTATAAAGGGGAGATCCTGTATGAAAATAGAACGACTAAGTCACGATAAGATACGGATTTTCCTGACCTTTGACGATCTGAGCGAGCGCGGAATACAAAAAGAAGATATGTGGCAGGAAATACCTAAGGTTCATGAACTGTTCACTGAAATGATGGATCAGGCCTATTCCGAACTTGGATTTGATGCCACAGGTCCACTCGCTGTCGAAGTATTCGCACTTCCCGCTCAAGGGATGGTTGTCATTGTCACACGTGGAAAATATGATCCGCAACAATATGGTTCAGGTCATGAAGATGATCTTCCTGAAGAAGTATATGAAATGGAAGTTACACTCGAGCAAAGCGATTCCATCGTTTATGCATTCAAGGACTTTGAAGTGCTCATTGAAGCTGCACATATGTTGCGTCAGCATGTTACGGATGCTGGGAGACTTTATTCTTATAAAGACAAGTGGTTCTTGCATTTGGAGCCAGATGAGGTAGATTCCACCAAACATGCGGCATTGATTGCCTTGCTTGCTGAATTTGGCGAAGGATCCTCAGTTACTCCGGCAGTTATGGAAGAGTATGGTAAGGTTGTTATTCCTGCACAAGCGATTGATGTTATCTGCACCCACTTCAAACGCCAGGATTAATCTCTAGTTGTAATCGCGTCTTTAGTCAGAGGAGGGAATTTCGGTGCTTTTGTTTTCGGTCTTAGCGGCAGCAGTTGCTCCGGGTCTCGCCTTGTTAACATACTTTTACCTGAAAGACCGTTATGATTATGAGCCACTTCATATGGTATTGCGGGTTTTCCTCATGGGGATTCTGATGGTACTGCCTGTGATGATTATTCAGCGTGGCATGATGATATGGCTCGGGGATAATCCTTATCTTGAGGCCATTATGATCTCAGGTGGTGTGGAGGAATTCGTTAAATGGTTCGTACTTTATCATATTATCTATAATCACACCGAATTTGATGAGCCGTATGACGGGATCTTATATGCAGTCGCTGTTTCACTTGGATTTGCCACTGTTGAGAATGTGTTGTATGCCTTTGCGGGGAATGCATCCGTCTCAGCCATGTTCCTTCGGGCACTGCTCCCTGTTTCAGGGCACGCTATGTTTGCGGTAATCATGGGTTATTATATGGGTAAAGCCAAGTTTATCGGTGGTAAGAAAAAGCGGTGGTATCTGGTTCTTTCTCTGGTGTTACCTTTTTTCTGGCATGCATTGTACGATGTCATCATGAACACCATGGTGAATCATTGGTTGTGGTTTATAGCGCCGCTAATGGCGGGCCTGTGGTATGGGGCAATGGGTAAAATCACACGAGCTAATAACCGTTCTCCTTTTCGTTTTGTGAAGCGGGAGGAAGAGGTTAAATTATAAAAATACGGACACACTGGTGGACATAAAGCGCATATTGCGCCTATGGCTCCGGTGTGTTTTTATTTTTACAGATAAACTCCCGGGGAATGACCAACAGAAACGGAGATCGTTGTGATGAGAATTAAAATTAAAATCAGATGCAAACAATGTGGTGAACGATTTACATTACGAGGCAAGAAAGAGCGGGGCCGGATTGAGACTGGATTCAAGCAATGCCTCTGTGATAACAGAGACCAGTTCGAAATTGAAGAAGAGGGCATGGCAACTGGGATTCAGCTGAATTAAAAGGAGGACCAAATCGGTACTTTAGCAGCCTGCTTGTGTAAGGACTGGAAATCGCATGCATAAGAGATCTTTCTTCGATCCACAATAGAGGTAGTGGTTTAGAAGAAAGGAGACTCTACGGATGTATAAACGATTAAGTTCAGTTATGTTTCCGATATTTGCGGTTCTGCTGGTCGGTGCGCTCGTGTGGGGCTATCAGGAGAATCAGGAGAAGAATGCAATTCTGATCAAGGCAGAGAATCAATATCAGCGTGCCTTCCACGATTTATCTTTTCATATGGACAAATTGCATTCGGAGATTGGTAACACCTTGGCGGTTCACTCTACATCACAGGGAATGCATCGCAAAGGTCTGATGAATGTATGGCGACTCACCAGTGAAGCGCAGAATGAGATCAACCAACTGCCACTCACCATGCTGCCATTTAACGAGACAGAGGAGTTTCTCTCACGTATTTCCAACTTTGCCTATCGGGCGTCGATGCGTGACTTGACGAACGAACCGCTAAGTGAGAAGGAAATGGGCAACCTGAAAAAGCTGTATCAGAATTCATCCGAGATTACCAAGAATCTGCAGGATGTGCAGCAAAAAGTCCTGACGGACCGATTGCGCTGGATGGATGCAGAGACTGCCATGGCAACGCAAGAGCAAACAATGGACAACACAATCGTTGATGGTTTTCGTACTGTGAACAAAAAGGTACAGGAATACCCGGAGCTTGATTGGGGTCCTTCCGTATCCAATATCTATGCAAAACGATCAGTCAAGAAACTGGGCGGCTTGCCGGTGACCAAAGAACAGATTCAGAGCAAGGCTGCAAAATTTTCTAATGCGGATAGTAGCAAAATCCAAGTGCAGGAGAACGGCAAAGGAACAGACTGGGAGTCCTACACTGCCACGATTGATCATGCCAACAATGGCAAACTGATGATGGATTTCACTCGTAATGGCGGAATGCTGATCTCTTACAGTGATACGCGTCCAATCGGAACCAAAAAAGTGTCTCGTCAGAATGCCATGGCTAAAGCAGATCAATTTCTAATGAACAAAGGTTATAAGGATATGAAGGCTGTAAACTACGATGAATATGGTAATCTGGGTAACCTTACGTATGTGCGTAAGCAAGGGGACACCTTGATCTATCCTGAGAAAATGTCAGTTCGTGTAGGTTTGGATACAGGCGAAGTAACCGGCTTCCAGGCGAGTGACTTTGTCTACGAACATAATGACAAGCGCAAAATTCCGAAAGCAACTCTTACGGAGCAACAGGCGCGGAAAAAGCTTAATTCGGAGTTCGAGGAAAATTATGTTCGCAAATCCCTGATTGAGAATGATTACAGCAAAGAAGTATTGTGTTATGAATTCGGAGGGAAAATTAACGGTTCTCGTTACCGGATATACATTAATGCGAATACAGGAATGGAAGAAGCGGTTGAAGAGATCAAACCGGTCAATGCAACCTCATAAAAAGATGGATAATCTGAATTTTAAGCTGAGCGAATAACTGCGGCAGACCACGATGTGGTCTGTTTTTTTCTTGTTCAATGTGAGAAAGGTCATGGTATAATAGTCCTTGTACGTACGAAGATAAATACATAAAGTGGCGGTGAACAGCTTGTTTCCGAAAATAAATGAAATTTTATACATCCAGATTGCTTCTGCAGATGAAAAAGAGGAACACAAAGAGTACAAATCACGCATTGCAGATATGGATGACAGCAGTTTTCTGATTGAGGTCCCGATGCAACAAGGAAGCAGCCGTCTGAAAAGACTCTTTTTCGGTGAGGAATTGTCCATTTCATATATTACGGAGGATGGGGTCCGGCATTATTTTAATACCTATGTCACGGGATTTGAGGAAGATGTGGTCCGTCTTGTCCGTATCCGCAAACCGCTTCCGAGCGATATATCCAAAATACAACGGCGCAGCTTTCTTCGTGTTCATGCAAACCTCGAATTGGCCATCCAGAGTGAAGACATGACCCGTGCCGTCGGATTGACTGAAGATATTGGTGGCGGTGGATTGTCCATCTACGGCGAAACAGGTTTTTCAATAGCTGAAGGTCAAAAATTGAAATGCTGGTTGCTGGTTCCCTACCGGAATTCAACCATTGAACATGTGAATTTTGAAGCTGAAGTTGTGCGGATCAAAACCTTGGAAACCGGCAGACAGCTATGCATGCTGAAATTTGTGCAGATTTCAGATTCGGAGCGCCAGAAAATTATCAAGTTTTGTTTTGAACGGCAACTTGACTATCGCACGAAATAGGAATGTTGTGGCATAAAGAGAGGCAACTGCGGGTACCGTAATGAAAAAAACGGAGGTATTGCCTTGAATCGTCGTCATGCAACCCGCAGATATGAACGACTTTATTATGTTTTTTCCAGGCGAATGGAACGAAAGGTTACGATTCTGATTACAGCCCTTCTAATCCTGCTTGTGGTATATCAATTGCTGCTGTTGGTACCAGGCTTCAAAAAGAATTTGACCACTATTGACCGCCTGGAAGGAACGCCAATTGAAGTGCAAACGATGAATGATTACAAACGTCATTGATTTGTCTGTTTTTGCATCCATGTGTAGAGTGTGGTATAATTTTCACGATGCAGGCAATGCCTGTTTTTTTATTGAGGTTTATCGTTTGAGGAGGAATGCCCCGTTGGCAAGCCAGAACACATCAGAGAACGGGAAAATGAACGTTGCAATTGACGGACCTGCCGGTGCCGGGAAAAGCACGGTGGCCCGATTGGTTGCAGAGGCGCTCGCGTATGTATACGTCGACACAGGCGCAATGTACCGTGCGGTAACCTTGCATATGCTTCGGAAAGGTATTACACCGGAAGATGTGACACAGGTACTTCAGGAAGCCCAAAAGCTGGTCATTGATTTACAACCGGATCCCGACGGACAGAAAGTGTTCTGTAATGGGGAAGAAGTAACCTCGGAAATCCGCTCCCGTGAAGTGACGGGAATCGTGTCCCGATATGCGCAAATCGAGGGGCTGCGTACGCAATTAGTGGATACTCAGCGGCAAATGGCTTTGCGCAAGGGCGTCGTCATGGATGGACGCGATATCGGAACGACAGTATTGCCCGATGCGGAAGTGAAAATCTTCATGACTGCCAGTGTGGAAGAGCGTGCGCTTCGCCGCTTCAAAGAACTGGACCCCTCTGAAGGACTGACGTTGCAACAGCTGGAGCGAGACATTGCCAACCGTGACAGATTGGATGAGAATCGGGAAATTTCCCCATTGCGTTGTGCTGAGGATGCTATCGTCCTTGATACAACGGAGATGAACATTCATGAAGTGGTTGACAAAATCGTATCTTATTGCACAATGGTCAGAGGAGAGATCGGTCTATGATTTACACATTTTGCAGCACATTACTGCGGATCATTTATACCATTCTTTTCCGCTTGGAGGCCGTTGGACGGGAGAATATTCCGAAAGAAGGCGGCGTACTTTTATGTTCCAATCATATTAGTAACTTCGATCCTCCAACCGTTGGTATCAAAATTCGCCGTCAGGTGCGTTTCATGGCCAAAAGCGAATTGTTTGACATTCCGGTACTCGGCCGAATTATTAAAGCCGTGGGTGCTTTCCCCGTTAAACGTGGAGGTGTCAGTAAGGAATCCATCAAAACCTCACTCAATATTTTGCGTGATGGTCAAGTGCTTGGAATCTTCCCCTCGGGAAGCCGTCACAATGATGGAGGTATCGGCAAAAAAGGGGCAGCGAGTTTTGCTCTCCGCAGTGGCGCTACAGTTATTCCTACTGCTATTATCGGTAACTACAAAGTTTTTCGTAAGATGAAAGTTGTATATGGAGCACCAGTAAGTTTGGACGAGTTCAAGGAAGACCCATCTGGAGAAGCTCTGGAGAAGGCGACTGAAAAGATTATGTCCAAGATTAACGAAATGGTGCAAACGGGCGTGCCAAGCAAGTAATGGCTTCGTCGGTAGCTGAGTGCATGTTTCCATATTTTTGAGGGAGACTAAAGTTTGAGCACTCAGTGATGAAAGTGTTTTGAACTCTGCTACAGGCAGGTTTGAATATAATGGGGTTTTTGAATTGAGGAGGGTATTTGACATGTCGGAAGAAATGAAAAATCAAGAAGCAACCCAAGATGAGTTGGATCAATTCGTTTCCTTGAAAAAAGGAGATACCGTAAAAGGAACCATCGTCAAATTGGAAGATAACCAAGCCTATGTGAGCATTGGATATAAATATGACGGTGTCATTCCAATTCGTGAACTGTCTTCATTACATGTTGACAGCGCGTCTGACGCAGTAGAAGTTGGACAAGAAGTTGAAGCTAAAGTTCTTAGCATTGACGACGAGAAAGAAAAACTCGTTCTGTCCAAACGTGCAATCGACAGCGAAAACGCATGGGATCAATTGCAAAAGCATTTTGAAGACCAAGATGTATTCGAAGTTGTTGTAGGTGATGTTGTTAAAGGCGGTCTGGTAGCAGACGTGGGCGTACGTGGATTTATCCCGGCTTCCATGGTTGAACGCCATTTCGTTGAAGACTTCAGCGACTACAAAGGACGCACACTACGTGTTAAAGTGAAAGAGATCGACCGTGAGAACAACAAAGTGATCCTTTCCCAAAAAGACGTACTGGAGCAAGAATTCGAAGCAAACAAAGCTACAGTAATGGCTGGTTTGCAAGAAGGTCAAGTGATCGAAGGTACAGTACAACGTTTGACTCAATTCGGTGCATTCGTTGATGTGGGCGGAGTTGACGGTTTGGTTCACGTATCCGAGCTGGCTTGGACACACGTTGAAAAACCATCCGACGTACTGTCTGAAGGTGAAAAAGTTAGTGTGAAAGTGCTGAAAGTTGACCCTGAAAAAGGCAAAATCAGCCTGAGCATGAAAGCTGTTCAACCAGGTCCTTGGGAAACAGCAAGCGAAAAATTCAATTCCAGCGATATCGTAACAGGTGTTGTAAAACGTCTGGTAGACTTCGGTGCATTTGTTGAAATCGCTCCTGGTGTTGAGGGACTTGTGCATATCTCGCAAATCTCCCACAAACACATCGGCACTCCTCATGAAGTGCTGAAAGAAGGACAGGAAGTTCAAGTTAAAATCTTGGACATGAACCCTTCTGAGCAACGTGTAAGCTTGAGCATCAAAGAAACAGAAGAAGCTCCAGCTCAACCACAAAAATCAGAAAGACCTTCAAGAAACAACGCTCCGCGTGAAGAAATCAACAATCCAAACGTTTCCTTGAACAATCAAGGTATGAGCACTACGCTTGGCGAACTGTTTGGAGACAAACTCAGCAAATTCAAATAAGTTAACAATGCATGGTTCTAAGTTATATACTGCATATTTTGCTGAATAACAAAAGCAAGATCGGCGAGCCCAAGGCGGGTTCGCCGATTGTTTTTATTGCGAGTAATTTGGCATGAAACGTTAGCCAAGACATATCTTTTTTGCTATGATGAGTATCGTAAGTATGGACAGGAGGAGTGGAATGTATGGCAAGACCCGTTGTGGCAATTGTCGGACGACCGAACGTGGGTAAATCCACCATTTTCAATCGGATCATCGGCGACAGACTGGCCATTGTGGAAGACAAGCCGGGCATTACCCGTGACCGTATATATGGAATCGGTGAATGGAACGGTAAACCATTTAGTATCATTGATACAGGTGGTATCGAAATTGATGGTGAAGATGTAATCTTAAAATCGATTCGGATGCAAGCAGAGCTCGCTATTGAAGAAGCGGATGTTATTGTATTCATGTGTGATGCAAAAGCAGGTATTACGCAATCGGATGAAGAGGTAGCAGAGATGCTCTACCGCTCAGGCAAGCCTATTGTTGTAGCCGTTAACAAAGTGGATAATATCGGACGAAGTGAGCTCATTTATGAGTTTTATGGATTTGGTTTCGGTGATCCTATCGGCGTATCCGGAAGTCACGGTACAGGTGTAGGTGATTTGCTTGATGCAATTGTGGAGAAGCTGCCAGAACTTGAGGAAGAGACTTACGATGAAGATGTCATTCGTGTAGCTCTGATCGGACGTCCTAATGTGGGTAAATCTTCACTGGTGAACGCTATTCTGGGTGAAGAACGTGTCATTGTAAGTGACGTGGCTGGAACGACCCGGGATGCAATTGATACACCTTTTGAAAAAGACGGCCAACGTTACGTGCTGATTGATACAGCAGGTATGCGTAAGCGTGGAAAAGTATATGAAACAACTGAGAAATACAGTGTAATGCGTGCGATGCGTGCGATTGAGCGTGCAGATGTTGTTCTGATTGTCATTAATGGTGAAGAAGGCATTATTGAACAGGACAAGCATATTGCAGGATATGCATTCGAAGCTGGTAAAGCGTCATTGTTTGTTGTGAACAAATGGGACGTGGTAGAGAAGCATGACAAAACGATGAAAGAGTTTGAGAGAAAAATTCGGGATCACTTCCTGTTTATGACTTATGCTCCGGTCGTATTCTTGTCAGCCCTCACAAAACAACGCTTACAAAAACTGTTGCCCGTTGTGCAACGTGTAGCAGAGCAACACTCGTTACGTGTACAGACACATCTGCTTAACGATGTGGTGTCTGATGCGGTTGCGATTAATCCTCCGCCAACAGATAAAGGACGGAGAATGAGAATTAACTATGTGACTCAGGTTGCAGTTAAACCGCCGACCATGGTTATTTTTGTGAACGACCCTGAGTTGATGCACTTCTCATATGAGCGCTACTTGGAGAATAAAATCCGTGCAGCGTTTGATTTCGAAGGAACACCAATTCGCATATTTACTCGGAAGAAGTCCGACGAAAGTTAGGGGAGAAGTGTGTGATTTTACAAATCGCAGCGATTGTACTGAGTTATCTGCTCGGTTCGATCAGCTTTAGTGTCCTCCTTGCCAAAGCGATACGGGGGATCGATATTCGTCAGCACGGAAGCGGAAACGCGGGAGCTACCAATACATTGCGTATTTTGGGTAAAGGACCGGCAATTGCTGTTCTGTTACTTGATGTACTTAAGGGTGTTGCAGCTGTATGGATTGGAATTTGGCTGAGCGACGGTTCTGCCTGGATTCCTGCACTCAGTGGTATAGCAGCCATTGCAGGACATAACTGGCCGCTTTACTTCCATTTTCGTGGAGGAAAAGGAATTGCCACAGCCATTGGTGTTCTGGTGAGTCTTGCTTTCCTACCTGCGTTATGTGCTGGGGTGATCGCCATTCTGTCTATTGTATTGACACGCTATGTTTCATTGGGGTCTCTGATTTTTGTAGCATTTACACCCATCTTTATTCTGGTATTACCCGGATATTCAATGAATATCTTCTGGGGGAGTCTGATTATTTGTCTGTTTGCGTTCTGGAGACATCGTACCAATATTGCGAAGCTCGCCAAAGGACAGGAAAATAAATTGGGATCGAAAAACCCTGGAGGGGGTAAACGAGTTGTCTAAAAAAGTTGCTGTTCTGGTCGCTGGAAGCTGGGGGACAGCTCTGGCCAGTGTACTCGCCGCCAATCAGTTGGATGTGATGATGTGGACACGTGGTGAAGACCAAGCTGACGAAATCAATAACAAGCACACTAATACTCGCTATCTTCCGGATGCGGAGCTTTCAACACGGATTCAAGCAACAACTGATATGGAAGCTGCGGTGGAAGGCGCTATAGCTGTGTTAATTGTTGCGCCTTCATCAGCCATGCGTGCAGTTACGAACCAGCTTAAGGCTTATTACAAGCCTGAGATGTTAGTCATTCATGCAACCAAAGGTTTTGAGACAGAAAGCCTCAAACGGATGTCCACAGTCATTTCAGAAGAGCTTGAATGTGAAGAAGGACGTGTGGTTGTTCTTTCTGGCCCAAGCCATGCGGAAGAAGTGGTGAAGCGTTGTCCAACGACAGTGGTTGTAGCTTCACTGGATAAGGCATCTGCCGAGTCTGCCCAAGCTTTGTTTATGAATGCCTATTTCCGGGTTTACACGAATCGGGATATGATCGGTGTTGAGCTGGCGGGTGCATTCAAAAATATCATTGCTCTTGGTGCAGGTATGTCGGATGGTCTTCAATTTGGTGATAATGCCAAAGCCGCTTTGCTAACACGCGGTCTGGCTGAGATCACACGTATTGGTGTTGAGATGGGAGCAAATCCGCTAACGTTTTCGGGACTTGCTGGAATCGGGGATCTGGTTGTAACGGCTACAAGTCAGCACAGTCGGAACTGGAGAGCAGGTTCCATGTTGGGTCAGGGACAGAAGTTGGATGATGTTCTGAAGTCTATGGGCATGGTGGTAGAAGGCATTCGAACTACGCAAGCTGCCTATTTCATCTCACAAAAATACGGTGTGCAAATGCCAATTGCGGATCAGTTATATCACGTTTTATTCCAGGAGAGACAGCCGCGTGATGCGGTTGAAGCTTTGATGGGACGTGACCCGAAGACTGAAATGGAAGTCATGAAGCTTGAAACCTGGGAGCAGTGGCATTCCTGATTGTAATCACCCTAAACGTACCTTGTGAAATAAGAAGCTTATTCACCTTTTCTGTAGCAGACTCATACTATACACATGAGTATTGCCGGAGGAGGGGAGACGAATGGGTAACAACATTTCCAAAGATGCACTGAATGCAATCAACAAGAAAACGGGTAAAACGATAACGGAAGGTGCCGTTAAGAAATTGGCAAGCACGGTGAAACCAACGACGATTCAGAATGAAGCTCAGTTGCGCCAGTTGATCAAACAAGTATCCGCCATGGCGAAAGTTCCGGTATCTGAGGATACGGTTAAGGATATTGTGAGTGCGGTCAAGAAAAGCGGATTGAATCCGAGCAGTATGGAATCGTTAATGAAAATGATGATGAAAAAATAATAGATCACACCTGCATGTGCAGGTGATCCAGTAAGACAAAAAGACGAGTCGGCTTCTGCCGGCTTGCTTTTTTGTCTTTTTTTTGGAAAGTTGAGCTGAATTTCGTGTTATAATGGTTGCAATTGTCACAGTGTCAGTGATGAATATCGGACTGAAGGGGAGACTGCTGGATTATGAGCGCAATGGACAAGATGTGGCTGTCATTGGTGGCCATCCTCATTATGGGATTATCTGTATTCCTGATTACGTTTGCTCGTGCCAAAACAAAGGGTATTGTACGGGGGATTCTTTCTCTAATTGCATTTTTGATTATGCTGATTGGCTTTTTCGGTGGAATCGCTTCTCTGACCTGATTTCCCATGCCTGAAAGATAACATCCGCATAAGCACATCATAAGAACTGACACAATGAACACGGATGAGGGGAGTGTGAGCCTATGAGGCCGCATGATACGGAGGGTCGGACAGAGCGTTATCCGGAATTACACGCGGCTTTGCTGGAAACGGCCAAAGCCTGGAACACACAGCCGCAGACATGGTTACTTGGAGGAAGTTGTGGGTTGCTGCTTCAAGGGGTGGAGTTGCAACAGGCTCCGAGAGATATTGATATCTATGCGGATGTTGCCGCTGCTAAGGAACTTCACCGTAGCGCTCCGGGGGAAATGCTTGACGAGCCTACAGTGGACAAGACAGGACCGTATGCTTCTCTGCTGAGCCACTATCAGGTGGGTGAATGTGCGCTGGAACTGGTTGGTGGTTTCGAAATATGGGCTCGCAAAAGTTGGTACCGTATCGAGATTGAACATGTACTTGCTCTGCATGCACCAGTAGCACAAGTGGGTTCATATACCCTGCGACTGATGCCGCTTGCGCATGAGCTGTTGTTTAATCTGCTGCGAGGTCGTGAAGATCGTTATGCCCCCATTGCTAGCCAGATGCGCGAGCAGCCAGATGCACATCAACCTATAATGATGCTTTTAAGTCAACAGAATGTATGGACAAGTCGCTTCAGAGCCGAAGTGGAAGAGCTTGTTGGCTTTACATGGCCCCAGTAGGTTGAGGGAGGAAAATGATGGACTATAAAGTTACTTTTTTACCTATGAACAAATCGATAGCGCTCAAACCAGGGGTGACACTTTTGCATGCAGCACGACGTGCTGGAGTCAAGATTACGACTCGATGTGATGGTAAAGCGGCTTGCCTGATGTGTAAAGTGAATGTGGATGAAGAACATCGGGCGGAACTATATCCACCAACAGATGCAGAAAAGCGCAAGCTGGGTTCACTGTTGGAAGCAGGTACACGACTGTCCTGTCAGGCCAAGGTGTGTGGAACTCTATCGGTTCATGTTCCAGAGGACCCGCTGAAGGCAGCCATTCGGAAACAACTGGAACGTCAACAACAGGAAGACGACTGGTTCTGAGCGTTATGAAATTGATTCTCTAATGAGTTATTCAAGGAGGACACGAATGATTAGGAACAAGCCAAATTGTGTGGAAGGAAGCAGACGGCAGCGTCTGAAACATCAGACGGGCGGTCTGCTGTTATTCCTGTTGTTTGCTTTTACAGCAAGTGGTTGTATGTATCCATCCCAGAGCAATTCGGACCCTAAGATAGCCTATCGGGAAAGTGTGAGCCGTATCCAGAGTGCGGTCGAGGCATTCCAGCAAGATGAGGGGATTTTGCCAATCATCAATGCAGATATGGATACGCCAAAATATGAAAAGTTCAGAGTGGATCTGCCCAAGTTGAAACAACTGGGGTATCTGGATGAAATACCGGGGACTGCTTTTGAAAGCGGTGGGAGCGCTTACTTCCTTATTCAGGACGAAGAAGTGAATCCGACCGTTAAAGTGATGGACCTTCTGACCGTACAGAAAGTAAACGATGTGCAACGAATGGTTAATCAATATATGTCCGTACATAACAATAAGCTGCCAAAGGGGGAAGAACTGTATCCGGGGTTATATGCTGTGGATATAGAGCTGGCTGCTCAGGCAGGTACTCCTTCCATTACGCTGAATAGTGTATATTCAGGTCAGGCCTTACCTTTTATGATGGATGACGAAGGCAAGGTCTATGTAGATTATGCTTTTGACATTATGCAGGCAGTGGAAAAGTCTGACATGTCTCCAGCGGAGAGTGATGATGTTAGGGATTTTCTGTTGGAACACTCCTACTTCGTACCCGTTAAATCGGTTCCCTACGCTTGGCAAAATAATGCGCCGGTTGCCCAGCCAATAAAATAAGCATGGTTGCAATGCAAATGATTTAGCTGTATGACCACCATGCCTCTAATGGTTCAAAAAGAGATATTCCAAATAAGGGATATCTCTTTTTCTTTTGTCAGTATGAGCAATAACCGTCATAAAAGCTTCACGGATCACATAAAGTAGATTGAAATAAAGACGCTCAGTCCGAGATCGGGGGATTCTCCTAATGTCATCACCATAAGATAAAAAAACAAAAATACGCGTCATATTGCCGCATACGGATACATAAGATGATACTAGTCCAATTGCATGTACGAGTTAACGCCGCTCTCGCCGGTTTCATCAGAATGCAACGTTCGGCGGCGGACGACTTCCGGGCACTCACAAAGGCGGCTCTACCGTTGCAGGGATTTCAGTCTTCTGATTGAAAAAACGAAGCGGATGCTCTTTAGCATTTTTCCTTCGGAGTAATTTAGGGAGGGGATTTCATTGGAGAAAGTGGACATTTTTAAGGACATAGCTGAGCGGACCGGAGGGGATATTTATCTCGGGGTTGTCGGCGCAGTCCGGACGGGAAAATCAACATTTATTAAACGATTCATGGAAACCATTGTGTTGCCAAACATCACTAACGAGGCTGACCGTGGTCGAGCAGTGGATGAACTTCCACAGAGTGCAGCAGGTAAAACCATCATGACTACCGAACCAAAATTTGTACCAAATAACGCAGTCCAGATCAAGGTGGCAGAAGGACTCGATGTCAATGTGCGCCTTGTGGATTGTGTAGGTTACGCGGTGGAAGGAGCCAAGGGATACGAGGATGAGAATGGTCCACGCATGATCTCCACGCCTTGGTTCGAGGAACCAATTCCATTCCAGGAAGCCGCCGAGATTGGTACTCGCAAAGTCATTCAGGAGCATTCTACACTGGGTGTTGTGGTAACAACAGACGGCACAATCGCCGAAATTGCCCGCAGCTCCTATGTGGAATCTGAAGAACGGGTCATTGCGGAATTAAAAGAAGTGGGTAAACCATTTGTCCTGGTCATCAACTCCACTCGTCCTCGCAGTGAAGAAGCCCTGCAATTGCGTAGTGAGCTTGCTGCCAAATACGACATTCCGGTGATGACACTCAGTGCAGCGACCATGACGGAAGATGATGTGACGGGTGTACTTCGTGAAGTGCTCTATGAGTTCCCTGTGCATGAAGTGAATGTAAACTTGCCGAGCTGGGTTATGGTACTCAATGAGACTCACTGGCTGCGTAGCAACTACGAAAACTCCGTACGGGATACCGTTAAGGATATTCGCAGACTTCGTGACGTGGATCGGGTTGTCGCACAGTTCATGGAATATGAATTCATTGATCGCGCAGGCCTGAGTGGCATGAATATGGGGCAGGGTGTAGCCGAAATTGACCTGTACGCGCCGGATGAACTGTATGATCAGATTCTCGTGGAAGTGGTTGGCATCGAGATTCGCGGTAAGGATCATCTGCTGCAATTGATGCAGGAATTCTCGCATGCGAAGAGAGAGTATGACCGCTTTGCAGAAGCGCTGGAGATGGTCAAAACGACCGGATACGGCATTGCTGCTCCATCTCTCGCCGAGATGGCTCTGGATGAACCTGAGCTCATTCGTCAGGGCACCAAATTTGGCGTACGCCTGAAAGCAACGGCACCGTCCATTCACATGATCCGGGTTGATGTGGAATCGGAGTTCGCTCCAATCATCGGCACAGAGAAGCAGAGTGAGGAACTGGTGAGATACCTGATGCAGGACTTCGAGAACGATCCGATCAAGGTATGGGATTCAGACATGTTTGGTCGTTCACTGCACTCCATTGTGCGAGAAGGGATTCAGGGCAAGATTGCCATGATGCCGGATAATGCAAGGTACAAATTGCAAGAGACGCTGGGAAGAATCATTAACGAAGGTTCGGGCGGCTTGATCGCCATCATTCTGTAAAACATCAAAAGACCGTAAGGGGGGGCATCCCCTCGCGGTCTTTTTTATGTGATTTCTTTATTTTGGATGAAATGGATAGGAAGAATAGTACTTTCGAAAAAACTTAGCGAGTTTTAGCTTTAAATTGCTAAAACCCATTTACATACTAGGGATTAGCCGTTATATTAATATTCAACTATTGTGATCGAGATCACAGAGAGTGGACAGGGGGATACAGAGATGAAAAGAAAAGAGACAAAATGGGTATGGTTGAGTGTGTTATTAGTATTTACATTGGCGTTGTCCGCTTGCGGAATCAAAAAAGAACCGGCAGCCACTCCGGCTTCGGGTGCATCAGATGATACACCAAAAACGGAAGCAGTCACAGGCCCTCTAAGTGGCAAACGGATCGCACTTATTATGGAATTCAATACAGGTACTTTCTCGCAGCAATATGTACAGGGTGTAAAAGAAGAAATCGAAAAATTCGGTGGAGAACTGACAACGTTTGTTGCCGATAATGACAAAGCAAAGATGGTATCCTTGCTTGATAGCGCTATTAACCAGAAATTTGATGCCATTCTCACGGATCACGGTGATTCCCTATTAGAGCCAGGCGTGAAAAAGGCAGTAGAACAGAATATTCCAGTGGTCGTGTTTGACGCAGCTATTAGTGTTCCGGGAGCTACAGTCCTGTCGCAGGATGACCAGAAGATGGCTGAACTGACGCTGGAGCAAATGAAAAAAGATATCAATGGACAAGGCAATATTGTCAAAGTATGGGTAGCTGGTTTCGCACCGATGGAACGTCGTCAGATCGCATACGGTGAATTCATGAAAGCAAATCCGGACATCAAGGAAATAGCTACATTCGGTTCTGCACAGAACCCGGCGCTGGATACTCAAGCCAAAATGGAAGCTATTCTCAAGCAATATCCAAAAGGTGAGATTACAGCTGTATGGACTGCATGGGATGAGTTCGCCAAAGGTGCAGCACGTGCGATTCAACAAGCTGGACGTGATGAGATCAAAGTGTATGGTATTGATATGAGTGACGAGGACCTGCAAATGATTCAGGACCCGAAAAATCCTTGGGTAGCTTCTGCTGCTGTTGATCCAACGGATATTGGTCGCGTCCAGGTACGTTATGCTTATCAAAAACTGAACGGGGACGAAACGGAAGATGCAGTTGTTCTTAACCCGGTCTATGTTCAACGTGAAGCTCTGCCAGATAAACAAATCTCCACTTCGGAGTTGTCAGAGTTCGTTGAAGGTTGGGGTGGCAGTACACAAGGAATCAAGGACTGGATGAGCGAATACGGAATTACTGCTAAATAAGCAGCGTAAGGGAAGCGCGCCGCAAGGCGCGCTTTTTCAAACATAAATGAAGATATGTGTGGTCTGGATGAAAAAAGGGACGCTCCCGGAAGGGAAAGATTGGAGGTTAACATCATGAGCACTGCACCGATTCTGCTTCAAATGGAACATATCCACAAGCAGTTTTCAGGTATTCCTGCACTGAAGGATGTGGATTTCTCTGTAAAAGGTGGGGAGATTCATGCGCTGCTGGGTGCCAATGGTGCCGGTAAGAGCACGTTAATGAAAATTCTGTCCGGTGCCTATCCATTGGATCAGGGGACGATTCAATTGAGTGGACAAGCGCTTCATTTAAGTTCTCCGGGAGACGCTAAGGCAAGTGGGATTCACTGTGTCTATCAGGAAGTGGATGCGGCACTGGTGCCACAGCTGACGGCTGCGGAGAACATCATGTTGGATCAGTTGGCTTCATCTGCTGGAGGTTGGTGGAAAAGTCCACGAAAACTGCAACAGCGTGCGGTTGAGGCGTTGAAGCAATTAGGAGCAGACATATCTGTTCACCAAAAAGTGGCCGATCTGACACTTGCTGAAAAACAGATGATACTGCTGGCACGGATTTTGATCCAGGATGCCAAAGTCATCATTTTTGATGAACCGACTGCACCGCTGAGCCAGGAAGAAACAGGTGCATTTTTCCGGATTGTTCATCTCCTGAAGGAGCGGGGCGTAGCCTGTATTTTCATTACCCATCGTCTTGCTGAAGTGACGGGTCACTGTGATCGCGTTACGGTTATGAGAGATGGGCAGCATGTATTTACCGGTGAAGCAAAGGGACTGACGATCAAAGATTTGGTTACTCAGATGCTGGGCAAACCATTCGAAGAAGAGTTTCCAAAGACGGAAGCGCCCGTGGGGGAGCTGCTGTTGGAGGCACGTGGGCTTCGTCGTGGAGTGAAAGTCAAAGGTGTTGACCTCTCTGTACGCCGAGGTGAAGTCCTCGCTGTGGTGGGTCTGGTAGGCGCGGGTAAAACGGAAAGCTCTCGTTTGCTGATTGGTGCAGATCGGCTGGAGGGAGGCGAGATCCGGCTTAACAACCGTAATCTCCGCCTGTCTCAACCTGCGGATGCGGCGGCTCTGGGGATTGTTTCTGTACCGGAGGAGCGACGTAAACAAGGAATCCTGATTCAGGAGAACGTGGAACGGAATTTAAGTCTACCTTTGCTAAGCCGTCTTAGTACATTAGGTTTCGTAAGCCGTAAGCGGGAACGTCTGAATGCAGAGTCATTGGTGAAACAACTTGGAATTAAAACATCGTCCGTGAAACAGGAAGTGAAATATTTAAGCGGTGGTAATCAGCAGAAGGTAGCGATTGGTAAATGGCTTAATGCGGATGCGGATGTATTTATATTTGATGAGCCAACCAAAGGCGTAGATATAGGGGCAAAAAGTGACATTTTCCGCATCATCAATGAACTGGCTTTGGCGGGCAAGGGTGTAATCTATTTCACCTGTGAACTGGATGAAGGCATGGGAATTGGTGACCGAATCGCTGTCATGTGCGAGGGTGTTATCGTGAAAGAGTTCAAACGAGGCGAAACTAACCAAGAACAGCTGCTATACTATGCAAGCGGTGGACAAGAGGTGCAATCATGAAGGATAAATCACTGGATTTTGCGTTCCGTTACGGGGCGATTATAGTCATCATAGGTGTTATCGCATTTTTTGGCATTAAATTGCCTTATTTCTTTACGTACAGTAACTTGACCGATATTTTGGGCTCGATCTCTATCGTTACGTTTGTAGCGATCGGTGTTACGTTATCTCTCATTGTTGATGGGTTTGATCTTTCGGTTGGGGCGACTGTCTCATTAACTACCGTCGTTACTGCTTCGTTAATGATTTGGTATCAACAACCACTGGCGATCGTCATTATCGTGCCACTGATTATCGGGGCTGTTATTGGTTTACTGAACGCTTTGCTCATTGTAAAATTGCGTATTCCGGATTTGCTCGCAACCCTTGCCACGATGTACATCATCGGAGGTATTCACAAAACGTATGCACAGGGATATACCATTTACAATCACATGCAGTTCCCTGACGGGAGCAAAGCTGCGGGAGAGATGGACCCGACATTCCTGCTAATAGGGCAGGGTAAATGGCTTGGTATGCCGATATCGGTAATCATGCTACTTATTGCGGTAATAGGTGTGCATATCTTTTTGACGTATACGAAATATGGTCGCCAGATGTACATTACAGGTGGTAATGAGGAAGCTGCACGGTTGTCTGGAATCAAGGTGAAAAAGGTGCGTACACTCGCCTATGTAGCCGCTGGAGTGTTTGCAGCAATCGGGGGTATCATCTATGCTTCCAAAGTAGGATCTGGGCAAATTGACGCGGGATCACCGTTGTTAATGGAATCCGTAGCTGCAGTATTTGTCGGTTTCTCTGTGTTTGGTGCGGGTAAACCAAATGTCATCGGAACCTTCATTGGTTCGGTTCTGATTGGTGTACTTGTGAACGGTTTAACGATGATGAACGTACAGTATTTCACACATGATATTGTAAAAGGTGGGGTTCTCGTGCTTGCCTTGGCGGTTACATTTTACGTCTTAAACCGCAACCGGACTTGAAATTGTGGGCTGTCTGTATTAGTATGAAATTTGTTCGGCGTCTGAAATGCCCGTGGTTTCAGACGATATTCTGCCGAAAATGACTGTTGACCGCAGGCGGAGATTTGTGTTCAGCGCTCAAGATGTACGTAGATTTTTTGCGTATGAACGTATATTTCGCTATAAAACGGAAACACAGTATAACATTCAGGACATTGATACAGGAGGTGAAAAACAAATGAACAAATCAGACTTGATTACACACGTATCTGAAGCGACTGAATTGTCCAAGAAAGATGTAACGAAAGCGGTTGATGCCGTATTCGAAGCAATCTCTGAGGCTCTTCAAAGCGGAGATAAAGTACAATTGGTTGGTTTTGGGAACTTCGAAGTTCGCGAGCGCTCTGCACGTAAAGGACGCAACCCGCAAACAGGTGAAGAAATCGAAATTCCTGCGAGCAAAATTCCTGCATTCAAACCAGGTAAAGCGCTCAAAGACGGAATTAAATAAGATTTCTACATATTCCATATGTCGACAAAAAGACCGTGACTTGTTCACGGCCTTTTCTTTTGCCCTTTAATGATGATTCTTACG
Source organism: Paenibacillus sp. W2I17 (assembly GCF_030815985.1). NCBI lineage: Bacteria > Bacillati > Bacillota > Bacilli > Caryophanales > Paenibacillaceae > Paenibacillus > Paenibacillus sp. W2I17. Next base: position 172,232 of record NZ_JAUSXM010000001.1, read on the forward strand.
GTTCATTCGTATAAGGCGCAGGTTGACAAATGAAACAATCTTAATCATCATTAACGCTATCGAACTAAAGAAGGGGACATGCGTGATGGATCATCCAACCGGCAATGATTATATTGTAATTAAGGCAGAGGAAAATGGTGTCCAGGTGATCGGATTAACCCGAGGTCAGGATACACGTTTTCACCACACCGAGAAATTGGACAAGGGTGAAGTGATGTTTGCCCAATTTACCACCCATACTTCAGCTATTAAAATCCGGGGCAAAGCCACGCTGATTACCAAGCATGGACAGATTGAATCGGAGTAATGTACAGATTGAATATATTCAAATGAAGATTGCAGGCATAGCCTGCTTTTTTTCATTGTACAATGAGGTATGAGCCTTTACCGGACAGACTACACTAACAGGTAAAGGCAGGGAGGCGTATATGAAACCGCGGATGATTGTTACTGCTTCAATGCTGGCAACGGTTGCGGCGGTCTTTCTGCTTGTTGCGATACAAACCTTACATATGCGTACATGGGGCGGGGACAACGTACAGCCTGCCTCTGCATCACATCATCCAGTTCAGCTGACGAATGACAATCTGGTTGATGTGCTAAGCTCCATGCAACTATCAACTCCCATTGCAAGAGTGGAATGGAAACAGTCCATTTTGACACTGGACCTCAAAGTTAAAGGAACGGGTACAAGTTACACTGAAATCTATGAGAACATGGCAGCTGTGGCAGATCTGGGCTTCCGGAGTCTGGATAATGTGGATCAGGTGCTGCTACGTATAATGGCAGAAGATGAATGGATGCATAAACGTCATCTGTTACTTGCTGCTGATATTCGGCGTGGAGAGTGGCCTCTGTATGCGATCGAAACATTACGGAACTGGAAAAGTGCGGCCTTTTCAGATGAATTGAAGGACTGGTTTCATTTGATGGAGACCGAACTCTGGAAGAAGCAATTCGAAATGACAAGTCAGGGGTAATAGAATAGCAGGATTCAGTGCGTGCCCGTTCAACATATGCTATAATATATAAGATTGTAGTGCAGAAATGGTTTAACAATGTTAAGGCTCGGAGGCTGAGAATGAATTCATATCGCGTACCCCAACTAGCAAAGAAATATACGGATTACGACATGATTCGACAACATACGGAAATCCCATCATTTCCCGATAGCCGGGCACGTCTGTTGCAGGTATTTGTGGGCCGCACAGACGAAAAGGTGCATCAAGAGTTATATGCTCTTGCAACTTCGCTCGTTCAGTTGGCCATGGATACGCATGATCGAATCGATACCATTTCCGGTGAGCGGAGAGAGCAGGAGATGCGTTCACGCCAGTTGAATGTACTCGCCGGGGATTATTTAAGTAGCCGTTTTTATCAATTGCTTGCCCAAGCGGGCAGAATTGAAATGATTGGCAAACTCAGTGGTGCTGTATCCGGAGTGAACGCACGCAAGATGACGCTGTATGAACGGATGAAGAAGCTTCTCGTTTCGGCTGATGAATACTTGCGTGAAACGGTACAGCTGAGGATGCAGCTGTTTCTTTCATTTACAGGCATGATTCAACACAACGAAGAGTCATTATGGAACAGCCTGTTGACCGAATTCAGCTCCTGCGAAACGATCGTGGAAGAACTGAAGCGGATGAGTGACGCAAAACAATATCTTCACAGCTATGCATATTGGCACATATACGAGCATGGTAATGACGATGAGCGCAATGTGTTGCGTCAGTCTGAACCGGATGCACGTGCATGGAACGCTATGGTGCTGAAGCATAGGGTTGGCGAGGTTTTGCTGGACAAGCTTCGCGAGTGTACACACCGCATTCAACTGTTGTTGCAAGACGAGGAAGGGCGGATGGGCTTGCAGGAGATACATGCAATTCTAGAGCCTTACTTGGCATATTTGCAGCCTTCACATGCGGCAGTAAGGGAAGATTGAGGGGGAGACAGACGAATGGGGAGCGGAGAGACCAAACCGAAAGAAGAATATGTCCATTCGGTTTTTCAGAGTATAGCCGGAAAATATGATGTCATGAATGATATTCTAAGTTTCCGCAGGCATAAGGCTTGGCGTAAATTCACCATGAAAAAGATGAATATGTCCAAAGGCGATACCGGTCTTGATTTGTGCTGCGGCACATGTGACTGGACGCTTGCTATGGCAGAAGCAAGTGAAACGGGGCACATGCACGGACTTGATTTTAGCAGCAACATGCTGGAGGTCGGCCAGACAAAGATCAATGCGGTGCAACGTCAAAAGCAGATTACCCTGACACAGGGAAATGCCATGTCACTTCCTTATGAAGACAATTCATTTGATTATGTGACGATCGGGTTCGGGCTGCGTAATGTACCTGATCTCAGACAAGTGTTGTCTGAAATGAAACGCGTGGTCAAACCGGGCGGTATGGTTGTGTGCCTGGAATTGTCCAAGCCAACATGGCAGCCGTTCAAAGGCATTTATTATTTTTATTTTGAGAAGGTTTTACCGAATCTTGCCAAAGTGTTTGCTAAAAGTTTTGAGCAGTACAAATGGCTGCCGGACTCACTGGCCATTTTTCCGGGAAGGCAGGAACTGGCAGATATTTTTGCAGAAACTGGATTACAACAAGTGCAGGCCTACCCTCTGACCGGAGGTATAGCGGCACTGCATATTGGAACCAAGGAGAATCAGCATGTTTAGGAAAATTCGCATCTTTTTAGAAATGATCAAGATTGAACACACGCTTTTTGCTTTACCTTTTGCATTTATGGGGGCGATCCTCGGCTCCATGGTAGTGAATGATACCTTCCCAAGCTGGATGCAGATCATGTGGGTATTGCTTGCGATGGTCGGCGCACGTAGTGCGGCTTTTGGTTTGAACCGAATTATTGACCAAGCGATTGATGGCAAAAACCCGCGTACCGCGATGAGAGCCATCCCGGCAGGACTGTTGAAAAATGGGGAAGTTGTTATATTTGTCATTATCTCATTTATATTGTTATTCTGGGCCTCATCCAATCTTAATGTATTATCCATGCAGCTGTTGCCTATTGCAGTGTTTATGTTGGTACTGTATTCGTACACCAAACGATTCACATGGTTATGCCACATTGTTCTCGGAATGACGATTGGTTTGGCACCACTTGGTGGCTGGGTAGCTGTAACAGGAACGATGGATTGGACAGCGATTGTGCTGTACGTTACGATTGTGTTCTGGACAGCGGGCTTTGATATTATCTATGCATGTCAGGATCTGGAATTCGATCAGGGAGAGGGCCTTCACTCCATACCTTCCCGTTTTGGCCTGGTTAAATCCTTGCAGATCGCTAAGTTCTTCCATGTGATTACTGCAATTGGTTTTCTTGCGTTATTGTTGATGACAGATCTGAGCTGGTGGTATGGCGCAGGCATGTTGGTGACGTATGGAATTCTGTTCTATCAACACTATATTGTATCGCCTAATGATATGAGCCGTGTTCAAACGGCGTTTTTTACCATGAACAGTTTGCTTAGTATAATCGTATTTACTTTCACTCTGATTGATCTGGCGGTGAAATAAATGGTGCAGCAGCCGGACAATAAACGACTGGTTGTCGGAATTACCGGAGCGAGTGGCAGCATATATGGCATTCGATTAATTGAAACGCTGCTTGATTTGGAATATCACGTTCATCTGGTCATATCCAATGCAGGGTGGCGTGTACTGAAAGAAGAATTGGACTGGGATGTGACGAATCGGGACGCGGTGCTGGAAGAAAAATTCGGCAACCGTGCCGGTTCTCTGATCTATCATCCTGTGAGTGATATAGGGGCCTCCATTGCAAGTGGTTCTTATCTGGCCGACGGCATGATTATCATGCCATGTTCGATGGGAACTCTTTCGTCCATCGCGCAGGGATCATCGGATAATCTGATGTCTCGCGCAGCCGATGTTATGATGAAAGAGGGAAGAACATTGATACTCGTACCACGTGAGACGCCTCTTCATGCAATCCATCTGGAGAACATGCTGAAGCTTTCTCGTCTTGGTGTACGAATGATACCGGCTATGCCTGCTTTTTATTACAAACCTCAGACTATGGATGAGTTGATTCTGTTTTTGGTGGGGAAAGTGCTGGATAGCTTGCGCATCCCACATCAACTGTTTACAAGATGGGGAGAACCGGATGAACGGGGATAACGACTGAGTTCGATACAAGGCTGTTTTTTGCCAAAGTGTTGCTCGGTTTATTTGTCCCCCGAATCCCGGGGTATTGGTGAGTGCTGATGGTGAGTCTTCATGAACCACAGTCTTGACCCATGCTCCGGCAACTTCTGTATTTTGTTTCAGAACAAGTCGCAGAGTTTAATTTTCGGGTGTCGGCTATGACATTCGGAGAAGAAAAATACGTTAGATTACCTTATAGAAAAAAACAAGCAAGAACGGTAAGCCGGGTTTTTCGTAATGCCTGCAGGCCCGACTTGCTGGAGGGGAAGGTAAGCATGAATTTATGGACTGACAATACGCTGATACGGGTGAACGAATGAAACTATTGGATATTTTCGGGTTGTTAAAAAAGGACATGGATTACATTGAGAAAGAATTGTATCGCAGTGTTCGAGGAGAACAGAAGCTGCTGAGTGAAACGTCACTTCATTTGCTCAAAGCAGGAGGAAAACGGTTACGGCCCGTTTTTGTGTTACTGGGTGGGAAATTTGGTACATACGACATTGAACGTCTGAAGCTGGTTGCGGTTCCGCTGGAACTCATTCATTCGGCATCCCTCGTTCACGATGATGTTATTGATAATGCGGAGACACGCCGAGGCAAACCTACGGTGAAGTCAAAATGGGATAATCGGATTGCCATGTACACAGGAGACTATATCTACGGTAAGGCACTTGAAATGACTGCCGGATTATCCGATCCAGCGATTCATCGTATCCTTGCCAAAGCTATGGTACAGATGTCCATTGGTGAGATGGAGCAAATTCGCGACTTTTTCAATACGGGACAAAGTGTTCGTAACTATCTGCTGCGGATTCGCCGCAAAACAGCACTTCTGATTGCGGTTAGCTGTCAGTTAGGGGCATTGGCTACACGTGCGCCTGAGCATGTATCTTCCCTGCTGTATACGTACGGATACAATGTGGGGATGGCCTTCCAGATTCAAGATGATGTACTTGATCTGGTAGGTACCGAGAAACAACTTGGGAAGCCACCTGGCAGTGACATGAAGCAAGGGAATATTACTCTTCCTGTACTTTATGCCCTGGAAGAATCCGATCTGCGGGAACCTTTGCTTAAGGAGATTTCCCGTGTCCAGCATGAAGAAGGACGGGCAAGTGCATCGGATGCAATTGGAATGATTCGCCAAAGTCAAGGAATTGCTAAAGCAGAAGCCCTTGCTGACCGATATATGAAGAAAGCGCTCGATGCTCTCGATCAGCTACCTAACATCAAGACGACCAAAAACCTGCGTGATATCGCTCATTTTGTGGTTAAACGTACGCATTAAACTTTGTATGACCTTCGACTCTCGGATTGCTCATACCCAAAGATGAACAGAACTGTGAGATTCCTCATTGGGAGGATTTGGACATGTATGTTACAATCATAGGGATTGCGTTTACATAGTGATTAACTTTGAACCGTGAGTGAGGAGTGAGCTGATGGATCGTACATTTTTGATGGTGAAGCCGGATGGTGTGCAGCGTGGATTGATCGGTCGAATTATTAGCCGTCTGGAAGACAAAGGATTTAAGTTGGTGGCAGGCAAATTGGTGCAGATGTCTGAGGATCAGGCAAAACGCCATTATGCTGAACATGAGGGCAAACCGTTTTTCGATGATTTGGTTCGTTTTATCACATCTGGGCCTGTATTTGCCATGGTGTGGGAAGGGGACGATATTGTGGCGCTTGCGCGCATCGTCATCGGAAAAACCAATGTGAAGGAAGCAGCTCCAGGTACCATTCGCGGAGACTTCGCCAGCCACACACCACATAATCTGATTCATGGGGCAGATTCGCCGGAAAGTGCTTCCCGTGAAGCAGCAAATTTCTTTGCTTCAGATGAACTGGTGGTATACGACAAGAGCATCGCAGCCTGGTTGTAATTATTAGCCAAAAGGGTGATACACGATGCTGGAGCAAGAACAACTACTAGACCCGGATTACACCGGATTCATTCGTAAAATCAAAGAGAGCACAGGCATTGATCTTGCTCAATACAAGGAAGGCCAGATGAAAAGAAGGCTGACCACACTTCGCAACAAAAACGGGTTTCATACATTTTCTAACTTTTTTGAAGCTATGCAGAAAGATAAAACATTGTTCTACGAGTTCCTTGATCGTATGACGATTAACGTGTCGGAATTCTGGCGTAATCCCAATCGTTGGGAAGTGCTGCGGGACGAGATCCTGCCTGAGCTGCTGGGGTCCAAGCGTCGTGCTAAAGTTTGGAGTGCAGCCTGTTCAACAGGTGAAGAACCTTATACACTCGCCATGATTCTGGACACGATGGGTATTTTGAAGGACAGCTCCATTACGGCAAGTGATCTGGATGAAGGTGCATTGGCCAAAGCCAAGGAAGGGCGTTATATGGAACGCTCACTTAAGGATGTGCCAAAGGAAACGGCGAACCGTTACTTCAAGCAGGATGGCTTGGTATACCGTATTGATGAGCAACTCAAAAATTCGATCAAGTTCATGAAACAAAATTTGCTGGTGGACCGTTTTGACGATGGGTACGATCTGATTGTGTGCCGAAATGTCATGATCTATTTTACTGAGGAAGCCAAAAACCTGTTGTATCACAAATTTGCAGCAAGTTTGCGTCCAGGCGGTATTTTGTTTGTGGGCAGTACGGAGCAGATCTTCTCCCCGGGACAATATGGTCTGGAGACAGCAGAGACATTCTTCTATCGGAAAAAATAATGATAATGGTTGTTGAGCCGTCTGAAGCACATGTACATGTGTTCAGGCGGTTATTTGTATACCAAGTACAAGAAAGCGCCGACTTTCTTGTCAAAGCCGGTCAGCTATACTATAATAAGCAAAGAAATTATGGGATTTTAGCAATGTGAAGTTTAACAGTTTAAAGGGGGAACGTATTATGAGTTTACGCTATTTAACCGCAGGGGAGACGCACGGACCCCAATTGACCGCTATTATTGAAGGATTGCCAAGTAATTTGACGATTGACTTTGAAGAACTGAATTTCCAGCTTCACCGCCGCCAAAAGGGATATGGCCGTGGACGCCGGATGCAGATCGAGAAGGATCAGGCGAATTTTGTTGGTGGTATCCGTCACGGATATACAACAGGTGCTCCGGTAGCGCTGGTTGTTCAAAATAACGACTGGAAACATTGGCAGAATATTATGAATATTGAGCCGATTGAAGGCAGTGATGAAGAGAAACGTCGCGTTCATCGTCCTCGTCCCGGACACGCTGATCTGAACGGTGGACTCAAGTATAATCTTAAAGACTTGCGTAACGTACTGGAGCGCTCCAGTGCACGTGAGACAACGGTACGTGTGGCATGTGGTGCCATTGCACGTCAATTCCTGGCTGAATTTGGAATCAAGGTAGCTGGACGTGTACTTCGTATTGGAGAGATCGAAGCTCCGTATCAGGACCTTCCGATTGATGAACTGATCGCAGTGACAGAAGCTTCCTCTGTACGTGTTACGGATGCTGAGACAGAGAAGAAGATGGAAGCCTACATCGACCAGATTAAACAAGAAGGCGATTCCATCGGAGGAATAGTGGAATGTATCGTTGAAGGTGTACCTATTGGTCTTGGTAGTTATGTTCAATACGATCGCAAGCTGGATGCACGAATCGCTCAAGGCGTAATGTCCATTAATGCATTCAAAGGTGTAGAGATTGGTATCGGATTCGAAGCCGGAGTCATTCGGGGATCACAGGTGCATGATGAAATCATGCATACGGATGAGCGCGGCTACCACCGGGCAACTAACCGTCTGGGTGGATTCGAAGGTGGTATGACAAACGGTATGCCAGTCGTTGTACGTGGTGTGATGAAGCCGATCCCAACGTTGTATAAGCCACTGCAAAGTGTCGATATCGATACAAAAGAAGCATTTACGGCTCAGGTTGAGCGCTCGGACGCTTGTGCTGTACCAGCAGCGAGTGTGGTTATGGAGCATGTTGTAGCGTGGGAAATTGCCAAAGCATTCCTGGAAAAATTCGGCGGGGATTCCATGGAAGAGATCCGTGCCAATGTTGCTAGTTATAACGCTCAACTGGAGAATTACTAATATGCGTCAGCTGACGGTACAGTTGGAGGAACGCTCATATCCGATTCTGATTGGCAGCGGCTTATTGGCACAAGCTCCTCAATATTTTGAGCAATATGGCTTGACCAAAAAAAGTCCGCTACTCATCATTACAGATGAAAATGTGGCTCCCAAATACTTGTCAGGTTTGGAGCAAACGCTGCGTACGGCTGGTTATACAGTCGTATCGGCGGTTGTGCCCTCTGGTGAAACATCGAAATCCCTTTCGGTGTACCAGGATATGATGACCGTTGCGATCGAAGGTAAACTGGATCGGAGTTCTGCGATTCTGGCCCTAGGTGGTGGTGTCGTAGGTGATCTGGCTGGCTTTGTTGCCGCTACATATATGCGTGGAATCAAGTTTGTTCAAGTACCTACAACGATTTTGGCGCATGACAGCAGTGTAGGCGGCAAGGTGGCTGTCAATCATCCGCTGGCCAAAAATATGATCGGTGCATTCCACCAGCCCGAGCTTGTACTCTATGATGTGGACACACTTCAATCCTTGCCGCCACGAGATGTATCGGCAGGGTTGTCAGAGATGTTGAAGCACGGACTGATCCGTGATGAGGCTTTTGCACATTGGTGTGAGGAACATGCGGAAGAACTGCTTGCGCTTAATCCGGAAGCACTTGGATACGGCTTGGAGCGTGGATGTGGCATTAAGGCAGAGATTGTATCCAGAGACGAACGTGAAAATGGAGAACGTGCGTTGTTGAACCTGGGACATACGATTGGTCATGCCATTGAAGCGATTGCCGGTTATGGAGAATTCCTGCACGGAGAAGCGATCTCGATCGGTATGGCTGGATCAGCATTGCTTGGTGAGAAGCTTGGTGCGCCAGCAGGGCTCTATGAAGATACAGTCCGCATGTTGCGTTCACTTCGCCTTCCAACAACGATGCCTGCGCATCTCGACACGGATGCATTAATGGAAGCGATGATGCATGACAAAAAGTTCCGTGAAGGTCATATGGTGTTTATCATTCCTGATCGGATTGGGGCTGCAAGAATTGTGAAGGACGTACCTGTGTCGGCAGTTCGGGACGTCATTGAAATGCTCAGGAAGGGAGAATAACAGCAATGGTCACACGGGGAATTCGCGGGGCTACAACAGTCACGCAGAACAACGAAGAACAGATTTTGAAGGAAACGGCTGTATTGTTGCAGGAGATCGTGGATCGCAATGAGATTCAACCGGAAGATATCTGCAGTGTGTGGATTACGTTAACTGGGGATCTGGATGCTGCTTTCCCGGCAAAAGCTATTCGTCAACTGGATGGTTGGGAACTCGTACCACTAATGTGTGCACTGGAGGTTCCTGTTAAAGGTGCCTTGGCGCAGTGCATTCGTTTCATGGTGCATGTCAATACAAACAAAGCTCAGAATGAAATCAACCATGTGTATCTGAACGGTGCACAGGCATTACGTCCCGATTTGGCAGCACCTTCCGGCTCTTAAATAGTGGGTTGTCAAACCGATCATAATGATGTATAGTGAGAACCAGTTGAGTAGAGTTGAGATTGAGCTGAGAGCAGCTGAGCTAGTGGAGTATATAGCAGAGTCCAGTGGGTGGTAACCGGGGCAACAGAAACCGGTCAACTGATTCACGGTACGTCGTGCTACGGAATAGGTAACAGGAACAGGGAAAACAAACGTGTCATAGGACATCTTGTTTAGATATATTTTAGTACAAACACAATCAATGCACTCTCCTATATTTTACGAAATATTGGAATGAGTAGTTGAAGTGTTATAACTAATTTATTTTCCCGATTTGGATGATGTGAGATGCATCAATTCAGCGACCTGTGAATAATCCGACAGCGAAGTATAGGGACTTGTTATTTATGAAGCATCACCCTGTTAAATACAGCTTATAACCAAACCTCTACCTGATGGTAGAGGTTTTTTTGTACATATAACCTTTTCTTCTACCCATATAGGTCAACTAAACTTTTTACACAAAAACGGAGAGGACAGAAATAACGTGAAGAAGCGAAGCGTTCGCCTTTATCCCCGGATTTTCCCTTTTGAAAGGGAATCAAAAAATCTGGGGATAACAGCGATCGGAAGGTTGTTCTGTCATTGGAGTGCTCAGTGTAAACCTCTTTAGTTGAACTTACCTAAATCTGAAAGGACGTGATCTAATGATAACGCCAAACGTTAATCAAGTACTGAAAATGTCGAATGAGTATAATCTGATTCCGGTAGTCAAACGGATTCTGGCAGATATGGAGACTCCGATTCGAATATTCCGCCGTTATGCTGACAACGACCGGGCATTCCTGTTGGAAAGTGTAGAGGGGGGTATCCAATGGGCGAGATACTCGTTCATCGGTACAGATCCGTTCCTGATGATTTCGGCCAAGAAAGGCCGGATTGTTGTAGAAGAAGCAGGGAAGACTCGTGAATTGCCAGGCAAACCGATCGAAGAACTGAAAGCACTGCTGCGTAAGTACCGCAGTCCAAAAGATGATGAACTGCCACCATTCACAGGTGGGGCAATTGGTTTCTTCGGATATGATCTGCTGTCCTATTATGAGAAACTTCCAGCTCACGCGCTGGATGACCTGAATATGGATGACATTCGCTTTATGTTCTGTGACCAGATTATCGTGTTTGACCATGTGAAGCAGCAGATGCTGCTCGTCGGAAATGTACACGTCAAGGACGGTGCAACGGATGACGAGATACGTCAAGCGTATGCAGTGACTTCGGAGAAGCTGGAGCAGGCCGCAGAACGTTTGCAGCAGCAAGGACCAGGGGAGAACCTGAATCCGCGTTCCATTCCGGGAGACGTTGAACTGGGGGACATCCGCTCCAACCTCACGAAAGAGCAGTTTATCGGTAATGTGGAGCAAGCCAAAGATTACATTCGCGCAGGTGATATTTTTCAAGTGGTATTATCCCAGCGTTTCCACATTGATACGGAAGTTTCTCCGCTTCACGTGTATCGTGTGCTTCGGACCCTGAATCCATCACCTTATATGTACTACCTCAAAATGGATGATGAGATTATCGTGGGTACTTCACCTGAAGCGCTAGTCAAGGTGGACGGGAATCGTGTGGAGACACGACCGATTGCAGGTACACGTCCAAGGGGGGCAACAGAAGCGGAAGATCGTGCACTCGCTGCTGATCTGCTCCAGGATGAGAAGGAACGCGCGGAGCATCTGATGCTGGTTGATCTGGGGCGTAACGATCTGGGCCGGGTATCCAGCTTCGGCAGTGTGAAGTGTGACATGTTCATGGAGATTGAACGGTATTCTCACGTTATGCACATGGTATCCAATGTTACGGGCGAGCTAAGAGAAGATAAGGATTTCTTCGATGCGTTTCTCTCTTGCTTGCCAGCGGGTACCGTATCCGGTGCACCGAAACTACGTGCAATGGAGATTATCGCGGAACTGGAGAAAGAGGCACGGGGTGCTTATGCAGGAGCAATCGGATACCTGGGTTTCTCAGGTAACATGGACTCCTGTATTACGATTCGTACGATTATTTTCAAAAAAGGAAAAGCATATGTACAGGCCGGAGCGGGAATCGTATGGGATTCTGTGCCTGAGAATGAATATGAGGAAACGGTTAACAAAGCTAAAGCATTGCTCAAGGCGATTCGAACAGCAGAAGCAATGTTTCCTGCCAAAGAAAAGGACAGCACATTGAGACTGGCGAATGCGGACTACTTTGTCACACCAGCGGCCGCTAAGAACTGAGAGAGGAGAGACCGGAGATGAACATAAACCCAATAATGAATGAGAACCCTGTAACCCCCATTGCTGAGATTACTCGTGAGGAAGGCATGAAGAATGGCCTGGCGAAAATTTTGGAGGGCAGCCATCTGGAGCAAGCCGAAGCAAGAGATTTGATGTACTCGATTATGAGAGGTGAGGCAACGCCGGCTCAAATCGGAGGTTTGCTAATGGCGCTGCGGATGAAGGGTGAAACGGTGGATGAGATCACCGGTTTTGCTGAAGCCATGCGTGGTCAGGGCGGACGAATTCTAACGGATGGCAGCGGCTTGCTGGACACTTGTGGAACAGGTGGATCGGGTATTCACAAATTCAACATTTCCACAGCATCCGCCATTATTGCTTCGGCCGTCTCGGTTCGGGTCGCCAAACATGGCAACCGTTCAGCTTCAGGCAAAGCGGGTAGTGCAGATGTATTAGAGGCACTCGGTGTAAATATCCATCTGAACGGTGAGCAGGCTAGACAATGTCTGGATGATATCGGAATCTGCTTCTGTTTTGCCCAGGTATATCACCCTTCCATGCGACATGCGGCAGGACCAAGAAAAGAGCTGGGTGTTCGTACCATTTTCAACATGCTCGGACCTTTAACGAATCCTGCGGGAGCGGATCGCCAATTGCTTGGCCTGTATGATCGTTCCCGGACGCCGATGATTGCTGAAGTACTGAATCGTCTTGGTCTCAAAAGAGCGTTGGTTGTGGCCAGCCATGATGGTCTGGATGAAATCAGTATCTCGGCACCGACTCAGGTATCTGAACTTCGCAATGGTGAAGTGCACACCTATGATATTGATCCACGTGATATGGGTTTGTCTCTGCATCCGCTCGAAGCGGTACTTGGAGGAGATGCGGCACAGAATGCCGAAATTATTAAGAGGATCTTCCAGGGTGAGCAGAGTGCCTACCGTGATGTCGTTCTGTTGAACGCCGGAGCGTGCATCTATGTATCCGGTCTTGCAGATAGCATTGCTGAAGGGGTGACACTTGCCGCAGAAGCGGTAGATTCGGGCAAAGCTGCCGGGAAGCTTGAACAGTTAATTCATACAACGGAGGCGTACAGTCATGTATCTTGATCGAATCGTTGCAACCAAACATAAAGAAGTTGAAGTACTGGCACAGACATTTCGCATGGATGAAGCTATCCAAAAAATCGAACAACTACCCGCAACCCGGGGGTTTGAAAAAGCACTATCGAGCGGACGCAATCGCAAACTCGGCCTTATTGCCGAAGTGAAGAAGGCTTCGCCTTCCAAAGGGTTAATTCGTCCGGATTTTCATCCGGTAGAGATTGCTGCTGCTTATGAGCGAGCGGGTGCTGACTGCATCTCCGTATTAACGGATGTGTCGTATTTTCAAGGCAGCAACGAGTACTTGCAGGCGATTCATCAAACGGTGAACATTCCGCTATTACGGAAGGATTTTATTATAGATGAACGACAGATTGCTGAGGCAAGATTACTGGGTGCGGATGCGATATTGCTGATTGCCAGTATTCTGACACCTGAACAGATTCGTCAATATCTGGAATTTGCCAAAAGTTTGGGGCTGGACGCTTTGATTGAAGTCCATGATCGAACAGAATTGGAGCAGGTATTGGAGATTCCGCAGGCAACACTAGTGGGCATCAACAATCGGAATTTGAAAACATTCGAAACCAGTCTGAACACGACACTGGATTTGATGGAATTGATTCCAAGTGGCGTTACCTTGATTAGCGAAAGTGGTATTGACGGACTAGAATCAACAGTATCTCTGATCCAGGCCGGTGTTCATGGTATTCTCGTAGGTGAGCATCTCATGCGCAAGGATGATGTCGAGGCGGCTGTATATGATCTGATGGGACCCAAATGATGAATACTTCCATACACGATGGCACAGGCGACAGTATGTCACAACTGAGAAACCCGCTGCCAGCGGCCGTAAAAATATGTGGACTTCAGGACGTTGAAGTGCTAAAATCGATGATAAACTTGCCTGTGGATTACATTGGTGTTGTTTTTGCCAAATCACGCCGCCGAATCGAACCCGAGCAGGCTGCTGCATTAAGAACGGTGTTGTTCGAATGGTCTACCTATGATCGGCCGAAGCTTGCGGGTGTGTTTGTGAATCCTACGCTCGAAGAGTTGGAACACATCATGGACGTAGCTCAACTGGATGTTATCCAACTGCATGGACAGGAGACTGCGGAATTTTGCCAGCAGGTGAAGCAGCGGTGGGGTGCCGAGGTGTTTAAAGTTCTTTCTTTTCCCAAAGATGAAACGGGACCGGAAGCTGATGATACAGCCATAAGGGCTCTTGATAATTATGATAAATTCGTGGATGCGATATTGCTTGATACCCATGATCCTCTATATGGAGGAGGCTCCGGGAAAACGTTTGCCTGGGAGCGAATCCCTGCCTATGCTGAATGGGCAAAAAGTCGCGAAATTGCTCTGTTCGTTGCAGGAGGTTTGCAGCCGGACAATGTACAACAACTAATACAGACATATGCACCTTTCGGCGTCGATGTATCCAGCGGTGTGGAGACTGAAGGTGTGAAGGATATTGCCAAAATTACAGCATTCGTAGAAAGGGTGAAGCAGGCATGACACATCAATTGCCGGATCAACACGGGCGTTTCGGTCACTTCGGAGGCCGCTTTGTACCTGAGACACTAATGAACGCACTTATTGAGTTGGAGGAGGCATACAGCCACTTCTCTGAAGATGAGGAATTTAACAAGGAACTGAACTATCTGCTAAGCGAGTATTCTGGACGTGAAACGCCATTGTATCATGCAGAGCAATTGTCACGCCGATTGGGCGGACCGAAAATTTATCTGAAACGTGAAGATCTCAATCATACAGGCGCGCACAAAATTAATAACGCCATTGGACAAGGTTTGCTTGCCAAACGGATGGGCAAAAAGAAAGTTATTGCCGAAACGGGTGCAGGTCAACATGGCGTAGCGACCGCAACCGTAGCCGCATTGCTTGGACTGGAATGCAAAGTATTTATGGGCGAAGAAGATACAGAGCGTCAGCAGTTAAACGTATTTCGGATGAAGCTGCTCGGAGCAGAAGTGATTCCGGTGACGTCTGGAACACGGACACTGAAGGATGCTGGTAATGAAGCACTTCGCTACTGGGTCAGCAATGTGGAGGATACGTTCTATGTGCTCGGATCAGTGGTTGGCCCTCATCCATATCCGATGATGGTGCGGAATTTCCAACGTGTGATTGGTGATGAGACCCGTCGTCAGATTCAGGAGATCGAAGGACGTTTGCCGGATGTAATTGTAGCAGCTGTTGGTGGAGGAAGTAATGCGATCGGTATGTTCTATCCATTTATCGGTGATCAGGATGTGAAGCTTGTTGGTGTTGAAGCCGCAGGCAAAGGGGTCGAAACCGAGTATCACGCTGCAACGATGACCAAAGGTACGCATGGTGTATTCCAGGGATCTATGAGTTACCTGTTGCAGGATGAGTATGGACAGGTTCAGCCAGCGCATTCCATCTCGGCCGGACTTGATTATCCGGGTGTTGGTCCGGAGCATTCCTATCTCAAGGATATTGAACGGGCAAAATATGTACCGATCACGGATCAGGAAGCACTGGATGCCCTGCAACTCCTATGTCGGACGGAAGGAATCATTCCTGCTCTGGAGTCTGCACATGCGGTAGCTCAAGTTGTCAAACTGGCGCCTGAACTCACAGCAGATGATATTGTAGTCATTTGTCTGTCGGGACGTGGAGACAAGGACGTAGAATCCATCATGAAATACACGGGAGGTGACTTGGGATGAATCTGATGGACCAGACCTTCCAGCAATTGAAGCAACAGAATCGCACGGCACTTATTCCATTCTTAACCGTGGGAGACCCGGATGTGGATACAACGATCGATATCATCAAGGAGCTTGAACAGGCCGGAGCGGATATTTTGGAACTGGGTGTTCCCTATTCCGATCCGCTTGCAGATGGCCCAGTCATTCAGCGTGCTTCCGAACGTGCATTAAAAAGCCAGATTACCATTCGTACTGTGATGGAAACCGCAGCAAAAGCTCGTAAGGCAGGTGTGAAACTGCCGTTTGTACTGTTCACCTATTATAATCCGGTATTGCAGACAGGGCTGGATGTATTCTTTGATGAATTGGTCAAACACGATATTAGTGGCATGATCATTCCGGACCTGCCGATCGAGGAAGCGGAAGAGATGCGAGAACGCGCAAATCGTGCTGGTGTGCATCTGGTGCCGCTTGTTGCACCTACATCTAATGCTCGGATTGAGCGGATTGTAACGGGGGCGAGTGGCTTTATCTATTGTGTTTCATCCCTTGGGGTAACCGGAGAGAGAGCTTCTTTCTTTGATGGCGTAGAGAGCTTCATTGAGACGGTGAAAAGTCTGACAGACCTCCCTGTAGCGGTAGGTTTTGGTATCTCCAGTCATGAGCAGGTGGCACATTTCTCCCGCATCTGCGATGGCGTTGTTGTAGGTAGTGCCATTGTTCGTCAGGTGGAAGATGCGATTCCTCTGCTTGAAAATCCGGATACGCGTGCAGCGGGACTGTTGCAAATTCGCAACTTTGTGGCACAATTAAAGGGATAGGGATGTCCTGAAAGGACATCTTTTGGACACGTGAGGTGCACGCTGATTCGTGTCTAACATTATTTCAATAACAGGAGGCGGTCGGGTTGAAACCGAAATCCCAGATTGTCAATCTGCCTGTGTACCAGCCGGGCAAACCGATTGAAGAAGTGAAACGTGAACTGGGGCTTGAACAAGTCATCAAGCTGGCCTCCAACGAAAACCCGTACGGCAGTTCTCCTGCCGCCCTGGAAGCCATTACGAGAGAAATGACGAATATAAGCATATACCCAGATGGTAGCTCGGTTGAGCTGACGGGAGTTCTTGCCAAGCATCTTGGCGTTGAACGGAATAACTTAATATTTGGTTGTGGTTCCGATGAGATTATTGCTTTGATCACGCGAGCTTTCTTCTTGCCGGGTGACGAGACCATCATGGCAGATCAGACATTCTCCGTATATAAAAGCAATGCAGATATTGAGGGTGCCGTGACCATCGAAGTGCCTCTGAAAGATGGCACGCATGATCTGAGCGCGATGCTCGCGCAAATTAACGACAAAACCAAAGCAGTATGGGTGTGTAATCCAAATAATCCGACAGGTACAATTATCTCCGAGCAGGAACTTACAGCCTTTATGGACCGTGTGCATGCTCATGTGATGGTCATACTGGACGAAGCTTATTATGAATTCGTAACCGATGAAGCATATCCGCAAAGCGTACCATTGATCGAACGGTATCCGAACTTGGTCATCCTGCGGACATTCTCCAAAATTTACGGTTTGGCTTCGCTTCGGATCGGATATGGTATTGCACGTCCCGAAATTATTGATTTGATTAACCGTGTACGTGAACCGTTTAACACTTCTCGTTTTGGACAGGTTGCGGCAACCGCTGCACTACTGGATCAGGATTTTGTTCAAGAGTGCTCGAAGCGGAATGCAACGGATCGGGATTACCTACAAAATGAATTTACACGGCTCGGATTGTCGTATTTCCCTTCACAGGGTAATTTCATTATGGTTGACCTGAATATGCCTTCGGCAATTGCGTTCCAATCCTTGCTCAAACAAGGCATTATCGTTCGCTCAGGATTCCACGTATACCCAACTTACATTCGTGTGTCCGTCGGAACATCAGAACAGAACCGTGCATTTGTCACGGCACTGGAGAACACGCTGGCTGAGAAGGCGGTAGCACGCCCTTAATACTGGCGATGAAAGAGTGAGGACCCATGAAACTAAAAATTGCAATGATTGGTGTAGGACTCATCGGCGGTTCACTGGCGCTTTGCTTCAAAGGCAAGCCAGATGTAACCGTGATGGGCTACGCCCACTTGGATGAACTGAAGGACAAGTACATAGCGAGCGGTGTAGTGGATGATGCTACGCTCTCTCTGGAAGAAGCGGTAGAGGATGCCGACTTTATTTTTTTGTGCGTTCCTGTAGGTTTGTTAGAATCCTATTTCGAAAAGCTCTCCAAGCTGCCATTGAAAAAAGGATGTATTATCACGGACGTAGGAAGCACTAAAGCTTCCATTGCCGCTTGTGCCGAGCATGTGCGGTTGACTGACGCTTACTTCATTGGTGGTCATCCTATGGCGGGGTCGGAGCGTGCAGGCGTAGATGCGGCCTCAGCTGTGTTGTTTGAGAATGCATACTATGTCTTAACCCCTTCAGAACATGTACCTGAGGAAGCCTACAGCAGGCTGTCTGAGCTGCTTGCGTATACGCGGGCACAGATCGTGCGTGTGGAGCCTCTGCTGCACGATGACATCGTGGGGGCGATTAGTCATCTGCCACATGTTATTGCTGTTGCGCTGGTGAATCAGGTGCGTGAATATAATGAGTCGAATCCACTGTATAAAATGCTGGCTGCAGGGGGGTTCCGGGATATTACCCGGATTGCGTCCAGTGATGCGATTGTGTGGAGAGATATCTTGCTTAGCAACCGTGATGTGCTGCTGGGCTTGCTTAAGGACTGGAATAGCCAGATGACGGCCTTTACGGATATGCTGGAGCATAAGAACGGTGAAGGCATAGAGGAGGCATTCCGTCAGGCCCGTGAGTTCCGCAGTGTATTGCCCGAACGACGCAAAGGCATGATTTCGCCGTTATTTGATCTGTATACTGATGTTCAGGATGCACCGGGTATGATCGGTAAGATCGCAACTGAGCTTGGGGCGAATGATATCAACTTGAGCAACTTGGAGATTATCGAAAACCGGGTGGATGTGCCGGGCATTATGCGTCTGTCTTTCCGTCAGGAAGAAGATATGGAACGAGCCAAGACGTTATTGGATTCCTTAGGCTATCAAGTGTGGATATAAAACGAGAAAGAGGGCGAAAGCCCTCTTTTTTGTGAGGTTATATTGGAGTAGTTGTTATTTGATTTTCAGTCACGAAAAAAAGGATGTATTATCCTGAATTACCGAAAGATATAATTAATTCAAACAATTTTACTGAAAGTGTTGACAAAATGAAAACGTATACATATAATAAGGGTACAGTATGGTTTCTCTCCACTCCTATCCAATAACTGTATTGCTCCACGTGAGCAATGGCCGCTTATGTAAGCGGTCTTTTTTTTGTCTTAAAAAGTTATGGGGAAGGTATTTATATGTTAATAGTTACATTTGAACTTACATCCTCTATTTACATCTCCCTCCTTAATCTGTTAGGATACCTTAGATCAAATATATATCACATTTTTGTAACCTTTTCAGTATGTCGTCCGTCTATATAAGCAAGGGTTACCAAAAAGGCTCAAAATGAAGTCATGAACGTGAAAATGACCGCATATGAATGACAGGTCGGGTTCTGTGGATACCAATGGATTTGCCAGGATGATGCAGACCGTTGTACAATAAATACTGTTAATGTAGAAACGTTGGGGAAATTGCCATTACATAGGGGAATTTGGCGGGAAGGCCAGTTATGGCGCTGAACGCTGTTTATATGCGGTGAGAACCGCAACTTTTTTGTGCCTGTTCGGTAATACATGGATAGAGTCGAACGGGGAGAAGCACATGGATGGGCGAGGAGGGGTCGCACTCAAATGACGGATTCCCAGTTGATTCGAGAGATCAAGGAAGGTAACCTGGAGTTATATTCCGAGCTGATGAGTCGTTATCAGCGTAAAATACTGGCTTTCGTATATCATATGTTGAAAAGTTCCAATATGGAGCTGCTTGCGGAAGATCTCTGTTCTGAGACTTTCTATAAGGCGTTCCGCAGTCTGCACTCTTTCCGTGAGGTGGATGCCTCATTCTCAACCTGGTTATATACCATTGCGAGAAATACGGTACTGAGTGAGCTTCGCAAACAGCGCAGCGGAAATGTCCCACTTGAAGAGAGCGGGATTGTTCCCGTTGCTCCTTCGGAGAATGCCCCGGAGTATGCTGTACTACGCAGCGAGCGGGTAATGCTGGTTAGGGATGCGATTAACAATTTGCCGGAGAAGCAGCGTTCTGCGATTATACTCCGAGAGTATGATCAACTAGACTACCAAGAGATTGCGAATATTCTTGGGCAGAGCGTCAGTTCTGTGAAATCGCTATTATTCAGAGCAAGATCAAGCGTAAAAACTCAATTGGAACCTTATTTCTTCGAACCGGTGTACGAGCCATATGAAGGGATGAAGAACCGATGAATTGCAACGAAGCCCAGGAACTGTTTGCACTGGTCTGGGACTTGCCGGAAACTCATCCTCAGCGGATTGCATTTCATGCTCATCTCGCTGGTTGTGAAGAGTGCTCCGAGCAGTTTGAGGTCTGGGAAGAAGCTCAGATCTTGCTGCACAGCATCCCGGTTCCAGTGACAGAACAACAGGCAGAGAGAGTGAACCGTAACGTTATGGACCGGATCTACGCGGAGTCTCCATGGCTTCTGCCAGAAGAGGTAAAGGTTAATCGTTTCTCTGCTGTGATCCGCAAGCATATGTCTTTGTGGATCGCCGCGTTCCTGGCTATTTTTTTATGCAGCTTTCTGTATATGGCAATGTTTAAGCCAGACGTATCAGAAGCTGAGCAAACCAAGGTTGTTGCTACGGGTATTCTGGAGACAGGGGTTGCCGGAAGCGGACCATCGTCCTCTGGAATGTATCAGTACAACATGACTGGAGCGGACAGAGGGAGTATCATAGAACCTTTTGTTGTGAGCATGGGACCTGCTTATCCGCAGTATTGGATGGCCCTCTCTTTACTTGCAATAGGAATGGCGTTATTTTCTCTTGGACGTATGCATCGAACAACGAATAAACGCAAACAAGGTGCGAGTGCATAGGTAATTACCTTTCGTTCGCCGTGTGGAGAAATGAGGGATGTAAGTGCGAATCGGGCTTATTCGTCACGGTCTTACAGACTGGAATGCGGCGGGCCGTATACAGGGTCAGACGGATATTCCTCTGAATGGAGAAGGTCGTGAACAGGCAGAGCGCCTGGGAAGACGTCTGCTGACGGAAGAATACCAATGGGACTATATCATCACAAGTGGATTATCGAGGGCACAGGAAACAGGGGAGATTATCTCTAAACTGTTGAATGTACCATTGCTTGAGCCGGACGCACGGTTGAAAGAAAGGGCTTTTGGTCAGATTGAAGGTCTAACTTCAGAAGAACGGGTTGCCCGTTGGGGCAAATCCTGGGAGACATTGGACTTGGGACAGGAGCAGATAGCGGATATCCAGATTCGTGCACTGGCGTTTCTGGAAGATCTATGGTCTGCCTATCCGGACCAAAACGTCCTCATTGTCACTCACGGAGCTTTCTTGGCCAACCTGTTAACAGCCTTGTATAAAGATCGGTATACAGAACGGATTGGAAACCTGTCACTGACGATCCTGGAAAAGGAACGTGATGACTGGAGTCCGCTGTTGTATAATTGCACACGACATCTGTCTTTGGACACAGCGAAACAACCTGAGTAAGCTAACTTGGGTTGTTTTTTTTGCGTTTTATGGGGAAATAAAGACTTTATATGATTTCAAACCTCTCATTTTTCTTCTGATTGACCAACTCGGGGCATAGTATGGTTTAAAACATAAAAGATTTCCAAAAAGAGGTTTAGATTATGGGAATTCCGTCAACGATGTTTACAAAACCAAACTATTTCAGGCTCCGAATCAGCAGTCGAAGTAGTTAACGGGCGAGGCGATGGACCCATGAATCTAGCGGATATGCTTACTTTTGCCGATATTGGCCAGCTTAATCGAATAGCAGACTATTACCAATGTGAATGCAAGCCCAATTCCAAACATGAACTCATCCAGAGTATTCTCACTACATTGGGCAGCAGACCCTTTTTTGAGCAGCAGGTACGTCAACTGAATCAAGCAGATCAGCGCTTTTTGAACAACTTGTTGTTTGATCCTCGCCAGTATTATGGTATGGAAGAACTCATTGCCATAGCCCGTCAATCGATGGACAAAAAGGAGAGTGAGGCTGGCGCGAGTCCACGTGATCTCATCGTTCGCTTTAATAAGAGTGGATGGTTGTTCAATGGGACAACGCAGCAGACCAGGTATTTGTATCAAGTACCCCAGGATCTGAAATTAAGATTCAGGGATGTGTTATCCACACATCTGCGAGCAGGCATTACCAAAACAACGGAACCACCCATGTATCGGGATGAATATCATCTCTTAGCGGATGATCTCAAGTTGTTCCTGCAGTTTGTCCAGCAACACGAAATTGCCCTTAACGCTGAAGGCATGATGTACCGTCGCTCTCAACAGCAGATTATGGAGCATCTGCATATTAGTGAGGAATTGGTGGGCAAAGGTGGATGGAGATTCGGATATGGCCGTTCCTTCAAGGATTACCCGGATCGTTTCGCACTTCTCTACGACTATGCATTTCACCATCGGCTGGTTCGTGAGGAGCAAGGCACGCTGAAGCTATCACCAGCTGGAGAAGACAAGCTGGGGGCAGAGAAAACAGCCGAAATGATACAGCTATTTAGGTTTTGGTTAAGATTGTATAAAGGTGCTATTCCCAATCTGTCCTCTATTGTGTACTGGACAGGCGAATGTGCCCAAGAATGGTCAACCGCTGAGTCGCTGTTTCGTCAGATCGGTCCATTCATTCAGCCGTTCTATTATGATACGGCCGAGGCCATCTATGATAACAGAATTGTTAAAATGATGTTGCATCTTGGCATGGTCCGTATTGGGGAACATGAGGAAGGCCGGACTATACAAATGACAGCCTGGGGCACACGTCTTGCTGCATCCTGTCGCTCCATCTCAGGAGACATTACGCCTATTATGTTTGACAAGTGAAGGACAAGTTGCTAAAATCACTCCCAAATTAAGGAGTGATAATAATGATAATTCCATACAAAGGTCTACAACCTCAGTTACACCCTTCCGTATATATGGCTGAAGGTGCAAAACTGATCGGTGATTTGAGAATGGGAGAAGAGTCTTCCGTCTGGTTCAATGCAGTCCTGCGGGCTGATTTGGCTCCTATTATCATTGGAAAGCGCTGTAATATTCAAGATAACGTTGTTGGGCATGTCAATACTGATCAACCTTTGATTGTGGGAGATGATGTTTCAGTAGGACACACAGCGATCATTCATGGTTGTTGTATTGGAACAGGATCATTAATCGGCATGGGAGCCATTCTGCTGAATGGAGCCGACATTGGCGAATATACGCTGATTGGAGCCGGTTCTGTTGTTACTGAGAATAGTAAAATTCCGCCCTATACTCTTGCTTTGGGGACACCTGCCAAAGTGATACGTGAGCTGACTGATGCCGATCTGGAGCGGATGTCCAGAACTTCACTGGGTTATGTTACCAAAGGAAAAGAATATAGGAGCTCTTAAATCCGTTTTGGAGGTGCATCCTATTGGATAAAATGAAAGTTACGTATGAAGTCATGTTGGGGCTGGCAGCTGAGATGGTGTGGGACGAAGCGCTTCGCAAACAGCGCAGCGAGAAGCTCTATTTGGAAATCGATAAAGCGTTAGCTACCGGAGACGAAGTAGCTTTCCGGAGTCTGACGGATGAACTGAGAACCATAAACTGATAGGCAAAATATATCCTTTCTGAGATAAAAGGGAATGCGCAGAGGCGTATTTCCTTTTTTGATATGTGTAATTCTGAAATGAATGTCTGGATTTATAAGATATGGTCATATATAATATGGGAATAAAATGGATAGAGAGGGGATATAGGGAATTGAAATTCAGTGAGATGACTCAAGACAGCTGGGCTGAACTGCAACTCTATCTGGATACATGCCTTATTCCATACACAGCTCTTAGCGGTGAGCAGTCGCCAGTTGAAGCTACCGAGGCATTGGAGCGGCTGAGAGATTTTCTGGATCTGGTCGAAATTCCTTTCAAAGGGAGAATCATGACATATCCAGCCTTTCATTATGCTAATTCAGAATTGTCAATGACATTAAATTCCTTGTCCGCACAGCTTAAATCCTCAGGATTCAAATATGTGGTTATTATGTCATCAGATGGTCATTTGGATGGCGTGGAAATTCCAGCTGCTGATCTGATTTTGAGTCGGTCCGTGTTAACTCATGAGATCGGAGAAGATGGGATTGCGAGATTTATAGGGGAAAAGATACGAGAGTTGTGGAAAAAATAGTTTTTGGCGACAAATGTGACAATTTTACAACATTTTTTTAATAACGCTTACAATTGAACCTTAAAAATGTGTGACAAATTCTTGACGGTGTTCTAGGGCTACTATATGATTATGTATGTTCTAGTAAGTCGTGGAATTTATGAAAATGAAAACGTTTGAGAGAGTTGGCTGAAAAAGGGGGTTGGAGACAGTATGAGCAGTGAGCATGACCACCACGAAGCTTCATTGAAATTGCCAAGCCGCATGGAGATGTCACGCAGGCAGTTTTTGACGTACACGCTTGGTGGAGCTACAGCCTACATGGCCGCCGGTGCAATCCTTCCTATGGTCCGTTTTGCGGTGGACCCGATTTTGCAACATAAGGGAGAAGGCACCTCTGTCAAAGTAGCTGAAATCAGCAAAATTACGAATGAGCCTCAAGAATTCACCTTTGAACTTAAACAACAGGATGGTTGGTATCTGAGTAATGCATCGTTAGTGGCGTGGATTCGCAAAGACGAGCAGGGTAAAATTTATGCACTCTCACCTATCTGTAAACATCTGGGATGTACAGTAGGCTGGAATAGTGACAAGCAATACCCTGACGAGTATCATTGCCCCTGCCATGGCGCGCACTATGACAAGGAAGGGAAGAATCTTGCCGTAGCCCCCAAACCGCTGGATGAGTACGTAGTCAAGGAAGAGCAGGGTTGGGTATATCTGGGCGACATTGTTCCGAACACCCGAGTGAATTAGGAGGCGTGAACGCAGATGTTTAAAAATGTCTATGACTGGATTGACGAGCGTCTTGACATCACGCCAATCTGGCGGGACGTTGCGGATCATGAAGTTCCAGAGCATGTAAATCCGGCTCATCACTTTTCCGCATTCGTGTACTGCTTTGGTGGATTGACGTTCTTTATTACTGTTATTCAGATTCTGTCAGGCATGTTCCTGACCATGTATTATGTACCTGATATTATCAATGCTTACGCAAGTGTGGAGTACCTGCAGACCAAAGTAGCCTTCGGCCAAATTGTTCGCGGCATGCACCACTGGGGAGCCAGTCTGGTTATCGTAATGATGTTCTTACATACGATGCGTGTGTTCTTTACAGGCTCTTACAAGGCACCGCGTGAAATGAACTGGGTTGTCGGCATGCTGATCTTTTTCGTCATGTTGGGCCTGGGGCTGACAGGGTACTTGTTGCCATGGGATAACAAAGCCTATTTTGCAACAAAAGTAACACTGGAGATTGCCAATACGGTTCCTTGGCTGGGACCGATTATTAAAGAATTCCTGCAAGGCGGTACGATTGTCGGTGCACAGACACTAACCCGATTCTTTGCCCTGCACGTATTCTTCCTCCCCGCTGTGCTTCTGGTGCTTCTGGTCGGACACTTTATCATGATCCGCAGACAGGGCATTTCGGGACCACTATAAACTGAGAAGGGAGGAATCGCAATGGCTCACGGACATAAGAAGGATGATGAGGAAAAGGTTATCTTTGTCGGTGATTCACGGGTCCGTAAAGGGGCGGGATTCATTACCCCGCCTGATTACACGGCGTATCCCGGCAAATCAGAAGCCTTTATTCCCAACTTCCTGCTGAAAGAATGGATGGTTGGTGTCGTTGTATTGGTGGGGATTCTGGTTCTCACGATCTCAGAACCTGCACCTTTAGGCTATCCGGCCAATCCGAGCGCATCCGTAATTCCTATGCCGGACTGGTACTTCCTTTTTCTGTATCAGTACTTGAAGTATCCATACGCATCGGGCGATTACGTTCTGCTCGGGGTACTGGGGGTCAGCGGAGTCGCTTTTGGAGCTTTGCTGCTGGCACCATTCCTGGATACAGGGAAGGAGCGGCGTTTCTATAAACGCCCAATTGCTTCATCACTGATGATTTTGTCGGTCATTTCTGTATTCTACCTGACAAATGTAGCGTGGACGCACTACGAGCATGAGTTGGAAGCAAGTGGACAGAAGCCTGAACATATTCAACGTGAAGAAGAAGCGCTGGAGAGGCGTGAACAGGGGCTCCCACCCGTTTCCAATGCACCTGGACAGCAAGAAGAAGTTGCGATCGTGGAACAGGATGATCCTGCAATGGAAACGTATAAGAAGGCCGGTTGTATTGGCTGCCATGCGGCTGATATGAAGGGCGCAAGTGGACCTTCACTTCGGGGTGTGGGTGACAAGCACAGCCAGGAAGAGATTCTGACCATCATTAAAGATGGTTATAACCAGATGCCTCCTCAGTACAATAACGCCATCGCTCAAGGTGTCACGGATGAAGAGATCACTCATCTGACCGAATGGCTTGCGAAACAGAAAGCAGAACAGTAAAATCGAAATAACCAATGAAACCTGATCGTTTATGCGGTCAGGTTTTTTTGAAGTGTTTTTTTTGGACAGCACTGTATCGTGCACAATATATGATGAAGGAAGGGGCAGGGAATGTGGCTTTATCGTATTTCTGGAGTAGGGAATTTCTGACCAATCGTTATTTCCTGTGGCTATTATTTTGGTGTAATGCGGTAGGAACGGTATACGGATACATCTGGTATGGAGAGCAAATGAAATTGACGCTGGCTGAGCAGCCGGTGTGGCAGATCGTATTTGTGCCGGATAGTCCAACAGCGAGTTTGTTTTTTACTTTAGCGTTGTTATGGGTCTTGTACCCACCACGGTCCATCATTATCAAACGGATCGGACATGTGATTCAGGCGCTTGCCGTGGTCACATCTGTGAAATATGGCGTGTGGGCCGTGTCCATTATTTTCGCTGGCTGGATGCAAGGTGGTACACAGCACTGGCAAGACTGGATGTTGATTGCTTCGCATAGTGCGATGGCCATTGAAGCTCTAATTTATGTACGCTTTTTCGGCTTCCGCTGGGCTTCCCTTGTCGTTGCAGGTCTCTGGACGCTGTTGAACGATACGATGGATTATACATATGATATTTACCCTTGGTTACCCGCATCCCTCTATGATCATGTAGATGGTGTGCGTAATTTCACATTCGGACTGACACTGGTAAGCATTCTGTGCGCGTGGCTGGCCTTAAGACAAGCGAAACGAACCTGAGATCCGATCTTGAGCTTGTTCTAATGAACTGTCCCCCGCCATACATTGGTGGTGGGAGGGATGTCCATGAAGAGAACGTTTGGGATCAAAACTGGCTTACTGGTGGTATCGTTCGTGGCTCTAATGCTGTGGACGAACTTAGCATATCGTGTATCCGCGCAAAGTGAAGCATTAAATTCGAATTCAGATCAGCAAGTGTCCACAAGCAATTCAATTGTACAACTGAATGAGGAAGCAGCCATATTGTATCGGCAGGCGCTCGAGAATAATATTGAAGAAGTGCGAGGAAGCATTCTGCGTATCAGTAAAAGTCTGGAGCATATCTCCTTTGAGGGACAAACAACAGTCGAGGGCATTCACGCCTTGTCCGAAACCATAGTTGAAGTGAAACAAGCCGTTGTGAAGGTGAAAAATGACGATGCTTCTCTTCAGCAGTCCTCTGCCAAGCTCAGACTTGCAGCAGATAGTCTCGCGAATCCAACCAAACCTTTATGGCTTCAGTATTATAAAATCGTGAAAAACGATCTGGACGCTTTATCCGCTGCTACAAATCAAGGGCAAACTGCGGCCGTACTGGCAAACCGCTACACCGTTCTGGAGGAGCATTATGAGACGATTCGTCCTGCCGCACTGATTCGCCGTGAACCGTATGAGATTGCTCAGATGGACGCCTGGTTATCTCATACCAAAGGGCTTACCGCTGCCAAGCAACCTGATCTGGCTCAATTAAAGAGCATGGTGGGCCATGGGGAGGAACTGGTGAACCAGTTGTTTGGTCGCGAGAAGGACGAGAGTGCCTTTGTACCTTTTGTACAGGGTCCCGATCGCAGGGCAGCCGGGCTGCTCATTAGTTCGGTCATTGTGGCGACGTTAAGTTACGCCGGATATCGTAAATATCGTGCGCAGCAGCAGGGGATTTTTCCTTTTCGGCGTTAAATTGATATGAACCTGATCGTGGTATATAAAAAAGACCTCTTTTCACGTAAACAGCCACTATAACGGCTCTTCATGCGAAAAGAGGTTTTCTTGTAGTTTCTGTATAGTGCATCAACTTTCTTTGAAACCTTCGCCATGTACATCGTGAACATCGCTGATGATGACAAAAGCTTTGGGGTCAATGGAACGTACAATCGTCTGCAGTCGTCTGAACTCTTGCCTGGAGATCACGCAGTAGGCCATGTGTTTGGCCTGTTTAGAGTACGCGCCAATGGCTGGAATGAGGGTGACGCCACGATCCATATCCCGTGTGATCTGGTCCGCAATCTCGGGTGCATGGTCACTAATGATCATAAATGCCCGGGCAGAATATGCACCTTCCTGAATAAAGTCGATGACTTTGGAGGCAATGAATACAGCTACGAGCGTATACAGAATTTTTTCTTTGGGGATGTAGATGAGAGAGAGCCCGATAATGACGAAGTCGATGCCCAATAATACTCGTCCCATACTCCATCCATACTTACGATTGAGAATACGAGCAATGATGTCTGAACCGCCCGTCGTTCCACCCCAACGAAATACGATGCCAAGACCGGCTCCAAGGGTAACACCTGCATATAGTGCTGCTAACAGGAGGTCATTCTCGGTATGTAATGGTTCAATCCAGCCCAAGTGAATCAACTTCTCAAACAACCATAGAAAAACGGTCAGTGCCCCAATTCCGATACCCGTATAGATCATCTGTCTGCCGCCCAAAATTTTGAGCCCAATCAGAAAGAGGGGAACATTCAGAATCAAGGTTGTAAGTGAAGGTGAGATGCCAAAAGCGTAATTGATCAGCACCGTAACCCCGGTGAGGCCACCTTCCATAAGCTGGTTGGGGATAATGAAATAGAGGAGCCCAAAGGCATATAAGGCTGTCCCCAGCACGATGGGAAGAACCAGTTTAACTTGAACCCAGGTTTTGGCAGTGCTCATAAGATCCCTCGCTGTAGATAAATTAGAATGAAGAATCAATCATTCCCATCTAGTATACCTGTTTATTGAATCTTTAAAAATGATTTGTCGCTGATGATGGTGGAAGTGAATCTAAATAACTGATATTATTAGGAACAAATACGACATCATTTCAAAAGGAGAATCCGTTCTCATGGAGAAAAGCATCGCAGAAATGCAGCGTGAGGTTGATCAGTATATCTCCCAGTTCAAGGAGGGGTATTTCAGTCCTCTGGCCATGTTGGCCCGGATGTCTGAAGAGGTTGGGGAGCTCGCCAGGGAAGTGAATCATGAATTCGGCGAGAAGCCGAAGAAATCTTCCGAAGCAGCCAATTCCATTGAACTTGAGCTTGGAGATATTTTATTTATCACGATTTGTTTTGCGAACTCACTGGGAATTGATCTGGCTGAGGCGCACGATAAAGTCATGCATAAATTTAACACCCGCGATGCCAATCGGTGGACACCCAAAAACACCGATTAGGCGTAGATTACATATGCTGTACCATCACCCGATCGGGGAGGGTCAGCTTAATGATGAAACCGGAAGAATATATGCAGCAGGCTTACCGCTGTATATTGCAAAATGATTTTGAGCAGGCGATTCGTTGGTTCGAGTCAGCCATTCACGCTCATCCAAAACATGCGGAGTTATATTATCGCTGTTCCATTACACACGCCCGCAGCAAACATCTGGTTCCAGCGCTTGAATATGCGCGCAAGGCAGTCGAATTGTCGCCAGGAACAGAAGAGTATATTTTGCATCTGCAGACGTTGGAAGCGAAACAATTGACCTCCAGAGCGAAGTTGCTGTTGGAGCAGGCGGGTATTGCAACACAGGAGCGCTATGTGGAAGCGTCAACGCTTCTGCAAGAAGCGGTCAAACTTGATCCGCTCTCAGTGGAAGCTCATGTTATGCTTGCGCTGGCTTACAGTGATTTGAATGAATTTGACTATGCAATTCAGGTGCTGCGTGAGGCAATTTTGCTGGACCCGCAGAATGGGCAACTGCATCAGATGTTACAGGAAATCAAGCAACGTATGAAATCCATTCAATAAGAATTCATTTTGCAAAGATTTCTTTCGAGTTGAAATGGATTCTACGATATGATCCAACATAGTGAGGAGATGCAGTCAATATGAGTGAAGTAATCAGAGTTGCCGTGATCGGAGCGGCTGGCCGTATGGGCCGTGAAGTTGTGAAATTGGTACTTCAGGACCCAGAATTGGAGCTTGCAGCGGCTGTCAACCGCTCCGGAGCAGGCACGGATGCAGGAACCCTTGTTGGTTTGCCAGCGTGTGGAGTGCTGGTGACTGATGATATCGAAATGGCTTTTGCTGAAACAAAACCTCAGGTTATGGTTGATTTTACAGTGCCGCAATATGCTTTTACACATACCGAGATCGCGATCCGTCATGGAGTCAGACCTGTCATGGGTGTTACCGGCTTTACGCCGGAGCAGATTGAACAGTTGGACAAGCAATGTCAGGACAAAGGAATTGGAGGGCTTATTGCCCCTAACTTCTCGATCGGTGCCATTTTGATGATGCGATTCGCAGCACAGGCTGCCAAACATATGCCAAATGTGGAGATTATCGAATATCACGGGGATCAGAAGCTGGATGCTCCTTCCGGAACAGCGATCAAAACAGCGGAACTGATTGCTGCTAATCGTGAAGAACTTCGTCAAGGTAATCCGAATGAGGAAGAAACGATTGAAGGATCACGCGGCGGTTATTACAACGGCTTCCGAATTCACAGTGTACGATTGCCTGGCGTATTCGCGCAGCAGGAAGTTGTTTTCGGAGACTATGGACAGTCACTCAAGATTCGGCATGACTCCTATGAGCGAGCAGGTTATATGCCTGGTGTTAAGATCGGTGTTCAAAAGGTTATGGAATATACAGGAATGATCTACGGATTTGAC
This sequence comes from Paenibacillus sp. W2I17, assembly GCF_030815985.1. Classification (NCBI taxonomy): domain Bacteria; kingdom Bacillati; phylum Bacillota; class Bacilli; order Caryophanales; family Paenibacillaceae; genus Paenibacillus; species Paenibacillus sp. W2I17. Next base: position 203,363 of record NZ_JAUSXM010000001.1, read on the forward strand.
CACTTTATCGACTAAAGGAGATTGTCATGTTGAAAATAGCATTTATCGCCCATGATCGTAAAAAAGAAGAGATGGTTAACTTCGTGACGGCATATGAGCCTGTTTTTACGGACCATCAATTATATTCTACAGGAACAACAGGCCTTCGTATTATGGAAGGAACGTCTCTGAAGATTCACCGATTCGAATCAGGCCCATTGGGCGGAGATCAGCAGATTGGAGCTTTGGTTGCGCAAAATGAGATGGATCTGATTATTTTCCTGCGCGATCCATTGATGGCACAACCTCACGAGCCGGATATTAATGCGTTGCTGCGTCTTTGTGATGTTCAGGGTATTCCACTTGCCACAAATATTGCAACTGCTGAGATTCTGGTTAAAGCTCTGGATCGTGGCGATTTTGCCTGGAGAGAGCTGGTACATAAGTACAAGCCGGAGGCTGGATTGAATTCGGGTGATTCCGAATGAGTCTGGATATTCTCATCTTTGGAGCACATGCAGACGATGCGGAGATTGGTATGGGTGGAACGATTGCCAAACATACCGCTGCTGGCTTGAAAGTAGGCGTGTGTGATCTGACTCGTGCTGAGATGTCTTCCAACGGAACAGTAGAGCGCAGAACCGAGGAAGCGGAGCAAGCCTCCCGCGTCCTCGGTCTTTCGTGTCGAACGAATCTGGGGCTTCCTGATCGTGGTTTATATCTTACGCCTGAACATGTACAGGCGGTGACGGCTGAGATACGACGTCATGCCCCTCGGATGGTATTTGCTCCTTATTGGGAAGATCGTCATCCGGATCATGTCAATTGCAGTAAGCTTGTGCAGGAGGCTGTATTTAACGCCAAGCTTCGCAACTACATGCCGGACATGCCTGCCGTGCAGGTGAAGGAACTTTATTTTTACTTTATTAATGACATCGGGCCTACGGATTTGATTGTCGATATTACGGAACACTATGAGCAAAAAGAAGCATCATTGCTCTCTTATCGTTCCCAATTCGAACTGGGAGACGGAGCGGTCTCGACGCCATTGAATCAAGGGTATATTGAACGTGTAAGAGCCCGTGATTCCTTGCTCGGACAACGCAGTCTCATTCCGTTTGCAGAAGGTTTTGCTACAATTACACCTTACGTCGTTCATCAATTTGGCTTGGGTGCCCAATAAACAATTTCACGTTTTACTTTTAATGAAACGAAGGGTTTCATTATTCTGTTGTATTATATCAACCTGCATGAAGCGGGAGATCAAAGGAGCGTCCACAGGATGGATAAAAAGCTAAAAATCGGCATCACCTGTTATCCGTCCCTCGGCGGGTCTGGTGTTGTCGCAACGGAACTGGGCAAATTACTTGCCGAACAGGGGCATCAGGTTCATTTTATTGCCAACAGTATCCCGTTCAGACTGGGTACGTTCCAGAAAAATATTTTTTATCACGAAGTTGAAGTAAATGATTATTATGTTTTCCGTTACCCTCCGTATGACCTGTCACTGGCAACAAAGATGGCTCAGGTGGCTAAGTCACAGCAGCTGGATCTGCTGCATGTTCATTACGCCGTTCCACACGCAGTATGTGCCTTTCTTGCGAAACAAATGGTAGGGGACGGCCTTAAAGTGGTTACCACGTTACATGGAACGGATATTACGGTTCTGGCTCAGGATGAATCTCTGAAGGATCTGATCCGTCTAGCCATTAATGAAAGTGACGCGGTTACTGCCGTATCACAAGATTTGATTCGGGAAACGGTCGAACTGCTGGATATTCAGCGCCCAATCGATCTAACCTATAATTTTATTGACAAACGAATATATTATCCGCGGGATGCTGCCAGTCTGCGAAGAGACTTCGCTGCGCCCGACGAAAAAATATTGATGCACATCTCCAATTTCCGACCGGTGAAGAGAACTCAGGATGTGGTAGAGGTCTTCCGTCAGGTACAGGAGCAGGTTCCTGCCAAACTGTTATTTGTTGGTGAAGGACCTGATTTGCCGAAGATGCAATGGAAGATTAATGATCTCGGCTTGAATGATAAAGTTCATTTCCTTGGTAAACAGGATGACATTGCTCAGGTCATTTCCATGGCTGACGTGTTGATGCTTCCATCGGAGAAGGAAAGTTTCGGACTTGTAGCGCTCGAAGCAATGGCTTGTGGCGTACCCACGATCGGTTCACAGGCCGGAGGAATTCCGGAACTGGTCTTACATGGTAAGACGGGTTATTTATCCGCGATCGGGGATACACAATCCATGGCCGAGAACACCATCCGTTTATTGACGGACGATCGTTTGGCTGCTGAGTTCAGGGAAGCATGTCTTCAGCGCGCGCATCACGACTTTTGCAATGATGCTATTCGGCATGAATATGAACAGATTTATTACCGGGTGTTGGGAAGGGAAGTTCCGAATCTGAAGCCGGTTTGCGGTTAATCATTTCTTTGACGAAATCATACTGTGCATACCACAACAGGCAAGAGAAGAGGTGATATGTGGTGGTTCAATGGACACAGGTAGATCGTGAAATGGCAAAGCAAAGTGAGAATGTACTCACAACATTAAACAAACATGGCTACAAGGCATATTGGGTAGGTGGTTGCGTTCGTGACGAATTGCTGGAACGAGTTGTAGACGATATGGATATCACGACATCTGCTTCTCCTCAGCAAGTCATGGAACGGTTTGACGATTGTATTCCTACAGGTTTGCAACACGGTACGGTTACCGTTCGTTCAGGCGGTTATTACTTTGAAGTGACCACGTTTCGAACAGAATCCGAATATCAGGATAACCGCAGACCTGCTGCGGTTCAATTTGTTCAGGATATCAAGGAAGACTTACAGCGGCGCGACTTCACGATGAACGCTCTTGCTATGGACGTCACTGGGACAATCGTTGACCCATTCGGTGGACAGGCAGATATTAAGGAAGAGCGAGTCAGATGTGTAGGTTCTGCGATGGAACGATTTGGTGAAGATGCACTGCGCATGCTCCGCTGTGTTCGGTTTGCTTCCGTATTTGATTTCAAAATTGCCCATAACACGTGGAAAGGTCTTGTAAGGCAGAAAGACCTGCTTCAACATATAGCAATGGAACGGGTACGCACCGAGATGGTGAAAATGATGTCGGGACCGCATCCTTTAAGAGGGTTGGAGCTGTTATACAGAAGTGATGCGCTTGCGCACATCAAAGCGCCGGTTAGCTCGGCGCGTTTTAACAAGACGTTGTTATCCAATCTGGAACAGTTGTCAGGTGAGCATGTGTTGCTCCGCTGGTCACTCATCCTGATTGCTGGCGGTTATAGCAAGGATGAAGCAGATGTATTATTACGTCAGTGGACATTCTCCAATGAACATCGTTCTCGAATAACAGGGGTCCTTCAGGTGGAGCAGTTGATTCATACTTCCGTTCAGGAGCAGAAGGATATGGTCAGTCTTCGTTCCGATTGGATCGTTACTGTTCTGGCTTGTGGCGTTCAGGCGGCGGATGATTGGCTTCGAATACAGTCTACACTGCCAGCAGGATGGCGGAATCAGTCCGAACAGGCAGAAACGCAGGTTGTTTTGGTTCAAGAGCTTGCCGACGAATGGAGTCAATCGATCCCTGTGCATGACTTGAAAGAGTTGGATATCACAGGGGAACAAGTGTTACAAATGGTGCAGCGCAAAGGCGGGCCTTGGCTGGGTCAACTGATGAAACATTTGTTACGAGAAACAGCGATTGGAACGATAGCGAATCAGCATGAAGCACTAAGTGCAGAAGTGAAGCGGGTGGTTCAAGATGACCAAACATGAAGATCTGTTACATATGTTATTAAATGCAGAAGGACGATTCGTATCGGGTGAAGAGATCAGCCGTAATCTGTCCATCAGTCGAACCGCTGTGTGGAAACATGTGAACAAGTTGCGAGACATGGGTTATGAGTTTGAAGCGGTATCCCGCAAAGGATACCGTCTGGTAACGAAGCCGGATAGCATTGACGCTACTGCCCTCCAATTGGCACTGGATACAACCGTATTTGGCCGTAAGGCTGTTTTGTTGACCTCGACCCTGTCTACGCAAGGGGATGTTCTCAAGCTAGCTGAGCAAGGGCAGGCAGAAGGTGCTGTGGTCATTGCGGAAGAACAAACAGGAGGAAGAGGACGTTTTGGTCGACAGTGGTTCTCTCCTCCGGGTAAAGGAATCTGGATGAGTGTCCTCTTACGCCCTGATCTACCACTTCAGCACACGCCGCAGTTAACTTTATTAACAGGAGTGGCTGTATGTCGTGCCGTTCGAGCTTGTTCAGGAGCTGATGCAGGCATCAAATGGCCAAATGATCTGTTGATTGATGGACGCAAGGTATGTGGCATATTGCTAGAATCTACAGTGGAAGATCATGAAGTCAGATACTGTATTGCTGGTATAGGCGTTGACGTGAATTTTGATCCCGAGGATTATCCGGAAGATCTTACAACTATAGCTACTTCACTCAAGATGGAGACGGGGCAATCCGTTGATCGCACAAAACTAACGGCTGCCATTTTGACGGAGCTTGAACAGTTGTATTTTTTGTATCAAAAAGAAGGATTTGGCGTGATCTCAGCTCTATGGGAGGCCCTGTCCGTATCGATGAATCGAGAGATTACAGTGACGAATCCTCATGGCGTCATTGAAGGGAAGGCAATTGGTCTTGACCCTTCTGGAGCACTTATCGTGGAGAAGCACGATGGAGAACATACACTAATCATCTCTGGTGAGATTTCCTGGAAATCATAAACAATTTGTCGAATTTTCACTGGTAAAATGAACATAAGACGTGAAGTTTGAGCAGAACTTTGGTATACTGTGTTCGTGAGGCGATATCGGCTAATGCAGACCGAATTGCACTCCCGTAACAGTAACCTTTGTTCTGCTTTGATGTGTTTTATACAAGCAGACCGCAGTGCAAGAATGAAATACGTTTAAGTGAGTTGTTGGATTCTGCTCTGAGCCGAAGAGGACCGAGACAGAAGGGACGATCGCAAGTGACTCTTTTTTGACTTTTCGGGACTTTTTAGTGGAAAACTAAAAGGTTTTTTTGTTGCGTTTATTTGAAAAGAAGAAAGGAGCCATGAGAGAAAATGGCGAACAAACAAGCGTTGAATATTGTGAAAATGAAAAAATATAAGCAGGATGGCGTGCCACTTACCATGATCACGGCTTACGATTATCCAACAGCACTCCTAGCAGAGGAAGCAGGTATCGATCTGATCCTGGTTGGCGATTCACTTGGCAATGTAGTACTGGGTTATAATTCGACGCTTCCGGTGACCATCGACGACATGGTGTACCACACACGTTCCGTAGTGCGCGGTGCTGAGAAGACGTTTATTGTGGCTGATATGCCTTTTATGACCTATCATGGCAGCGTGGATGAGACGCTTAAGGGTGTACGTCGACTGATGCAAGAGGGGCATGCCCATGCGGTTAAAATGGAAGGCGGAGTTGAGATAGCAGACACCGTCAGAGCAGTCGTGCAAGCAGGCGTGCCTGTTCTTGGACATATCGGACTGACACCTCAATCGGTTAATCAGATTGGTGGTTACCGCATTCAGGGCAAGGATGCAGCAGATGCGAAACGTCTGATGGACGAAGCCAAAGCCCTGGAAGCTGCAGGTGCGTTTGGCATTGTGCTTGAACTGGTTACGGAAGAAGTTGCACGGGCGATCTCGGAGGAACTGTCCATCCCTACCATCGGAATTGGAGCAGGACGAGGCTGTGATGGTCAGGTACTGGTATTCCACGATGTGGTTCAATACGCCTCTCCGTATACGCCCAAGCGATTTGTCAAAACCTATGGAGATGTGGGTACATTAATCAGAACGAGCATCGAAGCTTACGTGAAAGAAGTGAAAGATCGTTCGTTCCCGGCCGAAGAGCATGTATTCAATGCGGCGGATGGTGTTCTGGATCAACTGTACGGCGGACAAAGCAAGGAAAAGGTGGGGAGTAACTCATGAAAGTATTACGGACAATCGCAGAGTTAAGACAGGAACTAAGCTTGAAGCGTCAAGCGATTCGGTCCAGTGCGTCCGTTGTAGGTCTGGTACCAACAATGGGTTATCTTCATCAAGGTCATGCAAGCTTGATGCAGGCAGCCAGACAACAGAGCGATATCGTGGTATTAAGCATATTTGTTAATCCGATTCAATTTGGCCCTAATGAAGATTTTGACAGCTATCCGCGGGATGAAACCAGAGATGTGGAAACAGCACGCTCACAAGGAGTGGATATCGTATTTATTCCCTCTGTTGAAGAGATGTATCCACAGGCAACGCAAACGACGGTATCTGTCTCACAACTGACGGAGCGCCTATGTGGCGCTTCCCGTCCGGGGCATTTTGACGGGGTAACAACTGTAGTCTCCAAGCTCTTCAATATCGTACAGCCACAGCGTGCATTTTTTGGTATGAAAGACGCTCAGCAGGTTGCGGTCATTCAACAGATGGTGAATGATTTGAATATGCCCGTAGAAATTGTACCCTGTCCGATTGTTCGCGAAGAGGATGGCCTGGCCCTCAGTTCACGTAATGTCTATCTTAGCGCTGAACAGCGTACTCAGGCGTTGGTTCTGTCGAAGGCACTGCGCGCAGCTCAGGAAGCCGCAGATACAGGTGTAGCTATAAACGCCGCAGATATCCGTCGTATTCTGCGCGAGCAGATTGCAACCTCACCGCTTGCCGTTATCGACTACGCCGAGATTCAGGCTTTTCCAAGTCTGGAGCCGCTCACAGATCAGGAAGAAGTTCAAGGCCGTGACGATCTGCTCATTGCACTTGCGGTGAAATTCGGAAAAACAAGATTGATTGACAATATAAGGTTGCAAAAATCGGAGGTACTGTCCCATGTTTAGAACACTGATGAAATCCAAAATTCACCGGGCTACGGTAACGGAAGCCAACTTGAACTATGTGGGTAGCATTACCATAGATGAAGACTTGATGGAAACATCCGACTTGATGGAAAACGAAAAAGTGCAAATTGTGAACAACAACAATGGTGCACGTCTGGAAACTTATGTGATTCCAGGACCACGCGGAAGCGGGGTCATATGTCTTAACGGCGCAGCTGCACGTCTGGTGCAGCCTGGAGATAACGTCATTATCATTTCTTACGCCATGATGTCGCAAGAAGAGGCAAATACTCACAAACCAACCGTTGTATTTGTAGATGGACAGAATAAACCTGTACAAACGATGAAACAGGAAGTCCACGCAACAATTATGTAATCGACTGGTAAGGAGAATGAAATCGGCCCTTGAAGCAAAAAATGAGTACAGGTCACTGCACTAATCCATTTTTTCAAGGGTGGGGATGCATCGATGTTCCAGCATGTTTTCGCAGAAATGAACGACATGTTAGATGAAATTATCAAGAGCTATCCTTCCGCTGAAGGCCTGAACAAACAAGAATTGCTGCAAAAGTGGAACTTGCTTAAGCGGATGAGTGACGGAATGCTGGATGAATGGCTGATGTTTGAAGAAAAGATGAGCCAGGTAAGGGAGCGGGAAATGGATAAGCCTGCTTCCCTTGAACCGGAACAGGAAGCTGTTACCGCTCTGCCTGAACTCCATCTGGAATGTTTCAGTCGAGGTCAGGGTTATTTCAAATTACAGATGTATCCGCAGGCGATCATGCAGTTCTCCCGGGTTGTGACCGACCATCCGGAGAGTGCATTGACTCGTTTTTACCTGGCGCTCGCGTATCTGAATCTGGAACAAATGGCTGAAGCCGGGACACATTTGCAGCAGATCATGTACCTTAAGGGTTCACCTCGCTTAAAAGGGCTTGTATGTAACGCCCTGGGCTGTATTCAAGCCAAGCTTGCGAATCCCGAAGCTGCATGTTCACTCTTTGCACAGGCCCTTCAGTATGACCCGACATTGACCGAACCACTGTACAACATGGAAGCTTGCAGGTTGAACAGGGGAAAATTGCAATATGCTAATCAGCTGACGACCCTTCATTAAGCGGGAATTCGGCGACAAAAAACGGTGTTCCCTCCTTTGGCATAGCGGCGGGGACACCGCTTTTTTGTCAGTTAATTTTCAAATCCCCTTTTTTTTGCTATGCTGTAACATAGACTGGAATGGAAGGGACCGTACATTGCAATGAAATTTGCCGTATTGGATTTCGAAACAACCGGCACGCAGTCCGACGGTGAGATTATACAGGCCGGACTTGCCATCATAGATCATGACTACAGCATAACTCAAATATATAGTTCTTATGTGAACCCCGGTGTACCGATTCCCCCGTTTATTTCGGGGTTGACGGGTATTACCGATGAAGATGTAGCGGACGCTCCTTCACTCGAAGAGATGATGATGGAGATGGTTCCGCTGCTTAATGATGTGGTGCTTGTTGGACACAACGTCGCTTTTGATTTTCACTTTTTGCAGAATGCTCTTGACCGTTGCGGTTATTTGCCGTTCACTGGCCGCATTCTGGACACGATTGATTTTCTGAAGATTACATTCCCATCACTGGGTTCTTATCAACTCGGTTATGTGTCTTCCGAATTTGGATTTCAACATGATCGCCCTCACCAGGCAGACAGTGATGCACTGGCGACAGCCTATGTGCTGCTAAAGTGTCTGGATGAGTTAAAGGAATTACCGCTCATAACGATTCAGCGCCTCAGTGACCTGTTTGCACCAGAAGACAGTGACTTGGGTTGGTTCTTGGACGGAATGCGCAGTGAGAAGGAAGCAGAGCCGATTCAGGATCTGGACGGACATACCTATTATCGTCAGCTTGCTCTTAATGTAAGTGATTGGACCGATATTGGTGCACCACGCGATGAGCGGGAGGCTAACCCCCTTGATGGTGTAAGCTTCGAACAGTTTATGGACCAGGTTCGGGAGAACCTGAAGGATACACTAGATCATTACGAAGAGCGTGAAGCGCAGACTCAGATGTTCAGCAGTGTAAGGCAAGCCCTGGATGAAGAGAAACATCTCTTGATCGAAGCAGGAACAGGCACTGGTAAATCTCTGGGTTATCTGTTGCCTGCTATTTACGAAAGTGTGAAGCAGGAACAGAAAGTTATGGTTAGCACGCATACAATCAATCTGCAGGAGCAATTGAGAGAGCGGGACATTCCGATGCTTACCCAAGTGGTTCCATTCCCGTTTAAAGCTGCTGTCTTCAAAGGACGTGGACATTACCTGTGCCTGCGCAAATTTGAACACAAAATCAATAAACGTGAATTCGCCACACCTAAAGAGGATTATTTCACAGCAGCTCAGATGATTGTCTGGCTTACGCAGACCGAAACCGGAGATGATGAGGAACTTAACCTTAGCGGACGCGGAGGGGACTTCTGGGAGACGGTACAGAGCGAATCTGAGTCTTGTCTGGGAAGATCATGTCCATGGTTCCGCAAATGTTTCTACCATCGTGCCAAACATGAGGCAGGGTTGTCTGATATCGTAATCACCAATCACTCCAAATTATTTACGGATGTGAAAGCCGCGCATCAGCTGCTGCCAGCCTATGAGAGTCTTGTGATCGACGAGGCACATCATCTGGAGGATGTCGCTGGTAAACATCTTGGAATGCATATGAAATATTTCACCTTGGTTCATACACTGACCCGCCTATTTAAAGACAGTCGTAATGGTCAGCTGCCTATGCTTCGTTCGCAGTTATCCGGGCATGAAAATTCGGTGCAATGGGGCTCCATGGTGGATCAGATGTTCCCGCTCGCTCTTGAAGTTAAGGAGCTGTGGGATCGTATGAGCGATGCCTTGTTCGGTCTGTTGCCTGAACGAAGTGATGCTTCACCGGGAGAGACGGGGCAATTTTCACTGCGTCTGAAAGCATCTCAGAAACCTGCAAAATGGCAGGAGTTGCAGGATCTGGAGAACCAGATCTATGTGACTCTGGGCGATTTGGTTCGAAAAGGGGACAAATTGCTGCTTGAGGTGAAAGAGGATCAGGATGATTATCAATCGGATAGTTTGATCACGGACATTACAGGATTGCTGAAAGATCTGACCACATTGAAGGAGAATCTACGTTTCTTCATGCGTATGGATGATGCTAAAACGGTATACTGGATGGAAGCCAGCGGCCAGTTCCGCAGCAAATCTCTCCAGCTGTATGCCGTACCTGTAGATGTCAGTGCACAACTTAAGGATTTATTTTTTGATAAAAAGAAAAGTGTTGTGCTTACATCAGCTACGCTTTCAGTGGATAAGTCATTCCAGTTCATGATTGAGCAGCTTGGCTTACAGGAAGCCTCTGAGAATAATCGGCTGTTAACGTCGATGTTGCCATCACCTTTCAACTATCGCGATCAGGCACTTCTGGTGATTCCGCGTGATTTCCCAAGTGTGAAGGGAAGTGTGGGTGATGCGCACTTTGTTAATATGCTGGTGCAATCACTCGCAGAGACGGCAATTGCTACGCGTGGACGCATGATGGTTCTGTTTACTTCATACAAGATGCTGCGACAGGTCTATGATCCGCTGAAGGAGGCGCTATCTGGTAACGACATCTCGTTGCTTGGGCAAGGCGTTGACAGTGGAAGTCGTTCCAAATTGACTCGCAGGTTCCAAGATGCCAAAGCAACGGTACTTTTGGGCACAAGCAGCTTCTGGGAGGGTGTAGATATCCCGGGAGAGGCCCTAACCTGTCTCGCTATTGTTCGACTGCCTTTCCAGCCACCGAATCATCCGTTGGTGGAAGCCAAGAGTGAGCTGCTTCAGCAACAGAAGAAAAATCCGTTCATGAAACTGTCCGTGCCGCAAGCGGTCATTCGTTTCAAACAGGGATTTGGCCGGTTGGTGCGTACAGCGAAGGACAGAGGAATTGTCATTGTTTATGATACACGGGTGATTGAAGCGTACTATGGTAAATTCTTTTTATATTCATTACCTGGTCCCAAAATGGAACACATGCTCACGGAGCAGATGGTTCCACGAATTACCGATTGGTTGGAAAAACCTGCTAATGAACAAAAATAATGGTTGTTTTGTTCGTTATATCATTGCATGAAACTATTGTTTGGCGTTAAACTTTATTAGATATTCCCGTATCCGATTAAAGCAGTTGCACGCAAGAACTTATAACCTAAATTACAAGGAGCATTCTGTATAAAATGTCACGTTTATCTTTGAGTTTATACAGAATGCTCATCTTTTCATCTATTATTTTATCGTGGCCTTGGTAAGGGGGAGCAAGAATGAAATCGGATAAAATTTCGGAAGCGGTGGTACGACGTCTGCCTGTATACTTGCGTTATTTGAACGAGTTGCATCAGCGTGAGGTGGCTACTGTTTCTTCTCAAGAGCTTGGACAGAGGCTGGATCTGAATCCGGCCCAAATTCGTAAAGACCTGGCTTACTTCGGTGATTTTGGTCGTAAAGGGATCGGGTATGATGTATCCTATTTGATCGAGAAAATTCGTCACATTCTAAAAATCGATCAGCAAATTAATGTAGCTCTGGTAGGAGCGGGTAATCTCGGTCAAGCCTTGTCCAACTACAACGCATATCTGAAAGACAACATGAAGATTGTTGCTGTATTTGATGCATATGGACCGAAGATTGGTAGTCAAATCAACAGTTTGACGGTAAAACCAATGGATGAATTGACGGAAGCGGTTAAAACGGAAAACATCCGCATCGGTATTATTACGGTTCCGGATACGGAAGCCCAAAATGTAGCGGATCAGCTTATTGAATCCGGAATCGAAGCGATCCTTAATTTTGCACCAACCATTCTAAAAACACCGCCGCATATCCGCATTCACCATGCTGACTTTACAACGGATCTGCTTAGTTTGGCCTATTACTTGGAGACTGGAAAGGACGACGAGGAAGATGACAACAAATAGATGGGTAATTCACAACGGCAAATTTGCCGTTAATGAAGGCGGCACAACATGGAACGTGGTTCAAGGATACATGGTTGTTGAGGATGACAAGATTGTGCATATTGGTGAGACATTGCCGGATGGAGACAAAAATAGTACCAAAGTAGATGGAAAAGGACTGTTCTTCCTGCCGGGTCTGATCAATACGCATGGTCATGCAGCAATGTCGTTGCTCAGAGGGCACGGAGACGATCTTGCGTTGCAAGTATGGTTGCAGGAAAAAATGTGGCCGATGGAAGCGAAAATGACTTCAGAAGATGTATATTGGGGAACCTCGCTATCGGTGCTTGAAATGTTGAAAGGCGGAACTACAGCGTTCTTGGACATGTACGATCACATGGATCAAGTTGCCAAAGTTGTGGAGCAATCCGGCGTTAGAGCAGCACTGGCACGTGGTGTAATCGGACTGTGCTCGGAAGAAGAGCAACTGCGGAAGCTGGAGGAGTCGGCAGCGTTTGCACGTGAGTGGAATGGACAGGCAGATGGTCGCATTACAACCGTAATCTCGCCACATGCACCATATACATGCCCTCCTGACTACATAGAGAAGCTTGTGCAGGTCGCGAACGATCTGAACCTTCCTCTCCATACACATATGTCTGAAACGCTTCGTGAAGTGGAGCAGAACGTGGCTGATTATGGACTGCGTCCTGTGGCACATTTGGAGAAACTGGGCTTTTTCTCCCGTCCATCTCTGGTTGCACATGCGGTGCATCTTAATGACGAAGAAATTGAAATTTTGGCCCGTCATGATGTGGCTGTATCCCATAACCCGGGAAGTAACCTGAAACTCGCTTCCGGTGTTGCGCGGGTACCTGCGTTGCTGAAAGCAGGAGTTACCGTGTCACTCGGAACAGACGGACCGGCAAGCAACAACAACCTGGATATGTTCGAGGAAATGAGACTGGCTGCATTGATCCACAAAGGTGTATCTGGTGACCCGACGGCAGTACCAGCAGGCGAAGCGTTACTACTCGGAACGTCATATGGTGCCAAATCTATCTTCTTGAACAATACCGGAGCGCTTCAGGTCGGCATGAAGGCTGATTTTATCGCCCTTGACATTGAACAGGCACATTTCTATCCACATACAGACCTGATCTCACATACGATCTACTCGGCTTCTGCCAAAGATGTTGAGCACGTATGGGTGGATGGAAAACAAGTGGTGAAACATGGCGAATGTCTGACGCTGGATGAAGAACGCATTTTGCGTGAGTCTCAATTGGCATTTGATGGTCTGCTTGCTCGTTAATTGCAGGACAGAGCATCATAGGGAAAGGAAGTTCGGCTTTTGAAGAAAAAAAAGAAGTGGATATGGATTTCGCTGCTTGCACTAGTTCTGATTCTGTTTGGACTTCAGCGTTATTACGTCTATGTCACACAGGACCAACGTAAGGAAGAAGCGCTCGCCATACAAGCAGCACAGAAGCAACTGGGCATTACATCCTATGATGAATTGCGCAAGTACATCTGGGGAGACAAAGAAGGCTCTGACAACATCTACTGGACCCTGATCGGCAAAAATAAGGATAACCAGGATGTTATGGTCTGGGTTAAATTCGATGCAAACAATCAACCGGCTACGGGGGCAAACGCTGTACACAGTGAGCTGCTGCAGAATGGCATGTCCGAAGCGCAGATCCGCAATCGCTTCAGTTCTGAAGTTCCTGCCGGCGAGATTAAACGAATCATGCCCGGAGTTGTGAATGGAATATATGTGTGGCAAGTGTATTATAAAGACGGTACGCATAACCACTATCGCTTTTATCGTTTTAGCAACGGAGAACAGGTGGACCTGGTCTATACACTCCCGAACAGCTAGAACAAATAGAGCGACATAACTAGAGAATTAAAGAAATGAAAGAACCGGCAGACGGATATCCGACTGAACCGGTTCTTTGTGTTGTCTGTAAACATTCTTGATTTAAATAGTTAAAATTAATAATTTATTCATATTTTCACCTTCGAAAATGTATATACGATGTGATATACTCAGATATGTACTCAAAGTTACATTCAAAAACAAACAAACCTGTCGAAATTCTCGCAGGAGTCAATGTGCACATATTCGTATATACCAATAAGCCAGTAGGTTAGGCCAAAATCTGGGAGGGGTAATTCACTTGAAGCTAAAAGTATTGCCTATTGCTTTAACTGCCGTCATTTCAGCCGTTGTGTTGTTTGGAGGTTGGTTTGTATATCGTCAGGTGGCCGTGCAGAATCCGATTGAAAAGATGGTTACCCAGTACGATGGAGTCAATGACGTTCAATTAACTATTAACCGCGATGACGTACAATTGAAACTGGATCTGCAACCTGATGTTGATTTGGGCAGACTGGTACAATATATTCACAAAGAAGGACAGACATTAATTGGAACACGTTCACTAAAGTTGGATGTTGTGGATCATTCCAGTGAAGCACTGGAAAGTTGGTGGGGGGATGCGATGTTTACCGTAGCTCAGGCGATGGAGAACAAGCAATACACCGAGATTACACCAACGTTGTCAAAGATGGCGACGAATGGAATTAAGGTAAATACAGCGATGGATGACAACAATGTATATGTCAGTCTCAGAGACGGAGATGCCAGCAAGTTTATTATTCTGCCGCGTGTGCCCGGTCAGATAGGAGTGTGGCCTAATGCCTAAATGGACAAAAGAAGTTGCCATCGGATTTTTTCCCGTATTGATTATTTTCCTTGCTTTTACTGGTGTTAATATTGTTCCGATTCTGATTGCAGCGGTACTTGTCGGAGCTTTGCTGTTCATGATGCAAATGCGTGGCGGGATTACAGTAGGCGCTGCACAGGAACGTAAACGGAAGAAAAAAGGACCTTCCAAGCTTACTTTTGAAGAAATTGGCGGACAGGACAGTGCCAAGCAGGAATTGCGTGAAGCGCTTGACTTTCTCATCAAACATGAAGAAATTCGGAAGTTTGGGATTCGTCCGTTAAAAGGGATCTTGCTGACGGGCCCTCCAGGGACAGGGAAAACGTTGATGGCCAAGGCTGCTGCCCATTACACCGATTCTGTTTTTGTAGCAGCATCGGGTAGTGAGTTCGTGGAAATGTATGTTGGTGTGGGTGCCAGCAGAATTCGGGATTTGTTCAAGGACGCGAGGACCCGTGCCACCAAGGAAAATAAGGAAAACGCTATTATCTTTATCGATGAAATCGATGTCATCGGGGGTAAACGTGAAGGTGGTCAACAGCGTGAATATGATCAGACCCTGAATCAGCTCCTGACGGAAATGGATGGGATCTATTCTTCCGATACGCCAAGAATTCTGGTTATCGCTGCAACGAACCGTAAAGAGATGCTGGATAGCGCCCTGACGCGACCGGGACGTTTTGACCGCCACATTCAAGTGGACTTGCCTGACAAAAAGGGTAGAAAGCATATTCTGGAACTGCATGCGGTGAATAAACCTCTGATGAAGGAAGTTAATCTGGAGAAAACAGCTGAAGAATCGTATGGTTTCTCCGGTGCACAGCTCGAAAGTGTGATGAACGAAGCAGCTATATACGCTATGCGGGACGGGATGTTAAACATTGAACAGCGGCATTTGTCCATGGCTATTGATAAGGTCATGATGGGTGAGAAGACAGACCGTGAGTCCAGTGTGGAAGAGAAGAAAAGGGTCGCCATTCATGAATTGGGACATGCCATTATGGCAGAACTCGTTCGCCCAGGCAGTGTTAGTCAGGTGGCACTTAGTCCGCGTGGTCAGGCGCTGGGATATGTACGTCATAACCCGCAACAAGAACAGTTCCTCTATACAAAGCGCTTCCTGGAAGAGCAGATCATGATTGCACTTGGAGGAGCAGCTGCGGAGGAAATGTACTACGGTGGTCGTTCCACAGGTTCACGCAATGACTTTGATCAGGCAACCAATGTTGTACAGACCATGATGGCTTCGGGGTTGACTTCACTTGGGATTGTGAACATGGATATGGTAACAACCGAGGAACTGATGCGAGAGAATAAATTAATTCTGCAAGAACTGATGGAACAGACAAAGCAGTTGCTTGAAGAACAACGGACAATTTTCGACAATTCACTCGACATCCTGATTCGTGAGGAAGTTTTGTCCGGCGAGCAATTTCGTTGTCAATTTCGTGACAGTGCCCTTCTACCAGCATAATTTATTTATGCTGGTTATTTTTTTTTACATTTCACTCGTGCTAAGATATTATTATATGTTGGGTCGAAATTTGTAATTTTCGGCGAACAGGGTACAATAGAGAAATAGAGAACCGAAAGGATGGAGCAGAACCATGTTTTTCAAAAAAATAGGAGTTGTCGGCGGCGGTACGATGGGGCAAGGTATTTCCCAGATGCTCGCAGCCAAAGGACTTGATGTGCTTCTCGTGGAGCATACAACACAAAAGCTGGACCATGCATATGACATGATCGAAACCAATCTGGATAAACAACTGGAGAAATGGGCGATTACAAAAGCGGAGAAGAAATTGATTCTTTCCCGTATTACCAAGGTAGCTCATTTAGCTGAACTTGGAACTTGCGACATGGTCATTGAGACAATTTCAGAGGATCTGGATGCGAAAAAAGCAGTATTCAGCCAACTGGACCAAGTTTGTCCAAGCAATGTCATTCTGGCAAGTAATACATCCACGCTGAGTTTGACCGAGCTTGCAAGCTCGACCAAATACCCAGAGCGTGTTATTGGTATGCACTTTATTCACCCGGTATCCCGGGTTGATCTTGTAGAGATTATTCGTGGACTGAAAACTTCGGATACAACATTCGAAGAGACCAGACGTTTTGTTGAAGAAGTAGCGGACAAAAAAGGAGTCATGATCTATGAATCACCTGGATTCGTAACTTCCCGCTTGATCTGCCTGCTGATTAACGAAGCGTTGCATGTATTGCAAGAAGGTGTTGCATCTGCTGAAGATATCGATGATGCAATGCGTATCGGATACAACTTCCAACATGGACCACTCGAAATGGCTGACCGTTTTGGATTGGATTCTGTTGAAGCTGCACTCGAAAGAATGTTCCGTGAATTCGGAGAATTGAAATATCGTCCTTCAACAGTCCTGAAGAAAATGGTGCGTGCAGGACACCTGGGTGCCAAAACAGGCGAAGGATTCTTCAAGTACGACAAGGATGGTGACCGACTGTGAAAGTACTCGTAATTAATGCGGGGAGTTCCTCGCTCAAATATCAACTGTATAATATGACTGACGAATCTGTACTGGCTAAAGGTTTGGTAGAACGGATCGGAATGGATTCCTCCATTCTGACACACAAACCGACAGGCCGTGAGGATGTTACAGAAGTTAGTGAAATTCTGGAGCATACAACAGCAATCCGTAAAGTTATTGATATTTTGACTCACAAAGAAAATGGTGTACTGGATTCTGTAAGTGAAATTCAAGCTGTTGGACACCGTGTTGTTCACGGTGGTGAAGCATTTAAAGAATCTGCATTGGTAGATGATGCTGCCAAAGCTGAAATTCGTCGTTTGTTCGACTTGGCTCCACTTCATAACCCTGCAGCAATGATGGGTATTAGTGCGGCTGAAGCCAACATGCCTGGTGTTCCACAGGTTATGGTCTTTGATACAGCGTTCCATCAGACGATGCCGGAAAAAGCTTATCTGTATGCTATTCCGCGTGTGCTTTACAAAAAATATAAAGTACGTCGTTACGGCGCACATGGTACTTCCCATGATTTCGTAAGCAAGGCTGCTGCTGAGTATCTGGATCGTCCATTGGAAGATCTGAAAATTATCACTTGTCACGTTGGTAACGGTGGCAGTGTAACAGCAGTTAAAGGTGGCGTATCCGTGGATACTTCGATGGGTATGACTCCACTTGAGGGACTGATGATGGGAACACGTAGTGGTGACCTTGATCCAGCCATCGTACCTTATGTAATGAACAAGGAAGAACTGAGCGTAAGCGAAGTAAACTCCATGTTGAACAAACACAGTGGATTGCTTGCGATCTCCGGAATCAGCAGCGACATGCGTGAGATTACGGAGGGTATGGAGAATGGCGATGCCAACTCCACGCTTGCTTTTGAAATGTACGAATACCGTCTGCGTAAATACATCGGCTCATATGCAGCTGCAATGAACGGTGTAGACGTGATCGTCTTTACGGCTGGTGTAGGTGAGAACTCCGTTGTACTTCGCCAAAAAGTATGTGAGCAGCTCACTTATCTGGGTGTTGAACTGGATGAAGCGCTGAATGCCATTCGTTCCGGTGAACCGCGCCGGATCACAACAGCGAATTCCAAAGTGGAAGTTCTCGTTGTGCCAACAAACGAAGAATTGGTCATTGCACGTGATACACACCGAATCGTATTGAATTCTCAGTAATCTAACTGTAAAGTAAATATAGAATGACAAGGAAGTGCAGAGGACAGGCATAAGCCTGCCCGCTGCATTTTCAAATTCAGGAATCAAGGGGAGATATGGGTATGAATACGAATTGTGTAATTCGTAATGTGAACGAGCATGTGGGTGAAACCGTAACAATCGGTGTCTGGATTAACAACAAACGTTCCAGCGGTAAAATTCAGTTTTTGCAGCTGCGTGATGGAACCGGATATATCCAAGGGGTTGTTGTAAAAAGTGAAGTTAGTGAAGAGATCTGGAACAATGCCAAGAGCCTGACACAAGAAAGCTCTTTGTATGTTACAGGTATTATTCGTGAAGAACCTCGCAGTGCGTCCGGTTACGAGATGACTGTTACAGGGGTTGAGATCATTCACCTGACTGAAAACTATCCAATTACGCCTAAAGAGCATGGTGTTGATTTCTTGATGGATCATCGTCATCTGTGGCTTCGTTCCACGAAGCAGCGTGCTGTTATGGTGATTCGTGCAGAGATTATTCGCGCTGTTCAGCAGTTCTTTGATGGTAACGGATTCACACAAGTTGATCCTCCGATTTTGACACCATCGTCTGCGGAAGGAACAACGAACCTGTTCCACATCAAATACTTTGATGAAGATGCTTATCTGACACAAAGTGGTCAATTGTATATGGAAGCTGCAGCCATGGCGCTGGGCAAGGTATATTCCTTCGGTCCAACATTCCGCGCAGAGAAGTCCAAAACACGTCGCCACTTAATTGAGTTCTGGATGATTGAGCCGGAAATGGCATTTGTAGATCACGAGGAAAGTCTGCGCGTACAAGAGAAATTTATCGCTCATGTCGTTCAATCTGTGGTGAAAAACTGCCGTGCAGAACTGGAATCTATCGGTCGTGACGTATCCAAACTCGAAGGCATCGTAGCTCCATTCCCGCGTATTAAGTATGATGAAGCAATTGAGTTCCTGCATGGACAAGGCTTTGATATTCCTTGGGGAGAAGACTTTGGTGCACCGCACGAAACAGCTATTGCTGAGAAGTACAATACACCCGTCTTTATCACACATTACCCTGCGGGAATCAAGGCATTTTATATGAAACCAGATCCGAATCGTCCTGAAGTTGTCCTCTGTGCGGATATGATTGCACCAGAAGGCTACGGAGAGATTATTGGCGGTTCGCAGCGTATCGATGATCCGGAATTGATGCAACAACGTTTTGAGGAGCACAATCTCTCGGATGAAGCTTACCAATGGTATCTGGATTTGCGTAAATACGGATCGGTTCCTCACTCCGGTTTCGGTCTGGGATTGGAGCGGACGGTAGCATGGATCTGTGGATTGGATCATGTACGTGAAACAATCGCATTCCCACGTATGCTCTATCGTCTGTACCCTTAATGCTTAACCGAGGAGCGTCTATGGAAGACACCACATCCAAAGCTTGGTTGGATGGAGCAGCTTATGGCATGACTTCGGGTACAGCCCATCTGCCGTATGCCTTGTTACGTTATTATCACCAGCTTGGCCTATCAGATGCAGAAGTGCTTCTTCTGATTCAACTGCTAGGGTTCCGTCAAGCAGAGTTCAATGAGTTTCCCACGCTTGAAGAGCTTGCGGCGCGCATGGGACTTGCACCTGAAGGCATTGCCAGAATGTTGCAACGTCTGATGAGGGATGGGTATATTGCTATTGACGAGCACCGTGACGAAGAACGGGACATCCAGTACGAGAGATATGATTTACATGGATTATATGCCAAACTTGCAGCGTGCACTGCTGAAGAAGTAGCCGCATTCCGTGCGGAGCAGCAGAGTAGCAATACAGCACGTCAAGATTCGAACAGTGTTCAAAAAGAAGAGGAAGAACGGAACATGTTCTCCATTTTCGAAAAAGAATTCGGACGTCCGCTCTCGCCAATGGAGTGCGAGACGATATCCGGCTGGTTGGATCAGGACCGTTATCAAGAGGAATTGATTCTAATGGCTCTGAAGGAAGCGGTTTTTGCAGGCAAAGTACATTTCCGGTATATCGATCGAATCCTGCTTGAGTGGAGTCGCAATCGTGTCAAGACCGTTCAAGACGCGAAGGCGTACACACAGCGGTTTCGTAATGGTGGACGTTAATTCCAGCGTAGGCAGGGACAAGAAACAGGCCAGAAGTCATTCTGTGCCTGTTTTTTTTGGATTATAGATTGGATGAGTGATCAGCAATATCAACCTTTCAGGCAATGAATTCATTTTATTTTACAAAAATTTAATAGATCACGCAGGGGTTAACACACAAGCTGTCGTCTATAGTATTGGAGAGGAGGGGAGAGTTATTGATGAAGCGCGCGTAATCGAACAAATCCGTCAAGGAGATACATCTCAGATGCGTACTCTGATTGATAAGTATAGCCAGCATGTATACCATGTGGCCTATTCCGTACTCAGGAACGATCAGGAAGCACAGGATGCAGCTCAGGAGGCGTTCATACAGATGTATAAGTCTCTCCCCGACTACCGTTCTGAAGGTTTCAAAACGTGGTTAACCCGAATTGCCTTTCACAAAGCGATTGATGCCAAACGCAAGCTGGGCAGACGAACTGCTGAGGATCTGGGTGGAGAAGAAAAAATAATCAATATGCCCGGACGGGATGAAGACGTTCTTACCCGTCTCGTTCGTGAAGAGCGTCAGGATAAACTTCGCGAACGAATTAATCAGTTGCCTGCTCAGCATCGTGACATTATCACTGCGTATTATCTAAGCGAAAAAAATTATGAGCAGATTGCCAGTGATGCACAGGTGGCTGTGAAGACTGTGGAATCCCGCTTGTATCGTGCCCGGCAGTGGATTCGAAAACATTGGAAGGAGGATGAATGGCGTGAGTAAACAGGAGAAATATACCACTGCGCAATGGATTGATTATATTGAAGGCCATATGAGTGAAACTCAAGCGAACCAAATGGAACAGCTTCTGATGGAAGACCCGGATGTGATGGACAGTTATTTGGAAGCACTCGGTATCCATGGGGAACTGCCTCCGCTACATGACCCAACAGGTTTTGCGGATTCAGTCATGCATCGGATTGAGGGCATTCAATCACCCAAGGTACAACGCAAATTCCGTGCTGGACGAAACCGGCGCTGGCTTGATCATAAAGTGTTCCATTACGCGGTAGCAGCCTGTTTGACATTGATCTTCCTCTCGTCTGGACTTTTTGACAAGGTAGCACCATATCACAAGTTCCAGGATGGCGACCACAGAGGGTCTTTTACCGAGAAATGGACGGAGGCAGCCACTTCATGGCTGGATAACCTCAAGCCTAAACCATAAATGGTTTCGCATTGCCTGAAAAGAAAGGATGACGACTGTGCACTCAGATCGTAACAAATTACTCGCATTTCTATTAAACCTGATACCCGGTCTTGGTTTTATGTATTGGGGTCGGGCCGCAAGAGCCGTGATTTATCCATTGCTTTTCTTCGGAACAGCTGTTGGCTCATTCATGTTAGCAATGGTCACTAATGAACAAGATTTAATGATTTTCGGTGCACTTTTTGCTGCTTTCTTCTGGGGGATCAGCATGCTGGATATGGTTATTGTTCTGCTCCGTACACCTTCTGCCCGAGAAGCACATTATAGGGGATTCGGTGCGGCTTATGGAGCGCCTCCACACCAAGGGGCAGCCTACCAGGGAGCATACATGGGTCAGCAAGGGCCTATGGAGCAGATGAATGAAGATGAGCTGCATCAACATCCAGGTGGTGAATATGGCCATCCTGAGGGGCCCTATGGTCAACCCATGTACCGAAAAGGCAGTGAAGGTGAACGATTCTTCACTATTTTGCTCTCATTTGTTCCAGGATTGGGACATCTTCATCTGGGATTGTTGCATCGTGGGTTGTCCTTCCTGATGGCGTTCTTTGGTTCATTTGCCATGATGGTTTTTGTGGCTTCGATCACCAATGAATCGGTATTTTTGATGTTCCTACTCATACTGCCTGTAATATGGGTATACTGCATGTTTGACGCGGTGCAGCATGTCCACCGTAAGCAGGCTGGTGAGATATTACAGGATCGGACATTATTCGAAGAATTGGAGATGGGCAGAGTAGCGGGACGACGTAGCAAAGTGCTTGCAACGCTGTTATCCGCTTTTCCAGGTGCGGGTCATCTCTATCTGGGATTGCAAAAAAGAGGCATACAATTAATGTTCCTGTTCCTTGCAAGTATCTATGTTCTGGACCTGCTTCATTTATCGGTGTTCCTGTTCATGATTCCGTTGATCTGGTTCTACAGCTTCTTTGACGGGCTACAGTGCTCCAGTCGCTATGGACGCGAGCCATTGGTTGATCAACCGATCTTCAAAGACTGGGCCCGGCATCAGCGTCTGATTGGATTTGGGATTGCCGCGCTGGGTCTATATTACCTGACGATCCGTCTTGTCATTCCACAGCTGAATGAGCTCTTCCCTAATGCATTCATGACCTATGAGATCCGTTCCTATTTGAACACCGTCATTGTATCCTTGCTGCTCATTTTTGGCGGTTTGAAACTGCTGTTTGGCAAGCAGAGGGGAACGGGGATCCATAGTGCTGCTCATCGAAATGATGAGGGAGCAGACAGTCTCTTTTTATTCAAGGATCGGGATGATCGACTGTAATTTACGATCCAAGTTGAATTAAAGATTATTTACACTGACACTACGATGACAGAGTAACCTTTCAATCGCTGTTAACCCATAACATAAAAACACGCCAAGGGCTATGTATATCAGCCTCTGGCGTGTTTTTGGTTGTGCAGCTTTGATTTCGAATAAATGATTGCTATTTCGTAGCGCCCTTCAGCAGAAGTTGACGGTACATCACTTCGAACAGGAACTCGAACGCTTCCAGATGACGTTTCGCTTCAAAAGCACTTTTACCCCAGGCATAAATACCGTGGTTCCGAAGCAAGATCCCTGGTACATTGGCATCAAGTACACCTGGCACCAATTCAGCGATAGATGGAATATCCGCAAAGTTAGGCAGGACAGGTACACGAATCTCCGCATTTTCTTCCCAAATGTTAAAAGCCTTGATCAATTCAATTCCTTGAATCGGTACGTGCCCATCTGCTCCAAAGAATTCACTGATCAGGTTGTTAAACACGGTATGCACGTGGAATACAGCACCGCAGCCGGTCAAACGATAGATTTCGCAGTGAATCAACGTTTCGGCACTTGGTTTCAACGTTGTTGTTTCAATCGCTTTACCATGCTTGTCTACAAAAAGGAAGTCTTCCGGTGTGCGAAGAGATTTGTCTTTGCCTGAGGCAGTAACCGCAAAATAAAATTGCTCTGGGTCAAAGTCTCCTACACGCATCGACAGATTGCCACTTGTTCCGGGGAACCAGTTACGGCTGGCGAACAACGCTTTAATATCAGCCAGTTCTTCAAGGACCTGACGTTTGTGTTCCAATGTAATCTTTTCAAAGCCCATCGTTTACAGCACTCCTTGTGTTTGCTTCTGTTTCATATCTTCGATGATATCGTAAAAGGTAGCGAATGGCACATGGTCCACACCAAGTTCAATACATTTATCCGTCAAAATGGAGCGGGAGTAGACGAGATCGGCAATCTTTGCA
Source organism: Paenibacillus sp. W2I17 (assembly GCF_030815985.1). NCBI lineage: Bacteria > Bacillati > Bacillota > Bacilli > Caryophanales > Paenibacillaceae > Paenibacillus > Paenibacillus sp. W2I17. The sequence continues at coordinate 227,221 of NZ_JAUSXM010000001.1, forward strand.
CCCTCAAAATCTGTCAGACTGTCTCCAATAAGAATTCGATTATATTGACCTTCCGGGAAGGTACGAATCACTGTTGTTTTGCACATGCCGCAGCCATTCTCACAAGGAGGTTGACAGGGATTCGGCCATTCAATCTTAATGGTTTCACCCGAGAAGTCAGCTCCGTTGCAATAGACATGATCCTGCGGGATATGAAATGGTGCGAGTAACGGTTCAATGAAAAAGTCCATGCCACCGCTGGTCACATTGAATTCGATCCCTTCGCTGCGAACGTAGTCAAGAAACTCGCTGAATCCTTCACGGATCCCCGCTTGTCCAAGCACGAATTCCACAATTTCATCTTTCTGCGACGCAGGCAGAAGAGCAAACATAGCTCCAACACCTTCACGCAACGAGATGTTCTGCTCAATCGTATCTTTCATAATCGCTTCAATGCCCTCAGGCTTGAAATGTTTCATGATCGCTACGATGTTGTCCGAGAGGGTAATCGTACCATCAAAGTCACAGAAAATGACTGTTTTTTTATCACTTCTCATCGTTCGCCACCCCACAGGTCCAATGCGCTTTTCAGCTCAGGATGCTCGGTTGCATATTGCGCGAGTGGAATGGAACGCCGGGCTGCCTCACTCGCTTGCAGGAATGCACGTCCGCCTGCCTCAGTGCCCATAGGATGCCCATGTATACCGCCACCAGCATTAACGATGACATCTGTGCCAAAGTCGCGCAATATAAGCGGTACAAGGCCTGGGTGTATACCGGCTGAAGGCACTGGCATACTGGTTCGTACTGGCAGATCAGCTGTCAGTAATTGCTCCGTGATCGCCATGTTTTCTTCCTTCGGCATCGTAACCGAACCATAAGGAGAAGGGAAGAGCACCAGATCGGCACCCGCAAGACGCATCAGCTGGCCAAGTACAACCGAAGCCGAGATGCCGTAATGTGGTGAAGGATACAGTGCACCTGCAAGAGCAGGGTGAGCCATAATCGGCACATTGATATCAGGATCACTGCTGAGCTCATGCAGGACATCATATCCGTATGACAATACGTTGAACAATAATGCATTTGCTCCAGCGTCAATGGCACGTTCAGCTTGTTGCTTCAGACGAGATGTAGGTCCTGTAAGATTGGTTGCATACAGAAGTTTCTTGCCGGTCTCCTTGCGTGCCTGTTCGGCAGCTTTCATGCAGACCTCGACTCTTTTTTCGATGGGTGTCAATTTATTCTCGAACAGAATCTCATCGTCCTTGATCAGATCAACGCCACCAAGAGCCTGACGAATAAATTGTTCACGCAGTTCATCTGCATTTAGCCCAATAACTGACTTGAAGATACTCATTAACAGTGGTCGGTCGTGTACACCAAGCAGATCACGAACACCATTCAGTCCAAACTTGGGTCCCGGGAATGCACTGAGGAAGCCATCCGAGAAACCAAGCTTTGTTAGTTTGATCCGGCCATCCATTGAAATTTTGCCAAAGACCGTCACGAGCAGGGCTGGGATATCACAACTGAAGTTAACATCAGGATATCCAATGGTAATATCAGCGTAACGCTCACCCGCAGCCATGCCATCAGCTTCATGGACTTCTACGCTGATTACTTCGCCCAGATGCTTCTGCATTGCTTCACGTTGTGCTTGCGGTAACTCCGTCCAGCTACCCACGGTCATGCCAATCGCGATGGACTGAGCTTTCTTGCGAAAGTCTGCATGATCATCATGCAGACGATATGTGGCTGTGCACATGTTATTCATTTTAAATCCCCTTCCAAAGCAGCTCCCATCTCCCGTGAGCGCTCTGCACAGCGGTTGACGGCTGCGATTACATTTTCAAAGAAATCTCCTTCGTCAAGCGTTTTCAGTGCTGCCTGGGTTGCCCCTCCCGGGGATGTCACATCACTACGAAGCTTCATCGGTTCCAAACCGGTTTGTTGTACCATACGTGACGCGCCCAGCACTGTCTGAACAGTGAGATCACGAGATTGCTGGCTGGATAAGCCACCACGAATACCTGCGGCAATCATGGCCTCCATTAAATAGTATACATAAGCAGGGCCGCTTCCGGAAATCCCTGTGAGTACTTCAAGTTTATCTTCAGGTACGATGGTCACGATACCAACCGCTTCAAACATGGTCATCACCGTACTGCGCTGTTCATCCGTAATCTCCGCAGAGAAGGCAAGCCCGGTAGCGCCAAGTCCAATGGTACTGGATGTATTTGGCATGGTTCTCGCGATTGGCTGTTTACGCCCAAGCAAGGACTGCATCGTGCGGATCGATAATCCGGCAATGACAGACACGATCAGTTGATCCGGTGATAATAGCGGACCGAGTTCGCGCAACGCTGCGGCAGCATCTTTGGGTTTCATACAGAGTACAATGACCGGAGTGGAGGCAAGGTGATCCAGAGATTGTGAAGCCGTTCCGGTATGTACTGCATAACGGGTGCTGAGCTCCTCCTGACGTTTCTGGTTGCTGCGGTTCAGCATCGTAATATCCTGAGGACGAACGACCAGGCGGGAGATCAGTCCGCGCACGATGGCTTCAGCCATCGCGCCTGCTCCGTGGAAAGTAATCTTCTGTTGTAGTAACGTCTGTTGCTCTTGACTCATATTTATCGTTCCTCCTATATAACTGGTGCTGGGATATTATTGACGGATCTGTCCATTGCCTGTAATCCGATATTTGGTTGACGTCAGTGCTGGCAGTCCCATCGGTCCACGTGCATGCAGTTTCTGGGTACTGATTCCGATTTCGGCTCCATAGCCAAATTCAAATCCGTCAGTGAAACGCGTGGACGCATTGTGATAGACGGCTGCTGCATCCACATCATGCATAAAGCGCTCTGCATGGGCTGTATCCCGGGTTACGATACACTCGGAATGTTTGGTTCCATAATGTGCGATGTGCTGCATCGCTTCGTCCAGGTTCTCGACCACCCGGATATTTAAAATGTAGTCGTTGTACTCGGTCGCATAGTCTTCCTCGGTTGCCTCAAGGGCAGAAGGAACAAGACGGCGCACCGTGTCGCAACCTTTCAAGACCACACTGGCCTCACGGAATTGCTCGGCAAGAGCAGGCAGATGCTCTTCCGCGTATGCGGCATGCAGCAGCAACGTTTCCATGGAGTTACATACGGATGGACGTTGTGCCTTGGCATTGATGGCAATTTCGGCTGCCATAACTGGATCGGCTGATTCATCCACATAGGTATGGCAGATGCCCGCCCCAGTTTCGATGACAGGTACCGTTGCGTTGGCAACCACATTACGAATGAGGGAAGCTCCTCCGCGTGGAATGATAACGTCCAGCAGCCCGTTCAACTTGAGCATCTCATCTACGGAAGCACGATCTGCATCTTCAACCAGTTGCAAAGCATCAGCAGGCATGTCTGTCGTTGTGAGTGCCTGATGCAGCACCTCCACAATTTTACGATTGGAAGACAGGGCAGAGGAGCCGCCGCGCAGAAGCACTGCATTACCTGTTTTGAGACATAATCCGGCTGCGTCTACAGTTACATTAGGGCGAGCTTCGTAGATGATGCCAATCAGGCCAATCGGCACTCTTAATTTTTCAACATGTAATCCGTTTGGACGGGTGAATGTCTCTAACACTTCACCAACTGGATCAGGCAGATCTGCAATCTGACGTAATCCTTCAGCAATGCCTGCGATCCGCTCCTGATTAAGTGCGAGACGATCCAGCATGGATTCCGGCGTGCCTTGTTCTCTGCCTCGTACCAGATCTTCGACGTTTGCCGTAATGATGGAATCCGTCTCCTTAATCAAAGCATCTGCCATGACACGCAGGGCTATATTTTTCTGTTCTGTATTCAATCGGTTCAGCTGTGGAACCGCGGCTTGGGCTTTGCTGGCTTTTTCTCTGACTTCACTCATCGTAATTCCTCCTCATATATATAAAGTTAAAATTTTAACCACTATATAGCTTCATAGTTATTTTAACGTAATCCATTCGTCTCTATGAATAACTTCAAGTCTGTGGATGCTGGCGAGTTGTTTCATCACATCTCCACTGGGAAGTCCGGCAATGAGTCGAAGCTGGTCATCATCATAATTGACAATACCGCGACCGAGCAAGGTTTCATCCATTCCAATGACCTCTACGACGTCTCCTGCATGGAAAGTTCCAAGTACCCGCTTGACCCCTACAGGTAGAAGACTGTGGCCCCCATGGACAAGTGCTTCTTCAGCACCATCATCCACAACGACTGTTCCCAGCGGAGTAGACATGAAGCCCAGCCACTGCTTTTTACGGGATAGTGAAGCGAGTCGTGTCTCAAAGTAAGTTCCTTTGCCCGTGCCATCAACTGCTTTCTGCATATCTCCAGGTTCTTTCACACTTCCCACGAATACAGGTACGCCTCCACGTGTAGCAACCTTGGCTGCATCAACTTTGGATCGCATTCCGCCTGTACCAACCGTTGATCCTGAACCGCCGGCAAAAGCGTAGATCTCAGCCGTTATCTCGGGGATACGGTCGTAACGTACGGCAGAAGGATCTTTACGCGGATCTGCGGTGTACAGGCCGTTGGTATCGGTAAGAATGATCAGATGCTGTGCCTTCACCAGGTTTGCAACCAATGCGGACAACAGATCGTTATCACCAAACTTCAATTCGTCCACCGACACCGTATCATTCTCATTAAAAATCGGAATCACTCGCTGATTGAGCAGTTCCTCCACAGTCATACCTGCATTACCCATGCGTTTACGACTGTGAAAGTCTGTACGAGTTAACAGAATTTGCGCCGTAGTAACGCGGTGCGCTGCAAAAGCCTGTTGATATGCCTGCATCAGTAATGCCTGCCCAACGGCTGCTGCGGCTTGTTTCTCATGTAGCAGTTTGGGGCGCTGAGGGTAACCGATCTCCCGGAATCCGGCCGCTACCGCTCCAGAGGTGACCAAAAGCACTTCATGGCCCTGATCAGCCAATGCTGCAATTTCTCCGGCAAAAAAAGTGATCGAACTGCGATCCAGACCGCCTTCTTCCGTTGTAAGCGAGCTGCTTCCAATCTTAACTACAATACGTGAAGTCATGGTTTCACTTCCTTAAACATGATTAATAAGTGCTTCTGGAGCAGGCTTTTGCGGGTACAAAAAAAACTCCCGCCCTTTAGTTAAAAAGGACGAAAGTTCGTTACTTCCGCGGTACCACCTTTATTGATGATTAAATCATCCGGCTTCATGCCCTGTAACAGAAGGCACTGTCCTGTACGTAACAGGCCGCTCAGGGGTAGGTTTCAGAGAAGAGTCACGGTAAATTCTTTCAGCAGGGTGGAATTTACTCTCTGGGCGCGACTGATATTCTCTTACTGGTCCCGTCATCACGTTTCGTTCAATATTTCTTATAACATACCATGGAAACTTGGCATATGCAAAGGGGTTATGGTCCTGTAAATTACTTGAATAAATTCAGCTTGCCAATCCGCTCCACAGCTTCGCGTAATCGGTTTTCATCACTTAACAGTCCCGCGCGCACATAGCCTTCGCCATGCGAACCAAAACCAATACCTGGTGCTACGGCCACCTTGGCTTCTCGCAGTAACAAGTCTGCAAATGAAGCGGAGGTATAACCGGCAGGTACAGGCAACCAACTGAAGAATGAACCTGCTGGTTTCGAAGCTTGCCAGCCAATGGAGGATAGAGCGTCATAAAACGCATTGCGACGGGATTCGTAACGTGAAACCAGCGAGGCAACACATTCCTGGGAGCCAGTCAGTGCTTCTGTTGCCGCAGCTTGAATCCCACCGAAAAGACTGACATAGATATGATCCTGAAGCAGATTGATTTTAGAGACAATCTCTGCGTTACCGAGTGCGAATCCAACACGCCATCCAGCCATATTGTATGTTTTGGATAACGTATAGAATTCAATGCCCACTTCTTTGGCACCAGGGGCTTGCAGGAAACTTACTGGACGATGTCCGTCGAATCCAATTGCACCGTAAGCAAAGTCGCTGGCTACTACGATTTGATTTTGAATGGCGAATTCTACCGTATCTTCGTAGAACGAAAGGGGCGCCGTTGCTGACGTTGGGTTGTTGGGGTAGTTCAGGAACATCAGCTTGGCCTTCTCCCGATCTTCCGCAGTAACGGCTTCGTAATCAGGCAGGAATGCATTGGACTCCAGTAAAGGCATAAATGACATGTTTGCTTTGGCAAGTGCAACACCAGACCAGTAATCCGGGTAACCCGGGTCTGGAACGAGAACGGTGTCGCCGGGGTTAAGCAGGACCTGGGGTAACTGAACTAGACCTGTTTTGCCTCCGAACAGAATCGCAACTTCAGTCTCGGGATCCAGATCAACGTTGTAATCTTCCTTATAACGTTTGGCGACAGCTTCCTTCAGGAAAGAGTACCCTCTAAAAGGGGAGTATTTGTGGTAGAGGGGATTTTCAGCCGACTCTTGCAGTGTTTTCACAATATGGGGTGGTGTCGGTGTGTCCGGGTTCCCCTGACCCAGATTGATCACGTCATGACCACTTGCGATTTCGCGATTTACATTTTGAACAAGGGTAGCAAAAAATTGCGTTGGCAGCTGTGCCATCACATCAGAAGTCGGTATCGTAAAGGCTGAACGAGCAGTTATATGGTCTGAATGGGTCATTATATTCATCACTCCGGTTATTAATAATGGCAAATAGTTCTCATTAATTTATCACGCCAATCCCGAGCTGTATAGAGGGAAATGCACTTGAATATACAGTAGATAGGAGCAAAGAGCGGAGTATTGTACAAAACTGAAAGTGCTCATTTCGTTTTGTCCATTGAGCTGAGAGAAGCCATGTTTTATGATAATATCCGATAATGATAATCAATATCATTAATTTCTGGCACAACGCACATGATATAGGGGGAGAAATAGAAATGAAAAAGGGCATACGAAATACGGGAGTATTGTTAACGATCACATGGTTATCCATTCTGCTACTGGCTTGTGGAAATCAGGCTGCAACACCTGCTGCTGGCGCTGATGATTCCAAAGCAGCCACAGAAACGACAGAGACCACGACTGCAGTTGAAGAAACGAATGAGGGCGAGACCCGGATATTCAAAGACTGGACTGGCCATGAAGTTGAGATTCCTGTAAATCCGAAGCGAGTTATCTATCATGGAGAAGTTACAGGGGATCTGCTCGCGCTTGGTGTTGTTCCTGTCGGCATACTTCGTCAAGAGGGAACCGTATTTGATGATCAGGTTGCTCAGGCAGAAGATGTAGGATTTCCGATCAGTGTGGAAAAGGCATTAGACCTGAATCCCGATCTGATCATTTTCTCCAACAGTGACGAGGCTCAATATGATCAGATCGCAAAGGTTGCACCCACGGTTACATTTGATTCTTTTGGTTTAATAGAAGATCGCATGCGTATCCTTGGCGATTTGTTGAATAAGAAACAAGAAGCGGAGGATTGGATTACGGCTCATCAAAAAGCGACTGAAGAGATGTGGACGCAACTTCATGAGAATGGATTAAAAGAAGGGGAGACCGCTTCGGTATTCACCATGTATCCCGGGAATCGTCTGTTTGTAATGGCGGGTGCAGGATTGCCACAGTTGTTATACGGAAAAGACGGGCTGAAGCCAACCGCGGAAATCCAGAAAGTATTGGATGAAGACATGGGATTTGTAGAGATTTCGACTGAAAAGTTATCTGAATTTGCCGGTGATCGGATATTTATTCTGGATCCAGCGACCGACGATGCGAAGCAATCCACCAAGGAATTGCTGGATAGTACAATCTGGAAGAACCTGCCTGCGGTGAAAGAAGGAAAAGTATATCGTTTTAATATCGTAAAAGCTTCTAGTGATGCTCTTTCCAGGGAGTGGCTGTTACAAGAGCTGCCAAAACAGATGATTCAATAATGGTGATGAGCTAGTGAGGCAGCAGTAACACCTTTGAGTAATGCAGTTATAAAAAAAAGTGAAAGGGGCCTTCAACATTTCGTTGAACGCTCTTTTTTGCTGAATAAAGTCATATCTGGATTATTAACAATCGCTCGCTTATAATCAGACCATACAGAATGATTGATAATTATTCTCATTTTAGAAAAACGAGGTGAACCGACATGCAGGCTTTGGATGCCGATGGGGGAGCGTTGTTCTTTTCAGCATTCATGTTTCGGCTGGATCATCTGGTACGTCGAATTGAACCACCTGAACAGGTGATGCTGGAAGTTGCTTGCGAGAAACATGCCTTCCTGATCTGTGAAGAAGGGGATGGGCGTTTATATATAGGACATGAACAGTTTCCGTTTACTACGGGATGTGTTTATCCGCTTTCTTCGGGAGAGGGGTACCAGATTGAACATCGTAATAACTCGGAATTGAAATATATCATAATGGCTTTTGATGTTATTCATGTGTTGACGGGTGATCCCGAGCTCTTTACCCGCCCTGTATTTGAGCACAGAAACCAATTGAATGGTTATCCCTATGCACCGTTAAGTGGACTGCTGGAACAGATGTATGTCATTCGGAATTATAAAACAGATGCCGAATACAGTCATCTGAATGCACAGTTCCAAAAATGGATGGAGATGATCATTACCCGGTACACTTCTCCAAAGACGGAACAGAGTATGGAAGCAAGGCTACACAGTACGATTCAATATGTGGACGATCATTATACTGAAGAAATCACTGTACAGAAACTGGCACGCCTTGCGGAAATCAGACCTGTACAGTATACGACCCTTTTCAGACAACTCACGGGTCACAAGCCGCTCGATTATGTGAATCATGTACGCATTAAACATGCCAAGGAATGGCTTCGCAAATCAGATGAACCCCTTCGGGATATAGCGAGTCGCGTGGGGTTTAAGGATGAGTATTATTTCAGCAGGCGTTTTCGCCAAATGACCGGATTATCTCCTCGTCAATATGACAGATCGATTCAGCAGCAGACATTAGTACAAGATTGGTTGGGTCATGATGTGAATATTCCAGTAAATCCGGAGCGAATTATGTATTACGGAGATTCCGCTGGGGATATGCTGATGCTGGGCATTCAGTTGCTAGAAGAACGGACATATGACGCGGTCGCTCCGGTTAATGTGGAAGCCGCTGTTATCATGAAGCCGGACTTGATTATTTTTGATAGCAGCAATGAACAGCAGTATGAACAACTTTCCCGGATTGCACCGACGCTTGCTTACAATTCACATGCCACGTTGGAAGAACGAATGCGCAGATTGGGTAGCTGGTTTGACAGACAACCGGAGGCTGAACATTGGCTAACCTCCTATGCGGAGCGTACTGAGCAGATGTGGGCGAAGATCCATACTGTGATTGAAGAGGGGGAAACGGCATCCGTATTTACATACCATCGGGGTGCACGATTATTTGTTATGGGCAATATCGGTCTGGCGCCTATGTTATATCATCCGATGGGATTCAGGCCAGTTACCAAAGTGAAGGAAGCACTTGCGGCAGGCAGAGCCTATAAGGAAATTTCGGCTGAAGCGGTACGTCAGTATGCGGGAGATCATGTATTTGTTATGCTGCCTGAGGAAGTTGTGGCAAGACAGGCTACAGAGATGCTGATGAAAAGTCCCAGTTGGCAGGCCCTTCCGGCTGTGCAGAATGGTCACGTATACCCTGTGGAGGAGTCAATCTGGAATGTGGGTGATGCGCTCACGAGTGATCGATTGTTGACCCTGCTCCCTGAGTTGTTGTGTGCAAGTTCATATTAAAACAGGCTTGCAGTCCTCAAGAGGATCAAGCTATGATAGCAGGTATTACGGTTCAGAGGAGTGCTTGTCATGACAGAAAAACAACAGGGAGAAATGCGTGTAGCCCTGATTCAGGGCGATATTCAACTCGGAGACCCTGAGGCCAATCATAAACATATGCAGACGTTGCTTGAGCGTGCGGTAGAACAATATCCGGATCTGGGGCTGGCTGTGTTACCTGAGATGTGGAATACCGGATACGCTTTGACTCAAATTCATGAACTCGCTGACCCGGAAGGCCAGAAATCTCGGGAATGGCTGTCTGCTTTTGCTCAAAAACATCAAATATCCATCGTTGGCGGTTCAATTGCTGAGAAACGGGATGGTCAAATATACAATACAATGTACGCTTATGATCGTGAAGGAAAACAGGTAACACGATACGATAAATTACATTTGTTCCGTCTGATGGACGAAGAGAAATATTTACAGCCAGGTGCGGAACCTGAAATTTTTGAATTGCAGAACGGTCTTACAGCGGGTGCTTCGATCTGTTATGACATCCGGTTTCCGGAACTTGCCCGCACCCTTGCTCTCAACGGGGCCAAAGCATTGATTGTACCCGCCGAATGGCCGAACCCTCGTCTGCACCACTGGCGTACGTTACTTACGGCACGAGCGATTGAGAACCAGATGTATGTGATCGCCTGTAACCGTGTAGGTAAAGGGGGAGAGACCGAATTTTTCGGACATTCCCTTATCATTGATCCTTGGGGTGAGATTGTGGCTGAAGGTGGTGAAGAGGAAGAGATCGTGACCGGAATTATTCGTCCATCTCTGGTAGATGAGGTTCGCGGACGGATTCCCGTATTTGAAGACCGTCGACCTGGCGTTTATTTTGGCGGAAAATAAAAACTGAAATAAAATTCTTCAGAAAAAGTGTTTATTCTTCCAGGACGCGGGTAATGATAACTATCCCGTCACCAAGGAGGATGATCAATCAATGGACAACCATGTGAAAGATACGCTCAGGAGACTGGAACAGGATAACACAAGGGAAGATCACTTAAGGGCATTCTTAGAGAATGGAGCAGGAGGGCTATCACCCCCTGATTCAACTGTTCAGGACGAAGGCCGTGTAATGAATCAGCAAAACAGGCTGACAAGCGATCGTAATTTGCGTAAATAAACCGCCAGACATGAAGTATTCTTATGTACGTTTCTACGTTAACATTATAAATTGGCATTGAAGCTAAACAACTTAACAAGCAACATTGTACTGTAACCAGTTACTGTGATTGCAAAGTAAGAACTTTATCCTGCGGATGCGGGAAACGAGTATATGACAAAGGCTTGGCCCATAAGGGTCAAGCCTTTGTTTTGGTTCAGTATGAAATGTACCTAAAGAAATGTACCTAAAGAAATGTACCTATACCATAGAGCAATTTCTTAGTCTCCCATTGACAGTTCGGCCACGGTTTGTTGAAAAGTATGGATGAATGCCTCGGCTGCCTTCGAAAGCACTCTGCCTTGACGATAAGCCACAACAAGTGTTCTGCTGGGAGTAGGCTCAGCAAGTGGCACATACACAGGTACGAACTCACTGCGCGGCGCACGGGCAATAAAGCGTGGAACCAGTGTAATACCCATACCTGTGGCGACCAGCGACTGAACAGTCTCAATATTTGTGCTTTCAAACACAACTTGGGGATCAAAACCGGCCTGCTCACAGAGATCAAATGTAAGTTTGCGGAAACCCTGTCCTTTTTTCAACACAACAAAGGGTTCATCCCGAAGTTCTTCAATTCGCACAGGAATCGGATGCTCCGGATCTGCCCTGCGTGCTAGAGGGTGATTCGGGGGAACCGCCAGATCAATCTTTTCCTCTCCAATGGCAACGTAGGCGAGACTTGGCTCTTGTAAAGGAAGAGATAACAGACTGAGATCTGCTTTGCCGCTTGCTGTCAATTTCTCAAGCGTAAGCCCGGAGTCTTCCAATAAGGTAACCTCAATCTCGGGATAAGCTTGTTGAAACGCAGGAAGCACGTGTGGGAGCAGGTGTGATCCCGTGATCGGCATGCTGCCTACAACGACTTTACCTTTGCGAAGCTGGGAGATATCGGACATTTCCTGACGCAATAGCTCCACAGCATCTACGATCTTCTGGGCTTGCTCGACAAACGTAACACCCGCATGGGTTAACTCCACGGTACTGGTATTACGCTGAAACAGCAGCACACCCAATTCTTTTTCCAATTTGGATAATTGCTGGCTTAATGAAGGCTGGGCAATATGCAGCTTCTCTGCTGCCCGGGAGAAATTTCGTTCGGCCGCAATTTGCAGCGTATATTGAAGTTGTCTGAATTCCATCGTCATTGGTCATTCCTTTCGTTATGCCACCATTATATCATTACAGATGAAGAAATCATTAATTTCGCTTAACCGCTTGCACTCCATCAGAAGAGTTGATATACTGATTTTGAAAACGCTTAATAAGAACCACTTACCCGGGTAAAACAAAATCAACGTTTTCATGTGTGCCAGTTTCAAGTGGTAGTACAGAACCATTTCAAATGTTCATATTCTTTTTCGTTTATATAATTGAATAACATTCATCCAACGATGGCGTGTTACTGTTCGGCAGGCAAGACCTAGATTGGGTGGGAAGAGTTTCTTTTTCCTACCCTTTTTAGGTCTTTTTTTGTTCCCATCAAGAAGAAATGACGGAGGTGTCGTTATGAATTCCAAAAAGCTGGCTCAGGAAATTTTGGAGCATGTAGGTGGAAATAATAACATCAATCAAGTAATTCATTGTTCAACAAGATTACGTTTTACACTTAAAAATTCAAAGCTTGCCAATACAGAAGAGATCAAACGGTTGGATGGAGTTATAGGAGCCGTGGATAGTGGCGGGCAATATCAGGTCATCATTGGTAATGATGTAAGTTATGTATATAACGAACTGGCTCCATTAATAAGCACGGAAACGGCCAGTGATGAGGTTAAGCCTCCACGGGATTACAGTCCCAAGGGTTTGTTTAATGCTTTTGCCAATGTCATCGCAGGCATCTTCCAACCGATTATACCGGCCATTGCAGCCTCTGGAATGCTCAAAGCTCTGTTGTTGCTGGCTACCGTCTTTGGCATTATGGCAAAAGAAGATCAGGCCTACGTATTTTTGAACGCAATTGCGGATGCAGGATTTTATTTCCTGCCCATGCTGCTTGCCTTCTCAAGTGCTAATAAGTTCAAGGCCAATCCATATATAGCCGTATTACTTGGAGGCGTTATGCTTCACCCAAACATGATTGGTCTTCTGGGTGGAGAGGAACCGGTATATTTCCTTGGCATGAACGTACCCAATGTCGCTTATGCCACTTCCGTTATCCCAATTATTTTGACCGTTTGGTTCATGTCGTATATCGAACGTTTCGCTGATAAAGTATCACCCGGTCCTGTGAAAATATTTTTGAAGCCGCTCATTGTTATCCTGATAGTTGCCCCTATCTCACTGATTGCAATCGGTCCATTGGGCACATATATCGGTACAGGGATGTCAGAAGGTGTCTTCTGGATACAGGATAAAGTGGGCTGGGTAACCGTCGTTATTATGTCGATGTTGATGCCATTTATCGTGATGTTTGGCATGCACAAAGTGTTTTATCCTGTAATTTTTGGAGCAATTGCTTCACCAGGTTACGAGACGCTGTTCCTCGTTTCAATGCTTGCTGCCAATATGGCACAAGGAGGAGGGGCACTCGCCGTAGCTTTCAAATCGAAAGACCCAAAAATGAAACAGATCGCTCTCTCTGCCGGAATTTCCGGTATGTTCGGGATTACTGAACCAGCGATCTACGGGGTGCATCTCCGTTTGAAAAAGACATTTTTGGCATGCCTCATTGGCGCAGGAGCAGCGGGCATGTTCGCGGGAATCGTCAATCTAAAGGCGTATACAGCAGTTGGCCCTGGTCTTGCCACATTGCCTATCTTTGTCAGTGATGATCCCAACAATATTTTATATGCGCTGATTACCGTTGCGATTTCTTCCGTTATTGCCTTTGTAGGCGTGTTCCTAATCGGGTTTCAAGATACAGCAGCAAGTGCGGAGTCTGGTAAAGCGGGTAAGCCATCTGCTGAGCCCGTTTCTCCAGTCCGTATAGATTCTCAGCCGCAAACTTCGGCCTCCGGCATGAAGTCCAAAAAAGTGGTGTTTGCTCCATTGGAAGGTAAAGTTCTGCCATTAAGAGAGGTGAAGGACGAGGCCTTCTCGCAAGAAGCCATGGGACAAGGTATGGCCATTCAGCCAAGTGTTGGCAAGGTGTTTGCTCCGTTTGATGGTACCGTTGAGACGGTGTTCCGCACTAAACATTCCATCGGTCTGAAATCGGTAGAGGGGGTAGAACTCCTGATTCATGTCGGATTGGATACAGTGAAACTGAAAGGCCAGCATTTTGATGTGAAGGTGAACGAAGGAGAACAGATCTCTCATGGTCAGCTCCTGATCGAATTTGATCTTGAAGCTATACAAGCCGCAGGTTATGACACTACGACCCCTGTAATTGTGACCAATTCATCGGATTATCTGGAGATACTGGGCAATGAAACTGCGGCGACAACAGGACCGGGGAAACCATTAATTACGGTGTTATAACCCGCTGAAATATGAATGAAAGGCAGGCAGCCTGATATGGAAGTCATAAAAATACTGAATTCGAGCATTGTTCTTGCCAGACGTGGTGAGGATGACAAGGAAATTATTGTGATGGGAAAGGGCATCGGCTACAGGAGCAAACCGGGAGATGTCGTGGGCGAGGATGAGATCGAGAAGATCTATGTCCTTGAAAATGAAACGATCTCTTCGGATCTCACCGCCCTGATGAAGGAAACACCAAAAGAATATCTAATTCTGGCTGATGAAATCATCTCCCATGCCAAACATACATTGTCCCGCCATCTGAGTGATCATCTCTATGTCGCATTAACAGATCACCTGTATATGGCCATGAAGCGATTCAAGGAGAATATGACGATCCAGAACCGAATGTTGTGGGAAGTGAAAAAGTTCTATCCACAGGAGTTCAGTATCGGGTTGCATGGTCTGTCTCTCATTCAAAAACAGCTTGGTCTCTCCCTGCCTGAGGAGGAAGCGGCGAATATTGCCTTTCATCTCGTTAATGCGCAGCAGAATGATGACAATATGAATCAGGTCATGATGATGACCAATACCGTCAAGGATGTACTCAATATTATCAAAATTCACTATCAAGTGGAACTGGATACACACAGCATCAACTATTCACGCTTTTTGACCCATTTGCAGTTTTTCATTCAACGACTTTTTGAGCATAAAACATTAAACACGCAGGATCATGAGCTCTTTGAGCAGATCGCGAATAAATATCCGCAGGAAGAAGCCTGCGTACTGCTAATCAAGGATTATATTGAAGCCCGGTTTGAACATACGATCTCCAACGAAGAGATGATGTATTTGATTATTCATATCAATCGGGTCATGAGTCGCAATTGAGCAAGAATGAAAGAGTCACAGAGATAATCCAAGGAGGAATACACAATGACCAATACAACAAGAACGTTTCCAGAAAATTTTCTATGGGGAGGAGCGATTGCTGCCAATCAGGCAGAAGGAGCGTGGAATGTGGATGGCAAAGGTCTGTCTACAGCCGACATTGCTATCTATCGAAAAGGTGTAGCCAAGAGTGAGTATAAAAAACATAATGCGATCAATGAAGAACAGATCAAGGCTGCGATGGATTCTACCTCGGACAGAGAATATCCGAAACGCAGAGGCATTGATTTCTACCACCGTTACGAGGAGGATCTTGCCCTGTTTGGTGAGATGGGACTCAAAACGTTGCGACTATCCATTGCATGGACGCGAATTTTCCCGAATGGCAACGAAACTGAGCCGAATGAAGCCGGTTTGCAGTTCTATGACCGCGTTATTGATGGCATGCTGAAACAAGGGATTGAACCATTGATTACGTTGTCACATTATGAGATGCCGATGTATCTGGTGAATCACCATGGTGGATGGACGGATCGGAAAGTCGTCGAGTACTTTGTTCACTTTTGCAAAACCGTGTTCACCCGTTATAAGGACAAAGTGAAGTATTGGATTACATTTAATGAAATTGACAGCATTGTTCGTCATCCGTTTACGAGTGGTGGTATTGTTCCGGAGCGATTCGAAAATGTGGAGCAGGCCGTATATCAGGGGTTGCACCATCAATTTGTAGCAAGTGCGCTCGCAGTAAAGTACTGTCATGAGATCATTCCTGGCTCTCGGATCGGATGTATGCTTACCAAACTGACAACATACGCTCATACATGTAATCCCGAAGACGTACTCGTTGCTTCCCGGGATAATCAATTCAATCTTATGTTCACGGATGTACAGGTGCGTGGAGCGTATCCGTACTTTACGAAGAGGTTTTTTGCCGAAAAAGGGATTAACCTGGATATGCTTGAGGGGGATGAAGAGATTCTGAAAGTACACACTGTGGACTTTATCTCATTCAGTTATTATATGTCCCTGGTATCAAGTGTGGATGGCGACCGATTGGAGCAGGTGAGTGGCAATACAACTGGAGGGGTGAAGAACCCGTATCTGCAAACGAATGATTGGGGCTGGCAGATTGACCCGGTAGGTCTGCGCATCTCACTGAATGAACTGTATAGCCGTTATGAGGTGCCCTTGTTTATCGTTGAAAATGGGATTGGAGCGGTAGACACGATTGAAGCGGATGGTAGCATTCAGGATGATTATCGTATTGATTATTTCCGCTCTCACATTGAACAGATGCATGAGGCAATTCTGGACGGTGTTGAACTGCTGGGCTATACCAGTTGGGGAGTGATTGATCTGATTAGTTATTCTTCTTCAGAGATGGAGAAACGATATGGTTTTATTTATGTAGATCAGGATAATGACGGCAATGGAACACTGGAGAGAAAACGCAAAAAGAGTTACTATTGGTACAAAGATGTGATTGCGAAAAACGGTTTGTAATACAGTAGTAGGACAAGCGCTCTCATAGAAGGCGTTGATATGATAATTTTCATTTCATAACAGAAACTAGGAAAGCAGCTCTGGGTTCAGGGCTGTTTTTTTATGTTCTAGATAAAAAGCATTGACAGCGAAGCAGCGGAAACGTAGTATAAGACTTATCTGATAATGATAATTGTTATCAATTGAAACCTCTGCGATGAGCAGTGGTTTATTTGTCTTTCTTACATTATAGGTTAAACCTATTACATCTATAGATATTATATCTTGGAACAATGAAGGACGGGGTGATATATTTATGTCATTCAAGAGCTTCACTTTTTAAAGAAAACAGAGGCTCTTCCAAGGACCGAACTTATAATGAGGTGAAAATGATGAGTAAAAAAACGATGTTTGAGAAAATTTGGGAAAATCACGTAATTCATCAAGAAGAAGGCAAACCAAGCATTCTGTATATCGATCTGCATCTGGTGCACGAAGTAACTTCTCCACAGGCATTTGAAGGTCTTCGTCTCAGCGGACGTAAAGTTCGTCGCCCTGAACTGACATTTGCAACAATGGACCACAACGTTCCAACGAAAGACCGTTTCAACATCACAGATCCTATCTCCAAACAACAAATTGATACACTTTCGCAAAACTGCCGTGATTTCGGCGTGAAATTGTATGATCTGGACACGATTGATCAAGGCGTTGTGCACGTTATGGGACCTGAACTGGGTCTGACTCACCCGGGTAAAACGATTGTATGTGGTGACAGTCATACGTCCACACACGGTGCGTTTGGCGCACTGGCATTCGGAATCGGAACAAGTGAAGTTGAGCACGTTATGGCAACTCAATGTTTGCAACAAGCAAAAGCCAAAACGATGGAAGTTCGTTTTGTCGGCAAACGTAACCCGGGTGTAACCGCAAAAGACATGATCCTCGCAGTCATCGCCAAATACGGTACAGACTTTGCAACAGGTTATGTTATTGAGTACACAGGTGAGTCCATCCGTGAGTTGAGCATGGAAGAGCGTATGACCGTCTGCAACATGTCCATCGAAGGTGGAGCAAGAGCAGGATTGATCGCGCCGGATGAAACAACATTTGAATATCTGCGTGGACGTGAATACGTACCAGCGGATGCGAAGTTTGATGAAGCGGTAGAGGGTTGGAAACAACTTGTAACAGATGAGGGTGCGGAGTTCGACCATGTGGTTGAAATCGATGTGGAGACATTGATTCCGCAAGTAACTTGGGGAACAAGCCCAGGTATGGGAACCGACATTTCTTCGAAAGTTCCTGTTCCGGCTGAATTGCCTACAGAAAACGAACGCAAAGCGGCTGAAAAAGCGCTTGAATATATGGGACTTGAACCGGGAACACCAATCGCTGAGATTCCAATTGATTATGTATTTATCGGTTCTTGCACCAATGGACGGATCGAAGATCTGCGTGCAGCAGCACAAGTGGCTAAAGGTCACACGGTATCCAGTCAGGTTACAGCAATTGTTGTACCAGGCTCAGGACGTGTTAAAATTCAGGCTGAACAAGAAGGTTTGGATAAAATCTTTACGGAAGCTGGATTTGAATGGCGTGATGCGGGATGCAGTATGTGTCTGGCAATGAACCCGGATGTATTGAAGCCAGGTCAACGTTGTGCTTCGACGTCCAACCGTAACTTTGAAGGACGCCAAGGACGTGGAGGACGTACGCACCTGGTATCTCCGGCAATGGCAGCAGCAGCAGCGGTTAAGGGTCACTTTGTGGACGTACGGGACTGGAATTTCAAAACAGAAGCAGCGATCTAATCTATAACAGACAGAAGGGAGAACGTTTAATATGGAAGAATTCAAAACATTACAAGGCATTGTTGCACCGGTAGACCGGGTCAATGTAGATACAGACGCAATCATTCCAAAACAGTTCCTGAAACGGATTGAGCGTACCGGATTTGGACAATTTTTGTTCTATGAATGGCGTTTTGATGAAGAGGGCAACAATAATGCTTCCTTTGAAATGAACAAACCTCGTTATGAAGGGGCATCCATCCTGATCTCACGTGCCAACTTTGGCTGTGGATCTTCCCGTGAGCATGCGCCATGGGCGATTTTGGACTATGGATTCCGTTGTGTCATCGCTCCATCTTATGCAGACATCTTCTATAATAACTGCTTTAAGAACGGAATCTTGCCAATCAAGTTGTCAGAAGAGCAAGTTGAAGACTTGTTCCAACGTACAGCGACACATGAAGGTTATGAGATGAATGTAAATCTGGAAAACAAAACGATTACTGATGCATACGGACTGCATATCGATTTTGATCTGGATGAGCACCGTCGTCAATTCCTGTTGCAAGGATTGGACGATATCGGTCTGACTCTTCAACATGACGATGAGATCGCTGCTTACGAACAACGCCACGCGGCAAAACTGTTCGGTTAATTACTAAAGTATCGTATAGAAGAAAGCTTCTGCCTCGCCAAAGGGACCTGTTCCCATCGGTGAGACAGAAGCTTTTTGTAATTTCAGAAGCTAAATTAGCTTAATAAGTCAGCCAGTGTAATAGAATTGAATTAAAGGAGCAAAAAAATCGATTACTGAGGTAACTCCATATAGTCGTTTTTGGTATTCTGAAAATAGACATAGATATAACAAGCCAAATGCACGAAATTCACAAGTGACCATACCATAAGCCATATGATTGGAGTTGATAGGGTAGTCCAGATGCCAAACCAAGGCAGCACACGTCCTCCGCCGATAAATGTAACCAATGGCAACAGAGACAAGAGAATTAGAACCGGGATCAGTCTACCGACCGTGATCATAATCAATTTGCTGATCGTTAGGTGGTGGTTTTTTCGAAGTATGCGAAAATAGGCATAGATGCCCCATACAAGCGTAGCGATGATCAGCGCAATCATGATCGTTTCCATATTCCGACCGTTTACAAAAGAGGTTTGGGGTTCCTGCCCCCTCATAATATCCGCTATTCCATCAATAAATGCCGAGTAATTCACATAAGCGTTTATACCAGAATTAAACATTACGGCAATGCCCATTTGCTCGTTCAAATAAACCTGTTCTTCGGACTTGTAGGTCCAGAAAATGCCGCTGTGGGAGATCGTTTGACCGTTAGACGCATCTTGGCCTGCAAGCCAGCCCACGCCGTACGGACCGATCGTTCCTGCGGCATGATATTGTTTCATCAGCACAGGGGAAACGAGGCGGCCATTATATTGGGAAAGCATCCATAGGGACATGTCCTCTGCGGTTGAAACGATGCCGGCGGGGCCCTCAATGAACCAAAGCGGTTCGGATTGACTTATAGCGCGTCCCAAGCTCAGATAATGTCCTAGCGGGATAGTATTATTCTCATAGAATTGCTGCGTCGTGCTGACACTGAAGGTATGATTCATTCCTAGCGGTTCAAAAATATGTTTTTTCAGATAATCCGAAAAGCGCTCTCCGCTAACACTTTCCACGAGGTTCGCCAGTAGCACGTAATTGGGATTATGATAGCTGTAGGCTGTTCCGGGGATATGGGCAAGTTGAATCGTGTTTAATAATTGGTTCGTTTCAGCCAACGATTGGAATTGCGGAGTCTTTGTCATATCGGGATTTATCTTGTCATTAAGACCACTCGTCTGATTCAGTAAATGACGGACCGTGATGTCAAGAACACGGGGGTCCTGGGGAGAAAGCTCGGGAAAATAGGAAGCGTAAGTCGCATCCAAGTTGATCCGACCCTTGTCCACTAGCTGCAGAACAGCCAATGCAGTAAAGGACTTGCTTAGTGAAGCAATGGGGAAAGGGGTGTTGCCCGTAACCTTCTGGCCATCCGCAAATGTCCCGTAGCCTTTTGCGTAAAAGACCTCATCGTTATTGGCAATCGCCAGTGAAGCAGCCTTAATGTGATTGGCCTTCATGCTCCGATTCATATATTCGTCGATCTCCTGCAGAACTTCTGTCCTGTCTCTGGCTTCATTGGCGGATAAGGGGGTCGCCCACGCGATACATAACAACAAACAGCTAATTGTGATATACAATCTTTTTTTTAGTTTTAGCATGATAACACTCCTCGAATTCAAGATAAGGAGATGTTATCAGATCATTTTCAACTATTTATCAACTTGCGTCCAAATACTTGCCGTCACGCTTCCACCTCCGTTAGGACCGTTTGCAATCTGAAGACTACCTTCATGTTTTTCGCAGAACACCTTGCAAACGTATAGGCCCAGCCCGCGATGTTCGCTCTCATCCCATACTTCGCCTCGGTAAAAAGGGAGCATAGCCTTACTCAGGGCTTCGTCAGAGAAACCAGGACCGTCCTCTGAGACGGTAATCTTCATAATGCCACCCTGCAGGTCATAGTGAACTTTTAATTGACTGGCTGCATATCTCGCCCCATTAGCCACCATATTCTCAAAAATCTGCATGACGAGATAGGGATCTACATGTACTGAGGCATTATCAAACTCGACGGATGATACGAAACGTATACCGTACTGTTTCGCGATTTGTTCAGCGCTGCCGTCCAGCAAAGCCGTCAATGAGATCGTATCCATCGATTGGAAGTTCAACGGCACATCCTCCAGCCTCTGGATTGAGTTCATGGCCTCTGCATAGCTCTCCAGACGCAAGATGTGAAGGTTCATGGTATGGATCAGGTCCAGCACCTTTTCTTCCGACAACTTCTTCTCGGGAAGATAGGTGGCGAGAAGCTCGGCGTTTCCTTTTAACACGGACAGGGGTGTTCTCAGATCATGGGCAAAAATAGCATTGATCTGCTTGCGCTCTTCAACTGAACGCCAAAGTGTCTTAAGGTTTTTTTCCAATTGTGAGCGCATGTTTTCAAATAGCACGATCAACTCGCCCATCTCATCCTGGCTGTCATAGGAAATGCGGAAGTCTAGATCGTTGGCCGAAATGTTTTCGGATGCTCGTTTTAATAGCTCCAGCGGACGTTTTAGCTTCCATCTGTAAAATAGAACGGCCATGGTGACAATTCCAGTCGCTACGGTGAGCAGAACCGCCGTGACGAGGGAGGGCATCACCCAATCCGTTTCTCCGAAACGTAGCCGCAGCTTCTCCGCCCAAGCAAACTCCATAGTTATAACGGCCAGCACGGCAACGAGTGTGACCACACACAACAGCATAAAAGAGTGCAGTAAGGACAATCGCTTTAAAAACAGGAGTCTAGTCATGAACTTGGCCATTTGTACCCTACTCCCCAAACGGTCTCGATTTGATTATCACAGCCGTATTCCTTTAATTTGTAGCGAATTCGCCGGATATGCTCTGCGATCACGTTACTGTCGCCTTGCTCGTCCATGCCCCATATCTTTTCGTATATGCGTTCCTTTCCAAACACCATATTAGGATGCGTGGACAGCAATTCGACAATATCAAACTCTTTTTTGGGCAGTGAAATTCGCTTATCCAGGTAGTAGAGCTCCCTGGCCGTATAATCAATGACCAATTCATTGTTAAACCTTACCGAAGATTTAGTTTGGATTCGTTGTTCCCTGCGTATATGTGCTTCGACCCTGGCGCCCAACTCGCGAATGCTGAAAGGTTTCAGGATATAGTCATCACCTCCGGCACGAAATCCCGCTATTTTATCTGCATCTTCGATTCGAGCTGTTAAGAATAAGATCGGGCAAGAGACGTAGTCCCGAATTTTTTCACATAAATGAAGGCCGTTCTGTTCAGGCATGTTGATATCTAACAAAACGAGATCGGGTTGTTTTTCCACTTTCCGCAGAGCTTCCCGGCTGTCCTTGGCCGTCATCACGGAATATCCGTTAATTTCAAAATAATCAGTCAGTAGCTTTCGAAGATCTGCTTCATCGTCCACGATCAGTATTTTAGGCATCAAGTCTCAATCTCCTGTTTTCAAGTATTTGAACTCAGCATAGCAAAAATGGATGAGGAATGTAATTTTCATATGATTTCGGGAACTGGACTAATGGAGAAGTAACCTTTGTGTCACTCTGTTTCCGACTAAATATGACAACGTTGTAACCGGATGATCAGACAATATCTGATAAACTGATTAGTAGATTATGGAAGGTTACATATTGTCATTGATGTTACGCTGCAGAGAATCAGGTCGGATGTTCAAAAGACAAAAAGAATGGTGGATGAGGTATGAAAAAATGGTCGGCAGCAGTCGTTTTTCTTCTGTTCCTATGTTTATTCCCAGTCATGGCCCATGCAGACACCACTCCCTCGATTGTACTCGACGGTGTAACCATTAACCAGCAGACGGGTGCACCTGCAGAGAATATCGGGAAAACGGTCATGGTTCCAATTCGAATTGTATCCGAGAACCTGGGTTATAAGGTGAAGTGGGAGAAGGAAACTCAGTCAGTCCAGGTTCAAAAAGGAAACAGCATGATTCAAATGACGGCTGGCAAAGATGCAGCTACAGTGAATGGAAACGTGGTGAACTTGGATTCGCCCCCACTGATCAAACAGGGAACTACGCTTGTTCCGTTACGCTTTGTTGGGGAAGGCATGGGTCTGCGTGTTGGCTGGGACAATGGAACCAAGACAGTAAGCCTATTTAGTATTCCTCCCGTAGTTGAAACGGAAGGTGACAGTGACCCCGTCGAGGCACCAGTCCCGGATGGTTTGACAGAACTGCAAGGCATCAGCTTCAGCGGAGATCGCTTGATTGTAGCAACAAACGGTAATATTAGCCCCAAAGTATCCAGTATTGGTGGGCCAGACCGAATTATTGTTGATCTGCCTTCAGCGACATTCTCTCAGGAATTCATTCAGGGACAAGCATCTAATCCGGATGGCAGTGGACAGATTCTCATTACGGATTCATCAATAGTTTCCAAAGTCCGGTATGCCATGTTCAGTAAATCGCCTTCTACCGTGCGTGTCGTTATGGATCTGAGTCAGACGGCTACAGCCAAATGGTCTGTTGGAGATAACAATGTCTTACTCGTTGACCTGACAGCTACGAGTGGAGAACCGACGAGCCAACCGGCAGTACCTACGAATGATGGTAAAACGATTGTGGTCATTGATCCGGGACATGGTGGTCGTCAATCGGGTGCAGTGAGTTTGTCAGGAGCTTATGAGAAGGATTTCAATCTGGCTGTAGGACTGAAGGTACAGGCAATCCTTCAACAATACAAAAATATTCAAACAGTCATTACACGCCAGGATGATACAGAACTTTCGCTCAAACAGCGTGTGGATATTGCTGAATTGAATCAGGCAGATGTTTTTGTATCCATTCATGGAAACAAATTCACTACACCGGTACCAAACGGCATTGAAACGCTCTACAGTCGTAAAGAAAGCAAAACTTTGGCTGACACTCTTCACAAATATGTGTTGCCGGTAACAGGACTCAAGGATCGTGGGGTTAAAACGGCTAGTCTGCATGTGACGCGTGAAACAACCATGCCTGCTGTGTTACTTGAACTTGGTTTTTTAAGTAACCCTACAGATGAAGCAGTCATGCTTACGGAAGAATACCAGGACAAATGTGCACAGGCGATTGTGGACGGAATTGTTGAATTTTTGGGACTGTAAATTGAATTGTGCGCAAATATGAAGGTTAGGGTAGTACGTTGTTTAGAGATGTATATTTGATAAATAAGGAAAAAAGAAGACATTAAAATGTAAAAAAAGCTTGATCTGACAACGTTTTTTTTCTGTTATGTTGGAATATATTCGCAACTTTTGAGAGCGAGGGGCGTCTAATAGGTGTCTGGTAATGCCCAAGCGGTCAGTCGGAGTTGGAAAATGACAACATGCGGCAAAAAAATATGAGAATGGTAGGGGTGAAGGATGAAGAAGTTCGGTTTTTTGGTACTGTTATTTGTCTTTGGGCTCGTATTCCCGGGCTATAGTCACGCAGCAACAGACACGAAAATTATCCTAGACGGAAAAGAAATCGTACAGCCATCGGATACAAAAGCGGAAATTATCAACAGCAAGGTGATGGTTCCGATCCGGGTTGTGTCTGAAAATCTTGGGTACAGCGTGGAGTGGAAGCAGCAAACGCAAACGGTGACTATTAGCAAAGACAACACTGCCATGCAGATGATTGTTGGACAGAAGACGGCAACGGTGAACGGCAGTAACGTAAACCTGGATGCCCCGCCACTCGTGAAAAATGGTACTACGCTCGTACCTCTTCGATTTATTGGTGAGGAAATGGGTCTTAAGGTGGGTTGGAACAATACCACGAAGACGGTAACATTAGTTACCCAGAATTCAGGTTCCGGAAACGGGACAACCACACCTCCGAACTCTGGCAATGAAGGCGGAGGATCGGATCAAGAAGGTCTTGTACTGGTGAACGGCATCAGCTTCAGCGACAACCGCTTCATGATTGCAACAAGCGGAAGTACGAAGCCGAACGTCTTCACGATGACAGGACCAGATCGAATCGTTATAGACTTGCCGAATACCGCATTTGCTGATTCTTTCAGTGAAGGACAGGCTCTAGACAGCAACCAGAATGGACAACTCGTCGTTAGCGGTTATCCGGATGTGTCGAAGATTCGTTACTCGTTATACAGCAACAGTCCATCTACAATTCGTTTTGTAATAGATCTGTCCAGTTCAAAAGGGTACAGTGTGCAAAATGATTCCGGACTGGTTATGATTAACCTCGACAATCAAAGTGGTACACCTGCTCCTCCGGTTGGTAATAATGGCAAAAAAGTTGTCGTTATCGATGCAGGTCACGGAGATCATGATCCTGGGGCAATCGGTGTAACTGGTAAACGTGAAAAAGACTTCAATCTGGCAATGGCTCTGAAAGTGGAAGCCTTGTTGAAAAAAGAATCCAAAATTGACGTTGTGTTAACGCGCAGCGATGATACATTTTTGGCATTGAAAGAACGTGTGAAGATTGCACAAGATATAAAAGCGGATATCTTCATCTCCATTCATGCTAACAGTGGCCCTGCTGCTGCGAACGGTGTAGAGACATTCTATACACGCTCCAACAGCAAAGCACTTGCTACAGTGATGCACAAGTATCTTTTACAGTCTTCCGGACTGAAAGATCGTGGAGTGAAAACGGCAAGTCTCCATGTGACCCGTGAAACGACAATGCCAGCAGTTCTGCTGGAAGGTGGATTCCTTAGCAATAAGAGCGACGAAGCAGCCCTGTTCACTGAGAGTTTCCAGAACAGTGTTGCCAAAGGGATTGTTGCAGGAATCAAGGAGTATCTGGGAATTAAATAAGGGACAAGCCCTTATGTTGAGGAGGCGGAGTTAGAATGAACAAGAAAATATGGATTGCAGCCTTGCTGGTAACGGTTATGGCAGTTGCTGCTGGATGTGGAAGCAAGCCAACAGCTGCTCCGAATCAGACGCAAGGCGCAGGAACTGAAAACAATGTAACCGAGGTTGAAGGTGAAACAATTACCGAACCGGTAACTGCTGAGCCTGAAGAGAATACAACGCCTACAGAATCCACGGAGGAAGGCAGCTCAGAGGAAGCGACTACAACTACTCCGCCAAGCGAAACGTCTACGGAGAAGCCGGCAACTTCCGAAAGTAATGAAAAGAAAACAATCACTGTATTCTATACGGATGAAGAAGAACTGGAGTTGCACAAAGCTTCGGCAGAGATTTCATACGCATCGGATGATGCCAAATATAAAGCTGCCTTTGAATCACTGCAACAGAGCAAAGACGCTAAACTTGTTCCGCTGTGGTCTAAAGAAATTGAATTGAAGTCTGTTCAGTTCAAGGATGGCGCTCTTGCGCTGGATATTCATATGCCAGATACGGCACGTCTTGGAGCAGGTGGAGAATCTTATGCGCTGGATGCTCTAAAACAAACGTTCTTCCAGTTTGATGAAGTAAAATCACTTGATTTACTGGTGGATGGTCAGCAGACGGAGAGTCTGATGGGCCATGTGGATCTTGAACATCCAATGACAAGATCCGAATAGGCTGTACAGCATACTGTTGTACCGTGAATCCACGGAATATGGGTCGTTTTACATGAGAGAGGGGAATCATAGGTGACTTTTAAATATAACAATCCATCACACTCTAAAAAAGTAGTATCAGCCGTGCTTGCAGGCATGATGGCCCTTAGCGCCGGCGGAGCTGCCATGGCAGCAGAATCAACAGAAACGGGGCAGGGTCAGACTGCTGCAATAACAAATACGGCTGCACCAACTGGTTTGTTCAGTGACATCAAGGTCGGATACTGGGCTGAAAAACATGTCTACAAACTGGCATATCAAGGTATTCTTCTCGGTAACAACGGCCTGTTCCGTCCAGGAGATGCGGTAACACAGCAAGAAGCTGTAACGATGGCAATCCGTTTTATGAATCAAGAGGGCCAGTTGAATACCGACACGGCTGCGGCATTACCGACAAACATGGAAGTGGGAAATTATTTCAAGCCATATGTCGCGCTGGCACTTCAACTGGGACTGATTGACAAAACGGAAGAATCAACGGTGGATGTATCCAAGACCTCCTGGGGTCAAAAGCCGGCTTCACGGGAATGGATTACGAAATTGTTAATCCGTTCATTGGACAAGGATGCTGAAGCGAAGGCACAAAACAATCAATCTACCGGATTTGCTGATAATGCAAGTATTTCCGAAAGTGGTAAAGGTTATGTCAATCTGGCTGTTAGCCTGGATCTGGCCAAAGGTGTGGAAGGCAACAAATTCAATCCAACCGGTTCCGTAACCCGTGCTCAACTGGCTACCTTCTTCAGTCGTGGTGAATCGTTAACGGATACAACGTACCCGAACACATCCACGGGTTATGTGACAGGATTGAAAGATGGGCAGATCACGCTGGTTGTGGACGGCAAAGCCGTTAACTTCGCAGTGAACAGCAGTACGCCTTACTTTACGAAAGACAGTGAAACTCGTGCTTCCGCCACAGATGTGAAGCTGTATACGAAAGTTATGGTTGTAGGTTCTGCAGGTGGGGCTTCCTATGTGGAAGTTGTTGATGCTACACCGCAGGTGGAAAGTGTTGAAGGTACATTTGCACGTTCATTGTCTGGTAATAAAATTGGTATCTTTGTGGGCGAGAATTACGAAACGTACAGTTATGATGAGGCAACTGCATTCATCGATCAGAATGGTAATGCAATCAAACTGTCCGATATTACGGCAGATAGCATCATTGAAGTACAGCGTGAGACGTTCTCAGCTGACAAAAAAACAGTCGCTATTCGTGTGAAATCCGGCATTGTTAACAAGAGTGACAATGGCGTAATCGCTGAAGTGTCTACTTCTGGTAAAACGATAAAACTTGTCAATGCAGCAGGTGCTACAGAGCAGTTTGCATACAATGATAATCTGCTTATCACATATCAAAACCGTATCATGTCAGTGGCTGATCTCAAAGCCGGCAGTGCCGTGAAATACACCGTAAAAGACAGTGTTTTGCAAACAATCGCATTGTCTCAAGGTGTGGAGCAATCTGTGCGCGGAACATTGGTTGAGATCGGTGGCAACCAGTCCACGTTAACGTTCAAACGTGAAGGGGGTTCCCTTGAGGCGAAACTGCTGACTGAAAAGCCGGAAGTTATTATCAATGGCATTCAGGATGCAACGCTGAATGATCTCATCACGGATGCAACGAACGGGGATCAGGTGGAGTTGACATTAAACTCTGACGACCAGGTAACGCGTATTCAGATCATTGGACGCCAAATGGAGCCTATGAACGGCGTAACGGTTGTGTCTTACAATAGTAAAACAAAGGTGCTTACCGTGTTGGACAACAACAAAAAACCGTTTGTATTTACATTGGACGAAAAAACTAAACTGGACTACAATACGACCAAACCTACACTGGCTGGTCTGGAGTCACTCTTAAATGATGGCCGCAAATTGGATCTGACCTATGTGGGAACACGTGCGTTGTCCGTTAAAGTGATTTACAAGTATGAAGGTACGATCAGCAACATTGATACTTCTGGCAAGAAAATCAGTGTGTTGTCTGGTAATCAGACGATTACAGTGCCTTATACTACCGCACCTACGGTTGAGATCTATAACAAATCGGGCGCAAGTCTGGGAGATTTGAAGATTGGTGACAAAGTGACTGTAACGCTTGGAGCAAATCAGGATGTAGTGCAGAAGGTTGCACTGAACACTGTGGCTCAATTCGAAGTGGTTGCCTTGGAAGCAAATAGTCGTATTCGAGTAAAATCCGATCTGTTGACAAGTCAGTTCTACGTGGATCAAGCGGTACTGACAGGAGAGAGTGGTCAGACGATCACGCCTTCACAACTGACAGCAGGCAACCTGATTAATGTAACGTTTGAAGGAGCTACGCCAAAAGCGGTTCAAGTTGTGAAGCGTACGCTGGCTGAAGTTACAGGGGTGGATGCTTCATCTGTAACGCTCAAACAGTTTAACGGCCAGACTGAAACCGTGCCTGTTAGCGGTTCTGTTAAAGTCGTAAAATCTGGCTCCACATTAACTTCATTGACTAGTCTTACAGTCGGAGATCGTGTGGAAATGACAAAAGATACGGATAATTCCACACGGTTCAGAGTACTAACTGTCATGAGCAAACAATTCTGGTCTTATGATGGCGTGGGTAACCAGATTTTGGTTAAACGGGAAACGACAGCAGACACAAACTATCGTTTTGCACTCGGATCAAGTGTATTTGTTCACCAGGGTGACAATACTTTAAGCGTGCAATCTCTCAGAGATAATGATAATATTGTATTGTATCTCCTGAACAATGTTATTCTGGAGATTCAAAAACAGTAATCGTTTCTTTTCGAGGATCAAAAGAATGACCGTCTTGATACGGGATCTTTCCCGCATCAAGACGTTTTTTTTGCAAGCTTTTTGAGGTCCCCGCAAAGTACTCGGATGAAGCTTCGAAGTAAGGCTCCGCAGAGTGGAGTCATTTTGTGGGAGGTAGCTCTTCATGAATGCAGCGACGGTTAGACATATACTCGAAACTATGGAAGCAATGTTTCCTGATGCACATTGCGAATTAAATCACAGCAATGCATTTGAATTGACGGTAGCTGTCCTTTTGTCTGCCCAGTGCACCGATGAAACGGTTAACAAGGTAACCGCAGATTTGTTCCAGAAGTACAGAAGCCCAGCAGATTATCTGGCGGTTCCTCTCGAAGAGTTGGAACAGGATATTCGGCGAATCGGTTTGTACCGGAACAAGGCCAAGCATATTCAGAACATGTGCCGAATTTTAATAGAGCAGTATGGCGGCGATGTACCGCAGGAACATGATCAGCTTGTGACGCTACCAGGTGTCGGGCGGAAAACCGCGAATGTAGTTGTTTCCAATGCGTTTGGAGTACCGGCAATTGCGGTAGATACTCATGTTGAACGTGTATCCAAGCGGCTGGCGCTTGCAGGTTGGGATGACTCCGTACTTGAAGTCGAAAAGAAACTAATGAAGCGCGTACCCCGGGACGAGTGGACTTTAACTCACCACCGGTTTATATTTTTTGGACGCTACCATTGCAAGGCACAGAACCCTGCGTGTCATATCTGTCCATTGCTGGACATATGCAGGGAAGGGAAAAAACGTATGAAAACGTCCCAAATCAGGAAAGATAAGGAACGTGTCACCACCCGAAAACGAAAAATAAATTAATGAGCAGAAAAGGATGAATAATCATGAAATGCATTTCCGTGTACACTGACAATTTTGAGGCCTTCTCCGATATCTTTGAACAAATCGTTGAACAGGAAATGGCTGAAAATGAAGAAAAAGAAGTAGAAGGAATCACTGTAAGCCACTCTGGCGATGTGCCTGAACATTATCTGGAGCGTATGTCCGTTAAACCAGAAGTTGTTGTTATGAGAGACAAAGGCAGAGACATCACAATTCTGCAACATGGACAAGTATTTGAAATCTTGCTGCCTTCCATGGAGAACGCAGTTTCATAAGAAGTGATTACACTATTGGTTCTGTTGTATTAATGTCATGAGGATCGTTGTGGTTAAGGTGATCGCATCGCATTCATGCAACAGACACTTGGCGTAAGCATTTGCTAATTACCGAGTATAAAACGTATTACAGATAAAACCGACTTGTTCGGTTTTATTTTTTTTAGATTATAGAACTTATACGTTCATTTATGTATATTCAATTCCAACCGTTCAAATTCAAACTTGATAATGTTAAAATATATGTTGTAAAAGAGATAGACGTCGAAACGGATGTCAAATTAGAGGAGCCAGGGGGAAGGCCAGTCATGTCCAGAACAGATTACCCAAAAGAAATGGCCAAACCTCTGCTTCCGCTGCGTGAAGCGATGGAGCAGACAGGGGACCATACGGCTGTACAGGCTATAACGGATTTAATCAGCAAGGCGGAAATGAAACATCTGACAATTGCGTTCTGTGGTCATTTCTCTGCAGGCAAATCGAGTCTCATCAACAGTTTATGTGGTAAACGGGTCCTGCCTTCAAGTCCTGTGCCAACAAGTGCAAATGTGGTATCCATACGTAATGGTAAGCCAAGAGCGCTTATCTATACTACTCCAAACGTAAGCGCTGACAATGGAGCAGGAACACTTGAAGTTTCTCCAGAGGAATTGGAGGCGTATTGCAAAAATGGTGGAGCTTACAGCTCGATTGAGGTATGGGATGATATTCCTCTGCTGAAAGATGATGCTGTCCTGCTGGATACACCAGGTGTGGATTCAACAGATCGCGGACATAGTCTCGCAACCCATTCAGCGCTCCATCTGGCGGATGTGGTGTTCTATGTCATGGACTATAATCATGTTCAGTCCGAGACAAACCTTTCATTTGCCAAGAGTCTGTCGGATTGGGGCAAACCGTTGTTTTTGATCGTGAACCAGATCGACAAGCATCGGGAGCGTGAGCTCTCTTTTGACCAATATACCGAAGGTGTCGAAGCTATATTTGCGGCCTGGGAAGTCAGATATGACGGACTGTTGTTTACTTCCCTCCGCGACAAGCAGCATCGCTACAACCAGTGGGATGTGCTTCCGGAACTCATTGGACACATGATGCAAGAGAAGGAAGCGTTAATTACGCACAGTTTGGCAAGTTCGGCCAGTCATGTAACGGAGCAACATCTGACGAGAGAAGCGGAGAAACGTGAAGACGAAGAGAATTCCCTGCTGGATGAGATTGGTGGCAAGGAAGGAATTGAACGCTTGGAACGAGAGCTGGAGCTTCTTGATCAACAAGCAGCAGACATTCGTACCGGGCCTTCGCGATTGCGTGAGAAATTCCGGGCAGAGCTTGAGCCTCTTCTGGCAAATGCGAATCTTACACCTGCGGATATTCGTGCGTCGGCTGCCGCCTATTTGGAGAGCCGCAAACCAAGTTTCAGGGTAGGTTTATTGTTCTCAGGTGGCAAAACCGAGCAGGAGAAACAACGTCGTGCTTCTGAACTGGTACGGCTGTTACAGGATCAGGCTTCCGGGCAAGTTGAGGTACATATTCGTACAATGCTTAGACAGCTGGGTGAATCTCATCAGGTATGGGGAGCGGAGTGGGAGCAGGCACTTAATACGGAGCTGCCTGCTGTAGATGAAGAATTATTGGAGATGAAACGTAGTGCCAGTGCAGAGGTATCTCCCGAGTATGTGATTCAGTTCAGTAAAGATGTGCGGGGCGAGATTGAGGCCCGCTATCGCAGGTCGGCCATGATGCTGGCCGACCGCATGCTGGAAGCGCTGGGGGCGCGAGGCGAAGCCGCGCTCCAGACGCTGGAAGCCAGCCGCGCAGCGCTGCTGGCGCAATCCGCGGCGGCGGCGCGTTACACAGCGCTCCAGCGCAGCGCCGCCGCAGAGGCAGCAGAGCTGCGCAGCCTGCTGCCCCATGCGGGCCCCCTCCCCTCCGGGCTATTGCCGGAGGTGAAGGGCCCGCACGTGCCCGCGGTGC
Organism: Paenibacillus sp. W2I17; assembly: GCF_030815985.1. Classification (NCBI taxonomy): domain Bacteria; kingdom Bacillati; phylum Bacillota; class Bacilli; order Caryophanales; family Paenibacillaceae; genus Paenibacillus; species Paenibacillus sp. W2I17. The sequence goes on from NZ_JAUSXM010000001.1 coordinate 259,809, forward strand.
CTGAACCGGGCGAAGCTCCCGGTTCGCATGCGGGCACGTCAACGTCTGTGGCTGCGCAGCCACAGACGTCAGAGGCACCGCCAGCGCAGCGCGCAGTCGCGGTGGCGGTGCCTGGGCCATCGTCGGCGGCTGGCGCTGAACGCCGCCGACGCCTGGACGCAGCAGCGGCACGACTTGAAGCCGCTGCTGCGCTGGTGGAGCCGTACCCCGCCATGGGGTCGGCGGTACGGGATCTGCGTGCACGCGCGGCTTCGCTTGCGGGTGGCACGTTCACTTTGGCGCTGTTCGGAGCATTCAGCGCTGGCAAATCCTCCTTCGCCAACGCGTTGCTGGGCGAAGCTGTACTACCCGTCTCGCCGCATCCAACAACAGCGGCGATTAACCGGATTATGGCTCCTGCCGGGGGCGCGGAGCATGGAACAGCCCGGGTCCGCATGAAGACCCGGGACGCCTTCCAGGAAGATCTCGGCTATTCCTTCCGATTACTCGGACTGGGTGAGCCTGGAACCGAGTGGCAGAAGCGAGTACGTTCCCTCTCGCCACAGGATGTGCATCCCGCGGGGCGCCCGCATTACAGCTTTTTGCAGGCAGCAGCATCCGGCTGGGAAGAAACAGCGGACCAGTTAGGTCAGGATGTGCTGGTGGATTTGGACGGTTATCGTAACTTTGTCGCAAACGAGAAGAAGTCCTGTTTTGTAGACAGTATCGATCTGTATTACAGTTGCGATGTGACTGAACAAGGCATTGTATTGGTAGACACACCAGGAGCGGACTCCGTCAATGCTCGTCATACGGGTGTAACCTTCAATTATATGAAGAATGCGGATGCACTCATTTTTGTAACGTATTACAACCATGCTTTCTCACAAGGAGATCGCCAGTTCCTGAATCAGTTGGGACGTGTTAAGGATAGTTCTGCCATGGATCAGATGTTCTTTGTTGTGAATGCCAGTGACTTGTCTTCCTCTGAGGAAGAGCTGGAGCAGGTTCTCGATCACGTGAGCACCCAACTGCGCAGTAATGGAATTCGGGCACCACGACTCTTCCCGGTATCCAGCATACTGGCGATGGAAGGCAAGATGGCAGGTGATTCGAAGCTGCTGGAACAATCCGGTTTTATCCGTTTTGAGGAAGAGTTTAACCAATTTGCAGGCAGAGAATTAGCTGATCTTGCTGTCGGTGGAGCTTCCGAAGAGATGGCACGTGTCATTCAGCGGCTGAAGAAGCGTGCGGAAGATGCGGCTCAGGGGGAGGAAGTATTGCAGCAACGGCGGGATGAACTGGAGACTATCCAGGGACAGTCACGCCAGCGCATACAGCAACTTGCAGCAAGATCCATGAAGGAAGAATTGTCACAGGAAACAGCAGAATTACTCTTCCATGTGCGGCAGCGACTTGCCTATCGTCTTGGTCTATTCATGGCAGAAGCATTCCATCCATCCGTACTTCGGGAGGATCGGGGCAATCTGAAGATGGCTTTTGCAGCCTGTGGACGTGAACTGTTACGCATGATTGCCATTGAACTGGAGCAGGAACTGCTTGCTACCACCCTCAGACTTGAACAGGCAGGTCAGACCTGGCTGATGAAGCAAGTTACGGAATGTATAGATGAGGTGAGACAGTTATCAGGAGGCGTGGATGTGTCACTGCCACTGAACGAACGCTGGAGCACACCTGTGCTTGAAGAAGTTCGTCTGGAAGAACCGTCCGGATGGAAAAGCTATTTGAATTATTTCCGCAATCCGAAACAGTTCTTCGAAGGGGATGGGCGTCAGCGGTTACAAGAGGCACTTGATCCTGTCCTCAAACAGATGATCATTGAAGTTCTTCCTGCTGCGCAAGACAAACTGATTCAGTTTTATGACAACCAGCTCTGTCAATCCTTGCAACACCAATCCCGTCAGTTGGAAGAACGTCTGGACGAGGCGGTAAGTGGAATTCAAGATACACTGGAGAGCGGAATTCCGGCGGAGCAATGGACCAGCTTGTCTAACCAACTGGAACAGATTGAACGCAGTTAAAATCAAGGCATAACACGTATTCTCTGGAAGTCTTTGTAAAACAAAATGAATGATACAGCAACACATTGAAAATGTTGCGAAAATCAACCCAAAAAGGCCCCTGCCGAAAAGGCATATAGGGAGCCTTTTTTTGGTACGAACAACCTGAAATAAAGAGAATATTCAAACATTTGATTGAAAGGTGGGTATTTACCTTCGTTAATGCGTCAATAAGCTGAAAGCAGGCAGAATATGGTCTGTTATTCGCTTTGCCGCGAATGGGGTACGGTGATAAACTTCATAAATGTTCATAGTATTTTTGAACGACATAAGAGGAGGAGAAACATGGATGTTCTTAGGCAACTGCAAATCTTTTTTTGGGAAAAGCGAACGTATTTATTTGTATCAATCTTGTTCCTCGCCTTAGCGACCGCACTTGGGTTGGTGTATCCGTACATGCTGAGGATACTGATTGATGACATCATTGTTCCGCGAACTTTTGAAGACGTTCCCATAATTGCCTTGACAGTGTTAGGTGTAGTTATTTTGAAAGCGGGAATGCAGTTTTTACATGGCTTTTTTGGAGGACGCTTGGGTAACTTCCTGGCGTACAGACTTCGTAACGCATGTTATGAAAAGCTTCAATTTTTATCCTTCCGTTATTATGATACGGCCAAGACAGGTGATCTGATGTCCCGCCTCACGGGAGATTTGGAAGCCATCCGTAACTTTATCGGATTTGGTTTCGCCCAGATTCTCAACATGGTTTTGATGGTCGTATTCGGCGCAATCATGATGATGACCATGAGTTGGCAGCTGACGCTGTTCACGCTCATATGCATCCCATTACTTGCCTTCGTTGCGCTGAGATTCGAATCCAAAATTCACCCTGCGTTTCAGGAGATGCGGCTGGCGCTCAGTTCACTGACAACAGCGGTACAGGAGAATATCACTGGCGTACGTACGGTAAAATCCTTTGCACGTGAGCCTTATGAAGTGGAGAAATTTTCCACACGTAATGAACGTTACAAAACGAATCAGATTCATGCCGCAACATTGTGGAGTCGCTATTTTCCGATCATGGAGATTCTTGCTTCGGTGAGTATCGTTCTGTTGCTGGTGATCGGTGGAAGAATGGTTATACAGAAGACGCTGACACTCGGTGAACTCGTTGCCTTTTTCAGTTTGATCTGGTACATAATCGGTCCAATGTGGAACCTTGGGTTCCATATCAACAACTATACGCAATCCAAAGCTTCAGGTGAACGGGTGCTCGAACTGCTCAATACGCCAGTGGACGTGGAAGAAACGCAAGATCCGGTCATTGTGGAGGCAGACCAGGTGAACGGCCATGTGACATTTGAATCCGTTACCTTTGCCTACGGCAACAAAATGCCAGCGGTAACCGATATTAATTTTGATGCTGCACCCGGTTCTGTAATCGGTTTCCTTGGGGGTACAGGGTCTGGTAAATCGACCATCATTCAGCTTCTGATGCGTGCCTATAACGTGAACTCGGGAACGATCAAGCTGGATGGCAAAAACATCAAAGATATAGGTATTCGTAGTTTGCGGAGTCAGATCGCTTCCGTTTTCCAGGAAACATTCCTGTTCTCATCCAGCATTCGTAATAATATTTCCTACGGGCTTAAGAACGTCACCATGGATGAGATCATCCGTGCAGCCAAACTGGCTAAGGCTCATGACTTCATTATGGAGTTCCTGGACGGATATGACACGGTGGTTGGTGAGCGCGGTATGGGTTTATCGGGTGGACAGAAACAGCGGATTGCAATCGCAAGGGCTTTGCTGAAAAATCCGAAAATTCTGGTACTTGATGACGCAACAAGCGCCGTGGACATGGAGACAGAACACGAGATTCAATCCGGTTTCCAGGAAGTTATGCGCGGCAGAACGACATTTATTATTGCACACCGTATTTCTTCACTACGACATGCAGATGAGATTCTGGTGCTCGATGAAGGTCGCGTAGTACAACGTGGCAAACATACCGAACTCATTGAAGTGCCTGGACCATATCAGGATGTTTATAAAATTCAATATGCAGATTATATTGCCCGCGGTAAGCGGGAGGCTGGGGAGCAGGTGAATTCATGAGTGCCGAAACGATAGCAGACAGGCGCGAGGCCAAAGGGGCCTCTGAGAAGAAACTGAATGAACGATTTGTGTATCAGGACGATGAAATTATTGAAAAACCGTTTAACTGGAAAGAGTTCGGACGTTTGTTTGCATACATGAAACCATATGCGAAACAACTGTTACCACTTGTTATTCTAATGATGATCTTGGGTACCATTACGAAATTGTCCGTACCGTTTCTGATCAGTCTGGCAATTGACCGGGCCATCGCACCGGCAACGGGGTTGCCAAGCATGACTATGCTGTATCTTATCGCAGGCTCCATATTTGTGTTGTATCTCATTCAGTGGGCTGCCAATACGTACCGGATCAAATTGACAAACATTATCGGACAGCGTGTTATTTATGACCTTCGCTCGGATCTGTTCAAGCATATCCAGAAGCTGTCCTTTAACTTTTTTGACAAAAGACCGGCAGGATCCGTACTGGTACGTGTTACGAATGATATTAACTCCCTTCAGGATCTGTTCACGAACGGTGCAGTTAACGTCATGATCGACTGCGTACAGCTGCTCGGGATCATTGTGATCTTGCTGTTGATTAACTGGAAACTGGGCCTTGCCGTAATCATTACGGTGCCAATCATGTTTATCATCTCGACCAAACTGCGGGTGCTGATCCGTCGTGCTTGGCAGGATGTGCGCATGAAGAACTCCCGGATTAACTCCCACTTGAATGAATCCATTCAAGGGATTCGAGTGACTCAGGCCTATACCCAGGAAAAAGAGAACATGAAATACTTTGACAACATGAACCTGTCCAGCAAAAAGTCATGGGATAGAGCATCAGCGATGAACCAAGGCTTTGGACCGCTGATTGAGATTACCGGCGGATTCGGTACATTAATCCTTTTCTGGTTTGGTGCTTATCTGATTCAGGAAGGTCAATTGACTGTGGGATTACTTGTTGCTTTTGCCAACTATGTCGGCAACTTCTGGGACCCAATCAACCGTCTGGGACAGATGTACAATCAGTTGCTGGTTGCGATGGCATCATCGGAGCGTATCTTCGAATTCATGGATGAAAAACCAAGTATTGCGGATAAACCAGGTGCCAAGCCACTTCCTTCTATTAAAGGAGATATCGCATTTGAAAATGTTGTGTTCGAATACGAGAAAGGCAGACAGGCGCTTAAAGGAATCAGCTTCTCAGCGGCTGCGGGACAATCGATTGCACTTGTTGGTCATACGGGCTCAGGTAAAAGTACGATCATCAATCTGATCAGTCGTTTCTATGATATATCCGGCGGACGTCTCACCATTGACGGACAGGATGTGCGGGATGTAACGGTAGAGAGTTTACGCAGCCAGATCAGCATTGTATTACAGGATACCTTCATCTTCTCGGGTACGATTCGTGACAATATTCGATTTGGACGACTGGATGCAACGAATGAAGAGGTGGAGGACGCAGCCAAAGCAGTCAATGCACATGAGTTCATCATGAAGCTGCCTGGCGGATATGATACCGAAGTAGAGGAACGCGGGAACGTATTATCCATGGGACAGCGACAATTGTTATCCTTTGCCCGTGCGCTGCTTGCTGATCCACGCATACTGATCCTGGATGAAGCTACAGCCAGCATTGATACGGAGACAGAGCTTAAAATCCAGGAAGCGTTGAAGGTGCTGTTGCAGGGAAGAACCTCCTTTATGGTCGCTCACCGTCTCTCAACCATACGGAATGCAGATAACATTATCGTCCTGGATCATGGTGAAATTAAAGAAGAGGGCAACCATGAGCAGCTGATCCAAAAACAAGGTGTCTATAATGGGCTCATTGAAGCTCAATACAGATTTTTGTAATGAAAACTTCGGACGCCTGTGAAGCGTCTGAACACATATGAACTTATAACACTCTGGCGTTCTATAGCCTGATCCTTCAATAATAAGTGCATCTTATTCATTGAAGACAGGTTAGAGGATAGCCGGAGTGTTTTTTTTATTCGTTAGTGTGGTATGTTATATTTTTGAAGAATGAAATCAATACAATCGTTCATGGCTGGAAGGAGATCAATGCAGATGGACAACAACGAAATAAATTCAAAGCATTTGGATCACCTGGATCATATGAATTTTAGACTCCTTCACGTGAATTATACGAGTGATCCTGCGACGGAGTGGCTTCTGAGGAAACACTTCATTGAAACATACATGTTATTATTTGTAGCCAGTGGGCAAGGGTGGTTAAAGATAGATGGCAGTTTCATTGAATTAAAGGCGGGAGGACTGTATGTAGGCTTCCCGGGGCAACTGGTTGAGGCAAATGTGCATTCGTTGGATGAACGAGGCGTGTATCACATGAGTTTTGATGTCATGTATGCACTGGAGCAGGAGGGTGGAACGGCCCTTGAAATGATGAAGCAACTTTTACGTAATGAAGTGAATGGCGAGGTCAGCTCATCTTCGCCCGTTGCTGTTGGCGTGATCTGTCAGATGATTTACCACCACACATTGAAGAAGGATGGTTTGCAAAGGTACTATGGTCAGATTCGTTTTCAGGAACTGTTGTATACCATGTTTTACAACGTGGCCTGTGCCGAAAAGACGGATCTGGCTTCACCAATTGAACATGTTAAAGGCTACATGGAGCAGAATTATTCGAAGAGATTAACCATTGAGGAATTAGCAAATGTGGCACGAATGAGCCCTCGACACTTCATGCGTTTATTCAAGAAAAGGTATGGTTACAGTCCAGTGGACTATTTAACGCTATACCGAATTAAACAAGCCCAGATCTTAATGAGAAATGATCACAGTTATCGACTCAAGGATGTGGCATCGTATGTGGGTTATCAGGATGAGACGTATTTTCGGCGTAAATTCAAGCAAATCTCTGGCATTCCACCAGCAGCGTTTATACGTAATAGCAAACAAAAAATTGCTGCAGTTCATTCTTTGAGCATTGGTATACTGCTTGCATTGCAGATCATTCCATGTGCCGCGCAGGCAAGTCATCCATGGACATACTATTACAGACGTAAATATGAAACGGACAAAGTTATGCCACTCGCAGAGAGTGAGACCACTTGGCTGGAACAGCTTCGATTAGTTAATCCTGATTATATTATTACGATTGGGACGGAGTCTGAGTCTCTGCAAAGTCAGCTTCAATCCATTGCTCCAGTGTGTGACCTCCCGTGGGAAAAAGGGGATTGGAGAGAGCATTTGAGATATGTTGCAAGCTTTTTGGACAGGTCGGATATTGCAGAGGTATGGCTTCAAAGATATGAAGAGAAGGTAAAGATCATTAAGAATCAGCTTACAGATTTCATACGAAAAGACAAACTGGTTATACTCAAAGTTCATGGTGAAGCATTGCAGATGTTAGGCCCAAGGAGCATTGCTTCCGTTTTTTACGATGATATGCAAATGGAGGGTCCCGAAGGAGTTGAGACTTATTGGGAACGGGGCACAGTGACCATTAAGGAGCTATCTGTTCTCAACGTTGAAAGAATATTGCTGATTGTGGGTGATGATGAGACATCCAGGCAGACATGGTCTGCTGTGCGTAAGTCTGAAGAATGGCTTGAGTTGTTAGCTGTACAGAATGGCAGCATGGATATCCTTTTGTCGAGCGTCCTGCTGGACTACACTGCGTTTACCCATGAGCTTATGTTGGATGAAATATTAAAGTTATGGCAAGATCGTCCATAGCAAAAAGTCTGAATAGTCAATATCATGCCTGAACATATTTTATTATACTACTCCTATATCGTAGTGATAATGATAATTATTATTGATTAGACATTGTCATATATTAATGACCTATAGGGGGTACATAGAGAATGAGATTCAGATGGTTAACCGTAATATGCACAATGATGTTGATGCTCGTTATTTCGGCTTGTGGGGCAGCAGGCAAAGAAGCATCCTCGAGCGTGGGACAAGAAGCGGGTACCGCCAATTCTTCAACAACAGAAGCCAGTCAGGTGAAAAAAGTGAACACGGAAATGGGAGAAGTTGAAATTCCAGTGAACCCACAAAAAATAGTTGGTTTGTCCGTTGTATATCCAGAATTTTTATATTCACTTGGCATCGTACCTATTGCTGTACAGAACTACCATGAAGATTTTCCTTCTTACTTACAAGAGCCATTCGCAAACACGATGAAAATGGGAATAGGAAGAACGCCTAACTTTGAAGCCCTGATGGAGGCAGCTCCGGATTTGATTATCGCTCCTGACTGGTGGTCCAAAAAGGACTATGATCAGCTTACTCTGATTGCACCTACCGTACTTTTGCCACAGCGTGATGATTGGCGCGATGAACTGCGGGATATGGCCAAAATTTTGGACAAAGAAGAACAGGCAGAAAAGGTGATTCAGGATTTGGTGGATAAGGAGAAGGTAGCTGCTGCCAAATTGGATAAGCTGATTGGTGAGGAGACTGTTCTCTACATTAGAGTGATGGAAAAAGAAATCGTACTTCATGGGGAGAACCTTGACCGAGGGAACTTTGTCCACAAACGATTGGGAATGAATCCACTTCCTAATTTCCCGAAAGATCAAACTGCCATGTCCGTATCCTTGGAAGTACTTCCTGAATACGACGCAGATCATCTGATCGTTCAGCTGGATGATGAGACTAATCCGGAAATTAAAAAGAAATTTGAAGATATGTTATCTTCATCGTTATGGAAAAATCTGAAAGCAGTCAAGCAGGACCACGTCTACATGGTGGGTGGCAAGGAATGGTTCAATCTGGGAATGTCTCCACTTGCCGATGAATATGTCATTGATGATATTGTTGCTGCTTTTGAAGCAAAAAACAAATAAAGCAAACGGGTAAAGTGACATGTATCTCGAATTCATAACTAAATTAACAAGGTGTGTTTAAAATGATTGAAGAAGATATCTATGATGTAACCATCATCGGAGGCGGCCCTGCTGGCATGTATGCAGCTTTTTATGCAGGGATGCGTGATATGAAAGTTAAAATCATCGAAGGTAAAGACCAGCTTGGTGGATTTCTGCATACCTATGCGGAAAAAACAATTTGGGATGTAGGCGGTCTACCACCTATGAAATGTTCGAAGTTGATCGAGTGGCTTGTTCAGCAGGCCAATACGTTTAATCCAACGGTTGTATTGAATTGCAAAGTGGAAAGATTCACTCGACTGGATAACGGAATATGGAGTATGTATACCACTGGAGGGAAGATACATTATACGCGTACGATCATTGTTGCGGTGGGCCGAGGTATCGCAGAAATTCAAAAATTGGAGCTTCAAGAGCAAATGGAATGTGAGTATGAAAATCTTCATTACACCGTCCAAAATCCAGAACATTTTTCAGGGAAACGTGTGCTCATTTCAGGAGGAGGCAACAGTGCAGTAGATTGGGCAATTGAACTTGCTCAACTTGCTCGCAGCGTAGTTGTAATCCACCGGAATAATGAGTTCCGCGCGATGGAACGAAATGTAAGTGAGATGAACAATATAACGGATGTGAGAACACCATACAGCATCACGCAGCTTCATAATAATGGCAAGCGAATCCAGCAGGTTGAGATTACACATATGAAAAAGTCAGGACAATGTGGTGTTGGAAGTGGATGAAGTCGTCATTAGTCACGGATATAAGAGCAATCTAAGTGATCTTGCCAGTTGTGGCTTAGAAATGGACGATGGAATGGTTCTAATGAGCCACCATGCACAGACGAGTCTTCCGGGTGTTTTAGCAGCAGGGGACTGTGCGACCCACGAGAGCAAAGTTAGACTCATTGCAGGAGCCTTCAATGATGCGATCGTGGCAGTTAATAGTGCGAAACAATATATGACGCCAGACGCACCCCAGATGGCTTATGTTTCTTCCCATAATGAAATCTTCAGAGAAAAAAATCGACAAATTCCAAGTCTTTAAACTTGGGATTTGTTTGCGTATTTCGATTCGTTGGAGTATTAAAATCTGTTCTTTTAACATTTCCTTAATTATGGGAGGAATGGAAGGAGTATCGAATCTGTAAGCGGTAATTGTAAAATTTGATCGAAAAAACACAAAAAATCTTGTAAAATTCACAAGAAAAATAGGGGACACTCTTGCAATCTTTAACCAAAACCCCGAAAATAGAGAGACAGATATAGAAGATTTCTCTTTGGGAGGATTGGAAAGAACATGTGGGGTGCTCCTTTTACGGCTCAAGCCAAAAAAATGCTGCTACTAGGCAGTGGAGAATTGGGAAAAGAGGTCGTTATTGAGGCCCAACGACTGGGAGTAGAGACGATCGCTGTTGATCGTTATGAGAACGCACCTGCGATGCAGGTCGCGCACCGGTCTTACTGCATCGACATGCTGGATGCCGAAGCTTTGAAACAATTGATCCGTAAAGAAAAACCTCATTACATCGTACCTGAGATTGAAGCTATTGCAACAGAAGCTTTACTGGAGCTTGAGGAAGAGGGATTTTGTGTAGTACCTACTGCCCGAGCTGCACGTTTAACGATGGATCGCGAAGGCATCCGTCGGCTTGCAGCCGAACAATTGAAACTTCCAACAGCTGACTACCTTTTTGCGGACAACCTGGAACAACTTCAGGAAGCCGTACGTGAGCTTGGCACACCTTGTGTCATTAAACCATTAATGAGTTCTTCCGGCAAAGGGCAGAGTGTATGCCGAACACCGGGCGACGTGGAGGATTGCTGGAACATTGCTCTTTCGGGGGCTCGTGGCAAATCCGTTCGTGTTATTGTGGAGAGCTTTGTGCAATTTGACAGTGAGATTACATTACTTACCGTTAGGTCTGTATCAGGCACCGTATTTTGTCCTCCGATTGGTCATATTCAGAAAGATGGGGATTATGTCGAATCCTGGCAGCCTCATGCAATGACTCCTGAGCAATGGCAGCAAGCTTGTCATATTGCCAAATCCGTCACGGATGAACTTGGCGGGTATGGACTGTTTGGAGTTGAATTGTTCCTCACATCGGATGGTGTTGTGTTCAGCGAGGTATCTCCTCGTCCGCATGACACAGGTATGGTTACAATGGTGACGCAAGACAGTTCCGAGTTTGCGCTGCATGTACGTGCAATTCTTGGTTTTCCGGTCACAGGTGTACATCTGTTGACACCGGGAGCTTCAGCAACGCTGAAGGCTAATGATGAAACATCTGACTTTACTGTAGGCGGGATTGAAGAAGCACTGGCTCTTCCTCGTACTCAGATTCGTGTATTTGGCAAACCTGAGACCAAAGTAGGACGCCGAATGGCTGTAGCCTTAAGTGCTGGCCAAGATGTGGAAGAAGCTCGTAAAACAGCGGTGCAAGCCGCTAATATGCTGAAAGTGGAGGTAAATCATGTCCAATAATGTTGAGGCCCCTGTACTGATGATCCGAGAGTGTGAGCTACGAGATGCTGAAGCGGTAACGGGACTGATGCGAGAGGTCAGCTATCCGACAACAACCAATGTCATGAAAGAACGTATTGAATGTTTGGAAACCAATCCAAACGCATGCATGCTTGTTGCCGAAGTGGATGAACAAATTATTGGTGTGATTGGCTTGCAATGTGTGCAAAGTCATGCCTATCCAGAACCTGCCGCACAAATTACTTCCCTGATTGTAGGTCAAGAGCATCGTGGTGGTGGGATTGGCCGTCGTCTGATGGCTCGTGCCGAAGATTGGGGCAGACAGCAAGGTGGTAAACAACTGTTTGTCACGGGTGCTAACCGTGAAGTGACTTCAACAACGTACTCTTTTTATGAGCACATTGGTTTTCAGAAGAGAGGCTATCGGTTCAGTAAAGTTCTTCTATAGTATAAAAAAAGTTTCTTCTATTGCATGGAAATTCTCATGATATCCTGATCTGCACATTCTGGTGTGGTGAATGATAAATAGATGGTGAAGCGACATTCGACTAGCATTTTTAGTCCGAATGTCTTTTTTTTATGCTTTTGTCGATGGGGGTAGAGCCTTACAGGATAAGCCCTTAGGACAAATCTGAAACATTCTAAAAAAATGACAAAAAAGTTACTTTTCCATATTTTATAGGTTCACAATCTCCTGTTGAATTGATATACTGCTAGAGTATTAATTACAAAGTTGTAATAACTAATCTTAAGGAGATGAATGAATTTGAAAAAGAAATGGATGAAAACTGTCGTAACGAGTAGTCTGACAGCCGTACTGGCCGTAGGGGTAATGCTTCCTGCTTCCGCGTCTGCTGCAGATTCAACATATAAGACTATCACAACGTACAAAATTACAAGCACAGACAGCTTGAAAGCTTATATTGAGAAATGGCTCAAACAAAATGGATACACCGTATCCGAGGGGCAAATTGTAGAGAAACCTGCTACGCAGCCTGATCAAACGACGAAACCTGCTGAGCCGACAACAAAACCAACTCAACCAACAACAAAACCTGCTGAGCCTACAACTAAGCCTGAGCAACCGACTAAACCAACACAACCAGTTCAAGAAAAACCGGAAACTACACCGGCTAAAGATCCTTCAAACACAGGTAATACAGGTAACAATACAAGTAATAATGGTAGCGAAAGCGCACAATCCGACTTTGCTACTCAAGTTGTAAAACTTGTGAACGCTGAGCGTGCTAAAGCAGGTCTGAACGCCCTGACTTCAGATGCACTTCTGGACAAAGTAGCTGTTGCTAAAGTAAAAGATATGAGTAACAACAACTATTTTGATCACCAGTCACCTACGTATGGTTCTCCGTTTGATATGATGAAACAATTCGGAGTAACTTACAGCTATGCAGGTGAGAACATTGCCCAAGGACAAAAAACACCACAGGAAGTTGTTACAGCTTGGATGAATAGTGAAGGGCACCGTGCCAATATTCTGAGCAAAAACTTTACACATATCGGTGTAGGTTACTACAATGGATACTGGGCACAAGAGTTTATCGGTAAGTAATCGATTTATAATGAAGAAAGTATGATTTTCTTTTTCACAAGGTTATGCCAGCACACAGTTCAAATCTGTGTATGGTATAACCTTTTTTCCGTAAAATGACATAAGAAAAATGAATTCTGCGAATAGAGCGCCAAAATTTGCAAATTAACGACAGAACATTTATGTTATTTAGGAATAGCATCATCAGGGCGTGTCTGAAAACTCCGAAGTAAGCGGATTTTCAGACACGCCTTAATGTAAAGTCATTATAAATTATAAAGCACCCGGATTGGTGTACATGAGCGGAGATGTGATGATGAAAAAGAAAAAAAGCCTTGATTCAGCACCATGGATCTGGAGAACTGTCAGTACAGTATCCATCTTGGCAACTTTGCTGTTGTTATTTGGATTTGGATACGCCATAAAAGACGTGATTTTCCCCGAGGGAGATTCCGCATTAACGACAGGCCAGGAGGCAACTGCTCCATCTAAGGATATCGAGGGGAAACCCGCTGTCGTGGAAGATGGCAAGATTCGGATGGCCGTCATCGGCGATTCCCTGGCAAGAGGCACGGGGGATGATGAAGGACTCGGTTTTGTGAGACGTGCAGGGAACCTGCTTAAAGATAAAGGATATGATGTTCAGGTTCTTAATAATCTGGGTGTAAACGGTTTGAGAACAGATGCTTTATTGGAAAAACTCGATGAGCAAGGCGTGCGTTACGTCCTGCAACAGTCCAATTTTATTTTGCTCTCGATCGGCGCAAATGATTTGTTTCAGGGAGGACAAGTTCTTCAGGGGGAAGATCCGCCAACAGCAGAGCAGCTGGCAGCGGCTTTGCCGGAAACGTCCAAGCGCCTTCAAGAGATATTGAAGAAAGTTAAAAAAATTAATCCCGATGCACAGATTGCGTACATAGGGCTGTACAATCCATTTGGTGATGTGAAGGAACTGGAGAAGCCGGGTAATGCAGTAGTTGCTGCATGGAACGATGCTGCACTGGCTATTTTGAACAATGAGGACAAGATGACACTGGTCCCTACATTCGATTTATTTGAAAATCATCTGGGGGAGTATCTCTCGTCAGATCATTTCCATCCCAACGGACAAGGTTATGAGCAAATTGCAGTTCGGATTGCACAGGAATTCCAGGCAGATACACCGGCAGAAGGGAGCGGAAATTAAATGGCAGAGCAGCAGTATGATTCCGTCCTATCCGTACAGAATCTGAAAAAGCGGATCGGACGCAAATGGATCATTAAGGACGTTACATTTGACGTGAAACCTGGTGAAATCTTCGGATTTCTCGGTCCCAACGGTGCCGGCAAAACAACTACGATACGGATGCTGGTCGATCTGATCAAACCAACAGAAGGAAAAATTAAAGTCTGTGGTTATGATGTGAATCGGGACCCTGAGCGTGCTTTGAAGTATGTAGGCTCCATTGTTGAAAATCCGGAGGTATATACATATCTGACAGGGTGGGAGAACCTGGAGCATTTCGCTCGCATGCAACCAGGTGTGGACAATGAACGAATTCAGGAAGTTGTAGATATTGTGCGTCTGGATCAGCGGATTCACGATAAAGTCAGAACGTACTCATTGGGTATGCGTCAACGGCTCGGTATTGCACAAGCGCTGCTTGGGCGACCGCGTCTGCTTATTCTGGATGAACCGACAAATGGTCTTGATCCAAAAGGGATTAAGGAACTTCGTGTCTTTATTAAGCAACTTGCCAGTGAAGGTATGGCTGTATTTGTCAGCAGTCACTTGTTAAGTGAGATCCAGCTTCTCTGTGACAGAGTAGCCATTATCAGTGCTGGGCGTGTGCTTGCTGTTGGAGGTGTAAGCGAACTGATTGAAGATCATTCCAAGTTGGCCATATGGCATCTTTCACCACTGGAGCAAGGCAAAAAAATGTTGCAGGATGCAGGCATTGCTCTGGTAGGTCGACCTGCGGATGTGATGGATGATACCATTGTTGCGGGCCTTGGTCCCAACGCTGTGGTTGCCGAGATGCACGAAGATCGAATTCCTGATATGGTGCAACAGATGGTTCAAGCTGGTGTACAGGTTGAAGGGGTACAGCGGATTCAGCCTACGCTTGAACAACTATTCTTAAAAATGACAGAAGGTGAATCCATTGAGTAATATCATGCCGCTGATCCGCAATGAAACGATTAAGATGGTGAAGAAAAAACGGCTTTATATTATATTTATTGTACTTGCGGTCCTCGTACCGATGTTTACGTATGCCCAGATGAAATCTGCGGAGAATAATCGCGACAAGTTTGGCGGCGATTGGCGTCTTGAACTGCAACAGGCCATCACAGATAATCAAAATTCGCTCGGTAGCGATCGGGTACCTGAAGAGTACAAAAAATATAGAACAGTATATATCCAGCAGATGCAGTATTATCTTGAGAATGACATCAATCCCAAAGAACCGGGCGGTGTCACCTTTACGCGGGAGTTCATGAACAACGCGGTTGGATTGTTTATTCCACTGTTAATCATGGCTATTGCTTCAGATCTTGTTTCTGGTGAACGTACGACAGGGACGATTAAAATGCTTTTAACGCGTCCGGTTAGACGCTGGAAAGTGCTTCTGAGTAAATTAATTACGCTGATTATGTTTGTTTCGATCATAGTGGTATCAGCCTACATTATATGTTATGTCATATCGGGTGCGGTCTTTGGTTATAAAGGCTTCAACATGCCAATCTTCACAGGATTCAAAGTTGTGGGAACAGATGTCGATATGTCGGCAGTGCATGCTGTAGACCAGTGGCTTTATATGCTAATGCAGGCAGGACTGATCTGGTTTGTGAGTGTAATTGTGGCTATGCTTGCATTTATGGTATCCGTGCTCGTGCGCAGTACTGCTGCAAGTATCGTTATAATGATGGCCGCGCTGATTGCAGGAACAATCTTGACCAGTATGGCAGCATCTTGGCAGACAGCGAAGTATTTGTTCATGGTTAACCTCGAACTTCCGAATTATTTGTCTGGCGGGTTACCTCCAATCGAGGGTATGAATTTAGGTTTTTCCCTTATTGTGCTTAGTGTTTGGGGCATTGCTTCACTCATTGTGTCATTCCTTGTCTTTACGAAACGGGATATCTTGAATTAAAATGGACAAGGATAAGAAAACATCTGTTTGCATTTTAGGCATTTTTTTAGTTGCAAGTTAAGAAGGGGGAGCATGAATGGTCGAGCAAATCGATATGTCGGCAGGTTCGACAGGCGGAGGACAGGGGTCTTCAGGCTACGACGCGGACGACATTCAAGTACTTGAAGGGTTGGTAGCGGTACGGAAACGGCCGGGGATGTATATCGGCAGCACCAGCACTTCAGGTTTACATCATTTGGTATGGGAAATTGTCGACAACGCAGTCGACGAACATCTCGCCAAATTCTGCTCCAAAATCGATATCACGCTGCATAAGGACGGTTCTATTACGGTTCAGGATAACGGAAGGGGAATTCCGACAGGTATACATAAAACAGGGATTCCTACTCCCCAGGTCGTGTTTACGATTTTGCACGCAGGCGGAAAGTTCGGTGGATCAGGATACAAAAAATCAGGCGGTTTGCACGGTGTAGGTGCGTCAGTTACAAACGCATTGTCCGAGTGGCTTGAAGTCGAGATTTTCCGTGATGGCAAGATTCATCGTCAGCGATTCGAGTATTGGAAGGACAAAAAAGGGATTGAACATGTCGGTGAACCGGTCTCCGGTCTCGAAGTGTTGGGCAATACCAATCGGACAGGTACAAAAGTTACATTTAAACCGGATATTCGGGTGTTCCAGAGCGGTATTCAATTTAATTATGATACATTGGCAGAACGTCTTCAGGAGATTGCTTTTCTGAATTCGGGTCTGAAAATTGTGCTCAAGGATGAACGTTCGGGCAATCAGGATGAATACATGTATGAAGGCGGAGCAAGCCAGTTTGTTGCTTTTCTTAACGAAAATAAAGATGTGCTGCATGATGTTATTCACTTCTATGCGGAGAAGGATGACATTGAAGTCGAAGTGGCAATCCAGTATAACGCGGGTTATACGGAAACACTGGCTTCGTTCGTGAACTCGATCCCTACTCGGGGCGGCGGTACTCATGAGACCGGATTCAGGGCTGCGTATACCCGTGTAATGAATGATTACGCACGGCGTACCAGCATGATTAAGGAAAAAGACAAAAACCTCGAAGGTAATGACCTGCGTGAAGGTATGATGGCCGTCATCAGTGTCAAAATGTCAGATGTTGAGTTCGTAGGTCAGACGAAGGATCAGCTCGGCAGCGCTTCCGCTCGAAGTGCAGTGGATTCGGTCGTGTCCGAAAATATTCAGCGGTTCCTGGAAGAAAACCCGCAGGTAGCGCAAACGTTAATTCGCAAAGCGGT
This sequence comes from Paenibacillus sp. W2I17, assembly GCF_030815985.1. NCBI lineage: Bacteria > Bacillati > Bacillota > Bacilli > Caryophanales > Paenibacillaceae > Paenibacillus > Paenibacillus sp. W2I17. The sequence continues at coordinate 277,227 of NZ_JAUSXM010000001.1, forward strand.
TCAAGCTTCCAGAGCCAGAGAAGCAGCTCGCAAAGCACGTGATGATATGCGTACAGGCAAGAAACGCAGTGAGAGTTCCAACCTGAACGGCAAACTAACGCCGGCGCAATCAAAGGATTTTACCCGAAATGAGTTGTTTATTGTTGAAGGGGATTCCGCAGGTGGTTCTGCCAAACAGGGACGCGACTCGAAGATTCAGGCTATTCTGCCGCTCAAGGGAAAACCGCTCAATCCGGAAAAATCGAAGCTGGCCGACATTCTCAAAAATGAAGAATACCGCGCCATTACAGCGGCGATTGGGGCGGGCATAGGAACCGAATTTGCAGTTGAAGACAGCAATTATTCCAAAATTATCATTATGACCGATGCTGATACCGATGGTGCACATATTCAGGTACTGTTGTTAACCTTCTTTTATCGTTATATGAAGCCATTAATTGATGCAGGTAAAGTATATATAGCTCAGCCGCCATTGTATAAACTTACTCGTAAGTCTGGTAAGCTTGCGACAGTTCGATATGCATGGACGGATGAAGAATTGGCGAATTATATGAAGGAATTCGGTAATAATGTTGAGCTTCAACGTTATAAAGGACTAGGTGAAATGAACCCGGATCAACTGTGGGAGACCACAATGAATCCGGAAACTCGTGCGATGCTGAAGGTACAGATTGTTGATGCAGCAAAAGCAGAACGTCGTGTATCTACACTCATGGGTGATAAGGTTGATCCGCGGAAACGCTGGATTGTAGAGAACGTCGACTTTACAGAGTACGAAGAATAGAAGGTGCTTGGAATGAGTCCATCAGAACAATTTATGCCGGCCTTTCTCGAAGAGGTCGTTGGGGACCGTTTCGGTCGCTACTCCAAATATATTATTCAGGATCGAGCCATTCCGGATGTCCGGGATGGGTTGAAGCCAGTACAACGGCGTATTCTGTACGCCATGTACGATTCAGGTAATACGCCTGACAAGACTTACCGCAAGTCTGCCAAAACCGTTGGGGACGTAATGGGTAATTATCATCCACATGGTGACTCATCCATCTATGAGGGTATGGTGCGGATGGCTCAGCCTTGGAAAATGGGCCATATGCTCGTGGACGGTCATGGTAACTGGGGATCACAGGATGATGACCCGGCAGCGGCGATGCGGTATACGGAGGCCCGTTTGTCGCCCATCGCGATGGAGATGCTTCGCGATATCGAGAAACGGACGGTTCTGTTTAAGGATAATTTTGATAATACGGCCAAAGAACCGGTTGTATTGCCATCCCGTTATCCGAACTTGCTGGTTAATGGTGTCAGCGGTATTTCCTCCGGATTTGCAACGGAGATTCCTCCACACAATTTGCGTGAAGTCATTGATGCTTCGATCGCTGTGATGGAGAAACCGTCAATTGAGCTGGACGAAATCATGATGTTTATGAAGGGTCCTGACTTTCCAACAGGCGGATTGATTATGGGCGGTGACGGCATTCTTGATGCTTATCGCACAGGTAAGGGACGGATCTATATCCGGTCCAAAACCGAGATTGAAAACATGCGCGGTGGCAAACAGCAAATCGTAATTACCGAGATTCCTTATCAGGTCGTGAAATCTCGTCTCGTTACAGCGATGGAGAACATCCGACTTGAGAAGAAGGTTGAAGGTATTGCCGAAGTGCGTGATGAGAGCGGACGTGAAGGTCTGCGAATCGTGGTTGAGCTGAAAAAAGAAGCGGACGCACAAGGTATTTTGGCTTATTTGCTGAAGAAAACCGACCTGCAGGTCACCTATAATTTCAATATGGTGGCGATTGTGAATAAAGCACCTCACCAATTAGGATTGAAATCGATCCTCGAGGCTTACATTGCCCATCAGCGGGAGGTTGTAACATTCCGTACCCGGTTTGAGCTGGAGAAGGCGCAAGACCGTGCGCATGTGCTCGAGGGCTTGGTAAAAGCACTTAACATCCTTGACGAGGTCATTGCGGCCATCAAAGCTTCGAAGAACCGTCAAGATGCTCAAAATAACCTGATGTGGATGTTTGGATTCACGGAACGCCAAGCGGATTCCATCCTTACGTTGCAATTGTACCGTTTGACGAATCTGGAGATCAATTCTCTGGAGAAGGAACTCGGTGAACTGATGAAAAAGATTGCACAATTACAATCCATTCTGGATAGTGACCGCAAGCTCATCGGAGTCATCCGCAAGGAATTGATGGAGATTCGTGAGAAATACGGCATAGACCGTCGTTCTACGATCCAGGGTGAAGTGGAAGAACTCAAGGTAAATCTCGAAGTACTTGTGAATGCGGAAGATGTATTTGTTACGTTATCCAAAGAGGGATATGTGAAACGTACAGGCATGCAGTCCTTTACACGTTCTGGTGGTGAACGGAGCGGAAGTGGAGTAAAAGACGGCGATTATATCGCTCAGGTTCTGGAAGTAAATACACTTGAGAACTTGCTTGTCTTTACGAGGAAAGGTCAGTATTTCCTGTTACCTGTTCATCAGGTACCTGAATTCAAGTGGAAAGACCCGGGCACAGCCATTGTGAACGTGATTCCCCTTGCGAAAGATGACCGTATTGCAAGTGTGCTTGCTGTGAAATCCTTTGAAGAGCCGAATCACAGTCTGGTCTTTGTTACACGAAGAGGACAGGTGAAACGAACGGAACTGAAGGATTACGTTACCAAACGTTCCGGTGCAGTTGCGGCTTGTAAAGTGGGCAAGGACGATGAAGTGTTATCTGTACATCTAAGTACAGGTGGTCAAGATATTATGCTGATTACAAAAGAAGCCATGGCGATTCGTTTCCGAGAGGATGAAGTCAATCCAATGGGACGCGTATCAGGTGGTGTTCGTGGTATTCAGTTAAGAGATACAGATGAAGTTGTAGCGGCTCTATGGGTAGAAGGAGATGAAGGTGAAGTTGCCGTGTTGTCCGATCTGGGATATGGTAAACGATCATTACTTCTGGATTACGCTATACAGAGCCGTGGAGGCAAGGGGCTTGCCACATTCGAGTTCAAAGAAGGCAAACGTGTGAAACCGAATGGCAGCCGTATTGTTGGAGCGTTTTATTGCAAAGAGCAACGTAAGATCACTGTAATGACCAAGGAAGGCCAAGTGCATCAGATCTCTTCGGAAGGTGTTCCGATTACAGAGCGCAAACATATTGGTAAGCTGATCGTTCATGTGGATAAACAGGACGAGATCGTTGAACTTCTAAGGGACTTCAATGAGAATCAACCAGCATCATCTTCATAAAAACAAACAAACGAGACTTTTCGCAGAACAGCTAATCCTGTCATGCGAAGAGTCTTTTTTTGTTGTTCGAAGGCGGATTAGAAGAGGTCATCCATGCGAAGTTTAACAACCTTCGTCGATTACGGTCGATCGCTAGGAAATTGAAAAAAGGCAGCAGGAATGCGGCTTTGGAGCGCGAAAACTTAAGCAGGTGAAGTGATAACCGGTTGCAGAGAGGAGCGATGGAAGATGTATAATTCCGATTTTGCCAAGTGTTGGTCCAGGTTAACCAAAGATTATAAATTGCATATGGATCAAGAGCTGGCACCCTCATTAACGGAGGCTCAGCTGGCGGTTCTGGAGGTACTTGAAGATCATCAGAAAATGAAACCTTCGGATCTGATTCCTTATCTGTCGACTACGCCAGCTGCTGTAACCATGCTGCTCGATCGGATGGAGAAGAATGATCTGATTCGCAGGAATCGGGATAATCAGGATCGACGCATTGTGTGGGTATCTCTGTCAGAGAAAGGAAGAATGGAGACAGAGCGGGGGATCACCATCCGGAATGAATTCATGAACTCTGTTCTCAGTAACATTTCGATGCACAATCAACAATTGCTGGTATATCTGTTAGGCAAAATGACAACACCCAAGACCAAAGAGCCTGCCTTATCTACTTCGGTATGATACCATGCTGATTCTTCTGAATAACCATAGGAGTGCCTGCTCGTTTCATGCAGGAGCCCTATGGTTATTTTATTTACAAATTACATATGCTACACACTGTGTCCAGGTTAGTTGAGTAAAGGCATGGATGTAACGCAGTTAGTATGTCCTAATATTATTTTTGTGAATTCATATGTAAAGAGTTGACTATGTAAATATTTTTGTTATAATAAATAATTGTTCCCCTGATATTTCGTGTACGAAATATTATATTCTAAAAGTAAAAGGGTGAATCAATGACTGATACGTATGAAGTATTCTATATTATTAATTCGTTCCGCCAAGTGAATCAAATGCTTTTTCGAGCATTTTGGAATGAAAACAAGGAGATCGAGCTGACTTCGATCCAGTTTATGGTGTTATCCATCCTGAGGGAGCGTCCTTCCATTGGCATCAACGAAGTAGCTGAGCTATGCCATATGGGCAGCAGTTCCATGAGCGCTGTTGTGGAGCGACTGGTCAAAGGCGAGTATATCGTTCGGACACGTTCAGATGCTGACCGCCGATCCGTAAAGCTTCAGATTACGGATAAAGGGGAACAGGCTCAACAGGAAACGCACCATTTGTGGATGGAAAGAGTGTCACCCATTCTGGATATATCGAAGGAAGACCTTGAGCACCTTCTTAGAATTCATAGTCAAATGATTGAAAAGTTAGAAGGAAGAGAGATGAACAACATATGAGTACGACTACTGCTGCAGCTCCATCCTCAGCGATGGACAACATCAAGAAAGGCCCGATTGTAGCGGCATTGTTAATTGGTGCCTTTGTGGCATTCCTGAACCAAACCCTGATGAACGTAGCGCTTCCTAAAATTATGGAAGACCTCGCGATCAATGCAAACAAAGCCCAATGGTTAACTACGGGTTATATGCTCGTCAACGGTGTACTGATTCCGGTTACGGCATATCTGATTGCCAAATTTTCAACGCGTCAAATTTTCATTACAGCCATGACTCTTTTTACCATAGGGACATTAGTCTGTGGTCTTAGTCCAACCTTCACCATTCTAATGGTAGGTCGTGTTATTCAAGCGGCAGGTGCAGGTATCCTGATGCCTCTGATGACCGTTGTATTCCTGACCATCTTCCCGATTGAGAAACGCGGTCAGGCCATGGGAACCATGGGGATCGCGATGATTCTGGCTCCTGCGATTGGGCCTACACTTTCAGGTTATGTGGTTGAGCATTATTCCTGGAGATTGTTGTTCTACATCATCTTGCCATTCTCTATTATTGCAACGGCAATTGGTATTGCTTTTGTCAAAAACGTAACACGTCAGTCCAGACCTAAACTGGATTATCCAGGCGTTATTTTATCTACACTTGGTTTTGGTAGTTTGCTCTACGGATTTAGTGATGCGGGTACCGATGGATGGGGCAGTGCAATTGTCATTGGATGCCTCGTTGTAGGTGCGATATCCCTGATTCTGTTCGTTATTCGTCAACTGACAACAGATCATCCGCTCCTTGAGTTCCGTATTTTCAAATACAACATGTATACATTAACAACGATTATCAATATGCTCGTGACAATGGCGATGTTTGCAGGTATGATCCTGCTCCCTATTTTCCTGCAAAACATTCGTGGTTTCTCACCAATTGAATCAGGACTTCTGATGATGCCCGGTGCGATATTGATGGGGATTATGTCTCCTATTACAGGTCGCATATTTGATAAAGTGGGCGCACGCTGGCTTTCGGTTGCAGGTCTTGCCATTACGGCAATTACAACTTTTGGACTGAGTCGTCTGGCAATCGATACTACCTACGGCTACATGATGTTTATCTACACGGCTCGTATGTTCGGTATGTCGATGCTGATGATGCCAATCCAGACAGCAGGTCTGAATCAACTGCCTCAACGTCTGAACGCGCATGGTACAGCGATGTCCAACACATTGCGTACTGTTGCCGGTGCGATCGGTACAGCCGTTCTCGTAACCATTATGAGTAGCAAGCTCAAAACACATCTGGCGGATGCAGTGGCTGCTGGCCAAGTTGACCCTAGTGATAAGACAGCAATGATAGCTGCTACAGCAGATGCAACGATTTACGGTGTTAACTATGCATTCATCGTGGCTACCGGAATGACCGTGGTTGCTTTGATTATGGCGTTCTTTATCCGGAAAACAAAACCAGCTGTTGAACCTGTTTCTGTAGAACAGGAAAAAGCGACGGCTACAGCATAACGAATATCAGAAAAAACCAAAAAAGAGAACTCTAGCAGTCGAAGGGGTAACCCTAACTGCCTGAGTTCTCTTTTTTTGGTGTACGCGATAGGAGGAGAGTACTTTTATTATTCGGGCTGGATCGTTGGATCGATAAGAAATACAGGATCGGGCTCATGACCGAACTGTTTGAGATTAATGGTTCCGTTTAGTTGAAACTCCACACCTTCGCTAATCAGTTCTGTTTCCTGCATCATGCGCGAGTGTTCGTCCGGTATGGAGATTTCTCCTTTTGCATTGACGACACGATGCCAGGGCAGACGTTCCTTGCGGCTCATCGAGTGCAGAATACGTACGACTTGTCTCGCGGCTCTTGGACTTCCGGCATGGGCTGCAATCTGACCGTAAGTCATCACTTTACCTTCGGGAATCGCCGCGATGATCGCAACGACTTGTTTGGTAAACGGGGTCATCATGATGTCTCCTCTCTGTATTTTAGGTATATAGCTGAAAATATGAAAAAACGTGTCGTTCAGATACAGAATCTGAACGACACGTTGTATGGACAGATGTAACCTGATCCTGTGCACTTATAGAGGTTATTCAAAAAAACCGCTTTTGATTACGAATGATGCCTATCGGCATCATAAGCATCGAATATGGAATTCAGCCGAAATGTCCGTTGCTCACGTAGCTTTTCTACGCTCCGCTACTCCATTTCTAGCTTCATCCCATCTTCTCGGTACTGAAAACCAGTCTTTTTGAACACGTACTTATCGAGGTTGTCCAAAAGCTTTTTGGTACACGGTAGCGGGCCATTCTGCCCAGGGGAATTCTCTTGCAGGCAAAGATTGCAGAATAACTTCTTCTTTGGTAACTGGATGAGGAAAAGCTGCAATCACAGACCATAGAGCAATCTGTTGCCCGGGTTTATTCACGCTTGCGCCGTATTTCTGATCCCCGTACAGAGGGCAGCCAATTTCTTTCATTTGCACCCGAATCTGATGAGATCTGCCGGTGTGCAGTTCGATATGAACGAGGCTGTAACGGTCCGTCTCACCAATGACCTGATAATCCAGAACGGCATCCTTACCGCCAGCCGTACCTTTAGGTACAACAGTAACGGTATTTGTACGTGCATCTTTCAGGAGCGTGTGTTTTAACGTTCCCTGCTGTGCAGGCAACTTGCCATGTACAACAGCTGCATATATTTTACGAAAATGACGTCCCCGCACAGTCTCGGACAATCTCGAAGCTGCTTTAGAAGTCTTTGCAAAAATCATTGCCCCTCCAACAGGACGATCAAGTCGGTGTACTAACCCTAGATAAACATTGCCAGGTTTGTTGTATCGTTCTTTCAGATCCTGCTTCAGCAATGTAAGCAAATCCGGATCACCTGATGAATCTTCCTGGGTAGGTACATTGACCGGCTTCGTAATACCTAACAGATGGTTGTCTTCGAACAGAATCGGAATCGCATCGTGGTCATGCCGATGTTCTGACATGATTAAGACTCCCAACGGCCCAGAATACCACAAGGCAGATCAAGACCACTACGTGTGATTGGGAGACCAATTTCACCTGCAGTAATGTCACCACCGTACTGAGCAGACATCGTCATGGTCAACATGTTGCGCAGAACCGTGGAGGAGATGCCCGTAGTGTAGGAGTTAACCAGCATGAATAATGGATTATCCGACAAGATCGTCATACATGACTTCAAGAAAGGATATAGGTTCTCTTCCAGTTTCCATGTCTCTCCATTAGGGCCTCGGCCATATGAAGGAGGGTCCATAATAATGGCGTCGTAACGATTTCCGCGACGTTGTTCCCGTTGTACGAATTTGAATACATCATCTGTAATAAAACGAACAGGGCGATCAGCCAGTCCGGATAATTGAACATTTTCCTTGGCCCATTGAACCATGCCTTTAGCTGCATCCACATGCACGACAGAAGCGCCTGCGTAAGCAGCAGCTACCGTTGCTCCGCCTGTATAGGCAAACAGGTTCAATACAGAAATAGGGCGTCCTGCATTGGAGATTTTATCCATCATCCAGCTCCAGTTAGCAGCTTGTTCAGGGAACAGGCCAGTGTGCTTAAAGCTGGTAGGTTTAATGTGGAATTTCAGGTTTTCGTATCCGATCGTCCAGCGCTCGGGAATGGGCTTTTTCATATCCCAGTTACCGCCACCGGAAGAGCTACGATGATAGTGACCATGCACCTGACGCCATTCATTGGTTTCTTGCTCGAGGGGCCAGATAATCTGTGGATCAGGTCTGCGTAAAATCACATCTCCCCAACGCTCCAGTTTCTCGCCGCCTCCTGTATCGATTACTTCATAATCCTTCCAATTCTTAGCTACGTACATAATGATTTATCCATCCTTCAAAAGTCATTTGGATACTATTGTACAACAAAAAAGGGCTTGTACGCCAGTTGGGGGACGGGATCATTGGAGGAAGGTCTTACATCTGACCTTAAAGGATGAAGTATTTTAGCTGTGTTGAAATCCAACATGCCCCATATACTGAAAAACAAAGATAACCAAAAATTTAATTTGACAATGATAATCATTATCACATATGATTTTGTTAATCCAAAATTCATTCTTTCTTCATAGAGAGAATATAACATGATCAAATTAAAGTGAGGGAAAAATAGATGGCTAAATTGTTAGTGGCTTATGCGAGCATGACAGGAAATACAGAAGAAATTGCAGAACTGATTGTGGAGGGAATTACACAAGGAGGTCACGAGGCAGACCTGAAATCCGTTACGGATTGTAATGCATCTGATGTATTGGACTATGACGGATTCATGATCGGTGTGTACACCTGGGGAGACGGGGAGTTGCCAGATGAATTCCTTGATTTCTATGAGGAGTTGGATGAGCTTGACCTGAGTGGTAAGAGGGCTGCGGTGTTTGGTAGTGGTGACACCTCGTATGAGCAGTTCTGCGGTGCAGTTGATCTCGCGGCTGCCAAGCTGCAAGAGCGTGGGGCGGAGGTATCTCCAGAGATGTTGAAAATTGAATATAGTCCGCTTGAGCAGGAGAAAGAAACATGCCGTGACTTTGGCAAACGCTTCGCTGCTGCCGGATTACAGGTATCCTAAAGATCATGTTAAGACATAATGTTCAGGCAGCGATGCCAGTCGGAAGGAATGACCTTCCTGAACGTCTGCTTGAAGATTACAGATTGGAAGAAATGCTGCGCAGCCCACACCGATTCATCCGCCCTGAACCAGTGTCTGAGCAGCGTCTTCCACTGCAATGGAGGCACCGTGTACAATATGCGGTGAGCCATGCGGTCAATGCCTTTTACAGTCTCGACCCGGATGTTCGCAAAGAGGTACCCGTACAGTATTTACTTGAGAAGTGGTGGCCCAGAAAGACGGATGGTTTCGAATCTGTTCTCCATTACTGGGATGTGAAGAACAAGATTACGGATGAATTGTCACTCGCCATTGCAATGAACGATGATCTGAAGCATCCAGCTATTCTTTTTGAACAGTGGAGAACGGAGTTACCTTCATTATCCATGCATTTGTCGATGATATTTCAGGCGGCCTGGCAACCCGAAGGCTGGGATTCGTTGCTTATTCAGAAATATATGGTTGTCCATGATCCAAACGTAGTTGAGGCATTTCAGCATATGGTCAGTGCATTCTGCTGGGAAGCCTTCGGAAAATTACCGGGTATGATCGAGATATACTGCTTGTTGGAAGGACGCAAAATTAGGTACATCCCTGGACGCCAGTCTCTGATCCGTTCCATGGACTACATTCGCTTGATACGTGACAGCATGCCGCAAGCAGAAGTGGTGGAGTCAGAACAGTTTACGACACGTGATAAAGCGCGCATCCACGAAGAGGTAGATCGCTGGAGAACAGAAGCCATTGAACCGAAAAAAACATGGTTGATGTAAAGACAGTTGAAGAATAACGATATATCATGCAGATAGAGGAGGGGGATGTTGCCATGTCTACTAGTCTAAGTCAAGATATAAGCAGCGGCAAGAGACGTGCAGGAACTTGCGAATTCAGTCCGTTGCCAGTACCCCAGTCGGTTATACGAAAGTTGCTTGATGAAGCAGATCCTTCATTATATGTGATGAGTTCAGAACCTTGGAGGTTTATGTTGTTTGCAGGCGAAGGACGACAGCTGTATTTGGAAGCGGTCAGACAGAGCTATCCACCCCATCTGGCTGATCGCTACGGCGATTGGGCTACATATCAATATACGGAAGCGATCCCTACCCATCTGGTTGTCGTGGCACCTAGAAATGCCCGTGAGGATGATCTTCTGCCGGCCAAAGCCTGGAGCAAACGTTTTAGTATTCTGGCTGCGGAACAGGGTTTGAATGCTGTCTGGAAGATCAATGATTATCAACAACATCCTGTGTTTAAGAATTTGATGGGTTTGACAAGTGAAGAGAAGGTGCTGGGGGTATTCCATATCGGTTACGGAGACCAGCCTGCATTGCGGGATATGGATGCAAGCCGACCAGCCTCTGAACTGATGACGGTCTATGACCATCTGGTATAAAAAAAGATTCATTAGTTCTCTTATATGCTGGTGTTGAATAGAAAATCACGAACGAGCTGACGATTCGTCTGATCTTTGTTGTAGACGGAGAACAACCGATTGGATACCGTAAGGACATTGCCAAAAAAGAATCGTTCGAATTGGGTCTGTCTGCCCCCGAATGATCCAGCCCCAAGCTCCCAGATCAGGCGGAACAGAGCGTTGCGTTCGTGAGAAGCCATATCGTTCCCTTTCAGATATATATTCAGGGAAGGAGCGATATCGGATTGAAACTCTTCTTCTTGAGGGATCATAATCACCCCGCTCGAACCCAAGAGCTGCAGAATTTCAATCATCTCAGGATAAAGTTTCGGAAAAAGGAGATTGGCTGCCATCAATGGTTTGGGTGCAGGTAACACAAATCCACGCCCATCTGGGATGGCACCTGCCTCCGCGGCCAAGGCCAATGCTTTTAACGATTCGAGACCTGCGAACACACGCGCGGTTTTCTCGACAACATGTGCTTCCGTATTCAGATCCAGCGTATCCGTGAGAAGCTGGAGTGTACCGAGAACAAATTCCGTTTTGGCAATATAACGACACAATACCTGATGACCTGCGTGAATATGAAAGTTACTACCACTGAAGAGACGCGAGGACATTTCCTCACTTCCTGCAAAAAATATCCGTTCATGCGGAACGAGCACCCGGTCAAAGATGACGATATTGTCCATTTCTTCATATCTGGAACTCAGGGGATAGTTGGTGTGAGATTCGGCTGCGTAGGTATCCCTGCATACCAGACTGATTCCCGGAAGATCATTGGGGACAGCAAAAGAGAATGCAAATGGATTTTCGTCATCAAATGGGGCGGGAGAAGGTGACGGATAGACAAAAATCTCATCCGAAGTGGCAGCTTGTGTAGCCATCATGAATGCTCCGCTAATAATGAGGCCATCCTCGGTGCGATCTACGACCTTTGCGGCAATAGCATCCTCCGTAGCATCCAATTGCCCTGAGATTTTGCTGGCATATGGCTGAATGAAGGCATGGGATAGCGTGATATCATGATCACGGCAGTACGCATAATAATTCTTGAGATTTTCTGCATATTGGGGAGATAGTTCGTTCAGGAGATCGGCACCTGTGTAAAAGGACATTATGGCTGTATTCATGTAATCGGGTGAGCGACCAAGAAAGCCATGATGCACATTTGCCCAGATATTCATCCCTTCCCGTCGTTTACGGAGGTCGTCGGCACTGGTTGGAGGCAGGAAGGATATGCCCACAGGTTTGCCGTCTGCCGGGGAGGCATACGTCATCGTTTCTGCAAATTTAGAATCCGATTGCAGATCATACATGTGCATCTGAGTCTCCATTAAGCCAGCAAATGCTACATGTTCAGAGCGTTTTCCAGTAATAAGCTTACCTTTGTACCAGCAGGGGACGGACTGGGCATTAATTCGTTCGCGATACTGTGTACCACTTTTAACAGGCATTGATATTCACCTCTTGGTTCTAATCGTTCATGGGCAGACTGACTCTTACGTAGTGTACGTGGGTGATCTGTCCAATGTGCATTTAAGAGGTGTGCAGGATTTTGCAGATTAGGGCTTGATAATAATTATCATTCTTGTTACAATAGACAAAGAAAAAGGAACCAGTAAGGGCTCCTTTAAGTGGATCACATGAAATTACTTATTTTACTTCAAAAGTCTTACAGTCTGTTTCAGCAGACTGACTCGCTTCTTTGGAACTGTGACTCACGATGTAGATCGAAGAAGCGTTACATTTGTTCTCTTGAGCCCAGTGACGACAGGAATTAACTTCACACAATACGTCTTTTGCCATGATTGTTAACCTCACTTTAATTGGATTACAGTCGTTGGTATAAAGATCCGGATATAACAAGTTGCCGCTTGCCAATATGGAAATTTTTTGCTCTCACGAAATTTGGAGGGCTTTTTTGCGTTATACACAACGATGCACACTTAGAATAGCAAATTTTATTGAAGCTTGCAACCAAATGACTTCCTTCTGTGGCAAATTAGTGTACGTGCTGTGGTTATATTTGCAAAAAGGTAGTAATATGTTATTGTTTAATAGTAATTATTACGATTAAAAGTCTAATAGATTCTATATAAATTGAACTAAACATTTACACGAAACCATAAATGAAGGAGCATGTGTATACATGAGCAAAATAAATCATATGAATCGGATTCCCCGCGCGAAAGGGATCGATATGGCTGCTTTTTACACGCCGAAAGATTGTAGGCGTAAAGCCCAGCATATTGTATTTTCCGCTGAAAATGAGCGTATCATTAACGAATTCATAACCATTCTGGGCATGAAAGAGAAGTTCAGGGAGCATGATGTATCAATCCCCAACAAAATGGTCATGTTCGGGCCACCCGGTACGGGAAAAACATTAACGGCATCACATCTGGCGGAGCGCCTTGATCTGCCATTGGTTCTTGTGAGATTAGATGCGATCATTCATAGCCACCTTGGGGAGACGGGGAGTAACGTACGTAAGTTATTCGAATATGCACGAATGAATCCCTGTGTATTATTTCTGGATGAATTTGATGCCATAGGCCGGACACGTGAGAGCAATGATGAAGTGAAAGAGATGGCTCGTGTCGTCAATACATTGTTGCAATGTCTGGACGAATTCGATGGGGACAGTATTCTGGTGGCTGCAACGAATCTGGAAACCCAGCTGGATCACGCCATCTGGCGGCGGTTTGATACCAAGATGACCTACGGTATGCCTGATGATACAAGTCGCAGATTGTATATCAGCAAATTGGTGGGGGCATTTGAACAGGAGACCCAGCTGGAAGATTACATATGTGAACACTTGGCCGGGTGCAGTTATGCGGATATAGAGCAGATCGTTTTGAAAGCAAAGCGGAAAGCAATCATTGCCAGTAGTGCACTTCATAAGCAATTGATTTCGGATGCTTACGATGAATACAGACCACGTGTATTAGAGTGTTGATTGCTTCCATTATCGATAGAGCAACAAGGAACAACGTTGAACTGGCCCAGTCTCCTGAATGGAGTTCTGGGCTAGTTGTCATGTTAGCGAGGTGCGTTATACTTTAACGGCTACTCCGTATGCTTTTTCTGTATTCATAGCTTCTTGTGTTGCAGTCCAGCGTGGCAGGCTTAATCTGAACATGCTGCCTTCCGGGCTGCTGGAGACAAGTGTCAGTTCACCACCCTGTTCCTGAGCGAGTAGGCGGCTATATGTTAATCCTAGACCCAGACCGCGGTTACGACGTTTCTTGAGTTCTCCACGATAGAAACGTTCGAAGATTTTGGGTTGTTCTTCGGCTGCGATGCCTGTGCCGTGGTCCTTAACATCAACGTACAGCATCTGTTCTTCTGTGCTTAGATAAATATCGAAGACAGCTTTCTGTTCAGGAGCTGTGGCATGAAGTGCGTTATTGAGCAAATTGACAATGATCTGCTGAATACGGAGAGCATCCCCCATGGTAAAGAAGTTAATTGGAGGGGCGTGCAGCTGAACCTCTGGCATTTTGTCCTCGTACGCAATCTTCCACTGATAGATGATCTCACCGACCAACAGTTTCAGATCCGTCCGTTCCTTGCGAACGGCAACACTTCCTGCAGCCATGGCGTTATAGTCAAGCAAATCTGCGACCATTCGCTCCATGCGTTCAGATTCCTTCAAAGCGATATCCAAAAATTCTTTTCCTTCCTGTGGACTCACGACATCGTCACGTACTGCCATAACGAGCCCCTTGATGGAAGTTACCGGTGTCTTGAGTTCATGACTTACCCCTGCCAGCGAAAGTGTACGCCATTCTTCAAGTTGTTGGAGACGAGTGGCCATATCGCGGAATGAATTTACAAGTTCATTGATCTCACGCTCTCGAGTATTGAAGTCAAGACTCACATCATAATTGCCACCTCGAATCTGCTCAGCGGCATAGGCGACCTGACGAATAGGTCTGGATAACTTATTGGACAGGAGATAGATTGTAAACCATCCACAGAGGATTAGTCCTCCGAGGATTAGAGCCACGAGCCATATCGTCTCTGGACCAAATGTAATGGATTGTTTGGACTGCATGACCCACACTTTGCCCAAGGTTTGATCGCCCTCGGATATGTTGACCGTTACACCTGCATATTTGTTGTTTCGAGGTTCAAGATAGTCGTCTGACAGTCGATAATGCACATCTTTTTGCTCCATTTTAGGCTGGGAAAAGATCAATTGATTGTTGTTGTCCAAGATCATGACACAAAAATAATTATCTGTGTTGAATAGTTTCTCTCGCTTGGTTACCAGTCTGTCCAGATCGGGTGGAACCCGAAGCATATTATTTTCACTGGTCACTCGATCGGCAATCTCCAGTCCAAGCAGTTCTGCGGTTTTGAGGCTTTTCTCAATGGAAGTTGTCCGAATCCAGTAGAGTGCCCCTGCCACAATAATCGTGAAACCAATGCACAAAATGAGAAAATATCGCAGTGTCCAGTGTGACAGAATGGATATCGTGCGTTTGGGTTTCTTCTGTTTCAGTTGGCGATCCAAAATTGATACCCCATTCCTCGCAACGTCCGAATTTCTCCCGTCTCTGGCGACCAATGGGAGAGGGCTTGACGTAGTCGTTTAATCGATAGATCCACAGCACGGTCACTGCCATCATAGTCCATCCCCCATACCTGTTCAATAAGATGATCTCTGGTAAATGTACGATTCGGATAATCGGACAGGAAGAACAGTAACGACAGGTCACGAGGTGTGAGTGCAACCTCTGCACCGTTCAGCAGCACCTGTTTGGCAGCAAGATCAATGACGAGATTTCCAAAGGAACGCTTCTCTTTGCCACCTGAGGTCCAATGTGGATTACGGCGCAACACCGCATTAACTCTGGCGACCACTTCTTCCGGTACAAAAGGTTTGCTCATATAATCGTCAGCACCGGCATTTAGTCCGTTGAGACGGTCTGAAATGTCATCCAGTGCAGTTAGCATGATCACGGGACAAGCACTTTTTTCACGAATAATCCGCAGCAGATCCCATCCGTCCATTCCTGGCAGCATCACATCAAGTAATACAAGGGAAGGCGTTACGGTATCAAAAAGGGTAAGTGCAGTCGGTCCATCTGCTGCATGATGAACTTCAAATTCTGCTTTTCTCAGATAAGCAGCCAATACTCGTGCAATAGCTTGCTCATCCTCGACGATAAGTATGGATTTCAAGAAAAGCGTTCTCCTTTCGCTCTGTAAACTTGTACTGATTTTACATGAGCCAGAGCGTAAAGCCAATCCTGTATTACGGATTTGAAAAAAATATGTGACTTGTCTTATCTTGACTTCTTCCTGACACATTCAATTGATATGATTCACTCCAAGAAGCAACCTAAACAATCATGTACTGGAGGAAACATAGAGATGAACAAGAAAGCAAAAGCATGGCTTATTACAGGTGTAGCGGCGGTTGCCGTAATCGGTGGCGGTGGTTACTATATCACAAACAGTTACTTGGGGAACAACGTGGAGATTGAGCAGGTGCTTCCTGCGAGCACAGCGACTTCCACCACAGCTGTAGATAGCACAGGAACGGTTGTAGCCAATGAAACTGCTGGAGCAGAGCAACTGAACGGAGACTGGAGCATCAGCGAAGGTTCCAAAGTATACTTCTCCGTAACCACATCACAGGAGACCGTTAACTTTGTGGACGATAAGGTAACAGGCAATTGGACCATTAATGTTGACGATGCTGCTCAGATGAAGGCAGAAGGACAGATCGAGATGGACGGAATTGATTCCGGGAATGGACAACGTGATGGTCACGTGAAGCAAGCCGATTTCTTCGACATTGCTACACATCCACAAGCTACATTTACAGCGACTTCTTTTGAAGGGGTACCTGCGGAATGGCCTGTCGGTCAAACGGTTGATATCAAAATGAATGGTACGATTACGGTTAAAGGTATTGAAAAAGAAGTAACTTTTGACGCAAAAGCTGCTTATGAGAATAATGCAGTATTGTTGTCGGCAACATCGATGGTAACGTTCGAAGATTTCGGAATGGAAAATCCACACTCCGTTGTGCTCTCGACTGAAAATGATATCCAGGTACAACTTGAATTGAAACTCTCCAAATAAGTGTAGCAACGATCATCTAGATAGAAATCTGTTCTGTTCTGCCTTACGGTGGACGGACAGATTTTTTTGTTTTTTACAAATAGTGTGATTCTTATCGCTCAAATGTAACTTTTACAGGAGCATATTGTTAAAATAACTGCTGTTTCCTTTGGATAATACCGTGTTACCCATCACTATTAAGCGCTTACAATGAGGAGGATTCATAACATTCATTGATCCATGCACAATCAAACACAAAAAGGGGGAGATCAAGAGTGAATAAGAGGTACATAAGCGGGTGTCTGGTATTACTGATGCTGTTCTGTGATCTGGGGCTGATGGTTCGTCCAGCGGCTGCAGAAGATGCAAAAGTGAACGTGGCACTTAATAAGGCGATTACGGTAAGCACAGAATATTTGGAGTGGGAGAGTAAAAAGGAGCACTTGGTTGATGGTAAAAGTGACACGCATTGGACTGCTAAGGCGGGAGTTACATCCGAACAACCACAGTGGGCAATGATTGATCTGGGTGAAGACTACAATCTGTCCGGAGCGGAAATAACGTGGAGAGAAAACACGGTTGTGAAATATATGGTAGAAACGTCTGCTGACCAGCAGGTATGGACCAAAGTTGTTGATCAAAATGAAAATGCCGATCCCAAACAGATCGCTGATCTGACGTTTCAGCAGAATGATGTGCGATACATCAGACTGAACATCTCCTTTTACAAGGGTGAGGGAGTTTGGCCGGAAATATTGGAGTTCAAAGTGTGGGGAGAATCAGAAGGCACTGAACCTGCCAACATTACCGGATATGATCCAATCGAAGTGAAAACGGTGACAAAAAGTGCGCCAATTCTGCCAAACGAGGTAAAAGCACATTACCCGAAGGGAAAATCGAGAATGGTACCTGTGACATGGGATACTATCGACCCTTTGGAATACGCTTCTGCGGGCGATTTTACGGTAACAGGGATTGTTTATGGATCGCCTCCAGAGCCTCAGCTTAAAGCTAAGGTGATCGTTCAGGGATATCGTGAAGACTATGTTAGAGGTGTCGATATTTCCACGTTGACTGCCATTGAGGACAAAGGCGGCAAATACGTGGACAGCAACGGTACAGAGCGTGATTTGCTCGATATTCTCAAGGATCGCGGTGTCAATTACGTGCGTCTTCGTCTGTGGAATGATCCACAGAAATCAGGGGGATACAACGACAAGGACGATGTCATTCGTTTGGCCGAGCGCGTGAAGAAAAAAGGTATGAAAATCCTGCTGGATTTCCACTACTCGGATGAGTGGGCGCACCCGGGTCAGCAGCTTCGTCCCAAAGCTTGGGAAGGCCTTTCGCATGAAGAGCTGAAGCAGGCCGTATACAACTATACGTATGAAGTTGTGGGAGAAATGAAAGCTAAGGGCGCCATGCCTGATATGGTGCAGATCGGTAATGAGATCAACAGTGGTGTTCTGAACGGCTTGAGCAGTGACGTGGATTTTGAGGAAAATGTTGCATTGCTAAAAAGCGGAGTTGATGCTGTACGTGCAGTAGAAGGAGAGATCACCGATAACGCGGATAAGGTGAAGATTATGATCCATCTGGCTGAAGGTGGCAAGGTGGATACGTTCAAATGGTATTTCAGTGAGCTGGAGAAACGCGAACTGAAGTACGATATCATCGGACTTTCGTATTACCCGTTCTGGCATGGGACGTTTGCAGATGTACAGAAAACGACGAATGAAGTGTCAGCCGAGTTTGGCAAAGATGTCATTATCGCTGAAACGTCCTATCCGTTTTCCTACAAAAACGGGGACGCTCATGGAAACATCATCGGATCGGACGAAGCGCTTCATGTTGGGGGAGCAACATTCCCTGCAACGGTACAGGGGCAATATGATGCTATTGCTGGCATTATGGATATGATTGCTGACGTGCCGGAAAACCGCGGAGCAGGCTTCTTCTATTGGGAGCCCGCGTGGATTGCCGCCAATGTAGGCTGGATTGATTCCGAGGGAGATGCATGGGAAAATCATGCCATGTTCGACTATGATGAATTTCCGGGGAATGGTGGATACTCCTACGAAGGACGTGCCTTGCCATCACTGGATGTGTACAAACGCGGACTGGAGCTTCTGCCCGCAGACCGCCAGCAACTTGATGCGGCACTTACACGAGCCGAATCATTGGTACAGACTGATTTTACTCCGGAAAGCTGGGTGACTCTGGCTCCGGCAATCTCGACAGCGAATGATGTATACGAACAGGCATACACGCCGGGCGGGGTGACTCAAGCAGATACAGATGCAGCGACAGCAGCATTGGAACGTGTGATGCAGCAAATGCAGGTTATCGCCCCGCAGCTTGACGAGCTCAGAGCCAAAATAGCGGAAGCGCGTACGTATCAGCAGACTGAATGGTCTGCGGCCACTTGGGCGGTATTGACCAAAGCGCTGGAAGGCGCTGAGCAGGTCTTGAATGATCCAAGAGCAACACAGACGGATGCGAATACAGCGCTTAAACGTTTGCATGATGCCATTCAAGGTTTATCCAATGTGGACAAAACAAAACTGCACCAGTACATTCAACAAATGCAGCAGCAGAATGAATCTTCCTATACACGCCGGAGTTGGTCTGTTTTACAACAATCTTTGCAGGCAGCGATTCAGGTCCGAGATAACAATGCTGTTGTCCAGTCTGAGGTAAATTCAGCACTGAGTACGTTGAAACAAACCTATACTAGTCTGGTCTCTCTGGAGGCTTTAACAACGGGCAAAACGGCAACGGCTTCAAGCAGTGCAGGGACAGGAGGCAATCAAGCCAACTCTCCTGAAGGTGCAATTGACAACAATCCGAACACTTCATGGGGAACAGACCAGAGTAAGGATAGCTGGTGGCAAGTGGATTTGGGTCAGGTTGCTAACCTCCGCAAAATCGAAATGTCGATGTGGAGTGGCGGCATCAAATATACGATCGAAGTGTCCAACGATAACAAAAATTTTGTGAAAATAGTGGACACAACAAGTGATGTTGTTGTATCGACGGCACCTAGCCATGTACTTCCAGAAGGCACGGAGGGCCGTTACATTCGGGTAACGATTAAAACAGGTCCCACATGGGTAGGATTCATGGAATTTGAAGCATACGGTACGTTCCCGGCAGACAAAACTGCACTGCAAGCTACTGTAGATGCCGCTGAGAAATTAAAACAAACCGAATACACGACATCAAGCTGGAATGTATTTAGTAAGGCACTTTCTGAAGCGAAGGCATTCATTCTGGATGTTGAATCTTCAACGCAAGATGTGAGCAATGCGGATCGTGCGTTACAAGATGCTGTGAGTAAGCTTGTACGTCAAGATGTAACACCTGGCCCTGGCCAGCCATCAGAGCCAAGTGTACCTTCACAACCTTCCAACCCGGGAACAGCACCATCGACGGGGAATCCGTCTGTAACCCCACCAGTTGGAGCGGGTACTGCACCGGAGAAGGGATCGATCACGTTAAAAGGAACGACAGCCGGGGATGAGAAGTATTCCATTCGTCCAGATGCATTCCAATTAACTCAGGCACTGCAATCGATGGATGCAGGAAATCGTACGTTGAAGCTGATTGCAGATGTGCCTGACACAGCCAAGACAGTCACATTCCAATTGGCTGCAAGTCAGCTGGCAGCATGGGTTCGTTCCGAGGAAGTGCAATCCCTGGATGTAGTTGTAGGACAGACTACCGTTCGTGTTCCTCTAAAATCACTGCCACTAACCATTGCGGAGACTGAGGGAACGTTCGATATCGTAGTGGCAAAAGGATCGACAGATACACTGACTACATCGCAAAAAGCAGCGATCGGTAATCATGCGATTGTTGATGTGAATTTGTTAATGAACAATAAGCCATTGCAATGGACAAACAGAGCGGTTGAAGTTGCTCTATCCAATGTGGAGCAACCTGAAAAGAATGATGTAGTTATGGTTGTACATTCCGTATCTCCAAGTGGGGAAATGAAACCTGTTACGTACTCCAAGTATGATGACAAGACTAAGACGATGGCATTTAAACCACTGGAATCCGGCAGTTACGTTATTGCAGAAGTTGAAGTGCCACTACATGATCTGCAAAATCACAATTGGGCTCTTCAAGAAGTGCAGAACCTCTACGGTAAGGGAATTATTACAGGGATGAGCGCAACTCGTTTTGCCCCACAAGGTGAACTGACCAGAGCACAATTTTTGCAAATGATTATTAAAGGTATTGGTGATACACGTCAGCCGGATCCATCTATTTCAACACCAACGGATGTGAAGGAAGGGCAGTGGTATGCCGATTCAGTACGACTTGGAATGGAAATGAACATTATTCAAGGCCGGGCAGATGGAAGCTTTGGAGCCAATGAACGTATTTCGCGAGAAGATATGGCCGTTATGATGAACAGAGCACTAAAGGTTGTGCAACGTGAGGATGCGACCAATTCTATACAAGGAAATATGGTGTTTGTAGACAACGCCGAGATCGCGGCATACGCGAAAGAAGCTGTAGCCTCGATGCAACAACTTGGACTGCTAAATGGCATGCCTGATGGCACGTTTGCTCCGAAAGAAACAGCGAACCGTGCACAGGGTGCTGTTGCAATCGCCAGATTAATGGAACAACTGTATTAGAAAATAACAAAGCAGGTAAAGAGATCGGATCATATGATTCGGTCTCTTTATTTTTTGCGGAAAAAATGAGGTTCAGACTTTATCCCCTCTCTAAATAGGCATATAAACATTTTGTTAATGTCGTATTGACAATATCGAATTCATTTGTTATCATTTCGATAATATCAAAACGACAATATTAAGAAATGGGGAATGAGCCATGTTTGGATTCCGATTTGCGAAATTTCAGCCCAGTGAGTATGTCATGAAAGTAAAAAATGGTGAGGTACAACGTCAAGGTGTAGGATTGTCCTTCTATTATTATGAGCCGACCACATCGGTAGTGGTTCTACCCGTGTCCTCGGTGGATGTACCATTCATGTTTGAAGAGATTACGGCGGATTATCAGACGGTTACTGTGCAGGGGCAGCTAAGCTATCGCATTGTGGATTACCTGAAAATAACCCAGAGCCTGAATTACACGTACAATTTGCGCAAGAATCGGTATATCTCCGACGACCCCGGCAAGCTGGATCAACGGGTGATCACCACAGCCAAAGTACTGACCAAGAAACATCTGGAACAAATGCCGCTGAAAGAAGCTATTCAATCCAGTGAACGGCTGGCGAGCAGCATGAAACGCGAAGTTGTGCAAAGTGAAGAGTTGGAGAAACTGGGCGTTGAGCTGATGAGTCTATCGATTCTGGCCATTCTGCCTAATAAAGAAACGATGCGTGCATTGGAAGCACAAGCGCGGGAAGAGATTTTGCGTCAGGCAGATGAAGCGCTCTATGTACGTCGCAATGCCTCCATTGAACAGGAACGCCGAGTGAAAGAGAACGAACTGAACACCGAAATTGCCGTAGAGACAAAGAAACAGCAGATTCGTGAGACCCAATTGCAGGCTGAGCGCTCGGTGAAACAGAAACAAAATGAGATGGAGCAGGAGCAGCTTCAGTTCAATACAGCGATGGAGGAACGGAAGCAGCAGCTGATTGAGTTAACCATTGCCAATCACAATGCCGAAGCAGATGCCAAAGCCTATGAGATTGCTGCCGTAATGAATTCATTGCAAAATGTACAGCCGAATGTACTGCAAGCAATGGCGAACATGGGCATGAATTCTGATAAGCTGATCGCACTTGCGTTCCAGGAACTGGCTGAAAATGCGGGCAAGATTGGGCAACTTAATATCTCGCCAGATCTGTTGCAGGGATTGATGTCTCCTGCGCCGGGCCGAGATCAGGGAGGACGAGCGAGATGAGATTAGGAAGAAGAGAGCAAGCGGAGCAGGCAGGGAAATCAGTACGTCAGCAGCCTGCGGCAGATGATCGAATGAGCGAACACAAGCTGATTCTGGTGAAGCGCCGGACCCGACTGGAGGAACTGGTGGTTCGATATAACACGGTGCAGCAAGCTCAGTTCTATATTGAACGTCTGGGCGCAGACTTCAGTGATTATATGGAGGAAGACCGTCGTTATCGACTATCTGTGCAGCAGGCACAGCAGCAACTGAGTCAATTGGGACGGGTTCAGACGATTGATCGAGAACATGTGCCCAACTTTATCTTTGGAGAGCAGGATATCGTGGTCGTGGTTGGACAGGATGGGCTTGTAGCCAACACCCTCAAATACGTAACCGAACAGCCGCTCATCGGTGTGAATCCGGACCCGATGCGTTGGGATGGCGTGTTATTACCTTTTACCGTGGAAGATCTGAGCTTCATTGTTCCTGATGTCATTCGAAAGCAACGAACCTTGAAAGAAGTCACTCTCGCCAAAGTGGAACTCAATGATGGACAGTATCTATATGGTGTGAATGATCTGTTCATTGGTCGGAAGACACATGTATCGGCTCGTTATGAAGTGCGTTTGGGTACATCGACTGAACAACAATCCTCTAGTGGGATTATTGTATCCACAGGCATGGGATCGACAGGCTGGTTCAAAAGTGTGCTGGCGGGAGCCACGGGCATTGTTGGATCGGCGGCATGGCAGAACATGAATTCCGAAGCGGAGGTCGCTATAGCATCGGCATCCATTCATGGAAGCAGGCAAGATCTGAATCATTTTAACTGGGATGCGCCTTATTTATATTTTTCAGTACGTGAACCGTTCCCGAGCCGGACGACTGCGGCCAATCTGGTGTTTGGACAGATTCATTCTAAGCAACCATTGCATATTGTATCCCAGATGCCAGAGGATGGTGTTATTTTCAGCGATGGGGTCGAGCAGGACTTTCTTGAGTTTAACTCAGGGGTGGAAGCCATCATTGGTTTGGCAGAGAAGAGGGGACGTCTCGTGGTCTAAACCTTTATTTTCAAGCCGTTTCCGACTAGAATGGGTAACTAGATGTGATACACTGACGTCAGGAAACGGAAAGAGGGTTAAACGATGCAGTCGATATTGTTGGTTGAAGATGATGCCAAGTTAGCAGGATTGCTAGCGGCTTATCTGACCCGAAATGGATTCCAGGTACAGGTCACAGATGATTTTCGTCATGTACTGGATGAATTTGTGGAAGTGAAGCCGGACCTTGTGCTGATGGATGTGAATTTGCCTCAATATGATGGATACTACTGGTGCAGGCAGATACGCACACATTCCATATGTCCCATTTTATTCATATCGGCTCGTGATAGTGGTATGGATCAGATTATGGCGTTGGAACATGGAGCGGATGATTATATTACAAAACCTTTTCAATATGAAGTCGTTCTTGCCAAAGTCCGTAGTCAGCTGCGCCGAGCCTATGGTTCTTACGCTGCTGTTCAACAGGAAGTAACAGTGACGAATGGCCCCATGATCCTCTATCCTGAGCGATTTGTACTGGAATATGATGAACGTTCAATAGAGCTGACACAGAAGGAAGCGATACTGGTGGAAGCGCTGATGGCGAAGACAGGGCGAGTTGTCAGCCGAGAAAAATTGCTAGAACAGATGTGGGAAGATCAGCATTTTATCGATGATAATACGCTGAATGTCTATATTACACGTGTTCGCCGGAAGTTGAAGGAGCTGGGTGCAGAAGAGATTTTGGAGACGGTTCGCGGAGCGGGTTATCGTGTGTTGGATCTGGGTTCAACCGCACATGGAAAAGGGAAATGAGACTTTTCCTGAAAGACCACCAGATGTTAGTTGGATTTTATGTGTTACAGATGCTGCTGGTTCCATGTGTCTACTGGCTCTCTGGTGAGGGCCGTCCGATGAAGATTGTTCTCTATGGCATGCTGATCAGTACTGTTGTGCTGTTGGTCTATCTGGTCATACGTTACTTCCAGCTGCAAGCGTATTATCGTCTGCTTGAACAACCACGAAAACTGGTAAACGAGCCTTTCCAAACGCTTGGAAATTCGGTCGTGGCGGAAGCCATCCAGGAATTGTTACATGAACTGGAGCGTAATCGGCAGAATGATATAAGTCAATTACGCACTAGTAAGGAACAACAGGTGGTATTCATGAATCGTTGGGTTCATCAGATGAAGACACCCTTGTCCATTATCCAGCTAACCCTGGAAGATGTGGACGATGAGACGGCGGGCAGTATTCAGGATGAGTTGGATAAAATGCGCAAAGGACTTGAAATGGTCTTGCATTCATCACGGCTTGAACAGTTCGAAGGGGATTTCAGGGTGGAACTGTTATCCTTGCATGAGGTGCTTCGGAGCAGTATAGCGGAAAACCGACGTTTATTTATTCGTAGAGGCATTACGCCGGATATTCGTATGGAAGGTGAACTTCAGATATACAGTGACTCCAAGTGGCTGCGGTTCATGTTCACCCAGATTTTGACCAATGCCGTGAACTATTCCGATAGTAAATCAGGCAAAAAAGTGATCATTACAGGCTATAAGCAGGAAGAGCGTACAATCCTGGACATTCAAGATGAGGGAATCGGCATCTCGTCCGAGGATATTCATCGTGTGTTCAATCCCTATTTTACAGGCGAACGGGGCAGGCAATACCACGAATCTACGGGAATGGGATTATATCTGGTCCGTGAGATCAGTGCCCGCCTGGATAACCGTGTCGAGTTGTTTTCGGAGCCGAATGAGGGAACGTTGGTTAGATTCAGCTGGATTCATTCGAAATATCCGAAGTGAAGAGCGCTTTGCCCATGGGCGAGGTGCTTTTTTAATGCACAGAATTGTGATAGAGGAGGCAGGGGAACAAAACCTTAAACGGGCTGTAAGAGAAGTTTAAGGTAATTCGATAGCACCGTTAGGGGAGGTCGGTTAGGATAAGAATAGAATTAACGTATAAAGAATGATGGATCAGGAGGGAATTACGTATGGAAATGTTACAGGTATCGGGACTGAACAAAGTATATCAGGGCAAAGTGCAGACTCAAGCCCTTAGTGATATTCATCTGACAATCAAGCAAGGTGAGTTTGTGGGCATTATGGGCCCGTCGGGCAGTGGCAAAACCACATTGTTAAACATGGTCTCCACCATTGATGAACCCAGCTCGGGCAAGGTGCTGATTAATGGCATGAACCCGTTTGATATGAAAAAGAAAGAACTTGCCATGTTCCGACGTCGGGAACTCGGATTTGTCTTTCAGGATTTCAATCTGTTGGACACGCTGACTGTTGCTGAGAATATTGTACTTCCATTGACACTGGACAAGGTCAAACTAAAGGAGATGGAGAGCAGACTACATCGCATTACAGCGAAGCTTGGGATTGATCATATTCTGGATAAACGAGTCTACGAAATTTCGGGCGGACAGCGACAACGAACAGCCATAGCGAGATCCATGATTAATATGCCTTCGATTGTTTTGGCGGATGAACCCACCGGTGCGCTGGATTCTACGTCATCCCAAGCGGTCATGGAGTCACTTGAACAGATTAACCAGCAGGAGAAAACGACCATTATGTTGGTCACACATGACCCGCTTGCTGCAAGTTATTGCAACCGCATCGTGTTCATTAAGGACGGAAAGCTGGCAGCCGAGGTACACCGTGGAGATAATAGACAGACGTTTTTCCAGCGGATCATTGATACTTTATCCTTCTGGGGAGGGAATTCACATGAGCTTTCCTCAGTTCGCGTTTAATAACATCCGCCGTAATGGGCGAGCGTATATTGCTTTTTTTCTAAGTAGTGTGTTTATGGTCATGATATTCTTCGCTTATGCGGTGTTCATTTATCATCCGTATGTGACAGAGTTGCCGATGGGTGACACAACCGCTACGGGAATGCAGATCGCTTCAATTATCGTATATGTGTTTGCATTTTTCTTTGTTATGTATTCCATCAGTGCTTTTCTCAAATCTCGGAATAAAGAGTTTGGCATTCTGACCATACTTGGTGCAGAACCCGCACAGATTCGGAGATTGGTCATTTTGGAAAACATGTTGATCGGCTGCCTGTCCATTATTGCCGGTATCGGCGGAGGTATGTTGTTGTCCAAGTTGTTCCTGATGTTAACCACTCGTTTTATCGGGATGGATGATCTGCCCTTTTATTTTCCCGTGAAAGCGATTCTGATTACGATCGGGGCCTTTCTGTTATTATTTTTCTGCATTTCACTTTTCACATTGGTTTTTATCGGAAACAAACGGACGTTAGAACTTTTGACGGGAACCAACAAACCTAAAAAAGAGCCCAAAGCTTCATGGTTCTTCTCACTTCTGGGTTTTGCATTACTTACAGTAGGTTTTGTGGTACTCCGCAGCGGGTTAAATGGCGGAACAATCATGCTTGCAGCAGTAACAGGGATAGCCGGGACGTATTTTTTCTATTCACAACTTTCCGTGCTCATTATCCGTTTATTGAAGCGTAATCGTAAAACGGTATGGCATGGTACACGTCTGTTGTGGATCTCAGAGATGAGTTTATAAAATGAAGGATAATGCCCGCATGCTCTTTATGGTGACCGTGGTGATTGCGATTGCTTCAATGAGTGCAGTTGTAATTTTGTCACTGGATCAGGAGAACCGGGAGCAGTTTACAAACAACGATTTTGCAATTCAATACAACGTATTCAGACCAACAGAGCAATTGGATATGAGTGCTATTGATTCGAAACTTGAAGCCGCAGGCTTGGATTATCAGCAAGTCTATATTGAATATTTCTGGTCTGATGCAGATCAGAGTGCTGTCTCGGTTATGCCGCTTAGTCACTACAACCAATACAATCGGACACAAGGGAGAAAGATGTTCCAATTGGATACCGGATCCGCCTTATTTGTGGATACCCGCAATGAGAAGGATCAGGGTCAGATCGAGCGCAACAGATTTCGTAATTATGCGAAGGGAGACAAGTTGACGTTGAATCTGAACGATAGCCCACTGGAAGCTCGGGTTACGGATACAGATATCGATCCACAGTTTGGAACCCTACTCTATGCTACAGGTGTAGTTGTCCTCCCGGATGAGAAGTATGAAGAGATTGCTCAACAGATCAAAGAAAATATGATATCTGGTAAGTATCTGTATCAGATCCCTGCATGGGGCCATGCTGTACCTGATCGCCACTCTTCGGAAGCCATGGTTAGCGATCAGCTTCTATCCTCCGCGGATTCCATCCGAAGCAGCAACGCTTCAACGGATAACCAGTCTGGATATCTGACTACGCGGTACGGTGATTTTGAAAGATTCAGACAGGGCACAGCACTCTTTACCTTCCTGGGCATATTTATCGGATTAATCTTCTCGATCTCTTCCGCAAGCTTTTTGTATTTCAGACTGCATACCGATCTTGAAGCGGATGGAAGGATGGTGCATTCTCTTTCGAAAATGGGTCTCAGTTTCCAGGAAATGAAACGATCATCCACTGTTCAGATTGCCATTCTGTTCTTTTTACCGATCGGGGTAGCTATCATTGAAACTTTGGTCGTGGTTAAGCCATTTCTTACTGAATTCGGGATTACCAATTATACGATGCCGGTGTTGACTGTATTTGGTGCCTTTGTACTTGCACAGACGTTTTATTTCATCATTATACGTTCGAGATATATCGCTTCTCTGCGCAAAATGATGGTGTAACCATCTTAGAAACAAACGGTCATAAGGACCGACCATGATTTGTTCATTGCCCGCATTCTCTTGATTCAGATCAAGGAAACGCGGGCTTTTTTGCGTTAAGATGAATGCATTCACAGATTATATTATCGAGGAGGACGATTATGATGAGTATCACGTCATTGCAAGAAGTTAAAGTATTCAGCGAGGACCGGTTTACGAAACGTGTTTTATTCCAACAGGGTGGTGGAGTGACCTTTGTACTTCATTTTCTGCCAGGACAACAGCTTCCCGTTCATAAACATCCGGGAACAGACGTTATTTTGCTGGTGGTTGAAGGCACAGGCACACTTATTCTGGATGGAAAAGAACAAGCGGTGAAACAAGAGGATGTGATCCATTGTGGAGGTGACGTGGAGTTTGCATTCCATAATACAGGAGATCAGGAAGTTCGTTTGTTCGTGGTGTTAAACAAAGTGCCAGCAGCATCCTATGCAAAGGACATCTAACATCTAATATCAAGGAATCGATAGAATGATTCACTGATCGGCACTAATATAAGGGAAACTCTATTCTGGAGTTTCCTTATTTATTTTTTATTCAATAATGCCTTGACCAAGTGTGGTTCCCATCGCAAAACAAAAAGCATACCTGGGTCTGAGAACATCAGATTTAAGTACGCTTCTTCGTATTCCGCCAGCAACTTGTTCATTCATCCGGTCTATAGTCATTCTGCCTAGAAGTATCCCAGCATTTCCTTGGCTTCATTCGACATCAGCTGTGGAGACCATTGTGGCTCCCACACCACTTGAACGTCAATATCAGTCTTATTCGTATTTTCCTGTAAAACCCATTTCACCGCACCAACGATGGTGTCGTGCAGCGGGCAACCTGGTGTAGTCAGCGTCATCCGTACATGTACTCGTTCAGACTCTTCCCTTACTTCATACACCAGACCCAGGTCAACGATATTGACACCTAATTCAGGGTCATACACTTCCTTGAGACATTCTAGCAAATGCGTAGTTTGTTCCATCATGTTCACTCTCCAGTCTACCTTATTTATGTTAACGTCTGAATACCAAAGCAATATTTGTTATATAAACGATGGAAACCAGAGATAAGATTGTTCCTCCAACCATCATAACCTCTGCCAGATTAATCAGAATTCCACTGACTAGCAGAAGGCTTCCAGCCACCATGGCGATCATCCCCCAATGGACGTTCCGTTCACTCAGCATACCAGCCATTAGCGGTGTTCCGGGTCTGCCTGCCTGCTTGCCATATTTATGGGTCCACCACAGAAAAGGCACGATTTTGGAGGCATATCCGAGTATGGTGAGGGACACCCAGCCCCCGAGATATACCCATCCAGACAGCAGAACAACCCTTGGATGGAGCAGCAGTTCGGTTCCTTGCGCGGAATAGATCAGTAGGGCGACAGCATATACGGCAAAGGCACGACTTACATAGACAGACCAGCGAATGCCCGGGCCGGGGTTGCTTTTGTGACGTTTTTCCTGAATCTGCTCCAAGTGATACACATAGAAGAGTAGGGCTGCAGTTAGGAGCAAGAGCGCGAGCCAGAGCAGGCCTCCCTTAATACCTGTTAGAAATGCGACAACACCTGTAACTACAGCTGCATTCCACAGAACCAGGACCACTTTTTGCAGTCGAATGGAATAATCGTGGGACAGGTAGAACATGGGCAGCATTTTGTAACTGAATCCGGTAATTAACATGCCAAACCAGCCGAGTGTTCCCATCCAGATATGTGCGCCGAATAAGCGTTCATGAAGACCATTCCAATCACCAAAGGCAAAATTCAAACCCATCAGCATACCGGAAAGTCCGGTTAGAACCAGATAAAGACAGGAACAAGCTGCACTGATCGTTACCGGATTCCACTGTGAGGCACGGAAGAGGGTAACGGCCATATTCCATCCGAACAACAGAATGCCCGAGAGCGCGAGTGTAGCAGAACCCGCAATCCAGATGACATCTGCACGGATGAAGCCGTATAACATGCCCACGATTCCGATACTGAACAAGAAATAATGACAATAACCGAGAACCAGACTGTAGATATTCGATTGCAAAATAACATGTATCAACTGATAAACGGCACCCATAGCGAGCATGGTTGCCCACCCGAGCACAAACAGATGAGCATGAAACCAGCCTTCGGGTCCTCTGAGTTCATCACCAAGCCAGCCTGTCAGCGAGAGCAGAGAGAAGGCGTGATACATTACAAATCCAAAGATGCCCGTGATGATAAAAAGAAACGGCAACCTGGACATGGCTTTTGCCTCCTTACCCTTTTTCAATTCTCACTTTGGCCGTACCATCGGCTTGATCTTCAACCCTGTAGGTGCAACCGAGATTGTTCAACTCTTCAATCAGGAAGACTGGCACACGGTCATTATGAATCAGCACGACTTCCCCAGGTTTGCAACGCTCCAGTGCGGCAAGTGTTCGCATCATGGGCTGTGGCGGTTCTAATCCGCGATTGTCCAATATAACTTTGGGTGCCTGTGGAGGTTCAATGGCTGCAATTGCAACAGCTTGCTCCTCCGGATGCCCTTTCCATGAAGCAGATTCTTCGTCTGAATCGGGTTCCGAATTAACTTCTAATCCAGATAAAACCATTGCAGAAGTTACCTTTGCACCGGTTTTATTTTTTTTGTGCACAAATGTGGTAACCCAGTGATCTGAACTCCTACGTTCAGATGTGCTGGAATATCCTTTCAGCTTGAGAATACCGAGCAGAGGCGTTGGTTTGAATGGAGCATGTAGGACAAACACATCGTTATGCTGAAGGCCCTTGACCGTATCCATGATCAGCTGAAACGGCTCCAGCTTTTTACTCAGATGAGGGCGCACATCCAATTCAACAATATGGACATCAGATGGAGACATGTGCGTTCACATCCAATCCTGCGCCAGCTACATCCGTCTGCTGTACCAACTGTAGAGATGATTCATACAGGGCGGCCATACCACCGTACAGCGCATAGAAGAATGAGTCCGGTGCATCGAGGGAGAAGGAAAGATAGGCTTTGGGGTCCATGCCGAGCACACGCTCAAAAAGTCTTGCACTGTCATAGGCGTAAAAACAGAAGTGAGTATATTCGAACACAGGCATTTTTTCGTAAATGGTAATAATCTCTTGCGCATACTCGGCCTGCTCACGCTGTGCTATCTGCACCATGGTTGTGGCATCTTCCAACCTCAGCGTGATGCGAAGTGTAGTATCGTCAATGATTTCAACGTGGGCCATAGCGGTTCAGCTCCAATCTATAATTTGCTGATTTTGACCTGGAAGGTTGTAGGGCCCTGCTCAATATACTCCCAGTTGAAGCCATCGGGATGTGTGGACTGGAACTGGAATCGAAGTGGCTTTGGATCGTGATCATTGATGAGCAGCATGGATTCCTGGGGTTGCAACTGATCAAACGTTTCGAAAATAACTTTATGTTTCAAATGCGGTGGATACTCCGTGGCATTAATGGTTGCTGCGTATGTGTTCATGTGTCATTCCTCCAAATTGGGATAGTGTGGTGTTGCAATTTGATTATAGAAAACGTGAGGAGGGGGCTGTGTGAGCCTGCTCACACATTTTCTTTTGCCATAATTTTGCCTTATTTAGACCAGAATCCTGTTTGGTAAAGGATTACAGAGCATATATAAATGTGCAACTGTGCGCTATGTTTCACTTCTTGTGATATTTTGCACAGTTCGCCGAGCGAGACATCCTTATATTTAGCGTCAAGATGACACTGGATGAGAGAAAACAGCTTTCTCCTTCGGCTGATGTGAAGACAGCACCCTAGAGAAGGGAGGTACGTGTATGGAATCAAAATTAATGGACCCGTTTGGAAGAATACATGATTACTTAAGAATTTCGGTTACGGATCGCTGTAATCTCCGCTGTGTGTATTGCATGCCGGAGGAAGGAATGCAGTTTGAACCGACAGAACGAATCCTGTCCTATGAAGAAATCACGTTCATCGTTAAGGCGCTTGCTCCACTGGGTATTCGGAAATTGCGTTTAACTGGAGGGGAGCCTCTTGTTCGTAAGGGGCTGGATCAACTGATTGCGATGTTGTCCGCTATTCCAGGAATTGAAGATATCGCATTGACAACCAATGGCATCTATTTGGCAGCTTATGCGGATCTGCTGAAGGCTGCGGGGCTAACACGGGTGAACATAAGCCTGGATTCTTTGAAGCCAGAACGATTCGCAAGCATTACCCGAGGCGGCAAGGCGCAGCGTGTGTTGGACGGCATTAAGGCCAGCCAAAAAGCCGGATTTCATCCGATCAAGCTGAACGTGGTGCTGATGAAAGGCGTGAACGACGATGAAGTGGAAGACTTTCTGCGGATGACCCGGGATGAACCCATTCATATTCGTTTTATCGAGTATATGCCTATAGGTGAAAGTGGAGAAGGTTGGAGATCAGGGTATATGCCCCTCGAACATGTGCTGGAAACATGCGGAGCACGATGGGAGTACGAAAGCTGTGGAGAGATTTATGGGAATGGACCGGCAGATAGTTATCGCATAGTGGGAGCTGCTGGAACCTTTGGTCTGATTCACCCGGTGAGCAGCCATTTCTGCGGGAATTGCAATCGGCTGAGACTGACGGCAGACGGTAATATCAAACCTTGTCTCTACTGGTCGGATGAATTCAATGTTCGTCCACTCGTAGGTGATGACAAGGCGGTGCAGGATTTATTTTACAAGGCGCTCGGAGCCAAACCCGAAACACATGACATGTTAAAAGCCTTAAACGGGCAACAGATCGACGGCACGCCAACGTTGCGACATATGTCGCAAATCGGAGGTTAGCAACAGCAGTTCAGGATTCAACTTGCATCAACAGGTCATATATGTGGGAGGACAACAATGAGTAACAAAAGCATGCCCTGGATGGGCAAACTCAAGTATTTTGCCAAACGTGAAAAAAGTGCGGAAGGCTGGAGTGAGATGTCCCCGGTCAACCGGGATTGGGAAGATGTCTACCGCCGCCGCTGGCAGCATGACAAAGTGGTGCGTTCCACACACGGCGTCAATTGTACAGGATCATGCAGCTGGCAGATCTATGTGAAAGACGGCATTGTCACTTGGGAAACGCAGGCTACCGACTATCCTTCAACCGGACCGGATATGCCGGAATTTGAGCCACGAGGTTGTCCACGTGGAGCGAGTTTCTCATGGTATCTGTACAGCCCGCTGCGTGTCAAACATCCTTACGTTCGTGGTGCGCTGCTGGACATGTGGCGTGATGCGCTTCAGACACATGGTGACCCGGTTCAAGCATGGTCCAGTATTGCGGATGATCCGGCCAAAGTGAAAAGATACAAATCTGTACGTGGTAAAGGTGGATTAATTCGCGCGTCATGGGGTGAAGTGACGCAGATTATTGCCGCTTCGCTGATTCATACGATCAAAGAATACGGACCGGACCGGATTATTGGTTTCTCTCCGATTCCTGCCATGTCGATGGTCAGTTATGCAGCAGGGTCACGGTTCTTGTCCCTGATGGGATCACCATTGCTCAGTTTCTACGACTGGTATGCGGATCTGCCGCCGGCTTCACCTCAGATCTGGGGCGATCAAACGGATGTGCCGGAGAGCAGTGACTGGTACAACTCGGGATACATTCTGGTATGGGGCTCTAATCTGCCAATGACGCGGACACCGGATGCCCACTTCCTGGCTGAAGCACGTTATCGGGGAACGAAAGTGGTATCGATCAGCCCGGATTATGCGGAATATGTGAAATTTACAGATACATGGATGTCGGTAAAACAAGGAACGGACGGCGCTCTGGCGATGGCTATGGGCCATGTCATCCTGAAAGAGTTTTATATTGAAAAGCCCACGGACTATTTCATGCAGTATGCCAAACAGTATACGGACTTTCCAAATCTGCTGATTGTGGAAGAAAAGGACGGGATACACACAGCAGGCAGATTTCTCGTTGGGGAAGACCTGGGTATTACGGGCAACAATATGGCATGGAAAACCCTTGTATTCGATGAGAACAGTGGAACCTATGCGATGCCAAAAGGAAGTTTGGGCTTCCGTTGGGGGGAAGAAGGCACATGGAATCTCAAAATGGAACAGGTGGAGAACGGTGAGCCGATTGATCCAAGACTATCCATGCTCGGTGTTCATCATGACCTCGTAACCATTCAACTGCCGTACTTTGATGATGAGGGAAAACATGTCATGAAGCGGCAGATTCCTGTACGCCAGATTTGGTTGGGGGACAGATGGATTACGGTAACAGCCGTATACGATCTGGTACTTGCCAAATACGGAATTGAACGTGAAATGACACGTTCTGCGGATTCAGCAGAAGTAGTCACTGGTGCGGAGCAGTTAAGTGTACGTGTTCACCGTGGAGACGACATCTTACATGCACCACAGGTAAAACCATTCACTCCAGAGTGGCAAGAGAAAATCACTGGTGTGGACCAAGAGACTGTCGTACAGATTGCACGTGAGTTTGCACAAAATGCGATCGATACCAAAGGGCGTTCCATGATCATCATGGGAGCCGGTATTAATCACTGGTACAACTCCGACGTCATCTATCGCGCCATCATTAACTTAATACTGATGACAGGCTGTCAGGGTGTGAACGGTGGAGGTTGGGCGCACTATGTCGGTCAAGAAAAACTGCGTCCGGCTGAAGGCTGGCAGACGATTGCCTTTGCTCGTGACTGGACCGGACCTGCACGTCTGCAGAACGGAACATCCTTCTTTTACTTTGCAACAGATCAATGGAGATACGAGGAGACCCAAGTAGGAGAGTTGACTTCGGCGCTTGAGGGCGAACCGCGGTTCCAGCATGTGGCTGATTATAATGTGATGGCTGCGCGTATGGGCTGGCTTCCATCTTATCCACAATTCAATCGTAACTCGATTGATCTGCATCAGGATGCACTGCAGGCTGGAGCAACGACGAAGGAAGAGATCGGTGCTTATGTAGCCTTAGAATTGCAGAACAAAAATCTGAAGTTCTCAATCGAGCAACCGGATGATCCAGCGAACTTTCCGCGTGTACTATTTGTCTGGAGAGCGAATCTGATCTCAAGTTCCGGCAAAGGACATGAGTATTTCCTCAAGCATCTGCTCGGTGCAACGAACGGATTGCTGAATGATGACGATCATGGACTGCGCCCAGAGCATGTGGAATGGGTGGATGAAGCACCGGAAGGCAAACTCGACCTGATGATCAATATGGATTTCCGGATGGCAGGTACGGCGATGTATTCCGATATTGTTCTGCCAGCAGCGACCTGGTATGAAAAAAGCGATCTGAGCAGTACGGATATGCATCCGTTCGTTCATCCATTTAATCCGGCGGTAGCCAAGCAATGGGAATCCCGTTCGGACTGGGATACCTTCAAGGAAATTGCACGTGTATTCTCCGAGATGGCTGCGCAGCAATTTGATGGTCCACAGAAGGAGATCATAGCTACACCGCTGTTGCATGATTCACCAGATG
Source organism: Paenibacillus sp. W2I17 (assembly GCF_030815985.1). Classification (NCBI taxonomy): domain Bacteria; kingdom Bacillati; phylum Bacillota; class Bacilli; order Caryophanales; family Paenibacillaceae; genus Paenibacillus; species Paenibacillus sp. W2I17. The sequence goes on from NZ_JAUSXM010000001.1 coordinate 313,147, forward strand.
AGCTTGCTCAACCGTACGGAGAGATCAAAGACTGGAGTGCGGGAGAATGTGAAGCAGTCCCGGGTAAAACGATGCCGCATATTCAGGTCGTGGAACGTGACTATGCTGCCGTATATAACAAAATGATCAGCCTTGGATCTGTGGTGAAGGATAAACCAATCGGTACCAAAGGCATATCCTGGTCGGCCAGTGAAGAGTATGAAAAACTCAAGGGCATCCTGGGCGTGCATCGTAAAGATGGCGTTGGACAAGGATGTCCGGATCTGAGCACAGACCGTAATGTTGCGGAGGCCATTTTGACCTTGTCCAGTACAACGAACGGCAAGATGGCTGTGCGTGCGTGGGAAGCGCTTGAACAGAAAACGGCATTGCATCTGAAAGATTTGGCTGAGGAACGGTCTGAGGAATGTTTTACGTTTGACGAGATCACTTCCAAACCGAAAACGGTCATTACCTCGCCTGCATTCAGCGGATCAGAAAAAGGCGGACGCCGATATTCGCCATTCACCACCAATGTGGAGCGCCTGATTCCATGGCGTACATTGACGGGCAGACAGCAGTTCTATATTGATCATGCAATGCTCCGCGAGTTTGGAGAGACATTAGCGACATTTAAACCTGTGCTGAAGCATACACCGTTCCATCCAAACAGCAAACGTCCGATCGAAGGTGGCAAGGAAATTGTACTGAATTACCTGACACCGCATAATAAGTGGTCGATCCACAGTATGTACTATGATGCGCTGCCGATGCTGACGTTGTTCCGAGGTGGCCCGACAATCTGGATGAATTACGAAGATGCAGAAGAAGCCGGACTGGTCGATAACGACTGGATCGAATGTTTCAACCGTAACGGGGTAGTCGTTGCCAGAGCCGTAGTGACGCACCGAATTCCTCGCGGCATGGCATTCATGTATCACGCTCAGGACCGTCATATTAATGTTCCGGGCACCAAAATATCACAGACACGTGGGGGTACGCATAACAGTCCGACACGTATTCATGTGAAGCCCACCCATATGATCGGTGGTTATGCCCAGTTAAGTTATGGCTTCAACTACTATGGCCCGACAGGCAATCAGCGTGACCTCAATGTCATCATAAGAAAACTGCAGGAGGTGGATTGGCTTGAAGATTAAAGCACAAGTCAGTATGGTCATGAATCTGGACAAATGCATAGGGTGCCATACATGTAGTGTTACGTGCAAAAACACCTGGACCAATCGTCCAGGTGCAGAATATATGTACTGGAACAATGTAGAGACCAAGCCAGGGGTCGGTTATCCGAAACAATGGGAGGACCAGGAGCGTTATCGCGGTGGCTGGGAGATGAAGAATGGCAAACTGGAATTGAAGTCCGGCACACGGGCAAGACGCTTGCTTAACATTTTCCATAACCCGGATCAGCCTACCATTGATGATTATTACGAGCCATGGACCTACGAGTATGAGAAACTGACGAACAGCCCGGAGAAAAAACATCAGCCTGTAGCAAGACCGAAATCCCAGATTACCGGTGAATATATGAATCTGGAGTGGGGACCTAACTGGGAGGATGATCTGGCAGGTGCCCATGTAACCGGGATGGAAGACCCCAATATGAAGGGTGTCGAGGATTCGATCAAAATGGATTTTGAACAGGTATTCATGATGTATCTGCCACGGATCTGTGAACACTGCCTTAACCCGGCCTGTGTGTCCTCCTGTCCTTCCGGAGCGATGTACAAACGGGAAGAAGACGGGATTGTACTGGTTGACCAAAATGCATGCCGCGCATGGAGATTCTGTGTATCGAGCTGCCCTTACAAGAAGGTCTATTTCAATTGGCAGACAAACAAAGCCGAGAAATGTACGCTATGTTTCCCGCGGATTGAAGCGGGTCTGCCAACGATCTGTTCCGAGACCTGTGTGGGACGTATCCGTTATATCGGCCTGATGCTGTATGATGCAGACCGTGTTGAAGCCGCTGCTTCAGTTGAAAATGACCAGGATCTCTATGAATCCCAGATGGATATTTTCCTTGATCCGAATGACCCTGGGGTGGTTCGCGAAGCTCGCGAGGCAGGCATTCCAGAGGATTGGATTGTTGCAGCGCAGCAGTCCCCTATTTATAAAATGGTTATCGACTGGAAAATTGCGCTCCCGCTTCATCCGGAATACCGCACCATGCCAATGGTATGGTACATTCCACCGCTTAGCCCGATTACCAATCGGGTAGAGGGACAGGGAAGTTCACTGGAGGCTAATGATATTTTCCCTGCGATTGATAACATGCGTATTCCGGTGGAGTATCTTGCCAATCTGCTTACAGCAGGAGATACGGATCGAATTCGTGAGGTCCTGCGGAAGATGGCAGTTATGCGCATTCACATGCGTAATCAGCAGACGGGTAAGACCAGTGAATCGGCATTGCTGGAAAGAGTGGGTATGGATGCACAGGAAGTGGAGGACATGTATCGACTGCTCGCCATTGCGAAATACAACGACCGTTTTGTCATCCCGCCAGCTCACCGTGAGGAAGTGGAAGATCTCTTCAGCGAACAGGGCAGCTGCGGACTTGATTTTGCAGGTGGTCCAGGTTCTTGTGGGGTATTTTGATGGGAAAGGAGACAATGACAACAATGACGATCGAACCCAATGAGGGAACAGGTCAGGCTCTGGTTTACGATACGAATACGAGAAGAATGGTCTGTAAACTGATCTCCTATCTGTTGCAATATCCCGATACAGCGTGGAGAGAAGGACTGCAAGGAGTGAAGGAAGCTATACAGTCCATTTCCGATGAGATGGTGAACCAGATTTTGCTGACATTTGTAGATGAAGCACAGGCTGTAGGCTCGATTGAGTGGCAGGATGCCTATGTTCGTACATTCGATTTTGATAAAAAGTGTAACCTCTATCTCACGTATGCTCTTCATGGAGATGAACGGGATCGGGGCCCGGCTCTGATTGAATTGAAACGCAGATACGAAGCTGCGGGATTTTATATGGAAGTGAGTGAGTTGCCGGACTATCTGCCTATGGTGCTTGAATTTGTAGCTGAGGCTCCCGAGGAAGATGCCTTAGGGGTGCTCTCCAGTTGCCATAAGGCGTTGGTCACAATGAGCGAAAGCATTACGGGACAGAACAGCCCATATGGACCATTGCTCAGTCTGATGTTACAGGTCATTCCTGAGCCTCCTGCTCCTGATGTGCCAGAACAAGAAGAAACAGTTAACCAACAACCAGCAGATCTTATGCAGATCGCTGCCCAGATGAGGAGGGGGAATCGGTGAGTACACTGGAACTGTTGTTATGGGGCGCTCTTCCCTATATGGTCATTGTTTTCTGTATTACGGCGACGATCTGGCGTTATGTGACGAATCCTTTCAGTTGGACGTCCAAGTCCAGTGAGATGCTGGAGAAACGCATGCTAAAATGGGGCAGTTTACTCTTTCATATTGGGATATTCGCTGTAATCTGTGGACATATTGCCGGTTTGCTTGTTCCAGTGGAGTTCTATCGCTGGATTGGCCTGAGTGATGAAGGATATCACTTGATGGCTATTGCAGGAGGACTGCCTGCGGGGATCATTGCATTTGCGGGTGCTGTCATTTTGCTGGTTCGCCGTTATGTTGCTCGCAGAGTGCGGGCGACAAGCAGCATCGGGGATTGGATGGCACTTGCCATGTTGATCATTGTCATTGTCACCGGAATACTGGCGACCTCGGCTAATGCGGTGAATCACACAGGTTTTGACTATCGAACAACGATTAATCCGTGGTTGCGCGGTCTGATCGTATTCCAGCCTGATCCCGTTCTGATGCAGACAGTACCGATGAACTTCAAAGTACACATTCTGCTTACCTTTGTACTGTACTGCGTGTTTCCATTTACACGTCTGGTTCACATGCTGAGTATGCCACTGGGTTATCTGAAACGCAGTTATGTGCTGTATCGCAGAAGAGATGGTGCTGTGTATCCGAATCAGGAACAAAAAAAGGAAAGGGCGATGTAGATGCAACATAAAGGAAAGGTTCAACTGCCCTTGCAAACGGCAAGTCTGGTTCTGGGTTTCATGGTATGGGTTATCCTGTCATCCCTGATGCCATTTATTAAAGAGGATATTGCGCTTACGTCTTCCCAGCTTGCGTGGGTGACAGCGATTCCCGTATTGATCGGATCGATTGCCCGTATTCCGATTGGTTATTGGACGAATCGATATGGAGCACGCAATATTTTCATGATCAGCTTTGTCCTGTTGCTGGCCCCGGTATGGTGGATTAGCCGTGCGACGTCGTTCAGTGATCTGGTGATTGGTGGATTGTTCCTCGGTATTGGGGGAGCTGTCTTCTCCGTCGGTGTAACTTCACTGCCCAAATATTATCCGAAAGAACGACATGGATTTGTTAACGGGATCTACGGAATTGGTAACCTGGGTACAGCACTGTCTGCATTCGGAGCCCCGCTGATCGCTGAACGAATGGGATGGTCTACGACAGTTCTGCTCTACAGTATTTTACTATTAGGGATGGCGGTGCTGAATTTCGTTCTGGGTGACAAACAGGAAGTGCGGGTTAACGCTCCATTGATGCAGCAACTGAAGGCCATATCACGCAACAATAAACTATGGTTGCTCTGCTTGTTTTATTTTCTGACATTTGGCTCGTTCGTGGCGTTTACGGTGTACTTGCCGAATTTCCTGGTTAGTCACTTTCAGATGGATAAAGTCGATGCAGGTATTCGTACAGCGGGATTCATTCTCGTTGCAACCATTATGCGGCCCGTGGGAGGTTGGCTTGGAGATCGATTTAATCCGTTCAAAATATTAATGTTTGTGTTCGGTGGATTAACGATCGCAGCGATTGTATTATCCTTCGCGCCATCTTTCTATATCTATACGATTGGATGTCTGACTGTGGCATTATGCGCAGGGACAGGTAACGGCACCATTTTCAAATTAGTGCCAATGTATTTCGTCAAACAACCAGGTGTAGCGAATGGAATGATCTCCGCTATGGGGGGACTGGGTGGATTCTTCCCTCCGTTGATGTTGACTTTGTTGTACAGCATGACCGGTCATTATGCCATTGGTTTCATGGCTTTGTCTCAGATCGCGTTGGTCAGTCTTGTACTTGTGATCTGGATGTTCTACCAGGAGAAGCTTCAGTTATCTGCGAGCATTCTGGAGAGTACCATTGAAGCGATTCTGATCACAGATACGAACAGTGTGATTACATCCGTGAACCCGGCCTTTACTGCGGTCACTGGTTATAGTGCTGAAGAGGCGGTTGGACAGAAGCCAAGTCTGCTGAAATCCGGTAAGCAGGATAAACGTTTCTATGACCAATTATGGCTGGAATTACGTGAAAAAGGATATTGGCAAGGCGAGATCTGGAATCGGAAGAAAAACGGAGAGATCTATCAGGAATGGTTAAGTATTACGGCAATCCGTAATGAGGCAGGTGAAGTCAAATATTATGCGGGCATGTTCAGTGACATGGGCAGGCCAGAGCTCACAATCGCCTGATACATGTATCGGTAATTGTGCATACAGCAAGAGACCTTAACATCGATTGCAGGCGTTAAGGTCTCTTTTTGCACACAGAGATTGGTGTAAGGACTTGGGGTAACCCCAGTGGAGCTGGGTGATCATGCATCCTTTTGTTGTTTCAATGCTTGTAAATCAAGAATGATAATTCGGCTGCGATCCACTTCGATCAAATGCTCTTTTGTAAGCTGATTTAGAAGCCGATTCGCTGTTTCCCTTGTTGTACCAATGGAGTTGGCAAACTCCTGGTGTGTCATGGGCAGGTTGATGATAATTTGGTCTCCATGCGTCTGTCCGTGTTGCTCTGCGAGCATGAGAAGGAAGGAGAGCACACGGTTGCGCACATCCTGACCAGAGAGTACCTGCAATTTATCCTGTAATTCTCGTATTTTGTCTCCGAGTACACGCATGATTTTGATCGCAATCGATGGAGTGCTCAGCATTAAACGTTCGAACAGTCTGACGGGTATGGCCAACAGTTCGGTAGGCGTAATCGCTTCAGCGGTAGCCGGATAGGGGTGTGCGTTAAAAAAGCCGGTATGCGGGAACATATCTCCTGTTTTGAGAAAAGAGACAATCTGTTCATGTCCGTTCTCATCCGTTTTATATGCTTTTACGATGCCGGTACGAATGAAAAAAACAGCTTCTTTTTCGCTACCTTCGCTAAAAATGACCGTTTTCTTATGAATGCTTCTGGAAATGGCGATATCTTCGACCTGCTTTAATTCTTCTGGACTAAGGTCCTGAAAGATGGGGAACTGTTGTAGAAACTCCGCTGCTGAATCTTTGTTTACCCTGCTCATGAGAATCTTTCCTCTCTGTGTTCATATTTCTGAACTTCGACATCATTCAATCCTAGGAGGTTAACTGTGAAGTGAAAACTAATACGCATTCAATCGTTATCCCTCATGAACATGGCGGCTGGGCCATGGTTAGTGTGCCTTTTCTGGTAGGTGTGATTGCAAGTGGTCCGCACTGGCTGCATGCGCCCTTATTTGTAGCTTGGCTTGGATTATATCTAACAGCGTATCCCTTACTACAGTCTTTGAAAAAGAATGCCAATCGACATCGTCTCTACAAATGGGCGGCAATCTACGGTACAGTGGCTCTAATCTGTCTGATCCCACCCGTTCTGGGTCAGATCTCACTATTATTCTTTGGCCCGGTACTGGCTGCCTTGTTGCTGGTGAACATCTGGCATGTGAGACACAAAGTAGAACGCTCGCTTACCAATGACCTGTGTGCCATGCTCGTATTCTCTCTGGGGGGAGCAGCTGCTTATCTCATAGGAGGCGGGCACTGGGACTATGGAATGGCGATCGTCGTTTTGTTTTCTTTCTTACATTTTACAGGAAGTACGTTCTTTGTGAAATCGGTCTTTCGAGAGCGAACGAATAAGCGTTGGCTGATGCTAACTCGCACGGTACATATTCTTCTAATCATCATACCGATGGTGATCGGATATCCATGGATGTCTTTGGCGTATGTCTATTCCGCTGTACGCACCTTCATATATGCAGGCAGAACACTGCGCCCTATGAAGGTCGGTATCATTGAAATTATTGGAGCCGTGCAGTTCCTGATCTGGTCTGTTCTGTTGTAAACCGCATCATTTCATCATAGCGTGATTTTTGAACACAGCAGGTGATATAGGTCACAACGTCATAGGATTGTTTTTGATTCGTCGGCAAGGGTTAATGGAATGATAGAAGATTATTGAACAAGAGAGGGGTCGACCCAGATGTGGACTGCATTCATGTGGGGCGGCATCTCTGCCTCAGCGGTTGTCATTGGTGCACTCGCAGCGCTGTTTCTAAAGATTCCCAAACGAGTCATCGGATGGATCATGGCTTTTGGGACAGGTACATTAATCGGGGCAGCTACCTTTGAACTACTCGGAGATGCGCTGAATGATGGGGGGATTATCCCTACAGCCATTGGTTTTACGGCAGGTGCCGTCGTGTATACCTTGTTTGACCTGCTCATCTCGGCAAAGGGTGGGGCAGGTCGTAAACGCTCGGGAAGGTCAGGAGACTCGAATCAAAGCGGCTTGGGGATCTTTGCAGGCACAGTAATGGACGCTATCCCGGAATCCATCATGCTTGGAGCCAGCTTGCTGGCCGGCAACGGTGTCAGTGTGGTGCTGGTGGTATCCATCTTTGTCAGCAACATCCCTGAAGGTCTGTCCAGTACGGTTGGATTGCAGGGCAGCAAGTACAGCAGAGCAAAAATCATGTTGATGTGGCTGAGTGTATTGCTGATCTCCGCGCTTGCAGCTCTGGGTGGATATCTGTTTCTCGAGCAGCTTCCTGAGGAGATGGGTGCAGCGATTGGTGCATTTGCAGGTGGTGGAATCATTGCCATGATCTGCTCGACGATGATGCCGGAAGCCTTTGAAGAAGGTGGGCCAATTGTGGGTTTGATTGCATCCATGGGATTGCTCGTATCGCTGTTGTTGGATCTGTAGATGACAGAATAAGCTTTCGATGCAGCTTTCTTTCAGAAAGCTTTAAGGCGCACACTTCGCTTCTTCAGCTTATTTTTGTCCTCTCCGTTTTTGTGTAAATATTAGTTGAATTGATATAAAAAGAGTATCCGAACAGCGTGATTTCTGGTCGGATACTCTTTTTGATTATTTAACCAAAAGGATGATATTAATGGTTGCTGGAACAGCTGCCTCCGCACCCGCAAGCTTCCTTACCTAGTTCATTGGATTCGGGCAGGCGGTTCAACTCCACGGATTTCGTGAAATAGTGACTGATCTGCTGATGTAGCTGACTGAACTCCCGTTGTGCATAGATAAACCGACGAATGAGGGGATGATCATAGAGTGCGCCTTCTTCCTCTTCATACACCTGGATTTCAGATGCAAGCAATTCGATATTCTGCCGTTCTTTCTCCTCCAGTGCCTGATGTTTCTCCATAAATTTCTCATATTGAGTCGTAGCTTGCTCATCTGCAGCAAACTGATCAATCATGTTCCGCATCTCTTTGTAGCCTTCATCCTGTAGCAGCAGTGAACAGAGCTCCTGCATTTTGTGCATAATGATCTGTTTGTCCAATTTAACAACCGTATTCATCGCATAAACCTCCTGAAGATCTTTTCTTAACTGTATACTGTAACGCTAGGCTGCACTGTGACGATACTCACATCCAATGTGAAATATAATACTTGTCCCAAAGCTATATAAGCTGAACTAATCATTCACACGTTAGCAGTGATGGGAAGGTTATTCTGTCATCGTGGTGTTAGTGTAAATAATCTTTAGTTCAGTACGGAACCATTTCCCTAAGCTGCTCCAGTTGAAGAATAAGGATGCAGTTTCCTGTAACCTGAAGCAGTTCCTGGGTCTGCATTAAGGCGAGTTTACGACTAAGTGTTTCGGGTGTAATCCCGAGTAACAGAGCCATATCTTTTTTGAAAACAGGCAAGCGGATCTCATGTTTTGCATGATTTCGGGTATGAAAATACAAAAGCAACTTGGCAATCTTCTGTTCCGTTGTCATCGCACTGAGCGAGCTGTTCCATTCATCTGTTTCACGGAGCAGCTTGGAAAAGGCAAGCAGGAAATGATAAGCAAGCTTCGGATCATGTTCAAGTAATTGGTCAAAGTCAGGCTTGCTGATAGAGCAGATGGCTGAAGGCTCCAGAACTTCGGCGTTCGCGGCATGTGGTTTTTGGTGTAACAGGGAATCTTGTCCGAAGAAATCTCCGGGAAACAGAAACCGGATAATATGTTCCTTGCCATTTTCATTGTATTTGGATAACTTTACACATCCCTGGTGAACCACATAAAGCGTATCGGAGCGTTCTTCCTCCTGGACGACAACTTCGCCTTTGTTATATTTGCGGGTATGCAGAAGGGAGGTCAGCAATGCTGCTTCGGATGGATCAAGATGCTGGAACAGAGATACTTTGGAGAAACAGGCATCCTTCGCTTCGTGCGCACAGATCATCGTTTAATCACCTCGAATGGTTCAGGATAGTCATAGTCATTGTCATGTTTCAGTGAGACATTGCGGGTCCGCCATGATCAATACCGTCCTTGGTTACACGGAGAACAGCGGAAGCTCCTTTGGCTACATGATTGAACTGATGGGTTACAATCGGATAGTCGCCTTCTTCGGTTACGGTGAACTCTACGACGGCTCCACCACTTGCGGGAAGCATAACCGTCTGTATTCCATACTGGATGTTACGTGGGTTACCATCGGTATACACACGGTCCATTATTGTCCCGACAATGTGGAAGGATGAGACTTCATTGGGTCCGGCATTACTGACATAGATCCGCACTGTATCTCCTACTTTGGCTAGCAGGGGGCGCTTGGTCAATCCATAATCATTGCCGTTAAATACGACATATTCCGGTTCCCCGTTCAAAAAGGCCTCGTAATCATGTTCTTTATACCATTCACTTTGAACAAGGGTATACTCACGATCAACCAAGTGATCGGAAGGGTATCCTGCCTTGGGTTCCACAATAATCATGCCGTACATCCCGTTTGCGATATGGGCAAGAACCGGTTTGGTTCCACAGTGATACATGAATACACCGGATGAGGAGGTTGGATAGGTGAACGTGCCTTCCTCGCCTGGCATAACATCAATAAATTTGCTGCTGGGAGCAGCATGTACAGCGTGAAAATCCATGGAGTGAGGCAGGCTGGAATCTTTATTTTTTAACGTGAACACCAAGGTATCTCCCTCGGTCACTCTTAGGATGGGTCCGGGAACGGTACCATTAAATGTCCAAGCGTTGTAGATTACGCCTTCGGAGATTTCGATATCTGTAACCTGGGCCGTCATTTCAATATATACCGTAGTACCTTCTCTGCGAATGATCGGGTCCACCGGGGTTTGGCTAATCGCAGAGGAGGAGGAGACTTCATCGTGGTGAACAGGTTTAACTGTATCGGTTGAACTACAGTGAGAGAGCGTTGCTGTGAATATAGCGAGTACGAGTGACCATTTATATACATTCAGTAAGGAGAACATAGTTGCACAACCTTTACTCAAGTGATGTTTTTCACAATCTAAAAAACAGGTTTTCTTTCATTTCAGTAGTTATTTAGTTATAGATTACGTTATTGAGGTGGGGACGGGTGTGATGAGGCACACACTTGGGTAACTCTTATTGAGCCATTTTCAATAATCTGGCTTCCATTCTTGTACTGAGGAACGGAGTTTCATATAATTTTAGTGAGATGGATTGGTAAATGTTGAGTATTCTGACGCGGTGTGTGTCATAGTTTCAGGAGAAGGGTGGATACAGGATGAAACGTTTCGAAGATGAAGGTGCGTATAAGTACAGTTTTTATTCGGTTCTTCGACGGGGAGAGCGGATTGATGTGAAATGTCCCAAATGCGGTGGGCACGCTTCGATTGAACTACAGAACGATCAACTGGGATGGAAGTGTTTCGAATGTTACGCTCAAGCTTTTGAAGAACCAGTGTATCAATATAAAGCCAAGGGGAATTGTGCTGTATGTGAACGTTGGTTTAACGTGGGAGTCACAGACGAGAAGAAGACGTCTCACCGATCAACGCATGTGGAATGTCCGCATTGTGGTTCTGTGAATCAGGTTGAATTACACGCCAAGCCGACATACCAAAGGTGTTTTTCCGAGATTTGTGCAGGGAAAGATCCTGTATTTGGGCTGGAATTATACTTCCTGGATAATTTCAGAGGAAAAATAATATGGGCTGTGAATCGGGAACATCTGAATTATCTCATCGCTTATGTCTCCGCAGATCTGCGTGTAAAATACGGAAATATGCCTATACGAACGGCTTCACATAGTATTCCGGCTTATATCAAGGATGCGAAGAACAGGGATGTGGTTGTTCGTACACTGTCGAAGCTTCAGCACAAGACTGGATGAGAATGGAATTGAAGATGAAGCGTTAAAGCTGCAAGGAGAGAAGATATGAAACTACGCGTTAAATTGACTATTTTTGCAATCATTCTGGGTGTGTTGATGATTCCGGCTTATTTTATTTTACAGACATTCGGTGTATTTCAAAAAGAGACAGTATTATCTGACTATGCTCTGGCCGTTGATGTTAATGGGAAGTCCTATGGGACCTGGCCGCTGATTAACAGTTTTGCAGCGATGGACAAAGAGGAAGATAACCGTCAGTTTTATTACCGGATCGACATGAGTCATCTCCAATACCTGTTTAATCTGGCCTATCAGGAGTATGATGTGAAGCCCGGCGGGGACAATCCGTATCTGGCTGGTACTTTAAACTATCAACGAACAGATCACAACTATGTGCAGACCGAGAGACAGTATGAGAACGCCAACGATTTTACAACGGTTTTGAATCTGTATGATCAGGATGGGCAGGTGATCTACACCTACAATAATACCGGCAAGGGAGATAAACAGCTGGTGGAATCCATTATTCATCAGGGAATGAGCCGTTCTACGAATGGTGGCGGCGGTGAAGTTGTTCGCGATCCTTATATCAATATTACGGCGTTATTTCGCGACAAGTTAAATATCGATGTGAAACTGACGGTGGATGAGGATCACAAAGTGGTTACCATTCGAATGAACAAATCGGAGGCGAGACGATGAATGAGTATGGTGTACAACACGGACCTGTTTATCTGGAAGGATTAATTAGGAAAGAAGAGGACATAAAGTCCGATGAAGTGGAATGGAAAGGCAAACTTCAAACGAGTGATGGTCATGATAAATTCCATATTTTTTATTATGGTGACTTGACCGAAGATGATCTGATTACCTGGCATGATTCGACACCGCTTCTTGTATATGCGGAGCATACGGTCACGGGTGAGCGTCATCTGCTCATTGATGCCGCCAAGCATGGATATGATGCCATGTTATGTGAGAGCTATTCGGAAGAAGCACTACATGACAGACCCCTTCGTCCTTACCTGGATGTTGAAGGAGAGGACATCTTTGAAGTTGAGTTGACGGCCTACTACAATGTGCCTTGGGATGAAGAGTTTGGCGAAGATGTAGATGAAAATGGTGCATATGAACTGATTACGGGAGAGCGCATGCAGTTTGATCAGGTCAAGCGTGATGGATATGATGCATTTGCCATTCGCATTCTGAATCGTAAAGGGGTATGGACTGAAATTGTACAGGAAGAACTGGCTTAGATTCTGAAAACGAATGAACGAAACTGAGATGGGAGATGTCGACTAATGTATATTGTATCTCGTGTACTTAAGCCGGTTCCAACAGAGGAACTGGATCACTTTGAACAACAGCACGCCATCTCGCTACCTTTGTCATACCGGACCTGGATTGAACAATACGGAGAGGGTACATACACGGGATGGATGAATGTGCAGAGACCGGACCCGGAAGTGTTGAAGCCTTTTGTGGAATATGATTTTTGGATACATACGGATGATTCGCCTATAAGTCAGCATCAACTTGAACAGTGCATCTCCATCGGCAGTTCTGTAGATGGAGATTTCCTTGCTGTTCATCCGGAAGTTGAGGGGCTGTTGTGGCTACCGCGTCATGATGAGAATATCACCTTATGGACATGCTCGGAGACTGAATTTGGCGAAACGCTGGACCGGATATTTTGTGGGTATTACCATCAGGATAAACCAATAACGCCACTATACTTTGAACCGTGGAATGAGTTGCGGAAACATACGTTTTACCATTTTTCAGGGGCGGAACAGGGAAGCTCCATGAAGGAACTCGCCGATACATGCAAAACAGAATTTAAGTGGGACGCTGTGTTGGAGAATGAGTACATGTGCAAGATGTTCATGGTGTCGATGGGAGGATATTTACGCTTTAACTATGCTGCTGGGAGAGAAGTTGCCCTGTTCTATGAAGAAAAGAATGGTGCGGAGGAGGCGACGGATAACGAAATCAGTTTGTTCTTGCAGGCACATCATTGTACGGCATATGAATAGGGACAGAGTGGAGGGATACCTATGAGTTGGTTAAAGGAAGACATTGCGGAACAATGGCGCAATGAAGGCAAGCGTTATGCAAGGGAGGTCAATGCATTTGTCCGGAGAAGTATGCAGGGAGAGCAACCGGATGAATTCGAGTTGGAGGGAGACTCCAGAAGCGGAATGAGTACTGAAGTATTCCATATGGTGAGACAGGCCAATCTCCACGGTGACTTGGAGGTGCTCCGACGTGAGCTGCCCGCAGCGACGTGGCCACTGAACGAGGCGTTTCAGGCTTCCATGCAAGCGGTCAAAGTTGTAGGTTATCTGAACGAGGAAACGATTGTATGTCATACGGGTATCTTCACGGAGAATAGTCAGATATATACGATGGATCAGCACGGATGGCAGTTGATCTCTCCATATACTTTTGCAGGTTGCTCATCAGACGGATTGGACTATGCGCTTGCAGGACCGGATGGAATTCGTTTCATTCGTCAGCCAGATCGCAGGTTGGAAGGACAGGAGATAGCGACATATCGATGGGAAGATATTCAAGCCCGGATACAGTCGTCATTATCTCCGATTGAATCACTTGCGGATTGTGAGCATCCTGAACGGACACTTGAAGGACTTATACCTATGGATGAAGGCAGAGCACTACTCATACATTCAAGATACGGTATATATCTGGTAACGCAAGATCAAGTGACCTTGCTTCATCCCGATCTGGCAGAGATCGAAGAGTATGAGCTAGAGGATACACAGATAGATATGGGGCATGCAGCGGTATCTCGGGATGATCGATGGATTGCCTATGGCAGCCAAGGGAGCAATCATATGGTGATGGACCGCCAGCTGAACAAAACATACTCTCTCTATCCAGAATCGAGCTACCCTCATTATGCGGCATTCACCAGTAATAACCAGACCGTCTGGTTTAACGCATGTCATTTCTACAACGGGGTCACGATACAGGTCCCGCTGGAATCAATCGCAGGTAACGAAACGAAGGAAGATTGGCCGGTCATGGATGAGAATGCACGAGTGTATGCAGCGGTGGAAATAGAGGCAGGCATGGTGCTTGGGGATGCATATGGTTATCTATATTGTGTAAATGGCGAGGGTGAGGAAGTATGGCGTCATTTTGTGGGAAGTACCATCTATTCTCTCGCCGTATCGCCAGGGCAGTCCAAGCTGGCAGTTGGCACATATGGTGGCATGCTGCATGTGCTTGATCTTTGTTCCAAAGAAATGGACGAGTACAGGATCGGTACAGGCACTCTTCGTGAGTTGGAGCGGTATGTGTTGTGGCGTGGAGAAGAACCTCTGCGCTGGTGAGGCAGCATTTTGACCTAGTTAGGGGTGAAGGAATGGAACGTGAAGAGGCAGTAATGTTATTAAAATGTCATGCTTTTTCCTATGATGATCTGAGTCATCCCAAGATGGAGAACGGTTTTCTTCGCAGTCTGCGGCCCTTTCGTGGACAATTAATTGAGGAGAATTTTCATGAGTTGATGGAGATACTGCGTGTTCTGGCGTCCGAACTTGCACGGCCTTCACTGGATCGGGAAGTCATGGCATGTCTATGGGGAATTACTCATATGGCACGTGCTTGGGCTGTTGAACCTGAGGGTATGCTTCGCAGCAACAACTTCATTTCGGACGAACAGGTGGCGTTGATGGAACAATGGCTTAATTTGTTATCTTATGCAGTCATGATTCTGATTGAAGGCGGCGGAGAGGAAGAAGCGTTTTGGGGATATCATCAATATCTACAAGAAAAGAAGAACTGAGATAGGGGAGGTGTGGTGAGATTGGAGCCGAATGTATCATTAAACGTGCTAATGGACGAGCTGAATCACTTGTTAGATGAGAGAATACAGGATCCCGAGATTCGGCAATTGTTTGAAGAATATCAACATCGGGAAGGTGCATCCGAGGAAAGCCTGGATCTATTTGAAAAGGAGTATGGCGTCCGGCTGCCTGGCGATTTTCGTACCTTTTATCAAAGAAAAGACGGCAGTGGCTATGGGTTGCATGTGCTGTACCCGGGTGGTGCCGAGGGAGGGCGTCGTACACCCTTTTATCTGATGTCATTGGAAGAGATTCGAGAGACCAAACAATACTTCTGTGAAGTGGATGAGAAGCTCGAAGAGTATTATTCTGCGGAGGAGATCAACCAGTTGGACCCGGAGATCAAGCCATTCCTGTTCCATAAACCATGGATTCCTTTTGCAACAATTGCGGGAGGTTCACTGTATCTGATGCTCGATTTTGATCCAACGGAGGAAGGGACGTATGGGCAGATTATTATGTACGTTCACGATCCGGACTTTGTTTATTACCTTACAGCTACCTTCACGGATCTCCTCAGCATGTCGAACCGTAATTTGAAGATGATGGATGAGATCACCTATTAAAATTCTGCACGATTAGACAATTCCTTCAATAATAAAGAAGCTGCCGAAGCAGCTCCTTTATCTGAACAAGTACTTTGTATGAGTCTAATGATTACCACTGGAAGAAACGATGTCCATGAAATCCTCCACCTGGAGGTCCTCCGTGTCCACCGGGACCACCCGGACCGCCAGGTCCACCGCCGTGAGGTCCGCCGGGATAGCCGCCTCCTGGGAAATGACCAGGGTGTCCACCGGGGTAACCGCCTCCTGGATAGCCACCATGCCACCAAGGACCACCGATCGGATATGGTAGTGGAACAGGAACGATGGGTGGGTATGGATACGGATAAGGGTAAGGATACGGTGAGGGTGGCGGAGGTGGTGGATAATAAGGGTAAGGATAACCCGCAGGTTGCGGGGATGACACTGAACCAGGGCCGTATGCCATGTAACAAGCCTCCAATGACTGGATTGATGATATCAGCCTATGCCACAGTGGTTTCAGATGATACAGCAGATTGAAGATTAATGAATAATGAATTATAGAGTAATGAGGGGGAACCTATGGTAGCCGTAGCTTTTCACACTGATCCAAGAGGGACTGCCTATGAACTGTTGATTGACGAATTGATCGAGAAGGCAGATCGTTTTATGCTGGTAGACAGACAAAGGTACGAAGAGAACGAGATACCGGAAGTAGTTCGTGTGTTAGAGAGATTGAAGCCCTATCTTGTGGAACGAGCTACGATGGAAGAGATGATGCTAAAAAGCGGAGCCTATTATTCGGAAGGTACCTATTATACATATCGCTGTACGCCGGAATCGGGTCACGTGCTCAAAGAAGAAGCCAATCGTTTTCATGATTGGTGTTATCCGTCATTGCCGGACGATCTTTGCTTTATGACAGAAGACGGAAATGATTATTTTTTCTCTGTGGCCCATGAGCATATGTATGGCATGAGGATTACATACAAAGAAGCGAGTGAACTTATGGAGCGGATTCCGGGGTTGTTCTTTGATTTGGACCGTCATAAGGTAATTGATCATCTCCTGGACGATGCGATCAGACATCAGACCGATAAGCTGGATATCAGCTTACATGGTTTAAGTGAGCTTCCCGAACGAATTCGGGAGTTGAAGCACTTGAAGGAGTTGACGATTTTTGAGCAGAATCTGTACTCACTCCCTGCAAGTCTGTTTGAACTTACTTCATTGGAAAGATTGGTCATTACAACGCTGGATCTGGAGTGTATTCCGGCAGAAATCGGGAAATTGAAGCAACTTCAAGAGTTAAGAATTTATTGTGGCAGCCCTTTTGAATCTGCACCTGGTTGGAGGCCCAAACCACAAACTGAGTTGGGATTAAATTGTATTCCGCCTGAGATTGGTGAATTAAGTGAGCTGAAGTATCTGGAGATCGTATATTCTGGTATACGTGAACTCCCCCCGGAGTTGGAAAGACTGAAGAATTTGCGTGCTTTACTGGTGACGAATGCACTAATTGAGGGAACTCCGGATGTTGTCACAAGAATGCACTGGCTGGAGTATGTAGACTTAATGAATATTCCATTTGGAACCCATTGGGAAGAAGTCTGGGAAATGAAAAAGAACATGTAACAAATAGAGCCCTGCTCGGGATGTCCGAGTCAGGGATATTTGTTATGCGATGAAAACTTGGCGGAAATGGGCTCACGAATCTGGGCGCTGGGCATAAGCTGGCATATAGGTTATGACCTAAACCGAGAGCGAAGGGCAGGCGTTTTATTTTGGCAACCTCATACATGGATTACACTTTACCAACCACCGAATTTACTTACGATTTGAGCAATAACCCGTTATTCAAGAAGGATGAGAACAACTATATTAACTCTCTTTCCATCAAGCAGTTAAACACACTGGGCAATGCTTCTTTACTGGATATTTTCCTCAACACGGGCAATGTGGTTGAACCACATACGCATCAGAATGCAACGGAGTTGGTATACTGCATCAGCGGTGCGGCAGTTGTTTCCCTCATTAATCCATTTACCAACGAGCTTCTTCATTTCCCGATTACTCCGGGGCAGGTGGCTAACGTTCCTCAAGGCTGGTGGCACTATGAAGTGGCTACTGCAGATGATACACACTTACTGGCAGTTTTTGATGCTCCTGTTCCTGAGGCGATATTTGGCTCAGACACCTTACGTCTTACACCTGCAAAACTTTTGGCTTATACGTACTGTCTGGATGAGAAAAAAGTTCAAGAAGCGCTGGCTCCCATTCAAAAAACAGTGATTATTGGCCCGCCGGCAGATTGCCAGCCTTCAACTGCTCCCGCCTCTAACAGTGCTCCAAATGTGAATCATCAGCCTTACGTAATGCCTAATGTACAACCCAATGTACAGCCAAACATGCAACCAAACACACAACCAAACACACAACCCAATATGCAGCCTAATACACAGCCAAACATGCAACCTTACGTGAACCGTCTTCCGTACTGGGGCACTTGGGTTGATCCACGTATTATTCATGAGCCGGGCTGTCCGTATTATAGAGAGCTTCCTGTGAATACGAATAATCAAGAGGAAAGATGACGTTTATTAAGCAAGGTTTATCTAATACACATAGGTACTTCAGTTGAATTCGGTATAGCAAAAGAAGCGTCCGCAAAGGAACGCTTCTTTTTTTGATTAAAGGTGTCTTCAAACCTGCTTGATGCATACCTGGACGTGTCCGGAGCATGAAGTGCTAACGAATCGTAGGCGTCTTAATCATTGATTTGAAACATGCCCAGGAATCTAAAGAATCTGAGACACGTTATATCAGAATAAACAGCCGTATGAAGTGTTTTTATCGGGGATTATGGGAAATAACATGTCTGGAGTTCCTTACAATTTTAAATGAGGACCTAGAGGCCAAATAAGATGTCCTGAGTTCCTAAGAAAATTTTCAACCCTTCCCCAGAGACCGCAGGATGGTACTACAAGGCTTTTTAGGCGCGACATCCATCATCGATAGCTTGCCTGAGATTGAAGAACACCTATATAAGTTCAACTAAATATTCATTAGTTGAACTTATATACTATCTATTTACGATGTGTAATTTCGTCCCAAGCCAAGCTCCGTTAATAATTGACGATAAGCAATCGAAGTACGGTCAGCGGGAATATGGGCCTCGGCATGCAGATCAAGGGGCAGATCCTCCGGTTTCTGTGACTCAACCATCTCGCGGTCTTCTTCAAATACCTGCAAGTTGAACTTGATTGTGTCTTCAATCGGAGCGTCTTTGTCAAAGTTGCGTGTGATTGGACAGAATAGACGTGTATAACGGGCAGAGATCGGCGAAGCACAATTCAGAATATTCAGCTTGTCGTCTCCTGGGAAATGTACCGTAAGAGAAGCCGCAAAAGGTGGGAACACTCGAAACTCGCGCAGCCATTGGAAACCTTCAGGTGCAACAAGATCTTGCCCTTTGCCATAGTTACTCACCGTACTCCAATACTCTGCCAGTAACTCATTACCTTCGCGTTTCACTTTGTATTGGGGGACTTCTGTGTTGTTTCGGTCACCAAACGTTACGGTATGCACATAGGCAAAATGGGATACATCCAGGAAACCTTCCATTTGTCGTCCAGAGGAACCAGCAATGTCAAAGTTGGGTGGCAAAATATTGATATAATCCGGATCATCCCATCCAGGGAAGGAGGGGATCTGTTCTTCTGTTCCTGCCAGTGTGGTCCATATTAAGCCATAACGTTCGACTGCCGGGTACACAATGAGTTTGAGCTTTGGTGAGATTTTGGAGCTTGGGTGTGCAGGTACTGCGGTACATTTACCTTCACAATTATAACGGAAACCGTGATAAGGGCAGACAATCTCGCCATTTTCTACCCAGCCTTTGCTAAGTGGAGCCCCGCGGTGAAAACAAAGATCCTTGGCTACCACAACCTGATCATTACTGCGGTAGAGAACAAGCTTCACATCGAGTAATTGAGCAGCCAGGGGTTTGTCTGTTACTTCGGTTACTTGTGCTACCGGGTACCAATATTGGGATAATACATGCCAGTCCTCAGCGGTGAACGTGCAACCTCTAGGCAATTCGGACGTCATTGTATGGTTTGCGTTGGAAGTTATCATAGGAAACACTCCTTGCTGATTTGGATAAACGATTCGCTTTTTTTGTGTCAGAAAAGTTAACTTGATTAGCCGTATGTTACTACTCTTTTGGTCAAAATATCAAGATAGGTAACTTGTTTTTGGTTGAAATCACAAACAGTTCAGTAAAAACCGTACATGGATACGGAAAAATGCGGATTTTTCTTACGTTAGATGTTAATTGTAAAAAGAGAACAACCTTTCAGTATGTTTTTCCATTATTGATTATTAACTCCATGGAGGTTGTCCTGCCATCAGAATTCAGTGTGAATATCCGTTAGTTGAGCAACCATTCTTGTGGGCATAAAAAGATTTTCGCAAAGAATGTCACAGATCCCGGCCGTCATTTGTCTACAGTATGTAAACCAAATGACGGAGGCGAATGAGAAATGAATTTAAGAACGAATTACAGAGTAGCGAGTCCAGGCGCATTTAAAGCGATGATGGCAATGGAGCAATATATATCCGGGCAATTTGAAAATAAAGTATTGTATGAGTTGTTAAAAATCCGAGTGTCCCAGATTAATGGTTGCGCCTTTTGTCTCGATATGCATGCCAAAGATCTGATGAAACTGGGAGATTATGCGGATCATATTTTATTGCTGAGTGTGTGGCGTGAAGTGCCTTTCTTCACGGATCAAGAACGTGTTATGCTGGAGCTGGCTGAAGCGGTGACCCGAATCTCGGAACACGGTGTACCACTTGCGTTGTACGATAAGGTTCGTGAACATTTCAGTGAATCCGAACTGGTGGATCTGATCCTGGCCATTAACACGATTAATAACTGGAACCGGATTGCGATCACAACTGGGATGTATCCGGGTTGCTTTAACTAAAATACACGCACCATGCCAGAGGAGGCTTCTTATGAATTCCAATTTCCACGCCAATGAACCAGAAGTGTCTTCTCTGGATGTTGGTGAGTTGTATATTCGTTATAAAAAATATGCATTTTCAATAGCTTACCGCATGCTTGGCAGTGTGGTAGAAGCTGAAGATATTGTGCAGGATTGTTTTGCGGGGATTCAGAGCACGTCTGCTCAGGATATTCGTAATCCCAAGTCCTACATCGCCAGATTGGTTGTGAACCGAAGCTTGAATCTGCTAAATTCCGCCCGTAATCAGCGGGAAAGTTATGTTGGTGAGTGGCTGCCAGAGCCGATGGGTGACAGTGAAGAGGCGAACATGCCAGAGGAAACGATGGAGAAAAAAGAGTTAATCTCCTACGCCTATCTGGTCATGTTGGAGCGTCTATCGCCCATGGAGAGGGCTGTTTTTGTCCTTCGTGAAGCGTTCCGATATGATTATTCCGAAATAGCGGATTGGCTGGGCAAAACGGAGAGTAACTGCCGTCAAATCTTTAGCCGTGCCAGGCGAAATCTGCCCGAAAGACTTCCGCCGATCGAGCAGAGTGATGCGGATATGATAGCCAAAGGTGAATTACTGAGCCGTTTTACAACGGCTTTCCTTCGTTATGACGTCTCTGCCATGCTGGAGTTACTGGCAGATCAGCCTGTATTTACAGCAGATGGCGGTGGCGTTGTGCATACGGTTATGAGAACAATGAACGTTCACAAAGGTGTGCTTGCACTCCTGACCTCACGGCGAGTCCTTACGCGATTGCGTGATAGAGAATGGGTACCGATGTGGATCAATGGCGAACTTCAACTCGCGTTGATGAAAGAAGGGCAGTTGTCCGAGGTACTCTGTTTGGAGTTGGACGCTTCCGGAGAGCGGATTGAGGGCGTGTATCTCGTTGTAAATCCGAACAAACTTACATCAATAGACAATTCAACGCTTTGATCCAAACGTAAGGACTTGATATGTAAACTTAAAAGCGGCACCCTCTGTCTCGAGGACTGCCGCTTTTTTTGCATTTCACATTTTGCGATTCAGCATCCGATTATTCACGGGCAAATTGTTGTTGAACAGGTTCAATGATTGCTCTGACTTCAGGTGTAAGCGTATCATTGTTCTGATTAAGAACCAGTAAAATTTTTTCCATAGTGTCCAGAAGAACACTCTGCGTATTGTGCTCCCGGTAAGCCAAAGCTTTCTCGTAAGCCTTTTTCACCTCAGGGTCCATGGTGCGAATTTCTTCGTCCGTGTACCAATCATAAGCAGGCGTATTGTCACTTCCGTAAAACAGATAATCCACAAATAACCCTTGCTTCACTGCTGATGTGCGATTGGAATTCGGGAAGTTGTTCAAAAAGGCTTCTTTCTCCAATGCACGCTGGATTAATTCGTTCCAAGAGATGATAATGCCACCATCTGAAGTTGTCATTTGGTTGGACTCGGTAGCCATAATATTAATGTACGCAGCAATATCAGCCTTAACAAAAGGCTTGAACTTTTGATATATCTCATAATTGATGATGGGGTAATACAAGCCTTCACTGGTTTCCAGTTTGAACCCGAGATCAGATGCTTCCTGCAGAAGTTTCTTCGCTGTCGGATCTTTAATTTCTTTGAGCAGACGACTATATGTAAGCTTCTGTTCGTAACCAAGTTGTTCATGGGCTTGAGATATGGTCTGTTGAAATTGTTCCGTATACATTTGGTAATCCATATCAGCCAATTTCACGTTCTGCATGTTCTCCAGTTGCAGCGTCATTAATGTGGCCTGCCAAGGGCTGACTTTATCGATATGATTCATCAGGTATTTACGCGCTTTAACCAGACTTTCTGTGGACTTCAATGCTTCTGTTCGATAGGTTTGGAATTGATGATACACCGCTTTGGCAGCGGGGACAGATGCAGCCAGTGTTGTTGAAGGTGTAATTATTGCGCCAATGGCAGTACAGCCGAGAGCCATAGCCAGTAAACCAAGTTTAGCAGGTTGCTTCCATCTCATTTTTATACCTCCCCATTAATGAAAAAAAAGCCATTTGAATTTTCTTATAACCGCATTTTTACCGTGTGTTATATGTATGATCCGTATGTTGAATATGTAAGTTCTGTCTTTGATTAAACCAGTTTCTGGTAAGCGAATCAAGTGTCTTCAGTAGGAAAATGATTACAAATAATGAAAGAACAGCCCCTAAAACCCGAAAGGGTTCAAGAGACTGTTCTAGGTATTCGGACTTTATTTTCTAATTAATGAAGTGGTTTATTGCTATTAGGCATCTGAGGTGCTCCGGTTGCTGGAATGTATGCCTGAAGCATCTGTTGTGTATCACTTGGGGTGAGTTGAGGTACTTGGTAATAGGCGTTTTTATTCTGGAACATGAAAATTTCATAGGCCATCTCGATAAAATGCTGGATCTGCGAAGCGACGACTCGGCGAACCGTTCCATTTGTGATCTCGCTGCAGGACATGCCGAGCAGACTCGCATGTGACTTGATCAGTCCCAGCATATGACCGCTAATCCCGGCATCCTTTACATCGGCCAAGCTCTGGTTTGGTTTTTTCGGTGCTGATGGCTTAAGGCCATATACCGGTGGTACCATGTTGGGGATCATATAGGTAGCTGTCTCTTGATGAGGCTTCTGTCCGGATGCAAAACACTCTGCTGTCAGATTGTACTGGGATAATATGAAATTGTACTGTCGGTCCAGAATGCCAATCAGTTCCTGGCTCTGCACAAATGTACGAAAGATCATGTATTGGTCCAGCACGTTAATGGTGGAGGACAGAATCTCATGCACATCGAACATCTCATGGCCGCCATGATTCATGTTAGGGGTGACATTTGGATTAGCATTCAATGTGGGTTGTACTACATTCTGAGGGTTCATGGAATTTGGATTCATTGTAAATTTGATTCTCCTTTGGTAAATGGTATGATTCTAGTATGCTTGGAGAGTAGTAAATTTATGTATTGTGTATGGATAAAAGCGTAAGCACAAAAAGGAATAGGCATGGTGGTGGTTAAAGATGGAAGAGACCGATTGGGGTGTAGCAAAGGATTTGTTCGTCAAACATTACGGGAGCGCTATACAGATGCATCGAGAAGGCGTGTATGCAGACTATAAGCGATGGGACGTACCTCAAGAGTTAGAGGAACAATGGATAGGGGAGCGAATTCAACAATTAAGTTCCAAGCTGTCTATCATGAATTGGGATGCGGTCGATGAACTTGCGTTGATTGCTAAACATCGGACAGAACCCAGTATAATTAAGACAATTACAGAATTTGCTTCAAGACAATCGAAGAGTGCGGACAGTATGGTTCGTCTCGTGTATGCCGAACGTCTGATTGAGCTGATTAAACGGTATGAATCTTCTCTGCCGATGGACAAGTTACGGGAAACCTATCAATTGACGATGGACTTGCTGGTTGATGTGGCAACGAAACCGTTGGTGCTTGATCCAGGCCATGAATTACAGCAGTATGGATTAAAGGATAAACGTGGATTGAATTTGCGTGTTGAAAAGAATAAGGAAGAAATCATCCGCTATTTTCGAAACTAATTGAATTTTATCAAGTGAGGTCAGAATCATTGAGAAAACTGAATTATATTCGCATATTTATTTTCCTTTGTGTGGTCACAATAGTAACGCTTGGGTTGTACTATGTAGCCGCAGATTGGCTGGATCATCGTTATTTCCGCTTCCTGATCTGGAATCTGTTCTTGGGCTGGATTCCTTTTGTGTTCTCTTATGCATCCTATCTTCTAAGTGATATGAAATGGAAAGGTGCTGCATGGCTTGCAGTCGCAAGTGGTCTGCTGTGGTTGTTATTTTTCCCGAACTCTTCTTACATTGTTACGGATTTGGTTCATCTGACAGCGAGAAGTACCCGGTATTATGGTGGGAGCGGAGTGGACTACACGTATTGGTACGACTTGAGTGTAGTATTAATGTTTGTCTGGACTGGACTCCTGCTTGGATTCCTATCGATGTATCAGCTTCAGGAAGTGATTTATCACCGAATTGGACGCTGGGCATCCTGGATCTTTGTACTGGTTGGCTGTGCTTTGGGAAGTTACGGAGTATTGCTTGGACGTGTATATCGACTGAATAGCTGGGATGCACTGACGAATCGCGATACTCTGATTGAGCTGATGCACGAAAGTGTAAGCCGCCCGTCTCTGGCGTTTTGCTTGTTTTTTGGCACGTTTATCACTACAATCTATGCCACATTGTATTATCTGATCAATACGAGGTCTCCCCGTGAAACGAAGAAGAGTGCAGGAAGTCCCGAGTCGGACCTGCAAGCGTTACGCTAACATTTGTTTTCTTAAACCCGAACTTATTAGATCTAATCTTAATGTACATTGCTTGAAGGGCTGTTCCAAGTCATACCCATGGCTATCGGAACAGCCCTTTAACATTGGATCGAGCGCAGGATGTTCTGAAGAAAAATACCTCTACTTATCAGAGATTAACTCAAGGATTGTTTTCACAACCAGTTCAGGTTCATCATGAATAATCATATGACCACTGCGGGTGGCCACAATGAGCTGACTATCCTTCGATATGTTCAACATGTTACGCTGTCCCGATTGCCATATGGATTCGAGCTTCTGCCCAATTTCAACCGGAATCCCTGCTTGAGCATAGTCTTGAGGACGTCCGCGTGCAATGATACGTACAGGGATTGATCCAAGACGTTGGCCACGAATAGCATCTTCTGTTGAATGGGCGTGGAGGGCTTCTTTTTCTTTGGCGTGAAAATAGGAAGGGGTAGCAATCACATTAACAAAAGTATCTCGATCTTGCTTGGCAACCAGACCATCAAGCAAAAAGTCTGGGAATAATCTGAAAGCGCCAGATACCTTCAGTAAGGATAATAAGGAGGCAGGCGGGTTTCCCTGAAACTGAGCCTGTTCCAACAAAGCCTTTGTATTCTTCTCATCATCCTCAGGTCTCGCATCAATGAGGACAAGGCTCTGAACCTCACTTGTATAGGTCTGTGCAAAGAGTCTAACATACATACCCCCAAGGGAATGACCTACCATAACGTATGGGCCGCGGATATTCTCCTTCTCCAGAGCTGCATGTAATTCTTTGACGATATTCGCACCTGTGCGTTCTGTAGGTGCAGATTCACTCCAGGCATATCCTGCGCGATCATACGTGACCACCGTTGCATGTTTGGCTAGTTCCGTCGGAATGTCTCTCCACGACAAACTGGTCTCACCACTTCCGGCCTCCATAAGTATGGTCGGCGAACCACTGCCTTGTTTATGAATGTGCAGCTGGTAACCGCCGACTTGAACTAACGTACCGGGAGGCGGAAAGTTTTTTTTGGCCTGTGACGAAGCAAACCACTCATACAAGAATGCTGCACCGATCAACAATAACATGGTGCAGAATAGCCTTATTATGAAGGTGGTAACTCTGAATTTCTTGCGTTTTGAGGCTGGGATCGTGGTATGCATGATCTTATTAATTCCTCTCCATATGGCTGCTTTTATTTTAATACAATGTATTAAAAAGATTATAGCACAGTGTATTACAAAAAGAGAAGCTTGATGTATAATGAGGTCATGCCAAAAATCGTAGATCATGAAAGTCAAAGGAAAGTCGTTGCTGATGCAGCCATCCGGGTCATTCAAGAGCATGGGCTTGAGCATGCTACAGTTCGGAATATAGCAAAGGAAGCGGGATTATCTGTAGGTTCCATGCGTCATTATTTTGCCACACAGGCCGAATTGTTCACCTTTTGCATGAATCTTTTTGCAGAACGGGTACAGAAGAGGGTAGAGGCGTTACAGATGAGCGGATCTGTACTGCAGGATATGAAGAATCTGCTCTTGCAATTTCTCCCGTTGGACGAAGACAGAATGATGGAAATGGAGGTTTGGTTTTCGTTTACAGCCAAATTATTGGTTTACCCCGAATTAAAAAAGTTAAGTGATCAGATGCATCAGGGGATGTATCGGTCTGCTCAGTGGGTAATCCAGGAGTTGCAGAAGCAGGGCATGACACATCCCGATCTGGATGCCGAGATGGAGACGGAGAAGTTATATGCTCTTGTAGATGGACTCGCCATTCATATCCTAATGCAGCCAGATAGACTTACAGTAAAACGAGTGGAACAAATGATTGAACAGCATTTGAGTATGCTTTGTCAAACTTAATCTTACGTTGCCTGAAGAAGGGTTATTTCCTTTTATAAGGAGTAATCCTTCTTTTTATGCAAATTTGGCAGGTATGCAGGATATGACGAAGAATTAAGAATGAGAATCTAATGAATACATAGACAAGTAGGTGAACAACAAAATGTTGAATGCAGTAGAGCTGACAACAAAAGTAGAAGAAGTCATGGAACGCGTGAATTTTTCGGGTGTTGTATTACTCCAGCAAGCCGGGAAAACCCTTTTGAATATGAAACGTGGTTATGCGAATCGCAGTGAAGAGCTTGCCAATCAGGTGGACACACGCTTTGGAATTGCATCTGGATGTAAGATCTTCACCGCAGTGAGTGTATGCCAACTAATTGAAGCAGGCAAGTTGTCTGCGGATTCCAAGCTTACGGATGTGTTGGATGTGGAGTTTCCACTATGGGACGAAGGAATCACCATCCAGCAGTTGTTAACACACACGTCAGGCATTCCGGATTATTTCGATGAAGAAGTGATGGAAGACTTTTCAGAATTATGGAAAGACAGACCCGTCTACGCGATGCGGCGATTAAGTGACTTTCTGCCCATGTTTCAGCATCTGCCAATGAAGTTTGCTCCGGGTGAACGTTTTCATTATAATAATGCGGGTTTTATTGTGCTGGGGCTTATCGTGGAACAACATTCAGGACTGTCGTTTACAGATTATGTGGAAGAGCACATTTTCAAAAGGTGTGGCATGAAGGACTCCGGTTATTTCGTAACAGATCAGCTCCCGCGTAACACAGCTTTAGGGTATATCGATCATGAAGATAGCTCTTGGAATACTAATATGTTCTCCATTCCTGTCAAAGGTGGATCGGACGGTGGAGCCTATGTTACGGCACCGGATATGATTCGGTTTTGGGATGCTTTGCTGGGTCACCAATTGTTGAATGCAGAGACGACACAGCAGTTATTAACTCCACATGCTCATCAAGAGGATGAAGAGTACTATGGGCAGGGTATCTGGATTGACCGCAAGAGGGAAGACATTTTCAAATTTCATGTTATGGGGTTCGATCCAGGTGTGTCGTTCATGTCTTCCGTGTATCCGGACTATGATCTACAACTGGTTGTGCTCTCTAATCAAGAGTCTGGTCCGTATCCAATAACGATTGCCATCGAAGAAGCTTTGGCATGACAAATAAACCCTCAACCAATGGTCAGGTTATGGCCACAAGGTTGGGGGTTCATTTATCAGACAAGATAAAAAGAATGCCCGTGTTTATAACATCTTCCATAGCTCAGGGGCGATTAATCGAGGGAAAACATCCAGCGGAGGTTTCTCTTTCTTTCGTTTGTCATTGGTTAGCACCGTAACAAGTTCGAGCTCTGGGACAATATATACAAACTGACCACCAAATCCTCGCGCGTAATAATAATGGAGATTGGGTTTGTCGTCTTCAGCAGCAATATTTTCGGAGTCAGACCTTTCGTTCGGATAGACATCCACCCACCAATGCCAAGCATAACTCCCGTGATTCGGTGGAGTGACTGTAATGAAAGGCTGCGTCGAACGGGATACGAGATCACTTGAAATGAGAGACTCACCCTCCCACATACCTTGCTGTAGAAACAGCTGACCGAATTTCAGCAGATCTACGGGTAACATCTTAAGACCGAATCCGCCAGTATGTACACCTTGAGGGTCACTTTCCCATTCATAATCCTTAATTCCCAGCGGTTCAAAAAGATAACGTTCCGCGAACTCGGCTACGTTCATACCTGCATTTTGCATCAGGATGGCGGATAGGATCTGTGACACTCCTGAGTTGTACTCCATATATGTACCCGGTACATGGCTTAAGCGTTGCTCCAATGCAAAATCCACCCAATGATTGGTGCGGGTCATGCGAGGGAATGAATTCTGCCCGCCGAACTCGTCCCAGTTGAATCCGGCTGTCATGGTAAGCAGTTGTTCCAGCGTGATCGCTGGTTTGCGCGGATCAGGATCGGATGTCAACTGTGGAAAAAAAGTGGAGATTGGGGTTGTTGCCTCTGGTAACAAACCTTTATCCATCGCTATACAGATGAGGGCGGATAGCACACTCTTGGTACATGAATTGATTTTTGCAATATCAGTCGCAGCCTCTTGGTTGCGGTAGTGTTCGTACATAATCTCACCGCGTACGCTGACGAGGCAGCTTCGCAGATCCAGCGGTGGAATGATATGTTCTAACTTGGATGACAGTGATGAAGGATTCATAGTGTCCTTTCTGTGCGGTTGATTTGTTATAGGATTTTGTAGAAATAGGTGTCCATTATCTTAGCATACTCCCGAGGTAGGGCTCAACCAGCGCTACATTATTATGTCAAAGCAAGCATGCAAAATGCGATATCTTATGAAAGCGATAAGAATCATATGCGAATATTGCATAATTCCCCAGCATTGTCTGTCAAACTTATATAATTGTCATGAGAAGAGCACAAGACATTTATTAGAGAAAGGGGGATGTGATGTGGGAAATATAATAGAAGAACTATATTACGGTAATCTGAGACCAGAGGAGAATATTGTTCCTCAAGATTCGGAGTATCGATCCATTAATAAGGAGATTACAGCTAATATCGAAAAATTTCAGAAAAAGCTTTCGGAGGATGACTTTAAACAGTTGGAGGAACTATTAGATATGATGGACCAAGTTCACTCTATGCATTCTAAAGAGGCTTTTGCGAGTGGTTTCAAAATTGGGACGTTGATTATGATCGAGAGTGGTTTCACAAGCTAATATTTTGATTTTTCAAAATTTGTGGTTATATAGTTAACCTCTTTCCTATTTAATATATGGAAGAGGTTGTTACTATTATGAACATGTCAATATAGGAAAAATATCATATGAAAAATGAACTATGTTAGTGCGTATTAAGGTTAGAAATGGTAAAATATCAATGCCTAAACATGGAACAAGTAGATGAAAGATAATTAAATATAGGAAATAGTGTAGAATCAGTGTTTTAGCAAAAGAACTTTTTAGTAAATTATAGTAATCTAATACTGAATTGAGGAATTAAACATGGCGATTATTGACGTAATTAAGTATGATGGCTCACCTGATGTGTTTGCTTGGAAACATCCCGAGACTGAACTGGGAACATGGACTCAGTTAATTGTGAATCAATCTCAACAAGCAATTCTTTTCAAGGATGGAAGAGCGCTTGATATGTTTGGACCCGGAAGGCATACTCTGAGTACTGCGAATATCCCGATCTTGAACCGTCTCGTTAACCTTCCGTTCGGAGGAAAGTCACCTTTTGCAGCAGAAGTATGGTATGTCAATCAAGTAAGCGCATTGGACGTTAAATGGGGAACGGCGAATCCGATTCAGATCCAGGATCCCAAGTATAATATTATTGTTCCCGTAAGAACATTTGGACAAATGGGAATTAAAATCTCGGATTCACGAAAATTTTTGGTCAAGCTTGTGGGAACACTGCCTGAGTTTAACCAAGTGAATATGATTAATTACTTCCGTGGGTTGATTATCATGAATATTAACTCCATGTTGTCATCATATCTAATACATAGAAAAGTAAGTGTTTTGGAGATCAATGCATATATCGCCGAGATATCACGACATTTTGCAGATACGGTAGCTTCTACTTTTGAAGAATTTGGTATTGAGTTAATCAACCTGTATATTCACAATGTTAATCTGCCTGAAGAAGACCCTTCAGTCATTCGATTAAGAGAAGCGTTGGCACGCAAAGCTGAGATGGATATTATTGGGTACACATATCAGCAAGAACGTTCGTTTGATACGCTTGAAGGTGCAGCGAAGAATGAAGGAAGCATGCAGTCAGACATCATGGGCGCAGGGCTTGGTATGGGCATGGGGGTTGGTCTGGGTGGTTCTTTCAGTGGCGAGATGTCCCAGATGTCTAAAGTGATGTCTACGAAGGAAACGCCTGCAGTAAGTATATGTAAGCAGTGCCATCATCCGAATCAGGAGAACAGCTCTTTTTGCAGCAAATGTGGCAATTCATTAGCCGAAAAATCGGTAGCAACAACAGATTGCAATAATTGTGGACATGCCTTGCCAAAGGGAACCAAATTCTGTCCTAACTGTGGTGACAAATACCACGCGTGTCCTTCATGTGGGGCGGATAATGCGGAGAACGCATTGGAATGTATCCAATGTCATCAACCGATGCCTAGCCCATGCCCAAATTGTAACCATATGAATTCCGGTCATACAAAATTCTGTGGCAACTGTGGCACAGGTTTAAGCTTGAAATGTAGTCGTTGCCAACATGAAGTAAAACCCGGCCAGAAGTTCTGTCTCGATTGCGGAAACAATCTGCAAGAAGGAGGACAGGCATAGTGATGGTAAAACGGAGCAATCTCTTGATTTTGGATGTTGTCTATTTAATATGCATGTTAGTATCGTCAATCGTTTCTTTTACGCTGTTTAATCATGCGCTTCTGTCGTTTTCTTTTTGGATGAATCTCGTTGCTTCTTATGTAGCGATTACGGCTATTTGGATCTACGCGCGGTTCATCATGCAAAATATGGATCGGTTTAAACGGTTTGTTCCAGGTTACACAGCTTTAGGTGTAGTATTGGGTATTTATCTGATTTGTGTGATGATCTACACGTTGTTAACAGGTTCAGCAGATCATGCGCTTCGCTGGTTCGTATTGTTACACACGTTAACGATTGCGATCGCAATTATTTTGTGCGGAATCATTATGATCTATATTCAAAGTGCGCGCCGTCATGAAACAGATGAACATACAAAAATCGCAAACTTAGAATTAATCGAAAAAGCTTTACAACAATTGCTTCATACCATGGTGCAACATCCCGTCCTAACTGTGGAAGAAGAGCGCAAAACCGTTCAATCATTAATTGAACTTGTAAAGTATAGTGACCCAATCACTCCGGATTCCCTTGAGAAAAATGACCGCCAGATCTTGCTCGACATTGAATTGATGAACAGTGAGCTTACAAATCAGTACGAAGCAGGGGAATTGGTAAATAGTGAACGTTTTGCTTCGCAACTATCCCAGTTAAAGTTCCGTTTGAAAGAGCGCAATCAACAGATCATGACAAGCAAATCATAAATTGCTGGAGGAAATGCCGTGAAAAGATTTTTTGGAATTATATTAATTATCATTTCGTGTCTGACGATCCTGTTCTCTTTAATCATGCTGTCTGAAGGAACGGAGATGGCCATTTTTAGTACAATTGTGTTTTTTATACCAGGGGTTATCGTACTTGTTACGGGAATTAAAATGTGTGGTCGACCTAAATCTCGTTCTAACACTGTTCAATACCATCACAATTCTAATGATAATCAATATTACGAAGATCAGCATAATGAGAAATATGAAGAGAAAGATGAACCTCAAGAATCTGTATCCGTGAATTGTTCAGGGTGTGGAGCCAAGGTAAAGGTATATCCTACTTTGTCTGCGGATTGTGAGTATTGCGGAACGACAATGAGGATTTCGTAGTTGTAGCTAACATAAATACACTTTAACAGCTTTTACAGATACCTGTAGTGTATACCGCTAGGTATAGAGTGTTGTTTCTGGGAGGAATCGTGTTGTTAAGGAAGTTATTTGGACTCTTTTTTATGTTTTATGCCATTGCTATACCCATACGATTACTTATGGAAGAGAATTTCTTAGATCAATTGAATATAGTTCTTGTAGTTGAAATTATTATCGTTGAATTTTTATTTTTGTTTTTTGGTATTAAATTGCTTAGGAAAAAACGTGTTAAGAAAAAGCGTGGCCCTGAACGAAATTTTTATGGAGGAGACTATGGAGGTCATCTTGATCGCGAAACTCCGAATCCACGTACTTATTCAAGTTACAATAGCAACACCGTGAATTACAGTAGTCATAATACAATTAACTATACAGAGATCAATTCTTCAGATAAGGAAAACGTTGAAGAGAAAGCCGATGAAAAAGTTGAAGAGCCACAAAGGCCTGTTTCAGTGAGTTGCCCGGGATGTGGAGCGAAGGCAAAAGTGTTTCCTAAACAATCAACGGACTGCGAGTATTGCGGAACAACAGTTGTAGCAAATTAGAATGGTTCAGAATGGATACGTGAAGGGTTAAGTCTGATTCCTATGGAGTCAGGCTTTTTATCTCTTTAATTTTGAATCTAAAAGTCCCCCTAACTATCAAATCGTCATATAATTCCACGTGAGTTGCCTTAATGTAGTCCCTTTAATGAAACGTTTCGAATTTCACACTTATAATTAAGCCACATTATATTCAGTATTTGTAAGCGTTCTATTTTCTTGTTTACGGAAATGGGAAAATTATGATAACATATACACGAAACGTTTCGAATCCATTTGAAGGGAGAAAATCATGAAAAAAGTAAAACAATTCAGCTTCATTTTAACTTTTTGTCTGTTAGCTAATCTAGCTTTAACTCCTATGGCTTCAGCAGGTGACTCAAGCAATTTAATTGGATTTCGAGCAGAATTGAAAGCGATTGCATATAAAACCTATACGTTTTTTGAGGACTATACGGATCAGAATACTGGCTTGACTTACGATGAAGTACGGCACACTGAAAACGGGATAGAAGAAGCTAAACGTACCTCGCCCACAAACATCGCAATGTATATGATGAGTACCGTTTCAGCGCAACAATTGGGCATTCTTTCTAAGAAAGAAGCTGTACATCGCCTGCAAACAACAATAAATTCCCTCGAAAAGTTAGAAAAGTGGAACGGCCTATTTTATAACTGGTATAACACGGATGACGGATCAGTGAAGAAAGATTGGGGCCAATTTATTTCCCAAGTCGATAATGGCTGGTTATCCGCTGGTTTAATTGTTGTTGGGCAAGCCTATGAAGAACTTCATGGGGAAACAAGCAAGTTGGTTACAAATATGAATTATACTCCGCTATATGATCCTGAAGTCGGCCAATTCCGCGGAGGTTATGATGTGGCTAAAGGCGCGCTGACGGACCACCATTATGGGATGTTTTATACGGAACCACGTGTAGGCAGCTATATTGCTATTGGGAAAGGTGATGTTCCTCAAGATCATTGGTGGAAGATGTATCGCACATTACCTCAAGAATGGGGTTGGCAAGCTCAGATTCCTCAAGGCAAATCCGTTAAGTACGATGGAGTGGATGTGTTTGAAGGAAGTTATGTATACAAGGATAAAAAGTTCGTACCAAGTTGGGGAGGTAGTATGTTTGAAGCTCTTATGCCCGGTATGGTCATAAAGGAAAAAGACCTGGGTACTCAAGCTTTGGGATTGAACAACCAGCGTCATGTCGAATTGCAAATCGAATATGCCAAAGAAAAAGGGTATTCCGCATGGGGCTTCTCACCTTCTGCCACTCCGGCAGGTTACAGTGAGTTTGCAGCAACGCCGTTAGGTACCTCAGGTTACAAAGATGGAGCAACGGTAACAGCACATGCAACATTCCTTGCTCTGGATTATGCCCCTGAAGCTGTTCGAAAGAACATTAAAGCTTTAAAGAACTTCAAAATGTTTGGCAAATATGGGTTCTATGACTCAGTCAATGTTGAAACGGGAGAACTTGCAAAAGCTTATCTGGCACTGGATCAAGGGATGATTATGGTGTCGATCGCCAACTATCTTCAAGATGGCGTTATACGCGATTATTTTCACAGTGATGTGATAGGGCAGACGCCAGAAGAATTATTGAAAAAAGAAGTGTTTTCCATTCAATGAAGGAGAGGAAAACTTGCCACACCGAATTGTGCAAATGGAACGAAGCAGAGTGTTTTCTGCTTCGTTCCATTTGCATTTGTCGACCATCTGGCCTTTTTATAGTTAATTGGTCAATCACTAGCGCCATGGCTTACCGTTTACTTGATGAAATAGTCATCAAAACTTGAAGACAATGCAGATTGGAGAGGTAAATAACAGCAAATGTTCGCCTTCCTGCTTGGTGATCACAATATGTATCTTTTGCAGCGTGAAGAGAGGTTCGTAATTCACATATTTACAGCCTTGCTCTTTCTGCAACCATCTTCATCAGGGCTGAACGGAAAGTACCGCAATAGCGCGGTTTTACACATCCTAAACATGACAATGCAGAAGCTACATATTTACTGTGTCATCTTAGTTTCACTATACTTCGGATTGTAAGCGTTACCAAAATAAAGTCAGCAAGAATGCAAAGCAGCAACATCATCGTATCTAATGAAAAAGACATAGAAAGGAGTGGGAGAGTGAAGGAGAGTCACACTGTAATATCCGTAAGTCCTTCATTGAAGAAGAACTCTCTTGGCAAAAGAATTTGGAAAAACTGGGAGCTTTATCTGTTCATGCTTCCCGCGTTGTTGTATTTCCTTGTTTTCCATTATGGTCCGATGTATGGCATTCAGATTGCTTTTAAGAATTTCGTACCTTCAAAAGGAATTACAGGCAGCGAATGGGTTGGTTTTGACCATTTTGAACGGTTCTTCAATTCTTATTTTTTCTGGGATCTGCTCTGGAACACATTCAGTATCAGCTTCTATGAACTTGCCATCGGATTTCCCTTGCCTATTATTCTGGCGCTGGCCTTCAACGAAGTTCGCAACGGCCCGTTCAAGAAATCGGTCCAGACGGTGACCTATGCACCTCATTTCATTTCTGTAGTTGTCATGGCAGGTATGATCATTACCTTTTTATCACCTTCCAGCGGAATGATTGTTCGGTTCATCGAGTTCATTGGTCTTGAACCAGCACAATTTTTGACTGATCCCGCATGGTTTAAGACAGTGTATGTATTCTCCGGCGTCTGGCAGAGCACCGGGTGGGGAACCATTATTTATCTCGCGGCTCTGTCAGGGGTAGATCCCCAGCTCCATGAAGCGGCCATTATGGATGGAGCAAGCCGAATTAAACGGGTGCTGCATATCAATCTGCCGACGATATTACCCACAATTACGATCATGCTGATCTTAAATATGGGTAATATACTGGGCCTTGGCTTCGAGAAGATTCTGCTGCTGCAGAATTCACTCAATATGGAAGCTTCCGATGTAATATCCACCTATGTATACCGCGCCGGTCTGGTAAACGCCCAGTATAGCTTCTCAACGGCTGTGGGATTATTCAACTCGGTAGTCAACGTTATTTTGCTTGTTACGGTCAACCAGATCGCCAAACGCACCAGTGAGAACAGCCTCTGGTAGAAAGGAGTTGAAGTCTATGGTTACTGCGATGAAAGAATCCAGGGGGGACAAGCTTTTTCTGATCAGCACTTATATTTATTTAGGTCTTTCACTGCTGGTTGTTCTCTATCCGCTCATCTATATTCTCAGCGCTTCAATCAGTTCACCGCAGGACGTCAATTCGGGAGCAATGTGGTTGTTTCCGAAGAATGTAACATTGGACGGCTACAAGCTTGTATTTGAGAACCCGAAGATATGGAGTGGTTACTGGAACACAATTATTTACACGGTGGTGGGGACTCTGCTCAATCTCGCCGTCACTCTGCCGGCCTCGTATGCGCTCAGCAGATCTGATTTTGTCGGGCGCCAGTTGTTCATGGGCCTCATTCTGTTCACGATGTTTTTCAGCGGCGGAATAGTGCCGACGTACCTGCTGGTCAAGAACCTTGGACTCATGAACAGCATGTGGGCATTGATTCTGCCGGTGGCCGCTTCAGTCTGGAATATCGTGGTGGCCCGCACCTTTTTTCAGACGACCATTCCAAAAGAACTTCAGGAAGCAGCGCACATTGACGGCTGTACGAATCTAAAGCTGTTCATTCGCATTGTTCTACCGCTGTCGGCACCGATTGTAGCCGTTATGGCCCTGTTCTATGGGGTGAGTCACTGGAACAGCTACTTCCCGTCCTTGATCTATTTAAATGATGAAGCGAAGTATCCGCTACAGATGGTTCTGCGTCAGATCCTTGTCCTTCAGGAAATGACGGCCGAAACTACGGGCTCATCAATCAACGGCGAGGTGGCGACCGCCATGAATAATAAGGCAGAAACGGCATCGCTGATTAAATATGGAGTCATTGTGGTCTCCACACTGCCCATCGTGGCAATCTATCCGTTCCTGCAGCGTTACTTTGTTCAAGGGGTCATGATAGGCTCTGTTAAAGGCTAAACAGTTAAAATGTGATGATAACAAGGGAGGAATTATGAATGCCGACCACACGCAAACCATGGAAGATTCTGCTATCTTCGGCTTTAGTTCTTACACTACTGGCAGGCTGCAGCAATTCAAACGAAGGTGAAGCGAACAACAATCTCGGAAAAGTCGCTGTGAACAATGAAGGTTTCCCGATTGTTAATGAACCCGTTACTCTGTCGCTTATGGCGCCAGATGTAGGGATTCAGAACTGGGAGAACATGGCGGTGCTTCAGCAGATGCAGGAGAAGACCGGTATTACGCTGGAATACAAGAATGCACCGAAGGACAGCTTCGAAACCAAGAAAAATCTGGTGCTCGCCAGTGGGGATTACCCGGATATCCTCTATGCTGCCGGTTTGACAACTGCAGAGCAGATGAATTACGGAGAGCAGGGTATCCTTATTCCACTGGAGGATCTGATTGATGAGTATGCTCCGAATTTCAAGGCGCTGCTGGAGGAGAATCCGGATGTCCGCAAATCAATCACTGCACCGGACGGTCATATCTATTCCTTGCCGGTAGTAGAACTTAGCCAGCACTGGTATCGCAATCCGATGTGGTATAACGGGGATTTCCTGAAGGCACTAAATATCGATAAACTTCCCGAAACGACAGAGGAGTTGTATACCTATCTGAAACGTGTGAAAGAGGAAGATCCAAACGGTAATGGCATAGCCGATGAAATTCCAATTTCTTCGGTGACCACACCCGCTGCGAACCTCCGCGATATTCGTACATGGCTGCTTGGAGCTTTCGGCATTTATGAAGAAGAAATTTATGTGGACGACGCAGACAAGGTGCATTATACACCGCTTGAAGAAGGCTACAAGGAATATCTGACCTACATGAACCGCCTGTGGTCTGAAGACCTACTGGATCATGAGAGCTTCTCACAAACAGCGGAGCAAAAAAAGGCCAAAGCACAGAACAATCAAATCGCCCTCTTTTCGGACTGGCATGCCTACATGAGCAAAGGTGGAGAGCCTTCGACGGCAGATCCGATGTTTGCACCTGTCCACAGTGAATCAGTTGCTGCTCCAGCGATTGCAAAGAACAGGGGGATTACAAGCGGCGCTTTTGCTATCACGCAGAGTAATCCTGCGCCGGAAGCCTCTATACGCTGGGTGGATTATCTCTATTCCTATGAGGGTGCCATGTTCTTTAATAAAGGTCCAGAGGGCATTCTCTGGGAGTACACCGATAAAGAGAACCGTGTCAAACAGTACTTGCCGGTACCAGACGGCAAGGAAATGGAAGATTATCGAGCAACGCTGACACCTAACTACGGCATTCCCGCTCCAACCCTGTCCATGGATGATATTAATAAGGGGCTGAAGACAGACTTTGACCTCTGGGTAGAGCAGGAGACCAAGCAGAAGCTTCTTGATAAAGGGGCACGAATTCCGTTCCCAACGCTGTTCCTTACCGTGGAAGAGCAGACCGAAATCAGTAGCCTGAATTCTGATTTGAAGACATATGTGAATCAGATGGAGGCGAAATTCATCACCGGAGCCGAGCCGCTTACGGGCTGGGACAATTATGTGGCGACTGTCAAAAAAATGGGCGGAGAGCGTATGGTTGAAATCAACCAGGCTGCATATGATCGCTGGAAATCCGTCCCTGAACATTAAATGCAGGAGGAATAGACATGCAAATCACGAGACATCCGAATAATCCCATTGTTGTCCCGGGCGGTTATGAATGGCGCAAGGTTACGGTTTTCAACCCTGCGGTTATCATCGATAACGGCAAATTTTATATGATTGAGCGCACCGCTGGTTCCCTAACCCCATGCAAAAATTACTTGGGCCTGCTTGAGAGTGAAGACGGGGTGAACTTTACCCACGTGAAGGATGAGCCGATTGTGACACCTGATATGCTGGGATTCCCTTATGGCAGTGTACAGGACCCGCGGATTGTCAAAATTGACGGAACTTTCTATCTGAACTACGCCCTTCGCCCCTGTGCTATGAGTTACTATCCTACCGGGGCAGGCGTCCCCCTTCGCTCTATTCCGGAATATCCGGACGGGTGGGGGGACGAGGAGGGACATTGGTTAACCCGGTCCTCCATCTTGAAATCAGATAATCTGCTGGACTGGGAGTATGTGGCGGACACGACACCTCTTGATATTAATGACCGGGACAACATTCTGTTCCCCGAGAAAATAGGCGGTAAATTCGTACTGCTGCGCCGCCCAGAGGAATATGTGGGAGAAGCCTACGGTACGGATAAGGCGGCCATGTGGATTACCTACTCCGAGGATCTCGTGAACTGGGAAGAGCCCAAGCTGCTAGCTACCGCTCAGAACCTCTCCTGGGAATCGCGGAAGATTGGTGGCTCTACGCCCCCGATACGTACGGACAAGGGCTGGCTGGTGCTCTACCATGGTGTCGATGAGGACATTGTCTACCGTGTGGGGGCCATGTTGCTGGATTTGGAGCAGCCGGAGAAAATCATTGCCCGGACGCATCATTTTATTATGGAGCCAGAGACGTACTATGAGAAATTTGGGTTCCAAATCCCAAATGTCATCTTCCCGACCGGAAATGTGGTCAAAGATGGACTGCTCTATATCTATTACGGGGTAACAGATACGGCGATTGCTCTTGCAACAGTTCCCCTGGATGAGCTGGTGGAGCACATTCTCCAGGAAGGGCAGCAGCAAAATAAACCATAAAATGAAGCTGTATCTTCAAATATAAGAATGTAGTACAGAAAGGGGTGGAAGCTCGCCAACTTAAACAGGTCTTTTCGTAGTAACCCCTCTCAAGGCATGTTCCTTGCGATACTGCCCTGGCGTCAGACCGATTTCTTTTTTGAACTTGCGGATGAAATTTGGCGCATCCATATAACCGACTTGCTCGATAATTTCTTTGAGCGGTGCGCTAGTGTTCTCCAGCAACCGGATGACCTCATCCATACGCCGCTGCCAGATATATTGTGAGAAATTGCTGCCGGTCTTCTCTTTGAAGCTCCGGCTTAAATAAGAAGTTGAAATGGCAAATTTAAGCGCCACATGCTCTAGACTGATTGTGTAGTCTGCAAACTGTTGATCCACGTAAGCCAGAACGTCATCCATTAATGTTGACTCGCTTGTCTTCGTATTTAGCTCCACCTGTGCGCAAATGTCAGCGGCCAGACTGAGCAAACGACTCTCCAGCTCTTCAAGTGTTTCGAAGGAGGTCAATTCAGGCATATTGGCGAACACTTCGTTCATACCAAGCTCGGAGGCGGTGCGTAGAAAAGCGTTCAGCAGATCAAAACAGATGCAGCGCAGTAGATGAACCTGCAACGGCTCGTCTTTGATCGTATGAATGGTATCGGCAATCATTTGGACAGCTACTGATTCGTTGCCCTGCTTTAGACTCTGCTCCAGTTTCAGCATGGATTTGCGCGGAATCCAAAAGCTCTCGGTAGCAGAAGGATTCAGCTCTGCAAGCTGCTCGAAATAAGTCACCTGACCGCTGCGCCGGATGATCCGGTGCTCCAGAGCTGCAGCGGCTTCAATGAAGGATTGGTTAAGCCGGGCCAAGTCCCTATAGACCATGCCGACACCTATACTCAGAGATAGCTGCGAGTGCTCGCGGATCACCGTTTGAATGGCTTCAATGACCTGTTCCAGTTGGCTTTGAATCGGCTTGTCAGTATCACCGGGAAGTGAAATAATCAGGGCAAACTGGTCCTTAACCGAGAATTCTACACCGAAGATCTGAGCGCCGGTACCCGGGAAGACATACATTGCTGAGTATATCCTGCAACAGATGGCGTTCCTGCCAGGACTTGCCGCCGGGCACAGTATCATCCCAGGACAAAATAGCCGAGAAATATAGCCCTTGTCCTTGAGGATGCCTGAATCCTGCGCTAAGGATCATTTGTTCGATCTCCGGATCATCCGGCTTGCCGTGCTTGAGTAACAGCAGCATGCACTGATTGCGGACAAAGGGCTCCTGAAAATCAATTTTCACACTGTAATTGTGGAGGGTCTGGCGTATCCATTCCCATTCATTGCGGAGCTTGGGAGCATCATCGCCGCTGCCTTTCATCTTGTCCATTAAATCCCTAATCGGATGGTACTGGCGTTTGGCTAACAGCAGCGCAGCAGCTATGCCAGTAATGACGGTAATACAGAAGACGATCAGGACGAGGGTCTGGACATGGGCGACACGGCTGAAAAATTGGAAGCTTGGCATCGTGGTCACATAGGTCCAGCCATTTTCTTCAGATTGGACTGAAACAACGGAGTATTGTTCTCCATCCATCTTCAAATTGTGAATACCGGGCTCAAGTGTAGCTAAATTCTCAATTTCGTCCTGGGGGAGGTTGATGCCATGGCTGTTCGCGGTCAACACCTCTCCGGAAGGACTGAAAATATAACTGCTTCCTGAAAAATCACTCAAAATCGAATCCATGACCCCGGTAAGGTTGGATTCTTTCATTAAATAAATAACGGTCCCATATGGAAACGGGTCATTCGGTTTAACGGGCACAAGCATGACAAGCATCGACTCCATTCGGGAATTAACCTTCACGTTCTCAGCGGGACGGACCAGGGGCTGCCTAGTTTCATTCAAGTCCTGCCGCAATTCTTCCGGATTCCAATGCTCGAACTGATAGAGACTATCAAAGGTGACATCAAGATTAGCCAGACCACGGTATGAATAGATGTTGGCATCGTTATGGAAAAAGAGAAGCAAATCCTCTGCAATGCTGCTGCTAGCTTTGTAATTGGCCAGCGCCTGAATCGCCTCCAAGCTATAATAGGGATGCTGTACCATATAAGGGGTCAGGTGTTTGTCATAGGCGATTCTCCCCGCTATTTCCTGAAGTTCATTCATACGGTTATCTATAGTGCTCTTCACCTGGTTAAGCTGATTGACATTTGATTGTTCAATCTCTACACGCAACCCTTTGACAGCGTTTTCATATACAAAAATAGTTACACCTGTCAGAGGGATAAGAAATATTAGAATGTAAGAAAAGGCATATTTCAGCAGAAGCCTTGATTTGAAATGATTCCAGCTGAACTTGAATCTGTTGAGCAGGGATGGCTTGAGTGCCGAATTTGCCATGAAGCAGTCCCTCCAGTGTTAGATATTCGGATTAAAAATTTTGAATTAAAAATCAGTGTTCTCTTCTGGATTACTCTTGTGCTAGTATAAACATTATAACATTATAATCTTTAGAATAAAGTAGCTCATCAGGCTTATTTTTGACGATTTGGAAGTACAGATTTCATGAATCATTTTTTGAATTTTGCCTGTATACCGGGGTTGAAAAGGAGATGGGATGAGTGGGCACAGAGAATGTGCTGCGCAATCTGCAGCTTGTTGACGGGCGAATTATGGATATCGCCATTCAGGACGGGATCATCACTGCCATTACACCGCCAGGCCAGGCTGAAGGAGAAAATGAGCTGGATTGTTCAGGGTTATATGTGTCCAGTGGGTGGATTGATCTGCATGTACATGCCGTCCAGGAGCTTGATCCCTATGGCGATGATATCGACGAAATTGGTGTGAAGCAGGGGGTAACAACGCTTGTAGATGCCGGAAGCTGCGGTGCAGATCGAATTGGAGCTTTCTATACCGCAAGACTACAGGCTGCTACACAAGTATTTGCTCTGTTGAACATTTCAAGCATCGGGCTCGAACGGACGGATGAACTGTCGCAGTTGGAATGGATTGACCGGGCAAAGGTCCTGGAGGCGGCAGCGGCTTATCCTGATTTCATTGTTGGTCTGAAAGCCCGCATCAGCCAAAGTGTCGTCAAAGACAGCGGCATACAGCCACTCAAGTTGGCACGCACACTCTCGGAAGAAACGAAGCTTCCGCTCATGGTTCACATCGGTTCTGCTCCGCCCGCGATCTCTGATGTGCTCGAGCTACTACAGTCGGGCGATGTAATCACCCATTACCTTAACGGCAAGTCCAAC
The DNA here is from genome assembly GCF_030815985.1 of Paenibacillus sp. W2I17. NCBI lineage: Bacteria > Bacillati > Bacillota > Bacilli > Caryophanales > Paenibacillaceae > Paenibacillus > Paenibacillus sp. W2I17. The sequence goes on from NZ_JAUSXM010000001.1 coordinate 356,204, forward strand.
AATCTGTTTCATGCGGACGGCACACCGCTGCAAGAACTGCTGGATGCAGCTGCTCGGGGAGTTCATCTGGATGTGGGGCATGGCACAGCGAGCTTCTCCTTCCGGATTGCAGAACAGGCCAAGGTTGCAGGCATTGCGCTGAATACAATCAGTACTGACATTTATCGAGGCAACCGTATGAATGGTCCGGTATACAGTATGTCGAATGTGCTGACGAAATTTCTGTACCTCGGCTACAGTCTGGAAGAGGTCATCCGTGCGGTTACAAGAAGTCCAGCGGAGTGGCTCGGTAAGCCGGAGCTCGGGCAGATTAGGGTGGGACAGCAGGCGAACCTGACTTTGTTTTCCCTGGAAGCAGGCGAAAAGCAACTTGAGGACTCGGAAGGTGATGTCCGGGTCACGCAACACTATATTGAGGCTAAAGGAGTCTATGCTAATGGGTCACTCATTACAGGCTAAATATGGATTGAAGCGTGTTATTAACGCCAGTGGAAGAATGAGCATTCTTGGCGTTTCCGCACCAACGGATTCAGTCATGGATGCGATGAAACAGGGCGGACAGCGTTACGTGGAAATTGCGGATCTTGTGGACAAATCCGGAGAATATATTGCACAGTTACTTGGTTCGGAAAGCGCGGTTGTGGTGAACTCCGCATCCAGTGGTATTGCACTGTCAGTGGCAGCCATTGTGACTGCCGGAGATCCGCGTCTCAGCCTTCGTCTGCACCAGGAGCCGATATTGAAAAATGAAATTATTATGCTAAAGGGCCATAATGTGCAATATGGAGCGCCGGTCGAAACCATGATATTTCTTGGCGGCGGCCGGGTAGTGGAAGTCGGGTATGCCAATGAAGGCCGCAAGGAACATATCGATCAGGCGATCGGTGAACACACTGCAGCCATTTTTTATGTTAAATCCCATCACGCTGTCCAGAAGAACATGATTTCTGTGGAAGAGGCCTGGGAGGTTGCACAGCGTAGAGGGGTGCCGCTGATTGTTGATGCGGCAGCGGAAGAGGATCTGCACAAATATATCCAACTTTCGGATCTGGCCATTTACAGCGGTTCGAAAGCTATCGAAGGCCCTACTTCCGGCATTGTCGCTGGCAAAAAGACATACGTGGAGTGGCTTAAGGTACAGCTACACGGGATTGGCCGCAGCATGAAGGTTGGTAAAGAGACCGTTTTTGGGTTACTTCAAGCGCTAGATGAATACCAGGACAAAGCGGATAATAGTGAACGAGAGAAGCAGATGCTGGAGGCTCTTCAGCCACTGGATAGACTTCCTGGTGTTTCGGTCCGCATCGTGCAGGATGAAGCCGGCAGATTGATTTTCCGGGGGCGCGTCCAGATTGATTCCTCTCTTGCTGGGGTGGATGCGAAGAAAGTGAATGACCAGTTACGTGAAGGCGTAATTGCGGTATATACCCGAGACTATGGCGTCAAGCAGGGTTATTTCGATATTGATCCAAGGTCGTTACAAGGGGATGATATGCAGGTCATCGTCAGCAGATTACATGAAATCGTGGGAGGTAAACCAGAATGAGTCATATTCAGCAGTTCCTGTATAAGAACAGGGCCGCAATTAATGTATTGGCCGGGAGTATCGGGAACGCCAAGGATGTGTACGAGGCTGCGGAAGGATATGTACTTATTGGTGTGCTCTCCAAAAATTATGCTACGTCGGAAGAAGCTGTAGTCGCCATGACTGAATATGGTCAGGCTATTCAAGATGCCGTATCTATCGGACTCGGGGCCGGAGACAGCCGTCAGGCTGCAGTTGTGGCGGAGATTGCCGCCAGCTATCCGGGAAGCCATATCAATCAGGTATTCCCTGCAGTCGGGGCAACCCGTGCCAATCTGGGACCTAAAGATAGTTGGATTAACTGCCTCGTATCTCCGTGCGGTCAGCCAGGTTATGTAAATATATCGACTGGCCCCATCAGTTCAGTAACCACTCCGCAGGCCAATGTTCCGGTTCATGCCGCCATTGCACTGGTTCGTGACATGGGAGGGAACGCGCTCAAATATTATCCGATGCAGGGGTTGAAGCTGGAAGAGGAGTACCGTGCTGTTGCCAAGGCTTGTGGAGAAGCGGCTTTTGCTCTGGAGCCTACAGGCGGAATTGATCTGGACAACTTTGGACCCATTCTAGAGATTGCACTACAGGCAGGCGTACCTCGGGTTATACCACATGTCTATTCTTCAATTATTGAGTCTCAGACCGGGAGTACGAACGTACAGGATGTCCGTAGACTGCTCGAAACAATGAAATCGCTGGTGGACCGGTATGCCTAGGGTTGCTGCTTTTGGTGAAGTGATGATGCGGCTGCAGGTTCCGGGCTACGAAACGCTGGTCCAGAGCAGCAGGCTGGAGTATTCTTTTTCCGGTAGCGGGGTAAATGTAACGGCAGCACTAGCCAGATACGGCCATAACGGTGCTCTTATTACAACTTTGCCGGAAACTCCGGTGGGCGAAGCGGCTATCGCTTATCTGCGCAAGCTGGGGGTGGATACCTCACTTATTAGCCAGGGCGGTAAACACCTTGGAATGTACTTTCTGGAGAATGGCTTTGGAGCCCGCCCTGGCAGAGTTACTTACACAGACCGGCTGGGCAGCAGTTTCAATACCGCGGACGCAGACAATTATGATATGAAAGATCTTGCCTCCCGAGTCGACGTTCTTCATTTATGTGGCATTACGCTGGCTATGAATGATGGCGTGCGCAAGCAGATGAAACGGCTTGCTGAGGAAGTGAAGAGTGCTGGGGGTAAGGTTGTGTTTGATTGTAATTACCGTCCTGCATTATGGGGGACAGATGGTTATGTCAAGGCCCGCCCGCATTATGAGGAACTGCTGGGGCTGGCAGATCTGGTGTTAATGAATGAGAAGGATGCGAAGTGTATTCTTGGCATCGGAACCGGAGAATATGATAGAATAACACAGATGAAGCAAGCGATTCCTGAAGTTGCAAAGCGATTCGGAATCGGAACGGTAGCAGGAACTCACCGTGAGATTAACGCTGACCATACGCATTCCTTGACAGGATATATCTATCATCAAGGTACGTTCGTATTTTCCCGCAAGCTGACGTTCCCGGTGTATGACCGGATCGGTGCCGGCGATGTATTTGCTAGCACCATCATCCATGGGGAATTGCAGCAATATCCACAGGAACATACGGTTAATATGGCAGTGGCGGCAGCGATGCTGGCCCATACCACTCAAGGTGATACAGCGCTTTTTACCGAGAATGAGGTGCTCCGGGCGCTGTCGGACCATACCTCAGATATTGAAAGGTAGTGAACAGTGAGTGTCTCTGAAGCGCAAGCAAGGTCCTTTATATCAGCAAATCCAAAAAATTCTCAAAGATCGGATTCTACATGGAGTATATCCTCTCGGAAGCATCATCCCCTCCGAACCGCAGCTGGAGAAAGAATTTGGCGTCAGCAAAATGACAGTCCGCGGTGCGGTCCAAGAGCTGTCCCAGGAAGGTTACGTGCAGAAAAAAAGCGGTGTTGGAACGATTGTGTTGCGCAATACCTCTCATCAGAAGCTCTCAAAGGGCAAACGGTTTACGGAGCTGCTCGTAGAAGAGGGCCATAAGCTGGAAAAGAAAGTTCTGAATTCCCGTTTACTCACCAATGATACCGGAACGGAGGAATATGGTCGCTACGGGCCGTATTGCCAGCGGATTGAAAGGCTCTACACTCTTAACGGACAACCTTATATTCATCTGATACACTTTTTGGCAGCAGCTGCATTGCCCGGCGGGGGCAAGGAAGAAATGAATGGAGACATCCAATCGCTGTATGACTCACTGGAGGAGAACAACATTTTGCTGGAGAACTTCAAAGACCGTTTCTTTGTAGAGCCGGCAGCTCCTGAGGTATGCCAACTACTGAAGATCCACCCGGGGACGCATGTGCTTAAGCGCCTCCGTAACTCCTTCGACGGAGAAGGCAGATTAATTGAGCACAGCATCGGCTGTTATAACACGGAACATCATCATTATCTGGTTAATTACGACACTTGAGGTCGGCGGTGCAAAAAGAGGGTCCTGCCATTTTCATAACAGGACCCTTTTTGCGTAAACTAGAAATCCCTCAAACGATCAAATACCTCATATAATTCCTCGTGATTAACCTTAATCAAATCATCTTGACGCAGTTCCCAATTCTCCTGTAACTGATTCAGTAACTCCGTTAGAACAACATAAATCTCTTCACGCTCAACAGTTTCAATAAAGCCGGTCTTGGCATCCATCTTGTTGAAGGTCTGTGTGTAGTTCTCAACCATGGAGACGAGTTGTTTGTGCATAGCTTCCTGATTGTTAAAATCTTGACTTAATTGACGGATTTCCTTCAAGCACTGTTTGTACAATTGAGCTGCTTTTTTGGCGTGAGCTGCCTTAATGTGGTCCCGCCCATCCCAATCCCGAAAGGGATTGTTCAGGTTCTCCGCAAGCCATTCCGGTTTGCGTGCTTTGGTGATTTCCATATCAAGTCCGGCAGCAGCGGATTTTTTATATCTTGTTTTGATCGATTTGGCTGCATCGGCAGGCAGGCTGGTTAGCCACAGCGTAGCCAATTTTGGAAGTTGCTCTGGATCAGGGAATTGTTCACCTTTGAAGCCGAACAGGTCATATGTAGTGAAGGTTTGCAAATTTGCCAAATGCTGAATCGACTCTATATGGGATACATTGCCGGGTTTACCCCACAATCGTAACTCTGAAAGCTCAGGATAATACTGCACAAGTGGCTCCAGATTGAGTTCCGTGATATCTCTGATATACAGACCTTCAAGTCGCGAGATACCCGTAACCTGTGGCAGGCCCGATGGAACATTGAGAGTGATGCATTTACCCTCTTCATAAGCCGCGATACGCAGATCAGGAGACAGCTCACCTGTGAAATTCAGACTTTTCATCTTTGTGTTCAAAATTAACTCCTTCAACCCGCTGACATCCACAATAAGTTTGGTCAGATGACTGTTGCTGATATCCAGCATCGTTTGACCATGATGTATGATATGAAGTTCATTAATGAACGGGTTGTCTTCTATAAATGTAAAGATCGATTCCGTATATCCATCCATTTCAATATGTGTCAGACAAGGTAGTTTTGCGAGTTCGGCTACATCTTTAGAAGATCTAGGGCTGAAATCGCGGAGTGTACTCGTACTGCGCCGCATTACACGATCGCCAACCATGACTTCTTTGTCATCATCCGCAGCTTGTTTGAACTGCGCTCTTCGGATCGCATCGATACCTTCCCATTCACGCTGGAGATATAGACTTTCTCCGATCGGCCAGCCTCCCCCATACGTATTTGTTTCCTCGGTGTAGAGAGGAGGGATATTGCCTGCAAGCACATACTGTGAAGGGACATTAGCACTCACGAAACTATGGGCAAGTCGGTCATTCCAGAAATAGAAATTACAGATCAGCGGTTTCATCTGATGAAGCTGCATTTCATTAGGCAGTTGATCACCAGTCCAATCCAACTGAAGGACCGAGGCAAGCGTGTTGGAAGTTTTACCCTCCGTTTCTTTCAGTCCAGTTACCTGACAGGCTGTATATTGTTGTAATTTTTCGACATACACGCAGTACACATCTCCAACATTGGGGATCATGTTATGCTCCTTTCGTTCTGCATCAATCGATGCTAAGCTACTTGTAAACCAAGTATTCTGCAGAACTAATAATAGATGAATTATATCAAAGTCATTCAGAGACTACCATTTTGGGATAGAGCCGAATAGGCTTGAATACTTTTATAAAAAGGAACGATGTCTATGGATACAAGTATGAGCCGTAACAAAAAACTGGGTGAGTTCTTGAAATCGCGGAGAAGCCGCATTCAACCGGAACAAGTTGGATTGTCAGGATCTTATGGACAGCGAAGAAAACCCGGTCTACGGCGGGAAGAAGTAGCGGTATTGGCTGGTGTCAGTGCGACGTATTACACGTGGCTCGAACAGGGTAGGGAGTTGGCGGCTTCACGAGAAGTGATGCAGAGTATAGCGGATGCGCTCCGTTTAACCCTGGAAGAGAAGAGTCATCTATTTGACTTATGGGACCCTAATACGGAACATGAATTCCTTGCTTCGTATTCGCAACTGGAGCCAGGGTGGCATAGTATTATTGGCCAGTTGACTCATCCTTCCTTTATTACCAATGAACGTTCTGAGGTACTTGCCTGGAATGAAGCTGCAGATACGAACCTTTTCAACTTCTCGTCGATGAATGTGAATGATCGTTTAATGATGCGGATTTTATTTCTGGATACAGCGCTCAGGGAGCGTATGCACAACTGGGATGAATTCGCGCGGCACTCGGTAGCCGTATTCCGTACGTATTATGACAAGTATCCGAGTGATCCCGAATTTAGCAGAATCGTGAAACAATTGAGCGACGAAAGTGTAGACCTGCACCAAGTTGAGTTAAAACAAGTCAATCGTGTCCTGCTTGAAACGACGGATCGGGCAGATGGCGTTGTGCATGCATATGATATCTTTTCCATGAATAATCTGAACAGCCAATCAGGCATTCATTGTTGTATTTACGTTCCTGTTGCCATATAGAAAGTTAATCAAACTGGTAATTTCTTTACTAGCATAAACAGAGTGTGGTTGGGGTCTCGGGAGTGAAATAGAATGAACTCAAGTTCATACGTTTCTAGTTAACGTTTCTATTTCAAGATGAAAAGAGGGAGCCTCATGCTCATAACAAGAACACTGGGAAATGATAAATTACGAATATCTGCGCTTGGCCTGGGTGTGATGATGATGCCGGATAATGACGAATCGGTACATACCATTCAGGGTGCGCTGGATGCAGGAGTTACCATGTTTGATACGGCGGACCTGTACGGAGAGTATGAAAAACAGCGATTTGGAGGGAATGAAAAGCTGCTTGGACGCGCGCTTCAAGGTCGAAGATCCAAGGCAATCATTGCCACCAAATTTGGTATAACACACACGCAGGGTCCCAAGGGAGATCCAGCCTACATCAAAAAGTCAGTAGATGCGAGTCTCTACAACCTGGGAATGGATTATATCGATCTCTATTATCAACATCGTCCTGATCCGAATACACCCATTGAAGAGACGGTAGGCACACTTGCCGATCTGGTTCAACAGGGGAAGATTCGATATATTGGTTTGTCCGAAGCGCCAGTAGAGATCATTCGGCGTGCACATGCTGTTCATCCGATTACAGCGTTGCAGACCGAATATTCATTATGGAGTCGAGAGCTTGAGGATGAGATTATGCCTGTCCTGCATGAATTGAACATTGGCTTGGTTCCATACAGCCCATTGGGACGTGGTTTCCTGACAGGTCAGATCCGTTCTATAGACGATCTCCCGGAAGATGATTATCGTCGTCACTATCCGCGTTTCCAAGGTGAGAACTTTCAGAAAAATCTGGAGGTTGTTGGATTGATCCAAGAGATGGCTAAGCAAAAAGGATGCACGGTCTCTCAACTTGCTCTGGCCTGGTTACTTGGAAAGGGAGAACATATCGTTCCGATCCCGGGGACTCGCAACCTGGAAAGAGTTCACGAGAACTTAGGAGCGTTACAGGTTTCGCTTACGGATGATGAGATGAACCAGATAGATCACATATCACCCCAAGGCATTGCAGCCGGAGGCAGATTCCCTGGTCAAGTCTAGTTCGTTTATACATGATTCTAAGAAACCTAATGTTCAGGATTAAAAACAATATATAACATGTGTCAACGGTATTATCTTTCTATTCTCCGGCATACAGTACAACAATGAGATGTATGCCCAAGGAGGAGAAATGATCGTATGATAAATCCGATTTTACAAGCCCCGAATGTTCCGCTGGCAGCCGATTCCAATGCGGTTGTCAATTATCAGAGGGATTCACGCAACTATGTAACCCAGTTGTTTGGAGAACAGCTGCCGACCATTGCAAATGGTTTCTTCAACGTGTACTTAAGCAAAGGAATCATTGTGCAGCCGCACTGGCACACCAATGTTACGGAGATGGTTGTGGTCATCACCGGTGAAGTTACAGCTTCAGTCTTCAATCCGTTTACGCGTGAACGATTGACATATCGTCTGAAACCAGGTCAGGTTGTGGTATTTCCGAAAGGCTGGTTTCACTGGTTTGTCGCTGAGACAGATGATGTATATGTATTAACAATCTTTGATCAACCAACGCCTGATATTGTGTTTGGAGCGGATTTCTTGGCAGCTACACCGCCGGAGGTGGCTCACCGGGCGTACTGTTTGGATGAAGAGGCATATGCGAGAGCTGTTGCGTCTATTAAAAATGATGCGATTCTAGGCCCCCCAATAGGGTGTGATACACAGGTTTCTGATCAATCGACTTCACCTTCCAAGACGTCTGTGTCACCCTCCTAAGCTGAAATCTTAATTCAAGATTTCCTTATTTATTGTCAAAGTACACAGCCTGTAACTGGAGAATAACAGTTGCAGGTTTTTTTGATGTGCCGATGTAATGATCGTATGATAAAAATTCAAAATGCCTGAGTCAGTGTGTTACGTTCTCTGTTAGTATAGTATGAACATCCAACAAAAACGGAGGACTCATAAATGAACATGTCAGAAATGGATACGCTTGAAACTGCAATGAGTTATGCACCTATTTTGATGTTTGACAGAGCCGAACCCTTTTATCCTGATTTTGTTGGCATTTCTGTGTTGCATCAATCTGGGCCTTCACTATCGTTCAGACGGGATATTAAGTTTCCGACCGAGGCAGTACAATACGTAATTGAATATGCAATCTGGTGGGATTATGAGATTGGACATCTGTATGAAATGGAGCATGTATGGGTTTATGTGGGTCATGACGGAGAGGTAGTAGATTGTGAAGCCAGTTTTCATGGAAAGGTGCTCCGCGGATTGTTGAAGGGGCGGGTCAATGTGGTTGGACATCATGTATGTCTGTACTCGCAGCCTGGCAAACATGCTTTCTCACCACTTCCGGTTGTATTTGAGTTATTGCCAAACCTGTATAGTGCAGCGGGTGCCGAAGCTGGATGTGATGGGCTACTTGTGAATGAGTTGTTTCAAGATTATTTTGAAACGAATGAACAGATCGATGCTCAGGTAGAGCGTTATCTGCAGACCAAAGCGTTTATACCTACCATGGAGTTCGAAGAATATTTACTAAAACCGGAGATGTTCATGACGTGGGATAATCTGTTTGATATTATTCCGCACAGGATTAAGGACCGCTTAATTGAACTGGAGCAGTTATATAACACATAAGTAATTAGTTTTAAACGGGTTTTATGTTAATTTAAAGTATATTTTTTCGCTTCAAAACCAAACTTTGTTGATTCGGGTTTGGTTTTTTTTATGGGAAAATGGACTCAGTATGAGTAAGCATTTATTAGACTTAAGTCTTGAAATGTTGAGTGTGTACAGCAAAATACATAATTTTTACGCATGGAAAATGATATTTGTTAGACGTAAGAACTATACAACTTCTTATGTAAATATAAGAAGATCATGTCACATGAAAATTTGTATGGAGAATGTATGTGTAAGTTAAAGCAGAATGTTGATTATACGTATATATGTAAGTAGAAAAAAGAAAATTAATAGGTAAAAAGTATAAATTATATTAAAAAGAAGATTCTTTATATCTGAAATAAAAATTCATAATAGTGCAAATTTATAGAAATAAAAATCTCCTATTCAGTTTTAATATATTTATGTCGAAATACATCGTAAGTTGTCTGGAGCGCGACCTAGAGAAAGGGTTTACCAAGCGTTATATACATAACTGGACACTACGATGCCTAGGAGGAGATTACATGAAGTGGTTTGGGAATTTGAAAACAGCAACAAAGATTATCTCAGCGTTTTTAGTTGTGTCGATAATCCTTGCGGCGCTTGGCGTCTACTCTGTAGTAACATTGAGAAGTACGAATGAACGAATGCAAGAGATGTATAACAACAATCTAATCTCTGTAAAAGAATTATCCTCTGCTCAGATTGATTATCAAAGAATGCGTGTGAACGTGCGTGATTTAAGCTTCGAAACCGTCGAAACCGAAAAAACTCGGATCACGGAGAACATCGCTTCGATCCGTCAGAGTGTGAATGATCGCCTGACCCTCTATCGTCCGCTTGCAACAACCCCTGAAGAAATAGAGTTACTCCGTAATTTTGATGCGGAATATCCAGGATATTTAACAATGTTTGAACGAGCAACTAATCTGGCTGTCGCAGATGATCAAAGTGCCTTTAATACCTACCTTGAAATTGAGCTTAAACCACAAGGGGACAAAATTGTTGAGCTCCTTACCAATTTGATCGACCTTAATGAAAGTTTGGCTGAACAGGCGAATATACAATCTCAGGCTGCCTATTCACAAGCATTTAAAGTAACGATAATTCTTGTGGTTCTGTCCGTACTCTTCAGTATTTTCATTGGATATATCATCTCTCGCTCCATTTCGAGGCCACTCATGGCTATGCTGGGTATAGCTACGGAAGTTGCCAACGGAAATCTGACCCTTAAGTCAGACATCTCCAGCAAAGATGAAGTGGGTCAACTAGCCGCGGCACTGAATCGGATGGTCGATAATCTGAAAGAGTTAATTAACAATATCGTGATGAACTCCCAAAGTGTTGCTGCTTCTTCAGAACAGATCTCAGCCAGCACACAGGAAATTGCGAGCACCAGTACGAGCCAATCCAGTGAGGCGGGAAATATCTCCGAATTGTTCAAGGAGCTTTCACTTGCCATCAACTCCGTCGCTGCAAGTGCGGAAGAAGCGGCTGAACTGTCCAACGATACGGTGAAGGCTGCTCGTGAAGGTGGACATGTTGTACAGACTTCATTGGAAGGTATGCAAGCTGTTAATACAAAAATGACCAAGCTTGAAGATGATTCTCGTAAAATCGGTGACATCATTGAAGTGATTGACGATATCGCTGAGCAGACCAATTTGCTCGCGCTGAATGCTGCAATTGAAGCGGCACGTGCCGGAGAACAAGGACGAGGATTCGCCGTAGTAGCAGATGAAGTCCGGAAGCTTGCCGAACGAAGTGGCGAGGCGACCAAAGAAATTACAGCCATCATCAAAGCAATGCAGGAAAATACGAGACAAAGTGTGCAAGCCGTAGCAGCCAGTGTTGAGCAGTCTTCCATGACTGGACAGGCGTTTGATCAGATCATTGATATGGTCAATAACTCTTCACAGAAAGTAAACGAAATTGCTGCTGCATGTGAAGAAGAAGCAGCCCAAGCCGCAGAGGTGATGAGCTCTGTTGAATCCATCTCGGCTTCCAGTGAGGAATCCGCAGCAGCGTCTGAAGAGACAGCGGCAACATGCCAGTCTCTGGCACATCTGGCGGAAGAACTGGCGAATTCGGCAGCTGCCTTCAAAACCCAATAAACCAATTGAATTGAGGGTGAATTGATGTCTTCACTTCAGAAGGAACAATATATTGAACTGTCTGTAGGTGCAGAGACCTGCGCCATTCGAATCGAAGAAATTCACGAAATTATTAAAATGCTCAGCATTACAGATATCCCATTCAGCCGCCCAGAGATCAAAGGGGTAGTTAATTTGCGTGGCAAGGTTGTATGTGTGATGAGTCTGCGGAACCTGCTGGGTATGCCGGATGAACCGGACACTAGAGCAACTCGAATTATCGTAGTTCGACATCAGGAAGAATATATTGGCTTGATCGTGGATCGTGTGAACAAGGTAACCACATATTCCGAAATACATCCGCCAACCGGCGGATATGGTCGTAACCGTGAAGGTTTATTCCATGGTGTGGGTCAACAGGAAGACAAGCTTGTGGGCATTTTGAAACTGGACGAAATATTGGGCGGTTAGGGAGGTATATACGAATGATGGATTTGTCCGCCTACCGTGACATCTTTATCGAAGAACTGAATGATCAACTGGAACGTATGGATCAGTCTTTACTGGCATTGGAGCTTTCGCCTTCTGTAGAACTGGTTCAGACGCTGTTTCGGGCAGCCCACACCATCAAGGGATCGGCATCCACAATGGATTTCCGTGAATTAAGCGACCTCACGCATGAAGTGGAGTATGCCCTTGAATGGGTCCGGGAGAAAAAACCTGAAATGACTTCGGAGCTGATTGATACGTTGTTCCGCTCTTTGGACGCCATGAAGGTGCTTCGTGATCAGTACATCCGTGGGGAAGCCTATGCAGACTTTCGAGCGGTAGTACAAGAAATAAAGGATTTAATTCAGACCCCGGCAGTAGTCGGGCAACTTAAAACACCTCAATTGCAACCAGCAGAGTCGATTATGGCACAGGTAGCTATTGTGTCAGGCAAGCAGTTATTGTCCATTCATGTTGTGCTGGAGCAGAAGTGCATGATGAAAGCGGCCAGATATCATATTTTACGACAACGTATTGAGGACATCTGTGGTACGGTTGTCGCTACTTCGCTTATGGAGAGCCAACCGGGCGCGCAGAATGAAGATGATCATTATGGTCAGTTCATCATCATCGTAGCAACGTCGAAGGACCCACAGCAGCTTAAGGCAGAGCTGTCTTCAGACTCGGATATTCATATGCTGGAGATTGAACCATATCTGTTGGAATCCAATGAGGTTGCAGCGACTTCTGCACCACTTGAATTAATCTCTGAAACAGTGCAAACGAAACAAAACTTGCCTACCGTGAATACAACTGGCCCGGATGAGAAATTGAAAGCTGCTCAACCTACAGTTCGTGTGAGTGTTGAACGTCTGGACCATTTGATGAATTTGGTCGGTGAACTGTTAATTGATCAGACATCCCTTGCAGATCTGAGTGGATCGGGTGCGCGTAAGGAGTCTTCAACACTCATCCGGAGCATTAGTGGTGTATCCGATCATATGGGCAGGGTGATTAAGGAACTCCAAGAAGGTGTAATGAAGACACGGATGTTACCCATTGATCAACTATTCAGTCGCTTCCCGAGATTGGTTCGTGACCTATCACAGAAGCTGGGTAAGGATCTGGAACTGGTTATTCAGGGTGGAGAGACTGAGCTTGACCGGATGATTATTGAAGAATTGAGTGACCCGCTGATCCATCTCATCCGCAACAGTGCTGACCATGGCATTGAAAGTGCAGAGGTTCGGGCGGAGAACGATAAGCCGTCCAAAGGACGTATTACATTAACTTCGTTTCATGAAGAAAATCATGTTGTCATTCGTTATTCGGATGATGGCAAAGGCATCGATGGTGAGAAGATCAAAGCTTCCGCCTTGGGCAAAGGTATCATTAGTGAGGAACAGGCTGCACGCCTAACAACACAGGAAGCTGTCCATCTTATATTTGAGCCCGGTTTCTCCACAGCTTCTTCAGTCAGTGAAGTATCGGGGCGCGGCGTTGGAATGGATATCGTGCGTAGCCAGATCGGGCGGCTTAACGGCATCATTGATATTGATACGGAGGTTGGTGTGGGCACCACGTTCACGATTCGTCTACCACTCACACTGGCGATTATTAAAGGTCTGTTAGTCAAAGTATCGGGTCGTGTTCTGATCTTGCCGATGTATAATGTTGCTGAGATTGTTCGAATTTCACCTGAAGATATTCAGATGATCCAGGGGCAACAAGCGATCCTGAATCATGGACGAATTGTACCTTTTCACCGACTGTGCGACAGGCTCAACTATCCACGAACGGACCGTAAATCCAAAATCATTCCTTTGGTGATCGTGCGTTCCGTTGATAAAATTGCAGCATACGCAGTAGATGAGATTATAGGAAATCAGGAAGTCGTTATTAAGACGCTCGGTACGTATCTGGGAGCGATGAACCATCTTTCTGGCGCAACGATTCTCGGTAATGGTAAGGTTGCCCTTATATTGGACGCGTCCTATTTGGTGAGTCTTTAATCGTTAGATAAACACAAACATTATGCAGGCCAAAGAGCCTCATCATCCATAACTGGACGGTGGGGCTCTTTGTTGTACCTTTTGAGATTGTGACCACTCAGGATTTGAAAATGAGATCCATAAACCGGTTGGCAGCCAGAGAAATCGGCATATTGCGTTTGGTCATAATCCCCACATGGGAAGGGGGGAGCGGGACATCCAGCTGAATTTCGAAGAGAGAACCTTCCTCCAGCTCTTTGGAGATGAACTCACGTGTGACATAGGAAATTCCCAGTCCTCGACGCGCAAACTCAATCAACAGATCAACGCTACCAACCTCAATCTCAGGTTTCAACGTGTAATTATAGCTGTTAAACAACTCGGTTATAGCCATCCGAACACGGCTGTTCCGGGAGAAGAGGATCAGTTGATGCTCCAGAAGCATCTCAAGTGTCATGACTTTACCCTTCAACTGAGCATAACGTTCCCCAGCTACAAAACAGTCCTTCAACTGAATACTTTCCTTGACTTCTAGCTGTGGATCAACAATGGGCATCCGAACAACACCAAGATCGATCTTGCCTTCTTTCAGAAAGGTAATCACTTCCGGCGTGGTTCCATGACTCAGATGTAGCTTGATGTTAGGGTACAAGGTGTGGAATTCCTCTAGATACGCCAGCATGTAATGCTTGAACAGGGAGTCACTGCCACCAATCCGGAGTTCACCATTGTCGAGATTCTTCAATGCGGCCATTTTTTCTTCCGCAAGTGAGATCAGAATCTGGGATTGTTCAATATAGGAGTATAGACTGGCACCTTCCTGTGTCAACGCTACACCCTTGGAATTTCGATAAAACAAGGTGAGACCAAAGCTCTCTTCCAATTGCTTAATGGCATGACTGACGCTGGGTTGAGTGATATACAGTGCTTTCGCAGCCTGTGTCAAACTTCCCGTTTTGGCGGCCCAATAAAAGACTTTATATAGTTCGTAATTTGTTGTCATAGATGTGGTCTATAGCTCCTGTGAAATATATTAATTACTTGTATAGCTATAAAACGTATTATAGTGTAACTACAACAAAGAAACCAGAGTTACTTGGAAGGAGAACGGTGAGATGGAACCAACTACCATTGTTTTATTTGGTGCTACTGGCGATTTAGCCAAAAGAAAAATATATCCTGCCTTATATAACTTATATCTTGAGCAGAAGCTTCCTGAAACCTTCTCATTGATTGGTCTGGGGCGTAGAGAGTGGTCTGATGAATTCTTTCAGGCACAAGTGGAAAAATCATTAAATGAATTTTCCAGACGCCAAGCTGATCCTGAAGTTGTGAAGTCATTTGTGAAAGCTTTCCGCTACAGTGTATTGAATATAAGCCATAAGGAAGATTATATAAAGCTGTTGGGATTAGTTGAACAAAGAGAAGCTGAGCTTGGCATTCCGTCCAATCGCTTGTTTTATCTCTCGGTTGGTCCGGAATTCTTCGAACCGATTGCCGAGAACATTCAAGAAAGTGGGCTGGGTTCCACAGAGGGCTGGAAACGTCTCGTCATCGAGAAGCCATTTGGTCACGATCTACAGTCCGCCAGAGACCTTAATCGCAAATTAAGCGAATCGTTCACGGAGGAAGAGATTTATCGGATTGACCACTATTTGGGCAAACCGATGGTACAGCGTCTGGAGACGTTGCATCAGAGTAACCCAATCATGAAGGCGTTATGGAACAACCGTTACATCTCCAATGTGCAAATTACGGCGAATGAGACTGTAGGTGTCGAAGAACGTGCATCCTATTATGATCATGTTGGTGCAGTGCGAGACATGTTCCAGAATCATATGTTGCAATTGCTCATGATGATGGCGATTCAGCTTCCATACAACAGTACTTCCGAAAAAGTTGGATTGAAGAAAAAACACATTATGGAATCGATCCAGCCGTTACAAAAACAAACTGTGGGCGCAAACATCATCCGTGGACAGTATGCAGAAGGCAACATTCAAGGTAAACTGGTAAATGCTTATACTGCTGAACCGGGTGTAGCCGAGAATACGATGAATGACACATTCATTGCTGCCAAATTGCAAATTGATGATTTCTTCTGGCGTGGTGTTCCGTTTTACATTCGCACGGGTAAAAGAATGAAGGAGAAATCAACACGTATCGTGATTGAATTCAAAGAACCTTCAGGACAGACAAATGTGCTGAAAAACAAGGGTTCCAAGCCAAACCTGCTCGTCATTGAGATGAGTCCGGATCAGAGCATGACATTGCAACTGAATGCAAGTGACCCTGAGAATAAAGGTGAATTCAAACCGGTTCACATCGATCTTTCTCCGGATAAAGGTGACCTTGCGGAAGCTTACGAGAATCTGATTCGTGATGCTTTGCTGGGTGATCCAACATTCTTTGCCCACTGGGATGAAGTAGAATTGTCATGGGCATGGGTGCAGCCAATTCTGGATGCATTCCAGGAAAATCTGTTGCCACTTCACCTGTATCCTGCGGGTAGCTATGGACCGGCTGGATCAGATGTTATGCTTGAAGAAGAAGGTCACCACTGGTGGTTTGATGAGCCGGCGGATCAGGAGTCTGTAGTTACAAATAGCATACCCTTGGCGGTTAATGCGAATCTCTAAACCAAAATAAAAAATATATCTGGAGGTAATTTAATCATGAAATTTTTTATCGATACAGCTAACGTGGAAGATATCCAAAAAGCATACAAAATCGGCGTATTGTCTGGTGTAACAACAAACCCATCTTTGGTAGCCAAAGAAGGCGTGAAATTCGAAGATCGTATTGAAGAAATCTTGCGTTTGGTACCTGAAGTGGAGTCCGTTTCTGCGGAAGTGACACCAGATGCCCTTACTGCTGAAGAAATGATCGCGCAAGCAGACGAATTGATCAAAATTAACAACAGCGACAAAAACATTACGATCAAATTGCCAATGACACTTGCAGGACTTGAAGCTTGCCGTTACTTGACCAAAAAAGGCGTGAAAACCAACGTAACGTTGATCTTCACTGTGAATCAGGCGCTTCTGGCTGCTCGTGCTGGTGCGACATATGTATCCCCATTCCTGGGACGTCTTGATGATATCTCCGAAGATGGCGTACAATTGGTTGCCAAAGTTGCTGAATTATTCCGTACACATAACCTGGATGCACAGATTATTGCTGCTTCTGTAAGACATCCGGATCACGTTACACGTGTTGCGATGGCTGGAGCACATATTGCTACTGTTCCATTCTCCGTCATTGAACAGATCTCCAAACACCCGCTGACAGATCAAGGTATGGACAAATTTGCAGCGGACTGGAAAAAAACAGTACAATAATCTATAACCATTCATTCGTTTTAACTTACTATATAAATAATGGAGTATTGGGAGGACATAATGAGTAAAAAACAGATTGGGTGTTATTGGATTGGCAGTAATGGGTAAAAACCTAGCTTTGAATATTGAAAGCAAAGGTTTCTCGGTATCGGTATTTAACCGTTCCCCGGAAAAAACGAACGATCTTCTGAAAGAAGCAGAAGGTAAAAACCTGACAGGTGCGTTCACTATTGAAGAATTCGTGGAATCCCTGGAGTCACCGCGTAAAATTCTGATCATGGTGCAAGCAGGTAAAGCAACAGATGCAACGATCGAGCAACTGCTTCCTCATCTGGATCAAGGCGACATTATTATCGATGGAGGTAATGCTTACTTCCCTGACACACAACGTCGCAGTAAAGAACTGGAAGAAAAAGGTTTCCGCTTCATCGGAGCAGGTGTATCCGGTGGTGAAGAAGGCGCCCTGAAAGGCCCGGCAATCATGCCAGGTGGACAGGAAAGTGCTTATCAGTTGGTAGAACCGATCCTGACAGCGATCTCCGCTAAAGTTGGCGATGACGCTTGCAGCACATACATCGGACCAGACGGTGCTGGACACTATGTGAAAATGGTGCATAACGGTATCGAGTACGGAGATATGCAGTTGATTGGTGAAGCTTATCACTTGCTCAAATCCGTATTGAACGTTTCCGTTGAAGAGTTGCATGAGATCTTCACCGAGTGGAATCAAGGGGAGCTGGACAGCTACCTGATCGAAATCACTGCAGATATCTTCTCCAAATACGATCCAGAAACAGGCAAACCAATGGTTGACGTTATTCTGGACGCGGCTGGACAAAAAGGAACAGGTAAATGGACAAGCCAAAGTGCGCTGGATCTCGGCGTTCCATTGTCCATGATTACGGAATCCGTATTCTCCCGTTTCCTCTCTGCGATGAAGGACGAGCGTGTAGCAGCTAGCAAAATCCTGAGTGGACCAGCAACTGAAGCATTCTCTGGCGACAAAAAAGCGTTCATTGAGAACGTACGTAAAGCATTGTTTGCAAGTAAAATCGTATCCTATGCACAAGGATTTGCACAAATGCGTGCAGCTTCCGATGAATATGGCTGGGATCTGAAATACGGTAACATTGCCATGATCTTCCGTGGCGGCTGCATCATCCGTTCGCAGTTCTTGCAAAACATTAAAGAAGCATATGACAAAGATGCAGAACTCAAAAACCTGCTCTTGGATCCTTACTTCCAAAACATCGTTGAATCTTATCAAGGCGCATGGCGTGAAGTTATAGCGGCTGCTGTTAAACAAGGTATTCCGGTACCTGGATTCTCCAGCGCACTGTCTTACTACGACAGCTACCGTACAGAGCGTCTGCCAGCAAACCTGCTGCAAGCACAACGTGACTACTTCGGTGCTCACACATTCAAACGTGTGGACAAAGAAGGTTCATTCCACTTCCAGTGGATGGACACAAACGAGTAATTTTAATTCCGAAAATATAGCATTCCTGCAGTTGTCCTTGAATTTAGCTATTCAGGGCAGCTGCGGGAATGCTTTTTCTCGTTTTGGTTCGAATTTGAATATCATCAAATTGTAATAAAATGTACGAATCTGGGTTTGGCAAACAGATGATCTGACTCATCAACTACGTTATACTTGTCAGACGGACCTGTGTCCGTGATGAAAATTCAGAATACAACTTATTGACGTGGAGGTTAGACCGGGCATGTTTGTATTAGCAGGTATATTGTTTTTGGTCGTATACGGTTTATTAGTGTTCTACATAGGCTGGAGCGGTTGGAGTTGGATGAAACCAGTTGTGTCCGCCAGATTTCGATGGTTCTATATTATAGCGCTTGTATTCCTTGCCGTTTCCTTCATTTTGGCACGGGTATTTGGAAGCATCTCGTTCCTCGGTATTATCGGTTCTTACTGGCTGGCAATCTTCTCGTTGTTATTGTTGATCCTGCCCGTCGTTCACCTCACGATGTGGTTGCTGAGATTAACCCGTATTCCAAGACATCACACACAGAAATGGGCGGGAGTCGTAACGCTGGTGTTATTAGTGTCCACATTAGGTTATGGAATTTTTAACGCTTACAGCCCGGTAGTCAGAACATATAATATCCAGATTGATAAAAAAGTAGAAGGTGTAGACAAGCTCAACATTGTCATGGCTGCCGATATGCACTTTGGACTTCTGTCTGGCCCTGCACATGCCAAACGCATGGTGGAGGAGATTAATGCTTTGAAGCCAGACCTGGTGCTGTATCCTGGAGATATTATTGATGACAATCTGGATATGTACCTCAATAGCGGAATTGCCGATATTATCAGTGATATCCAGGCCCCATACGGTGTTTATGCTTCTCTCGGGAATCACGATAAGTTCGATGGTCCGATTGAAGATCTGATTGCTGCGCTGGAGAAGAGCAACATGCAAGTTCTGTACGATGACAAGATCGTTCTGGATAACAAGATCACCCTCATTGGTCGGAAAGATCGCACAGAGAAGGATCGTGCAGAAGTAGCTACTTTAATGCAAGGTACTGACTTGAACCAACCGGTACTTATGATGGATCACCAGCCGTATGATCTGGATATTGCGGAGCAGAACAATGTAGATCTGGTCGTATCCGGTCACACCCACCGTGGACAGATTGCGCCGGCTCAGTTCATCACACAAGCGATCTACGAGAATGATTGGGGTTATCTGCAAAAGGGCTCTATGCACTCCATCGTAACCTCAGGATTTGGCTTCTGGGGACCTCCAATTCGTACAAGCAGCCGTTCGGAGATTGTACAGATTAATGTGACGTTCCAGCAATGATGAAAGGCCCTTCGAGAGAAGGGCCTTTTAATAACTATAGTTTTACCATTTTCTTGGATTTGAAGTTCCATTCGTAGACTTCCCCTGTGTACATGTGTATGTAGTAAAGGCCATAAGTTACTTCATGTGTTTCTCTGTCAGAGTATGAACGCATTACATAATAATCTCCGTCTTTTGGTTCCTCATCAACAGTTAGACTATACATTTCGATTTCTTTTTTTATTTTTTTATATAACAGTTCAAACGCTTGAGTTACTGTTAATTTAATTTGTGGTTGTTTGCCGATGTACAGATTGTTTGACTTTAAAGCTACGTTCTCACCGAGTGCAGTACTTATACTTCTAACTGGTACATATGTAGTGTTGTTATAGGTTATTGCATTAGTTGTCAACTTCTTTGTTCCGTCTACATAAATATTTACTTTCTGTAGTAAAGCTTTTATTGGCGTTCCTGATGCTGCATAAGCTGTAACTCCTGTAAGCATTGATCCAATTGTGATACCAATGAGTAATCCTTTTACTTTGTCCCTCACGAATAAATCCCCTTTATCTAAAATTACTTCCTACAATTAAATCATTTCTCTATTTAAGGTGAAAAATCCTTCAAAACATTTACTTTAGTTATAATCTCATTCAATTCAAGCGATGAGTCGTTGGGAATATTTCGTTTGAATCTGCTCCAAAATGTGAATACTAAAGCATATGCACCCTTAAACGTGGAAGCTTAGGGAAAAGACTCATGTAAGGGAATGAAGTGGAATAGCAATAGTAGTATTTTTGGGTTGACACCGTTTTCAGGTTATGATAAATTATATCCGAGGCTTGTTACCGGTAATGCGGGCAAAACCACTATGGAAATGATTTTATTATTTCTGTTTTGGTTTTGCCCTTTTTTATTCCTCAAAAAAAACCAGGTGGGTCCATAATGATTATTAAACAGATATTTAATAACAATATTGTCAGTACCGTGGATGACAAAAATCAGGAACTACTGATCCTCGGCCGGGGTATCGGATTTAAGTTCAAAGCAGGCGATGAGATTGATGAAGAGCGGATTGAGAAGGTATTTCGTCTTCAGGATGCATCGATCTATGAGAAATTCAAATCCATCGTAGCTGAAGTGCCGATTGAGATTCTGCAGGCAACAGATGATATTGTGACACTGGCACGAACGCAATTGAACAAAACCATCAGTGACGGGATCTATGTCTCCCTGTCTGATCACATTCACTTTGCTGTTCAGCGCTTGGAAAAAGGAATGATTACTCGTAATCCACTTTCTTGGGAAGTTCAGCACTTCTATAAGGCGGAGTATGATGTAGCCAGAGAAGCACTGACCTTGCTGAAGGAAAGACTGGATATTGAGTTTCCCAAAGATGAAATCTGTAATATTGCATTACATTTCATCAATGCGGAAGTCAATGATTCCATGAACGATGTCACCCATCTGATGCAGCTGTTGCAGGAGATCATGAATATCATCAAATATCACTTCAACGTCGAATTGGATGAAGATAGCGTCAATTATTTCCGCTTCATCACCCATTTGAAATATTTCTGTCAGCGTGTCATTACCCATTCTTCACATGATGATGCTGAGGAGTATTTATATGAAGTGGTTCGGAAAAACTATCCGGAGACATTTAAATGTATTGGCAAGATCGAGACTTTTATCCATAAGAACTATCAATATGACATGACTCACTCTGAGCAGTTATATCTAACGCTCCATCTGGAACGTTTGATGAAAACCAAGCGGGACGAAAAGTCCACGCAATAGAATCAAATTACAACTGGATATCCTATGGGCTTGTTACTGTTCAATCAGGCAATACCCGAATGAGATGGCGCCATCCATATGCGCTAGATTCGTTCGGGTATTTTTTATTGGAAAAATGAGGAGGAAAACATCATGAAACATCAGGAAACGGCGCAGGAAATCATTAAAGCCGTTGGGGGAACAAACAATATTAACTCAGTTTATCACTGCGTCACACGTTTGCGCTTTGATCTGAAAGACAACGAGAAAGTTGATAACGGCTCACTTAAGAAACTGGATAAGGTCATGGGAACGAATATTTCCGGCGACCAATTCCAAGTCATTATCGGTAATGATGTGGCAAAAGTGTTCGATGCCATGGTGAAGGAAAATCCGGCAATCCAGCAAACTACAGAAAAGAAAGAGCCAAAGTCGGATAAAAAACAAAATGTCGTGCTGAAAATTTTTGAAACAATCGCAGGTGTCTTTGCCCCGATGCTTCCAGCGATTACTGCGGCAGGTATGCTCAAAGGATTACTTGCACTATTCGTGTCCGTAGGTTGGATGTCTGCCGGAACGGATACGTATCGTATTCTTTCAGCCATCGGTGACGGCGTATTCCATTACCTGCCTTTACTGATTGCAGTCAGCGCTGCTCGTAAATTCGGCAGTAACCCGTTTGTTGCGATCGCACTAGGTACAGCACTCATGTATCCAGACATGACAGCATTGTTATCTAGCGGTGAATCTGTTGGATTCTTGGGAATCCCGGTTACGGCTGTAAGTTATGCTTCATCGGTTATCCCGATTCTTCTTGCAGTATGGTTGATGTCCTATGTTGAGAAATGGGTTGACCGTGTTATCCCTGCTGCACTCAAGCTGCTGCTTGTGCCGCTGATTACCTTACTTGTTATGGTTCCGGTAACGCTGATTGCGATCGGTCCATTGGGTACATTTGTAGGTAGCGGATTGTCTGGCGGTATCAACTGGCTGCTGAATGAAGGCGGATTGATTGCAGGTATTGTTCTTGGCGGCGCGATGGCGCTCATTATTATGATAGGAATGCACTATGCACTTGTGCCGATCATCCTGAGTAATATCGCTACACTGGGCTTTGATAAATTCTTGCCATTAACCTTTATCTCCAATATGGGTCAGGCTGGTGCAACACTCGGCGTATTCTTCCGGGCAAAAGATAAAAAACTCAAAACCGTGGCATTGTCAACGAGCTTCACCGCACTCATGGGTGTAACGGAGCCGGCTATGTACGGGGTTAACATGAAATACAAAAAACCATTTGCCGCAGCCATGATTGGTAGTGCAGTAGGTGGCGGATTCGCCCTTGCTTTTGGCGCAAAAGCGTATGTACTTGCGGGTAACGGTGGTCTCCCAGGACTTCCTTCCCTGATTGGACAGACCTTCTGGTATTCCTTTGGGGGTATGATTTTGGCCTTTATCGTGGGTGCAATCATGTCTACGATATTTGGTATCAAAGAAGAAGAAGGAGACGCAGAGGCGTTAGCTCAATTCTCACCGGGTGCTTCTACAGCTCCAGCGAAAGTAACTTCCAATGACGCTGCAACCGTAAATGTAGACGACATGGGCGATCCAACACCAACGAGTGATGCAGTAGCTGTTGCACCGATGACAGGTAAATCCATCCCGCTCAAAGAAGTCAACGATCCAACATTTGGTGATGAATTGATGGGTAAAGGTGTGGCATTTGTTCCAACGGTGGGCGAATTGGTATCTCCAGTGACAGGTACCATCATGAATGTGTTCAAAACAAAACATGCGATCGTTGTCCGCAGTGATAACGGAATGGAATTGTTGATTCATGTTGGAATTAACACGGTGAAGCTGCGTGGACAGTATTTTGATGCACATGTTGCTACAGGAGCACGTGTACAGGCTGGAGACAAGTTGCTCACATTTGAACTGGCCGAGATTGCAAAAGAATACGACATCACAACCGCTATGGTTGTTACCAATACGGCTGATTACAAGCAGGTTTTACCTGTGAAATTGGGCGAAATCACGATGGGTGAAGACGTCTTGAAAGCTGAGATCTAAACTGTCCGTCTTAGGACTAACAATATCAACAAAAGAAGGAGAGATACGAATGATTAATCGACAAGGGTTTCCGGAAGGATTTCTATGGGGCGGCGCTATTGCCGCCAACCAGGCTGAAGGTGGATTCGACGCTGGCGGCAAAGGATGGTCGACGGCCGACATGGTTCCTTATTTTGAGAAAAAGGACTACACCAACCTTAGAGAACTGATGCATGTTACCAGTGCAACGGTTGAGAAAGCAATGGCACATCATAGTGCGGAAGGTTATCCGAAGCGTTACGGGATTGATTTTTACCACCGTTTCAAAGAAGATATTGCGCTCTTCGCAGAGCTGGGCTTCAAGACATTCCGTCTGTCCATCAACTGGCCGCGTATTTTCCCGAATGGTTATGATGCCGAGCCAAATGAAGAGGGACTGCGTTTCTATGACGAAGTGTTCGATGAACTCCGGAAATACGATATCGAACCACTTGTAACCCTCTCGCATTATGAGATGCCTATGGCACTTGTCCTCAAATATAACGGCTGGGCTGGTCGCGAAGTGATTGGACATTTTGTGAGATATGCGGAAACGGTGATGACCCGATACAAGGACAAAGTAAAATACTGGTTGACGTTTAACGAGATTAACACAACGATTATTGAACCGTTCACAGGCGGCGGTATTATTGAAGACCGAGTTGAGAACACGATGCAGGCTTCTTATCAGGCACTTCATCATCAATTTGTAGCCAGCAGCCTGGTGACTGAGAAAGCACGTCAGATTAACCCGAACTTCCAGATCGGATGTATGCTTGCGCGTATGATTCACTACCCGGCGACGTCGAAGCCAGAGGATGTGCTGCAAGCACAGATCGATAATCAGCTGAACCTGCTGCATACAGATGTACAAGTTCGTGGTAGTTATCCAACGTTTATGGCTCGGTACTGGGCAGAGAACGGGATTACGATTGCAATGGAACCGGGGGACGAGCAGATCCTGCGTGAGCACACGGTTGATTTCATCTCGTTCAGTTATTACACATCCTTGGTGTCCGCAGTGAACCCAGAGGAATATGGAGTAACTGGAGGCAACCTCTACAGTACGATCAAGAACCCGAATCTGGAGCGTACGGAATGGGGCTGGCAGCTTGACCCGATCGGTCTGCGTGTGGCATTGAAAGAGCTGTATGACCGATATCAACTGCCATTGTTTGTTGTAGAGAACGGCCTTGGCGCCAAAGATACCGTTGAAGCAGACGGTTCCATCAACGATGATTATCGTATTGATTATCTGAGAAAACATATCACACAAATGAAAGAAGCCGTTATGGATGGTGTGGACCTGATGGGATATACCAACTGGGGAGCGATTGATATCATCAGTGCATCCACTTCGGAAATGTCCAAACGTTATGGCGTGATCTACGTGGATCAGGATGACAACGGACAAGGCACATTGAATCGTTATAAGAAAAAGAGCTTTGGCTGGTACCAAAAAGTCATTGCCTCGAATGGCGAGAACTTGGAATAGATTAATCTATAAAGGCACTCCGGGCGTAGCTGGTATTACGGCGCCGGGGCGCCTTTTTTATATGATCAGGTAGAATTCTCATCAAAGCTATTGGTATTTCAAGGTAAAAAAGATGACTACATAACATACTGGATGGTATACTGTGATCGTATTGGGGGAGGGATAACCATGAAGAAGCCTATTATTGCTGTAGATATGGATGACACGATATGTCATCTGGTCAAGCGGGCTATATATCACAACAACCTCAACTTCCCGACCCATCCGTTGCGCTATGAGGATATGATTCATTGGGATACGTCCCATTTGCGTCATCCAGAGAGCACGCATGATGTATTTTATGGTCGGCCGGGTCTGTTCGAGGAATTGGAATTATACGACGAGTATGTAGTAGATGAGATGCGAAAGCTGAACGATGCTTATGATGTCATAGTCGTAACGGCAGCAGAACCAAGAACAGTCGTTGAGAAGTGGAACTGGCTCCAGCAGCACATGCCTTTTATAACCGCAGAACAGTTTATTACATGCAAAAGAAAAAACTTGCTTGGTTTCGATCTGCTCATTGATGATGGAGCACATAACCTGATTCCAGCGCATGAGGACGGCAAAAAGGTCATTTGTATCCCACATCCGTGGAATATACAGGAGCGTGAGCGATACAACTTTCCGTTGATGTCTTCATGGAAAGAGGCCAAGGCTTACATAGATGAAGTGTTACAGGTTGTCGGTGTCTGAAAGTAAATCTTATTGTCCAGAGTGCTGTGCTCTGGATTTTTTGCGATAGGCGAGAGGTGTTTCGCCTGTTATTTTTTTGAATGCAGCATAGAATGAATCCATATCCCGATATCCAATCAGCTCTGCAATCAGACTGACTTTGTGCTGTGAACTCTTTAGAAGTTCGCAGCTTTTTTGTATACGCAGGTGTTGCAGGTGGCTACTAAAGGTCTGTCCAGTATGCCGAAGAAACATTCGTCCAATTTGCTTCTCGCTCCAGCCCGATATACGGACCAGATCAGACATCCGAATACGATTGCTTACGTGTTGTTTGAGATAATGAAGAATGTAATCAAAACCGGTGGAATGATTCTCTTCATCATGTTCCTTTTGATAAAGTTGTCTGTAGGTCATCAATACCAACTGGCTTACCAAGGTGTATAACATGGTAGACGAACCGATTCCCGGAACGGAGGATTCACGGTACAGCTTCACCATTAGTTCTTCAATCCGGTCGTTGTGATCCACAACGGATATATAAGGAACCTGATTTTGTTCCAGATCCATCAGATGTTGAATGATTTCTTTTTCCTGAATGATTGCTGTCAGCGTGTGGATCAATTCAGCATTAAATAAGCAATTATATAGAATTAACGGATGCTCGGTTACGTTGGTGCTCACAGGACGGAAGACATGAGGAACGCCGACAGGAATGACAAACAGCATCCCCTTTGTCACCGGAATGACATCTTCACCGATATGATGAAATCCCTTTCCTTCGGCAACATAGCTATACTCAATAAAATCATGTGCGTGAAAAGGAAGCACAAAATCTTCAGAGCAACGATTGACAAAAAGTTGTAGATGATTATGCAGGAAGTATTCACTTTTCATGAGTTGTACAGATGAATTCACAATTAACCTCCTCGCACAGATGGCTGAATCACCGGATGAAATAGTCTGGATTACCGGGTATTTAGGGCAACAGGATCGATATAATTATATCGTAACCCCGAATGGGAAGCCAAGATGGAAAGGACGATCTGCTAATGTTCAACGTTAGTCACCTTCGCTGTGAGTATAGAATCAATCCGATAGGCCTTGATGTCAAATCACCGCGTTTAAGCTGGCAGCTGCAATCCGATCGTCGGAACTGCATGCAATCCGCTTACCAGATTCAGCTGTCATTGACGGAAGATTTTGATGGAATTGCATGGGATTCTGGCGAGATAAGTACGGATCAATCCATACATGTGGAATTAAACCATTTTCAGCCTTCTCCGCGAACGCGATACTATTACCGGATTCAGGCATGGGATGATGCAGGAAATGATTCAGGCTGGTCCGAATCGGCTTATTTCGAGATGGGACTTATGGATAGTCATAACAAGTGGCAAGCAGAATGGATCACAGCTCAACCATCAGATGATGGAGATACGTCATGCCCGCGTATGCGCAAACAGTTTAATGTGAAACAAGCGATTACGTCTGCCAGAATATATGTAACAGCACTTGGATTATACGAGTTGCATATGAACAACACAAGAGTAGGAGAAGATTATTTTACACCTGGCTGGACCTCTTATCGTAAGCGATTACAATATCAAACTTATGATGTTACCCACCTGCTTCAGGATGGACAGAATACTTTAGGTGCTAATCTGGGAGATGGTTGGTACCGAGGGTATCTTGGCTGGAACAAAGAACGGGAGATATTTGGTTCAACGTCCGCATTGCTGCTGGAACTGCATATGAAATACGCAGATGGATCAGAGGAATGTATTCTATCCAACGGGGATTGGACGGCTGCTCCAAGTGCCATTCGTATGTCGGACATCTATATGGGGGAGACGTATGATGCACAAATGGAGTCCGATTGGTCGGATTCATCTCAGACGAATTGGTCACCCGTGAACGTACTGGAGCATCCGAAAGATATCATCGTTGCGCAGGAGAATGTACCCGTCACCCAAGTCGAACAGCTACAGCCAATCGCTTTGTTAACAACCCGACAGGGAGATCGTGTAATAGACATGGGGCAGAATATGGTGGGATGGGTGAGATTCAGCATTCAAGGTGAGGCAGGTCAGACGGTTGAGCTGCACCATGCTGAGATATTGGATCATGAAGGCAACTTCTACACCGATAATCTTCGCGCCGCCAAGCAGTGTATTCGCTACACTTGCAAGGGGGATGGCGTGGAAACTTTTGAACCGCATTTTACGTTCCAAGGGTTCCGCTATGTGAAGCTGGTTGGCTTTCCGGAACACGTTTGTCTGGATGAATTCACCGGAATAGTGCTGCACTCGAATATGGAGCAAACAGGTCAGTTCTCATGCTCCAGTCCGCTGGTAAACCAACTGCATCACAATATATTGTGGGGGCAAAAGGGGAATTTCCTGGATGTGCCGACAGACTGTCCACAGAGGGATGAACGGCTCGGATGGACCGGGGATGCACAGATGTTTGTCCGAACGTCCTCCTACCTGATGAATACGGCTCCCTTCTTCACCAAATGGCTGCGGGATCTGGAAGCGGATCAGGGAGAAGATGGCGGTATTCCATTCTTCGTTCCGGATCTGAGAAGTTCCACCTCAGAAGGGTGGGGAGACACCAGTCATTCCTCCGCCGCTTGGGGGGATGCAGCAGTCATCTGTCCTTGGACCATCTATGAGATGTATGGGGATGCCAGATTACTGGCCGAACAATATGAGAGTATGAAACAGTGGATCGAGTATATTCACGTGCAGGGTGACAATCCGTACCTGTGGAACACGGGATTCCACTTTGGCGATTGGCTGGGACTGGACTCCAAGCCTGATAGTTATGTTGGCGCAACGGACACGGATTATGTGGCAACAGCATTCTATGCCTATTCGGTGTCGTTAACTCAAAAGGCAGCTGAGGCACTTGGAAAGACAGATGATGCTGAATATTACAAGCAGCTGCATACAAACATTGTTCATGCGTTTCGCAATGAATTCGTGACTCCAGCCGGCAAAATTGCTGTTCCTACGCAAACAGCACATGTTCTTGCGCTCCAATTTGACCTACTGGACGCCACTGCTCGAACTCGTGCTGTTGGACAATTGGCAAAACTCGTGAAAGAGGCGGGCAATCATCTTACTACAGGTTTCGTGGGCACACCTTATCTGAATCCGGTATTGAGTGATGCAGGTCTTCACGACCTGGCATATACATTACTTTTTCAAGAGGATTATCCGTCCTGGTTATATCAGGTGACTCAAGGCGCAACGACCGTCTGGGAACATTGGGATGGGATCAAAGAGGATGGCAGTCTCTGGAGTGCTGGTATGAACTCATTTAACCACTATGCGTACGGAGCGATTGGAGAATGGTTGTATCGTTATGTTGCCGGCATTCGGTCCGATGAACATCAGCCAGGATTCCGAATGGTGCATATCGAGCCGCAACCCGGACCTGGACTGGATTGGGTAGAAGCGAGTCTGGAGACGATGTATGGTCAAGTTGCTTCAAGCTGGAACCGGCTGGCGGAGGGTGAAATGGAGATTCGGGTGCATATTCCCGCCAACACGAGAGGTACGGTACGTCTTCCTGGAGCAGGTGCACAGATCGTTCTGGAGCAAGGGAAACCGTTGGATCAGTTGGATCAGATGAGTGGAGTTCAGGATATTCAAAACATTGGAGACGATGTTGAAGTCACACTTGGATCTGGGAGTTACCAATTCACTTACAAAGACACAGATGCTAAGAAGGATCAGGATGTTCAGGAGGCTACATTGACAGAGTCTGTATAATGATAGAATAAGCGGGAAGAGGTACACTTGAAGAGGATCTGCACACGCAGGTCCTTTTTGGAACTTGTCTGAGAGTGAATTTGTAGTATTTGAACAATGAAAGGAGCATGGCCATGGCAAAACCTGCATTCAAAGATGCGCCTTTGCGCCGCGAAATAGAGGATTTGGCTAAGCAACAGAATCACCATACATTGGCCTGTTGGGCTGCGGAGTGTGCGGCACGTGTCTTGTATATATTTGAGAAGAAGACGGAGGATCTCCGCGCCAGTAATGCGATTGCCGCAGGAAGAGGTTGGATCCGTGGAGAGATTGCCATGGTTGATGTTCGAAAGGCGGCTTTTGCAGCTCATGCTGCTGCAAGGGAAGCCGACAATGTCGCTGCCTCTGCTGCATCTCGTGCGGCGGGACACGCAGCTGCAACGGCCCATGTCAAAGGCCATGCGGTGCATGCCGCAACGTATGCAGTGAAAGCTATCTTTTATGACTGTTTGATAGAAGAGCAAGAACGTCGTGTCCTGGAAGAGAGAATGTGGCAATATCAATATCTGTTGGGAGGATGTAATGATCATGGGGAAAGAACACGTTAGATTAATTAAACCATCACTGTCGTACAAGGAAGCATATTTGGCATTTTATGAAGACTGGGT
Source organism: Paenibacillus sp. W2I17 (assembly GCF_030815985.1). NCBI lineage: Bacteria > Bacillati > Bacillota > Bacilli > Caryophanales > Paenibacillaceae > Paenibacillus > Paenibacillus sp. W2I17. The sequence goes on from NZ_JAUSXM010000001.1 coordinate 386,728, forward strand.
CAGAAGTGGAGAATTGATGGTACCTTGGGTCATTTCCAAAGATCCTTATGCGTTCGATGAGATGTTGGCGTTTTTGCAGCGCAATGAACAAGGGATTGACATCCCGGAGGGCTGGGTCAAAGACAGTACATACTGGCTGGTCACGGAGAGTCAACAAATCGTGGGTGCCGTCAATATAAGGCACGAGCTTAACGACAAATTGTTCAACAGTGGAGGGCATATTGGATATGGTATTCGTCCAGGAGAGCGGCAAAGTGGCTATGGTTCCGAAATTCTCAGGCTTTCTTTGGAGAAAACGAGAGAGCTTGGAATCACCAAAGTATTGATCGTATGCGATGCGGTTAATGAGCCTTCCAGAAGGGTTATCCTTCGAAATGGTGGCATTCGGGATGAAGACTATGTGGAGTCCAATGGCAACGTTGTTGAACGATTCTGGATAGAGAATGTCGAATAATGCAGAATAATGGTGTAATATAACGAAAATAATATGGATTATGATTGTATTACCCTCGTGTGCTGATTAAAATGAAGCATAGAATCTGGATTGCGGCCGGAAACTATCATCCCATATCAGGCACAAGTGAGGTTATCTTTATGAATCAACCGTTTAATCGGCCCCGGCGAATTGAGTATCTGGATCTCTATCGTGCTTTTGCCATCATGGCAGTGGTAGCTATTCATGCAACTTCAACAGCAGTTGCGCATTACCCCAAGCATACATTAGATCATGATGTGTATTATTTCTGGAACACGTTTTTGCAATTTGCCGTTCCAGCGTTTCTGTTCCTGTCCTCCCTGGTCTTGTTCTATAACTACAGCTCCAAGGTGAATGAGAAGGGTTGGATGCTCGCTTTTTATAAGAAGCGCTTATTTAATGTATTTGTACCTTATTTGGTGTGGTCCCTTATCTACTTTGCCATTAAACAGTTGATTGAGGGCAAAGAACCTTTGACCCATGGTGTTCAATTTGCCAAACAATTAGTGATGGGAACCGCTCATACGCACTTGTACTTTTTTCTGATTATTCTTCAATTCTATATCGTTTTTCCATGGCTTCTGTCCCTTACACGCCATCGTTTGTTTAATCGTTATTTGCCATTATTCTTTATTGCTGGCCAAGCGATCTTCTATGCACTACATTTGCAGTTTCACTTCGAACGGACAGGAAGTTTGTTACCCAGTTATCTGATCGTGATTGGATTTGGCGCATGGGTTGGGTTGAACTTTGAGTGGGCATTGAACAAACTGTATTCTCACCGTTATGTGCTCATAGCTGCGTTGTTAGGTGGAGGTGCCATTTTTATATATGGCAATGCTTATATCAAAACCACTTTTGCTGCATACCCGGTTATTACCTATACCGTGCTGTTCCTGTTCCGTAATCTGTTTACCTTGTCAGCCTGCCTGCTTCTACTGATCTTTAGTGAACGAATCGGCACGGGAAAACTTACCGAGGTTCGTAAAGCTACGCGTATTCTGGACTCCTTGGGTACAGTTGCGTTCGGTGTGTTTTTAATGCACCCACTTGTACTGCTCTTCTGGAGACGTGAATTCACAGATGAACTGGCTCGCCACTTTAGTGTGGGCATCATACTATCTTATATTGTGGCACTCCTGATCTCATGGATCTGCGCGATGGGATTGCGCCGGATGAAGTGGGGATGGGTACTGATTGGACGTTAAGTTAAAATAAATATATTTAATTAAAGATAAGAGTTTTCAAGCCCTCACGCGTTGAGGGAATCACTTGAAACCTCTTTTTTATTTGCCCTAAAGAAGTTATTATAGAATTTAATGTCCATAAAATTGAATTAATGGAATGAACACTACCTTGTCAGGAGTGATCGAAAATGAAATTAGTGATTATTTTTGGTCCGCAGGCTGTGGGCAAAATGACGGTTGGGCAAGAACTTGAGAAGATAACAAAGCTTAAATTGTTTCATAACCATATGACCATTGAATTGGTGTCTCCTTATTTCAGCTATGGTACACCACAAGGCAAACGACTGGTTAATCTGTTCCGTCAGGAGATTTTTGAAGAAGTGGCGAAGAGTGATTTGCCGGGTCTGATTTTTACTTTTGTATGGGCGTTTGATTTGGCGAAAGACGGAGAGTACATTCGCCAGATCAGTGAGTTATTCGAATCTAATGGAGGACAGGTCTGTTATGTGGAACTGGAAGCTGATGCATCGGAAAGACTGGAGCGTAACAAGAGTCCGCATCGACTGCTGCATAAGCCAACAAAGCGAGACATCGCGTGGTCTGAGCGAGATTTGCTTGATACGATGAAGCTATATCGATTGAATTCGGAACCGGGAGAAATCACACATGAACACTACATACGGATTGATAACACACACAAGAGTTCGGATGAGGTGGCAAAGTTAATTCAGGAACGATTTAATTTATAATCTGAGAAACGTCTATCTGAGCAAAGTAGATACTTTATATGAGAGGGGTATTACATCATGTACTTTGTTTTATTTTTGCTCATAGGACTTGTTTTATGTTATCTGATCCCATTTGGTCCAATAGTGGCCGGGGGCATTATTTTTGCACTTGTTGTAGACCAATACCGTCAGACGATACATATGCGTGAAGATATCCGAGACATCAAGAATCATCTGGGGTTAATGAACAAAGGCGAGGCGCAAGAGTACGAGTTAGATAAAGAATACACTCAAGTTGATCGTTTGGATTCAGAAGAGATGAACATGATTAATCGAAGAATTGAAGCGGAACTGGAGAGAGAAAGCAAAAACAATAAACCGTGAGTTCCTGTAAAATAATTCTTGATTTGCTCACTCCTGTGAGTATATTTACCTAGATCGGGAGTCATGTTAATACGAGATTAACTTTTTGTTGCACTGTGTAGAAATTTGTAATATTATGAAGGAAGCGCGTACAACATATCGGGTTGTAACTGTTGAATCAGGCAAAGCCGTATACCTTGAGAAAAGGGATTGGTTTGTCTTTTTCTGTATATTGGAGTGATAAAGTGAAAATCGAGAAGGTGCTGAACAATAATGCTGTAGTTGCAATGAATGACGAACAGGAAGTTATTATCATTGGCCGGGGGATTGCTTATCAGAAGCGGGCGGGTGATATGGTTTCCGAGCAGCATATCGACAAGATATTTACTTTACAGAATGAAGATATTCAGGAAAACTTCAAGGCATTAATCTCAAGCATTCCTCTGGAATACATGAAAGTATCCGAGGAAATCATCGCTTACGCCAAATTAAAACTTGGCAAGAAATTAAATGAGAGCATTTACTTACATCTCACAGATCATATTCATTTTGCTATTGAGCGGTATCGTAAGAATCTGCCCATACGCAACGGTTTAATCTGGGAGACAAAGCAGTTATACAAAGAGGAATATGAAGTCGGAATGGAAGCGCTCAATATGATCTGTGATCAGTTTGGTGTGATCTTGCCCGAGGACGAAGCCGGTTTTATGGCCCTTCACTTTGTCAATGCAGCTTTGAACGAGGAAATGCCCAACATCAAGAGTATGACGCAGGTCATGCAGGAAATCTTGACAATCATCAAGTATCATTTCAAGATTGATTTTGATGAGAACTCACTGACATTTTATCGCTTTGTGACGCATTTGAAGTTTTTCGCCCAACGTTTGGTGAAGGGAAAACATTACAAGAGCAACAACGATGATGAACTGTTCCTGATGATTCAGAAAAAGTATCCGGCAGCACACAAGTGCTCGGAGAAAATTAAGAAATTCATTGAAAGCAACTACACGTATCAACTAACTGACGAAGAATTGATGTACTTAACGATCCATATTGAGAGAGTTGTGAATGCAACTTCTGAATAATCCCATAGATCAGCTTGCAGGGTTGCAACCACTAGGGCAAAACCTGAACGCTTGAATGACAGAACATACCGTTAACCGGATGTTCCATACATTCAGATGTTCAGGTTTTTTTATTCTCTCCAATATGCTTTGAATCCGTGTCTAGCCAGAAAGGAAGAAAAGACTTCATGAAACACGAGCAATTAGCCAAAGACATTCTGTCTGGCGTTGGTGGTAAACAGAACATTAACAGCGTGGTGCACTGCGCGACCAGACTTCGTTTCAAATTAAAAAATGACAATAATGCGAAAACAGACGAACTCAAAAATCTACCTGGAGTCATAACGGTAATGCAAAGCGGGGGGCAATACCAGGTAGTTGTGGGTAACGAAGTGTCTGATGTGTATAAAGCCTTGTTACAGGTGGGTAATATGAATGCGGATGAACCGGTCTCAAGTGATGATTCAGAATCTTCCGGTAAAAAAGAGAGTCTTCTGGGTCAGTTTATCGACTTGATCTCTGGTGTATTTACACCAATTCTCGGATTGCTAGCTGCAACAGGGATGATCAAAGGTTTCCTGTCCATGTTCACTTCTCTCGAATGGCTGGACCCGGCTTCAGGAACATATCAATTGTTGAATGCTGCAGGAGACTGTCTATTCTACTTCTTCCCAATCTTCCTGGGTTACACAGCTATGAAAAAATTCGGTGGATCTCCATTCCTCGGGATGGCCATCGGAGCATCACTTGTATATCCGACCTTATCCGGTCTTAGTGGTGGGGAACCGCTCTATACGCTGTTTGCAGGCACATTGTTTGAATCACCGATTCATATCACGTTCCTGGGTATTCCGGTTATCTTGATGAGTTATTCTTCATCCGTCATTCCGATTATTATTGCTGCTTATTTTGGAGCAAAGGTAGAAGCATTCTTTAAAAAGATCATTCCTTCTGTTGTGAGAACGTTCCTCACGCCATTCTTTACAATTCTGATTGTTGTACCTGTAACATTCCTCTTGATTGGTCCAATCGCGACATGGGCAAGTCAACTGATTGGTGCCGGGGTATCGGGCATCTATGACTTGAGTCCGTTGGTAACCGGTATTGTTGTTGGTGGATTGTGGCAAGTATTGGTTATCTTCGGGTTACACTGGGGTATCGTACCAATCATGCTGCTGAATCTGTCCACACTGAAAGCAGATCCGATTCTGGCGATGATGTTTGCTGCTTCTTTTGCTCAGATTGGTGCTGTTCTTGGCGTTATGCTTAAAACGAAAAATACCAAACTTAAATCACTGGGTGTTCCTGCCTTTGTGTCCGGGATTTTTGGTGTAACTGAGCCTGCTATCTATGGTCTTACTTTGCCACTGAAAAAACCATTTATTATGAGTTGTATTGCTTCTGCAACCGCTGGTGGTATTATTGGATTTGCAGGTTCCAAAATGTTTGTATTTGCTTCAGGCATCTTTGGTGTTCCAGCGCTGATTAGTCCCACAGAGGGGATCAACTATGAATTCTGGATGGCTATGATTGCCACTATTATTGCTTTTGTACTAGGCTTTGTTCTCGTTTATTTTGTAGGATTCAAAGATCCTGCTAATCCAGAGGCTGCCAAACAGGCTCCAGAGCCAGTAAAAGAAGAGAAGGCTGCACTTGAGCCTAATCCAAACAATCGTTACGAAATTGCCAGCCCGATGACGGGTGAGGTGGTTCCTTTGCAAGAAATTAACGATGCTACATTTGCTGGTGAACATATGGGTAAAGGGATTGCTATTCGTCCAACCAGTGGGAGAGTTGTATCTCCGATTAATGGTGTGGTACAGACGATTTACCGTACCAAACATGCAATTGGTCTTGTAGATGATCAAGGTGTAGAGATTCTGATCCATATCGGTCAGGATACGGTACAGCTCAAAGGTCAACATTTCACTGCACATGTGAAAGATGGAGATCGTGTGAGTGTTGGCGATCTGATCGTTGAATTCGATCTGCAAGCCATTATTGAGGCGGGTTATGAGACCGTAACACCGATTATTGTAACTAATACGGCTGATTATTTGGACGTGGTTGCTACAACAAATCGTGAAGTGCAAGAAAAGGATAAATTGGTTACGGTTATTGGTTAATTCTGCTTCAGTGCGTATTTATAAATGTGAACGTTAAGCTATAAAGAGGTCACTTCGATGCTTTCGAAGTGGTCTCTTTTTTCATTTTCAGCCACTAAAATGTATTTGTGAAATTAATAAAAATAAGTGTTGCAAACGTAGTTCAGATGTACTATGATGAGTTCAAGAAGTAAGCGCATACATCAATCGGATTGTAACTGTTCAATCAGGCAATGCCGACCATCCTCAGTTCAGAGGGGATGGAATGTAACTTACTTTCGTTATCCAAATAATTAAATACCAATGTGTACAGCCTTACAGGGTTGCAACCGTTAAGGGCAAAACCTGAATTGCTGAATAACACGACTGATTTCCGGACGATCCGGTATGTTGTGTATGTTCAGTGGTTCAGGTTTTATTTGTTTCAAAAGTCATGGGGAGTCTACTTAGAGAGGGAGAATTACAATGAGCAACTACGATCAATTAGCTAAGGACATTCTGTCACGTGTAGGTGGTCGCGAGAATGTAAACAGTGTATTCCATTGCGTAACAAGACTGCGGTTTAAACTGAAAAATGAAAGCGTAGCCAAAACGGAAGAACTTAAAAATCTGCCAGGTGTTATTACCGTCATGCAAAGTGGTGGACAATATCAAGTCGTTATCGGCAACGAAGTGCCGGATGTATATAAAGCAGTCGTTAAAGTAGGGAATTTCCCAAGTGAAGGACAAGTTGAAGAAGAAACGGACAACTCAGGCAAAAGAGTAGGGTTGTTCAGTCGGTTTATCGACATGATCTCCGGTGTGTTCACACCGTTACTCGGTTTGCTGGCTGCGACAGGTATGATCAAAGGTTTTACAGCCATGTTTTTATCCTTTGGATGGCTTACAGACACTTCTGGAACGTACCAACTGTTGAATGCAACGGGTGACTGTCTGTTCTACTTCTTCCCGATCTTCCTTGGTTATACTGCAATCAAGAAATTTGGCGGTTCACCATTCTTGGGTATGGCGATAGGTGCTTCACTAGTCTATCCTACGCTGTCCGGCCTGACTACAGGAGATCCACTGTACACCTTGTTTGCAGGGACGTTGTTTGAATCACCGATTCACATTACGTTCCTGGGTATTCCGGTAATTCTGATGAGCTATTCTACATCGGTTATTCCGATCATTGTTGCCACATTCTTCGCTGTTAAAATTGAAAGATTCTTCAAAAATATTATTCCTAAAGTTGTTAGCACGTTCCTTGTTCCATTCTTTACATTGCTCGTTATCGTTCCGGCAACGTTCATTCTGATTGGTCCAGTATCCACTTGGGCAGGCCAGTTGATTGGTGCAGGAGCAACAGGCATCTACGATTTAAGTCCAGTTGTTACAGGTTTGATTATCGGTGGATTGTGGCAAGTGTTTGTATTGTTTGGTCTCCACTGGGGACTTGTGCCAGTCATGCTTCTTAACTTGAGTACTTCTGGGGCTGATCCGGTAATTGCCATGTCTTTCGCTGCCTCCTTTGCCCAAATCGGTGCCGTACTTGCAGTTACACTGAAAACCAAAAATACGAAATTGAAATCTTTAGGTATTCCGGCCTTCATCTCTGGGATCTTCGGTGTAACCGAGCCCGCAATTTACGGTGTGACACTTCCACTGAAAAAGCCGTTTATCATGAGCTGTATTGCAGGTGGTATCGGTGGAGGTATCTTGGGATTGGCGGGTTCGAAGCTTTACATGTTTGGCGGACTTGGCGTATTTGGTTATCCAACCTTCATTAACCCGGCTACAGGCGTTGATTCTGGATTCTACATGGCAATTGTAGCTACAGCGGTTGCGTTCATCCTTGGCTTTGTTCTGACGTACGTGGTTGGATTCAAAGACAAAGTGGAAGCTACACCAGCTCCAGCACCTGTACTTGATCCAAATCCGAACAGCAGATACGAAATTGTAAGCCCAATGGCTGGAGAAGTTGTTGCACTGAACGAAATTAATGACATAACGTTTGCAGGTGAGCACATGGGTAAAGGGATTGCAATTCGTCCAACCAGTGGTAGAGTGGTATCTCCAATCACTGGTGTCGTTCAAACCGTATATCGTACCAAACACGCTATTGGTCTTGTAAGCGATGATGGTGTAGAGATGCTGATCCATATTGGACAGGATACGGTCAAGCTGAAAGGTCAACATTTTACAACCCATGTGAAAGATGGAGACCGTGTTAATGCAGGTGACCTGATTGTTGAGTTTGATCTGCAAGCCATTAAGGATGCAGGGTATGAGACGGTTACACCGATCATTGTTACTAATACTTCAAATTATCTGGACGTTGTAGGAACAAAAGATGCATCCGTTCATGAGAAAGATAAATTGATCACGGTATTAAGCTAATTCATACTAAGAATGGTTAAGGAGGAACTGCTCAATGAATGAAAAGTTTACAGCCTTCCCGGAGAATTTTCTCTGGGGAGGAGCAACCGCAGCGAATCAATTGGAAGGTGCTTATCTGGAAGGTGGCAAAGGTTTAACAACGGTAGATCTGATTCCGATTGGTGCCAATCGATGGAACATTGCTCTGGGTAACCTGGATTCATATGAACCAAAAGAAGGGGAATTCTATCCTTCACATGAAGCTATTGACTTCTATCATCGATATAAGGAAGATATTGCGTTATTTGCAGAAATGGGATTTAAGTGCCTCAGGCTTTCCATAGCCTGGGCACGGATTTTCCCTAATGGTGATGAAGCGGAGCCAAACGAAGCAGGCTTGCAATTTTATGATGATGTCTTTGATGAGTTATTAAAATACAACATTGAACCTGTGGTAACGATTTGCCATTTCGATGTACCTGTACATCTGGTCGAGACTTACGGCGGGTGGAAGAATCGCAAGATGATTGGTTTCTTTGAGAAATATGCGACGACGCTGTTCAATCGATACAAGAATAAAGTGAAATACTGGATGACGTTTAACGAGATCAACATGTTGCTGCATCTCCCGTACATTGGAGCGGGTATTGTTCTGCAGGATGGTGAAAACAAAGATCAGGTCCTGTATCAGGCAGCACATCATGAATTGGTAGCGAGTGCACTTGCTGTTAAGGCTTGTCATGAGATCATTCCAGATGCACAGATCGGGTGTATGTTAGCCGCTGGAATGGTGTATCCATACAGCTCTAACCCGGATGACGTGTGGAAGGCTATGGAGAAAGATCGCGAATCATTCTTCTTCATCGACGTGCAGTCGAAGGGAGCATATCCAGGTTATACGAAAAGATTTTTCAGAGAAAATGACATTCGGATTGACATGCAACCGGAAGATGCAGAGATTTTGATGCAGAACACGGTCGATTATATCGGTTTTAGCTATTACGCAAGCCGGTGTACCAGTACGGACCCTGAGATTTTGAAAGATTCGACAGAAGGCAATGTATTTGGTTCGGTGAAGAATCCATATCTTCAAGCATCCGAGTGGGGATGGACCATTGATCCGAAGGGGCTTCGAATTACGCTTAATCAACTGCATGATCGCTATGGCAAACCTTTGTTTATCGTAGAAAATGGACTTGGAGCAACCGATGTGTTGTTAGACAATGACTCCGTTGAAGATGACTATCGCATCGAATATTTGAATAGTCATTTTGCCGAAATGGCTGAAGCAATTCAAGACGGTGTAGAGCTCATAGGTTACACAAGCTGGGGACCGATTGACCTGGTCAGTGCGGGTACCGGAGAGATGAAGAAACGTTATGGCTATATCTATGTAGATAGAAATAATGATGGTACGGGCACACTTCGCAGAGTGAAAAAGAAGAGTTTTCACTGGTACAAAGATGTCATTGCGAGTAATGGCGCACAATATTTCTGATACAAGGTGTCCGTCGCTATAGAATAAACAAAGAGCAGTCTCGTTACTACGGGATTGCTCTTTGTTTATCAGGGGATGAATTTGCCCTTGATGTGGCTTTCAGATATAATTAAAAAATCAAGAGAATCTTGTCACTTAAGAAAGGGGAGCATCCACTCATGAAGAAAAAATCACTTGCGTTTATATCTTTGGGATATGGATACTCCACTGCTGTCTTTTTCTAGAATCTATTCCAAGGGTGAGGTCTGCCCAAAATCGGAAGAAAACTAGGAAATAACGCAGAAAAATCTTAAGAATGATGAGGTAATCCAAATGAATATTGACAAAATTACTAGAAAAAATCCAGCAAATATGCCAGCTCCTGTAGGTCAGTACACGCATATTACAAGAATCCCGAGGAATGCAGAGTTATTTGTGACTTCGGGTCAAATTGGAGCAGATCATAATGGTCTTTTTCCAGAGAGTCTGAATGAGCAAGTCACTAATACATTTAATAATATTAAAACAGTGCTCGAATCTGAGCGTTTAGATGCTGAACATATTATCAAAGTAAACGTATGGGCAACCGAGAAAATCGATTGGGATTTCTTATATGCCGAGTGGGGACAATTATTTAGTACGGATTATCCTGCAATGACGATTGGATACATTACGGCGTTAGGTCTACCAGAGATTAAAATTGAAATAGAGCTTTGGGCAGCAAAAGTGTAACATCGAATACTTCATAACCAAAAGAAGGAGCATCTCACTTACAGATGCCCCTTCTTTTTTTTATTTGTGAAAAATGGAAACGATATGCCTGTGTGCAATCATGAGCGATAGTAGGTGTGTTATGGCACCTGCAAGCTCTGATAAGCATTCAGTCGACCATACGTCCAGTAGATCCCGGAGCCTGATACTGGATCAGAAGCGAAACACAGCGCATCTCGAATTTGAGCATTTGTTTTCCCTTGTGCAGCGAGAAGTGCAGCCACTCCAGCTACATGGGGGGCAGCCATTGATGTTCCGCTAAGATAGGCATAGGAGCCACCCAGGTATGTGGATAGAATGGTATCACCCGGTGCAGCCATGTCCACCCAAGGGCCATAGTTGGAGAAATTGGATTTGAGATCGGAGGGGTTGGTTGAAGCGACAGCAATCACATTGGGATACGATGCGGGTACGATTGGGAATGAAGTGTTGTCGTTACCGGCTGCAGCAATAATCACAGCTCCTCGATCCCAAGCATACTGTACGGCAGCTTGAAGGAAAGTATTTCCCATTGGCCCTCCAAGGCTCAGGTTAACAACCTGAACACCATTGTTGGCAGCAAAGACAAGCCCGTTACCGACATTACCTATCGTTCCTTGCCCGTTGTTATCCAGTACCCGGAGCGGAACGATGGATGCGAGCGGTGCAGCGCCTGCGATGCCCACACCATTGTTGGTAACGGAGGCAGCGATCCCGGCTACATGGGTGCCGTGACCGTTCCCGTCCTCAGGGATGTTATCATAATCAACATAATCATAACCGGGGAGGAGCTTGGAGGCCAATTCTGGATGGTTCAGCTGTACACCGGTATCGATAATTGCGATTTTGACAGAGCTGTTACTCTGAGTAATATCCCATGCAGCGGGTGCATTGATTTTGGACAGGTTATACTGATAAGGAAAGAAAGGGTCATTGGGAGTGAAGGATGCCTCAACGAGGTAATTGGGCTCTGCATGTTCTATAAGCTCATGATCTTTGTAATGTTTCAACATCCGGTGCATTTTTTTGCGGGATTCCAAACGGTACCATCCTAAATCTTCATATGTCTCAGCGACCTTACATCTCCCTTTTTTGTGAAGGGTGTGCATCTCATCCTCGGTTGTACCTTCCTTGAATTTGACTAAGAGCTGCTTGGGAGCGTGAGGATGAAACTTGCTCTCGGCAAGTTGGTCCAGATAACGATACACGAACCCGATTACTAGCAAAATGAAAGCAAAAACACCTAACCATAACCACATGAGCGTTTCTCCTCCAATATGAATTGTGACACGCCTTATCGTATGCGAACTCTATCAGACTGCGCGGGCACTCTTGCAATTTGGTTAGTAGTGTAGATAGATTGATAGGAAGGGATAAATTCGGTAAGATGAGATGAAGAGCGCCGCTTTGGCATGAACAAGATTTAAGGCAGGACCGAGAGGTAGCTCCTAATACAGAGGATAAGGAATGTGGATTTGTTGACACAACTTCAGAGTATACCGACAGTCACACCAGTTCAGGCACACCAGATTCATGATGCCATTGATTTTGCCATGCGTGTACGCAGAGAAGTGTTTCCGATGATGGATCATACGAAATTGCCTGTGGACTTCGAGCAGTTCAGAGAACATTATCTGGACTCCGATGGTTCGATATTTCTTGTTGCAATAATGGGGGATGCGGGGATCGTCGGTTCTATTGGGATATTACCATATGATGGACGTATTGAAGCTGTGGAAGGTCGATATGCAGCTCAATCGGCTGCCGAAATAGTGAAATGTTATGTAGATCCCGCGTATCGTAGGTTTGGCATTGGTTCGATGTTGATGAACGAACTGGAGAACTTGGTAAAGGATATGCACTATACGACACTGTATTTGCATACACATCGCTTCTTGCCAGGAGCCGTAGATTTCTGGAAACGCCAAGGGTTTACGGTTATTGCTGAGCAGGAGGATGACTGGCAAACCGTACATATGGACAAGTTGGCATGTAAGTGACCATTGGAATTTATTGAAGGGAGAATGACAGTGTTATACGGACGCTGACATTTTGTATAGATACCGACTTGCCGATGAAGACGCAAAGAAGGAAGGGAAACTGGAGCTGTTTGTACCGGACGAGGATGAATATTACTATTTTGATACGCGGATTCTTTTGCCGGATTTTTGGAGAAGTTGATCGATCAGCGAACACCACGGAATAGGTAATTTGGTATAAGGAAAATGCCTGTCGGCACTCGCTCGGTTAGATATAGACAATATACATGATGGGGGCTAGGCAGATGAACGAAACGAAGCGAAAAATTGTTTTTATTGATATTGATGGCACATTGGTCGACGATGATGGAAACATTCCGTTGTCAGCACAGAAGGCTTGTAAACAGGCCAGAGAAAACGGACATTTGCTCTATTTATGTACAGGCCGATCCAAAGCAGAAATTTATGATTCCATCTGGGATGTCGGATTCGATGGTCTGATTGGTGCAGGTGGGGGTTATGTGGAGTTTGGCAAGGACGTGTTATATCACAAAAGGGTAACAGCGGAAGATGTTCGACATATGGTCGATTTCTTCAATGAAAACGGCATTGACTTCTACCTTGAATCCAATTCGGCATTGTATGCGAGTAGCAATCTTCAACCTCACCTGGAACGCCGTATCTATGGTGATGTGGAGAATGACCCTGTAGCCAGAGAGAAGAAGGAACTGAAACCGCACCCGTTTATTGCCGGATTAACGTATGGAGAGGCCGACCTGTATAAGGATGATGTGAATAAAGTATGTTTCTTGGAGAGCTCAGCCATCCCGTTTGAGCGGATCAAGCAAGAGTTTGAAGGGAAGTTCGAAGTCATTCAGTGCACTGTGCCGATCTTTGGTGAAGGAAGTGGTGAACTGATGATCCCTGGCATTCACAAAGCCATTGCGATCGCCGATCTGCTGAAGCATCTGGGCATGTCCCAAGAAGATACATTCGCCATCGGTGATGGCATGAATGATGCCGAGATGTTGGAATTTTGTAACATCGGAATTGCCATGGGTAATGCAAAGCCAGGTCTGAAAGCCATTGCAGATGATATTACTGGAACAGTGGAGGAAGATGGATTGTATCATAGTTTTGTGAAGTATGGATTGATCACTTGATAAAGAAGACAAGGTGAGAGATAAAAACGGCTAATACGTACATCCTTTGTCCCAAACCTTATTTTAGACCCTGCATATATTATTGCAGGGTCTTTTTTTGGTTTAAACAGATCAATTTTATTTTTTTACAAAAGGATTCTAATCAAACCATAACATCTAAGTGAAGGAGAGAATCGAAATGGCCATTCTGTCAACCGGACCTATCGAGAATAATGCCGTCAGTGATGTACGGCCAACACAACAAGTTACCGTTAAAATTGATAACAGGAATTCTCTGGATGGATCCGTTGTTTTGATACAAGGGTATAATCTGACCTCTACGAGGACTTTATATGTCAGCGAGCAGATTTCAATTGATCCGGATCAGGTAGTGACAAGAACTTATTTTGCCAATCTTGATGCATTTGAATTTGTCTTTACAGTTGAAGGTGTAGCTATAGAGCAGACGGAGATTTCCGTGTGGGGCAAAAATGAAACCGGGCAGCTCGTTGCTGCACATCGATTAGTTTCTTCCGAACTTGAAATAGAGGGGGATAATACGTCAGTCAACCGCATATATGTAGCCAATTTTAATAGTAACGATGTTTCCGTTATTAATGGCGCTACGAATACGGTGATTGCTACCATTCCTGTGGGGACGAATCCTGCAGGGATTGATGTCAATCCATTAACGAGTCGTGTTTATGTCGCAAACAGAGGCAGCAATACCATTTCCGTCATTAATAGTTTAACCAACGCAGTGATTGCTTCTGTTCCGGTTGGGAGTGAGGCAGGTGACGTAGGGGTCGATATAGCGACCAATGCTATTTATACAGCAAATTTTAATTCATTGGATACAACTGAAGATGTAACCGTTATTGATGGATTGACCAACACGGTGATTGATACTATCACTATTCCGGGACTCAATTTTTTAACGGGTATAGGCGTCAATTCCTTAACGAATCGGATCTATGCAGTAAATTTTAATTCTGATGCTGTGTCTGTGATCGATGGAGTAACCAATACAGTGATTGCTACGATACCCGTTCAGGTTAATCCATTCCGTGTAGGGGTCAATCCAGCGACCAACCGTATTTATGTATCGAATTTTACCAGTAATACGGTTTCCGTTATTGATGGATTGACGAATACCGTAATTGATACCATTCCGGTCGGCGTTACGCCAGCTGAAGTAGCGGTTAATACCTCCACAAACGCCATTTACGTACCCAATCGAGACACGGATAATGTTTCAGTAATTAGTGGATTGACGAATACCGTGATTGCTACTGTGCCAGTCGGGGTTAATCCAAACGGAGCGGGCGCCAATCCGTTAACCAATCGAGTTTATATAAGCAATCAAGATGACAATACCATTTCTGTGATTGATGGCGAAACGAATACGGTGATTGCTACCATTCCGGTGGGGGCACGTCCGTTCGCAGTAGGTGTAAATCCGTAGAAAGGTGAGGGGATTCGGATGAAAGAAGTTATAAAGGCATCAGACTTAATGGAGCAGCTGATCACCATGAACAAAGAAAATTCTGTATGCCAAGTTAGGATTCCAGGTAAGGGGATGTATGTAATTGTATTACAAGAAGATTATTCAACTGTACCATCTTCAGATCAAATGTTGAGTGATACAGAGAACGAAGTGAGCGAAAAAATCGGATCTGAAATAAAGAGGAATCCGTTTCTCTGAGGATAAGCAGAATCGTGAGTCTTGAATGATCATATTAGAATGGAACAGGCATCTCCTCAATGGAGGTGTCTATTTGCATAGTACTCAGACTACAGACAAGATCCAATAAAGAACAGCACTAAATGTTCCAATACAGAGGCCAACAAGGAGCCCAAAAAGAATCACGAATTTCTTCCCATTCATAGGAATTGATAACCCTCCTCTTGACTTTATGATTGCATAACTCCTAATGAAAGTTTATTATAAATTTTGCAAACAAGGAATTTATTGGTTTTCGGTTGTCGAAGTGCATGAAATATAAAGTTGATACATGGAGGATGCTGGATGAGTAATGTAGCTCTGTTGTTTCCTGGACAAGGTTCTCAGATGGTTGGGATGGGGAGAGACTTTTGGAATAACTTTGATGTGGCTAAGAAGTTATTTGAAGAAGCCAGTGATGCCATTTCTTTCGATTTGAGAAAGTTATGTTTTGAAGGTAGCATGGCTGATTTGACAATGACGATGAATACTCAGCCTGCACTTTTGACTGTTAGTGTCATAGCATATCAGGTGTATATGCAAGAAATAGGGATGGAACCCGCTTATTTGGCTGGGCATAGTTTGGGAGAATATTCGGCTCTGGTCTGCGCAGGTGTTCTCTCATTTCATGACGCCATTAAACTGGTAAGACAACGAGGTCTCATTATGCACAATGCAGACCCGGATCAGAAAGGTACCATGGCCGCCATTTCAGGTATTCATTTAGATACACTTCAAAACATATGCGAACAAGTTTCAACGATCGAGCGTCCTGCTTGTGTGGCTTGTATGAACGCTGACCAGCAGTTTGTCATTTCGGGACATCGGCACTCTATACAAGAAATTATTAAAAGGACAGAAACCCTGGGAACGAAACATTCTTATATCAATGTAAGTGGTCCCTATCATTCTCCCATGATGCAAACCGCAGCAGAACAATTCAAAGTTGAATTGGATCAATATCAATATGCCCATGCAAAATACCCGATTATCTCAAATGTTACAGCAGCACCCTATGAGTCTGATCGATCTGTCGTGGATTATTTAAACATGCAGATGACGATGCCTGTAAGATGGTTAGAGTCGATGAACTATTTGATTAAACAGGGAGTCACTGAAGTTATAGAGTTGGGTTCTAAACATGTGTTAGTTAGTCTTATGAGTAAAATAACTAAGCGTATTGTACCTTACTCGCTAAGTCAGCCTTCCGATTTAATAATGCTTACAAATACACATGAAAGAAAAAATAAGCTGTTAACAATTCGTAAAAAATGGTTGTCTGAGCTCATGGTAACCGCACTCATCTCCCGGAATTATAACCCTGATTCGATATCATACACCCAAACGGTTGAGCCATTATTTCACCAATTACAACAGGCAAAGGAACAAGTAAACAACAATGAATATGAACTTAGTGAAGAAGAGATAAATGATGCTCTACAGGTATGTCATTCCATTATTATAGCAAAAAAAATTCCATTGGATGGAACCGCGTTCATCGATGCAATCTAGTACCCGATCTGTTCTTTTGCAAGATCTATATTACAGCGACAGACTGCCTTTTTGTAAGGTAGTCTTTTTGTCTTTTAATGCATCTGAACTTGTTGAAGTTTCAGATATTTGGTAATAAATATGTCAATAACTCACAAATCAATCTCTATTTTTTACCATATAGTAACAATAAATTGATTGATTTTACATATATTTCTATGGTAAAATTTTGCTTGAAAATATGTGTAAATAATTAGATAAGCTTGTTAGAGATGATTCATTTGGAGGAGAGATATGTATACTAATCAGTTTCAAACACTAGTGGATGTTATCCGCGACAGAGGTAAAATAACGGACCGAGGTATTCGTTTTATCGATGCGGACAAACGAGAAACTTTTATATCTTATCATCAATTATTTACTGAGGCACAAGGGTATTTAGGTTATCTACAAGCCATCGGAATTAAACCTAAACAAGAGATTATTTTTCAGATTCAAGAAAACAAACGGTTTTTAGTCGCATTCTGGGCTTGTATACTCGGTGGAATGATCCCTATCCCTGTAAGTATTGGTGAAGATGAAGAACAAAACTTGAAAGTATGCCGTATTTGGAATTTGCTAAATAACCCTTTCATGATTGCATCTGAGAAGGTGCTGGATAAAATGAAGAGATTTGTTTTGGAACATGACATGTTTGATTTCCATCATCAATTAGAAGTCAGAACGGATATGATCCAAGACACCATATATCATTATGATTCTATTAATAATTTAGTTGAACCTCAGTCTGATGACTTGGCATTTATTCAATTCTCTTCTGGATCAACCGGTGATCCCAAAGGCGTTATGCTCACCCATCGAAACCTGATTTATAATACTTGTGCTGCTATTAATGGCACACAAATTAGTTCAAACGATAGTTTTCTCTCCTGGATGCCCCTTACCCATGATATGGGTTTGATTGGATTTCATCTCGTACCCCTCGTGGCAGGAATTCATCAGTACTTGCTCCCAACGGAATTATTTATTCGCAAACCGATTCTATGGATGAAAAAAGTAAATGAACACAAAGCAACCATACTGTCTTCTCCTAACTTTGGTTATAAATACTTCCTGAATTTCTTTCGCGAAGACAAAGCGGAGGGATGGGATCTGTCATCTGTCCGAGTCATTTATAATGGGGCGGAACCTATATTACCCGAAGTGTGTGATGAATTCCTAAATGTATTGTCAGCATATCACTTAAAGAAAACAGCCATGTTTACCGTATATGGATTAGCAGAGGCCTCTGTTGCCGTCTCCTTTCCCAAGGTAGAAGAAGAATTTACTGCGGTGTACGTTCACCGGGATCATCTGAACTTAGGGGAGCGTGTCATCGAAGTCGAGAAACATGCTGAACATGTGGCATCATTTGTTGCCGTTGGCGAAGCAATTGATTATTGCCATGTTAGAATTTGCGATGAGGAAATGAACAGTGTTCCCGATTTGGTTATTGGAAAAATTCAAATCAAGGGGGATAACGTCACCCAAGGTTATTATAACAATTCACTAGCAACGGAGAAGTTATTAACGCACGACGGATGGGTGAATACAGGAGATCTGGGTTTCATCATGAACGGAAAACTGGTTGTAACAGGGCGGGAAAAAGACATTATCTTTATCAATGGTAAAAATGTATATCCCCATGACATTGAACGTGTCGCCATACAATTAGATGATATTGAACTCGGAAGAGTTGCTGCTTGTGGTGTGTATGATTCGAATAGTCAAAGTGAAGAAATTATTGTGTTTGTCGTGTACAAAAAAAAGATCGAACACTTCTTGCCGCATGTTAAAGAAATCAAAAGACATCTATATAAACATGGGGGATGGAGTGTCAAAGAGGTACTGCCCATCAAAAAATTACCCAAAACAACAAGTGGGAAAATCCAGCGGTATCAGTTAGCCAAGCAGTATGAAGCAGGCAAATTCTCAACAGAATCTGCATTCATCCATGACTGGATCAAGAATGACAATGACAAGGCAAAAGGAAAGGCTGCTGTTTCGGTTCGAGTCATAGAAAGTGAATTAACTTCACTATTTTCTGAAGTGCTGGTTGGGAAAAAGGTTGAACTTGAGGATAGCTATTTTGACATGGGTGCAACTTCATTACAGCTGGCCCAAATTGCTGAACGTATAGAACAAAAATACGGAGAAGAGCTTGCTGTTACGGACCTCTTTACCTATCCCTCGATAACTGAATTGGCAGCATATCTGGCTAGAGGCTACAGCGAGACCATGCAAGTCAACAAAACTCAAGAGGATCATACGCCATCCAAAGATATTGCTATTATCGGTATGTCTTTGAATCTCCCTGGTGCATCAAATGCAAGCGATTTTTGGCGTGTTTTGGAAAATGGAACGCATAACATTCGGGACTACCCGGAAAGTCGGATAAAAGACGCAGCTGATTATATACAATCCATGCGAAGTGCAATGAGCGAAGTTCAATGGATCAAGGGTGGTTACTTGGATCAAATTGATCAATTCGACTATTCTTTCTTTGGCATAACCCCTAAAACTGCACAATTTATGGACCCGAATCAAAGGATGTTCTTGCAAACGGCATGGCATACGATTGAAGATGCTGGGTATGCAGGGGAAGGAATCAATGGAAGAAATGTGGGCGTGTACGTGGGGTATTCCAAAGTTGGGTATGATTACGAACGGCTCGTGACGGCGAGTTACCCCGCAGAACTCAAAAATTATATCATTGGAAATTTACCATCTGTACTGGCGAGCAGAATTGCATATTTCTTGAATTTAAAAGGCCCGGCCTTAACGATTGACACCGCTTGTTCCTCCTCACTTGTTGCTGTTCACATGGCATGTAAAGGATTGCTCGCTGGAGACTGCGAAATGGCAATCGCAGGAGGCATTCGAACGGCATTATTACCGATAAGTATCGGACTGGATATGGAATCTCCAGATGCATTGACGAGAACGTTTAGCGAAGATGCCAACGGCACGGGATTTGGCGAAGGTGTTGGGTCGGTCATGTTGAAGCCAATGCAGCAAGCGATTAAGGACGGGGATCATATCTATGGTGTGATTAAGGGAAGTGCGATTAATCAGGATGGCAAGACGGTAGGAATCACAGCACCTAACCCGGAGTCACAGACCAATGTGATCGAACAGGCATGGAAAGAAGCCGGCATTTCTCCTGATATGCTTAACTTTATTGAAGCACATGGAACAGGGACAAAATTAGGTGATCCGGTTGAGTTCAATGCTTTGCGTAAAGCTTTTGAGAAATATACGGATCGGAAACAATTTTGTGCAATCGGATCTGCCAAAGCTAACATTGGACATGGTTTTGAAGCGGCGGGGATCGCTGGATTAATTAAATCTATTCTTATGTTTCAACATAGAAAGATTCCACCATTGGTTCACTTTAACAAGCCTAATCCCCTGCTTAAGTTTGAAGCTTCACCTTTTTATGTGAATCAGGAGTTAATGGCTTTTGGTGAAAAAGAGAGTCCTTTGCGATGCGGGGTTAGTTCTTTTGGTTTCAGTGGCACGAATGCGCATGTGGTTCTCGAAGAATATGTTCCTTCCCCAACCGTAGATAAAAGAATGTCCCAAGAGCCTCATTTATTTGTTCTGTCTGCTGCCACGGAACGGGCGCTGGATGAATTGGTCAGAACGTATCATGAATATCTAACCGATCACACGGATATTTCCATTCAACAAATCTGTTATACAGCCAGTACGGGAAGGGCTAATCTGGATTATCGGCTTGCCATCGTAGTCACGAGTACACAAGAATTACATGAAAAATTGAAACGAATTGCAAGCGGTGAGGGTAAACTGCCAAATGTTTATTTTGGTTATGCCAAAAAAGACAAAACGCTTGGTAGCGATCATCTCTATGCTCGGGGAAAGGCAGAATCTTTAAATGAACTCGGTCAGTTATATACACTGGGGGCAGTGATTGATTGGGAAAGGTTTTATAATCATGAAGTCATTCGGAAAATTCCATTGCCTCTATATCCATTTGAGCAGAAGCGGTGTTGGATTGAAGTCAAACATACGATACCAGCGGGACAAAGGTCAGAGAGGAATGAGGTTCAAATGGAGATGAATACAAACGATATTGAATTAAAGATTAAAACAAGCATCAGTCGTGCATCTGGTTTGAAGTTGGAAGAGCTGGATCATCAAGCTCATTTTCTCCAAATGGGATTGGATTCCATCATTCTTGTGCAAATTCAGAAGGAGATCTCAGAGCTGTTCCGCTTGGATATCCCGATGGAAATGTTTTTTGAAACCCTTACAAATATTAATTCCTTAGTTAAATATGTGTCAGAGAATATAAAGCATAATGATGTATCTGAAAATATAAACAATCAAAAAGTTCAGGAGCATACTGAACAACAAAATCTGGCATCTGTGAACAATATAAACACGGCAAAATCATCAGGGAATGTGTCGGAACAAATTGTGATGTCTGCCATTCAGCTCATGGAGTCCCAATTAAAAAGTTTGAATGTGCTGTTAGGCGACCAAATGAATGCTGTTCAATCGCCTCTTTTGGAGATGAAACATCATGAAACCAAACCAACCAAAAAGATCCAACCGGATTCGGAATCGAAGGAAGAAAAAAAACCTTTTATACCGTATCAATCGTTGAAAATTCATGAAGAGAGCGGATTATCACCGCTTCAGAACCAGTATGTTGAACAATTTGTAACAAAGTATACCGCAAGAACCAAAGGCTCCAAATTAAAAACAGGCCAAACACGTTTGGTTCATGCGAATAATCGCAATGTATCCGGATTTCGTTCGTATTGGAAGGAAATGGTGTATCCCATCATTTCAACGCGTGCAGAGGGATCTAAGCTATGGGATATGGATGGGAATGAGTATTTGGATCTGACGATGGGATTTGGAGTAAATCTATTTGGTCATAATCCAGCATTTATTCAAAATGTAATAGCAGACAGCCTCCAGGAACAATTGCCTCCATTGGGCCCTATGTCAGACTTGGCAGGAGATGTCGCAGCTAAAATTTCCGAGCTAACGGGTGTAGAGCGTGTCGCATTTTATAATTCAGGAACAGAAGCTGTCATGGTTGCACTTCGTTTAGCGAGGGCAGCAACGGGGCGTTCCAAAGTTGTATTATTTTCAGGATCTTACCACGGTACACATGATGGCGTGTTGGGTGTAGCGAATCCTGGGGATGCTTTATCGTCTGCGCTGCCTATGGCTCCTGGTATTGCACAAAGCTCAATGGATGATTTGATTATTCTTAATTATAACCTTCCGCAATCCCTGGATATGATTCAGAACCTGGGTGATGAATTGGCTGCTGTACTTGTAGAGCCGGTGCAAAGTCGAAGACCTGATATGCAGCCAACACAATTCTTACGGGAACTTAGAGAGATCACGAAACAGTTTGGCATTGCACTTATTTTCGATGAAGTCATCACTGGATTTAGAATTGGTCTGGGTGGAGCACAGGATTGGTTTGGGGTTCAAGCAGATTTGGTTACGTATGGGAAAGTGGTCGGTGGCGGGCTGCCTATTGGTATAGTCGCGGGTAAAGCTGAATTTATGAATCCGGTAGATGGTGGAACCTGGAACTTTGGTGATGATTCTTACCCTTCCGATGCAGATAAGAAAACGTTTGTCGGTGGAACCTTCTGTACACACCCTCTTACGATGAGAGTGATGTTAACGGTACTACAGTATCTTCAATCTGAAGCAGAAACCTTATATAAGGAATTAAATGAAAAAACAGATTATCTTGTAAAAGAATTAAATGCGTTTTTCAAAACAGCGAATGTACCGATGCAAATGGTGAACTATGGATCTTTATTTCGATTTATATCATTTGGAGATATGGAATTATTCTTCTACCATTTAATTTATAAAGGTTTATATATTTGGGAAGGCCGTAACTGTTTTATATCGACTGTGCATTCCATGGGTGACATGGATACGATAATCAGAATCGTGAAAGAGACGATCTATGAACTACGCGAATGGGGGTTTATCCCTGGTGAATCGCCTGTTTCGGAATATCCGCTCTCTTTAGAGCAAAAACAATTATTGTTAACTTCATTACATGGGGAAGATGCGAATGCTGCATTAAATCAGAGTGTTATTTTAAAAATGACAGGTGGAATAAAGCCTTCCGCACTGGATCAGGCCGTGAATCAGATCGCACAGCGTCATGAAGCCCTGAGAACAGTCATTCATGCCGATCGTGAAACACAACAAATCAGATCCGTAATGGAATTTCAATGTACACGGTTGGATTTCTCGGCATATGCGGGTGAGGATCAAGAACGGGAAATTTCCAATTGGTTATCTGCCGATGCAAATGAAGCCTTCGATTTACAGTCTGGGGAACCTCTATTTAGAATCACCTTGCTTAAAAAGGCAGCCGATCAATACCTTATGGTGCTGACATTTCATCATATTGTTGTAGATGGCTGGTCGATTGCTGTATTCATCCAAGAGTTGGAACATACCTATTCTGCTCTTTTCCGAGGAGTTCCGGTTCAATTACCTGAAGCCACTCCATTCCGTGAGTATTTAAGATGGCAACGACTTGAACATGAAAAAGGCTCATTTACCCAAGGGATTCAGTTCTGGAAAGAACAATTTTCCTTAACCTATCCCAACATTTCACTTCCAACGGTACCGTCCGATGATGTGCCCAGGGGATATTCTGGTGAAAGGTATTCCATCAAGCTGGATCATCAATTAACAGAGTCTTTGCGAACATTAAGCATCAATAATAAGAGCAGTTTGTTTGTAACGATGTTTGCAGCGTTTCATTTATATTTGCATCAACTAACAGGGCAGTCTCACCTTGTCATCGGCGTGCCTACAGCGGGTCAGTCTCATATGCGAAAAAATGCACTGATTGGCAACTGTGTCAACATTATACCTGTTCATCATGCCTTGTTAACGAAACAATCCGTTGTAGACCATGTTCTTCAGCTCAAGGAAACGCTGGCTCTAGTCATGAAGCATCAGCATGTTCCATTGACCCTCGTATCCGAACAGCTTGCTCATATGACTGCACCGGATACCCGGATTTTATTCAATATGGACAGAACGATTCATCATCTTCAATTTGAAAATATCAAGACTGAATTCATGTCGTATCCGATCAAACATATTTCTTACGATTTATTTCTTAATATTACGGATGTTAGCCATGAATTGTACCTGGATTTTGATTACAATACCGAGCTTATTGGACCTGAGATGATGAAATTGTGGTCTGAAGGATTTAAGGATTTGCTGCAAAAAATGGTGAGTCATCCAGAGGCTGAAATCTCGTCTTTGACGTTGTTCTCATCCGAGCAACAGGACCAATTACAGGAAATATATAATCGGTTTGTTACGGAGCGTCTTCCTCACGTTAATCATGCAGCCATATTCGAGTCTCCAGTCAATGACGTGGAGAAAAAGCTGGCCTTGATCTGGGAGGACGTATTATCCCTCGATCAAGTGGGGAGACATGATCACTTTTTTGATCTCGGAGGTAACTCGCTCAAGGCGACAGTAATGCTATCCAAGGTACATGAGCAGTTTCAACATAAAATTTCAATTGTTCAATTCTTCCAAAACCAACGTCTGAAGCAGCTTGCCAGTCTGATTACAGGCGAGAACGAGGAAACATTCATTCCGATTAAGGCATTGGACGTCAAGGAATTCTATGAGACATCATCTGCACAACAGCGGATCTACTTTTTGGATCAATTTGAGCCGAATAGTGTGTTTCAGAACATGTGCGGCCATATTACGGTCACAGGAAATATCGATGAAGCTAAATTGATTTCGTCATTGGAACAAATCGTGCACCGTCACGAAGCTTTTCGCACCAGTTTCCATCTGATGGATGGAGAGCTTTACCAGCGTATTGCTCCAACGATTGATTTTGAAGTGAAACGATCTCAGGCAAACTCTGCTTCATTCGAACAACATGTTAAGACGTTTGCCAAACCATTTGATTGCTCCAAGGCGCCATTAATACGTGCCGAATTCATTCGTGTAAACGATGATCATGCAGAGATTCTCATCGAGATGCATCATATTATATCGGACGGATATTCCGTTGGCATTCTTGCGAATGAACTGATCGATGTGTATGACGGAAGAAACATGTCGGAAATTGAGATTGAATACAAAGACTTTACAGCTTGGCAGAAAGAATTTCAGGTGGGGGAGTCTTATAAGCAGCAAGAAAAATATTGGCTGGATCAATTCAAAGGAGAACTCCCGAACCTTAATCTGCCTACTGATTTTGTTCGGACACCTCATTTGACTTCGGCAGGTTCTAGATTGTCATTTGTGTTGGACGCACACTTGAAGCAGTCGCTGGAGAAGCTTGCGAAACAAACGGGAACTACGATGTTTATGGTGTTATTGGCAGCGTATAATGTGCTGCTTCATCAATATACGGATCAAGAAGATATGATTGTAGGCACGCCAACATCAGGAAGAAACCATCCGGATGTCGAGAATATGATAGGTGTCTTTATCCAGACGGTAGCGATTCGATCACAGCCGGTGGGGAATAAGTCATTTCGATCCTATCTTGAGGAAATTAAAAAACAATCCCTGGATGCATTGGAGAACCAGGACTATCTTTTTGACAACCTTGTAGAGAATTTAAACACACATCGGGATACAACCGGGACAGCACTTTTCAATACGATGTATATCTTCTTAAATACCGCGTTGAATCAACGGCAAGAACAGGATTGCAGCTTTAAAGTTAGAGAATTAAATGTCGGTGTATCGTTATATGATCTGATGTTCATCGTTGAGGATGATAATGAGTGTCTGGAAATGCACTTTAATTACAAGACGGAGCTGTTTGAACGGGATACCATCGACAGAATGAAAACACATCTGTTCAACATCCTCAGAGACATTGTGATCGAACCTGATATTGCCTTGTCCGATATTCAAATGCTGTCTGAACATGAGCAGCACGTTCTTTTATATGACTTTAATGATACCAACATAGAATATTCCCGGGATCGGACCATTCAGGAGTTATTCGAAGCACAAGTGGAACGGACACCCGATCAATTAGCCGTCGCTTTTGGAGATGAGCAATGGACGTATCGTCAATTGAATGAACGGGCGAATCAGTTGGCATATACGCTTAGAGCTGCGGGAGTGCAGCAGGATCAATTTGTAGGTATTCTGACAGATCGTTCGATTGAGATGATCGTTGGCATCTTTGGCATTCTAAAAGCAGGCGGGGCGTATGTACCGATTGATCCGGATTCTCCTGAAGAGCGTATCCGGTACATCCTGCATGATTCAGGGGCAACGTTGTTAGTCACGCAAAAGCATTTGAAGCAGTTGGTATCATTCAATGGCCAAATCATTGATTTGAATGATAAAGAAACCTACGCAGCTAATCTGTCGAATATGGAACCGGCAGGGAATTCAGAGCAGTTGGCTTATGTGATCTATACTTCAGGCACAACAGGCATGCCAAAAGG
Source organism: Paenibacillus sp. W2I17 (assembly GCF_030815985.1). Classification (NCBI taxonomy): domain Bacteria; kingdom Bacillati; phylum Bacillota; class Bacilli; order Caryophanales; family Paenibacillaceae; genus Paenibacillus; species Paenibacillus sp. W2I17. The sequence continues at coordinate 413,091 of NZ_JAUSXM010000001.1, forward strand.
TGTGATGATCGAACATCGTCAGGTTCATCACTTGGTTAAAGCGTTGTACAGTCAAGTTATAGATGATCAGCATAGCAGCATGCATGTCGCTCTACTTGCGCCTTACTATTTCGATGCATCTGTGAAGCAGATTTTTGGCGCACTGCTTTCAGGACATGCTTTGTTTATTGTAGACAAAGACACGGTACTGGATGGACAAGATTTAATGAATTATTATCAGCACCACCAAATTGATTTGACGGACGGTACGCCTGCACACCTGAAATTACTATCGAAGGCAAAAAACGTTCAAGGCATATCGCTAAAATATATGCTCATTGGTGGTGAAGCTCTTTCTCAGCAAAGTGTAAATGAAATCACATCATTATTTGCTCGCAATCATATAACGCCTCCAACCATAGTTAATGTGTACGGTCCAACAGAATGTTGTGTGGATGTTGCGACATACCGTGTACTTCCAGAACACCTGGATACAGCGAATCAACGAGCTCACCTACCGATTGGTCGAACATTAGGAAATAATCGCCTGTATGTATTGAACAAACATGGCAAAGTTCAGCCTGTAGGCGTCGTAGGGGAATTATGTATCTCTGGCGATGGGGTTGGTAGAGGATACTTGAATTTACCTGAGCTGACAGCAGAAAAATTTGTAAGTGATCCGTATGTCCAGGGAGCGACAATGTACAAAACGGGAGATTTGGTGAAATGGCTTCCCGATGGCCATATCGAGTATTTGGGAAGAATGGATCACCAAATTAAGATTCGCGGATATCGGATCGAAGTAGGAGAGGTCGAAGCAGCACTGTTAGATCTAGAGTGTGTGAAAGAAGTTATCGTCATCGCACATGAGGATGATTACGGGGACAAATCGTTATGTGCATACTTTACAGCGGATTCCACGCTGACGGTGGGAGAGTTAAAACAAAGCCTCTCTAAGGTGTTGCCGAATTACATGGTACCAGCCTACTTTATACCATTGGATCACATGCCTCTGACATCGAACGGGAAAATCGATCGCAATTCGCTTCCGAGTCCAGAAGAAAACATACAAACGGGAAGTGCATATATAGAACCCCGAACTGGGGTGGAAAAACAGTTGCTGCCTATTTGGCAGGATGTGCTTGCCGTGAAAAAAATCAGTGTAAAAGACAGTTTTTTTGATGTAGGAGGCAACTCTTTACGTGCGACCAAGCTGGCCGCCAAAATCAATCAAAAGCTGAATATCCACATATCGGTAAGAAACGTCTTTGAATGGCAGACCATTGAACAGATGGCTCAATCTATTGAACAAATGGAACAGGAAGTATTAGTGTCCATTCCTCAAGTGGAGGAAAAAGAATATTATCCTATTTCTTCAGCGCAAATGAGAATGTACATCATGAGCATCAAAGCCGGCAAGGAACTCATGTACAACATGTCAGGTATGTTTATGCTGGAGGGATCGCTTGATCGGATCAAATTGGAAGAAGCATTCCAACAATTGATTCATCGTCATGAATCGCTTCGGACTGGATTCAAAGTCATACACGGAGAACCGAAACAGATCGTATACCCTAAAGTGAACTTTGGAATTGAATTGATCGAGTCAACGGAAGTAGAGATCGAAGATCGAATTGAACAGTTTGTTCGCACATTTGATCTCGGGCAAGCACCTCTTATGAGGGTGGGACTTATTGAACTTCAGCAGGAGCGTCATGTATTGCTGGTAGATCTGCACCATATTATTGCAGACGGACTATCCGTACATCTTCTGATGACTGAACTTAGCCAGTTCTATAAGGGAGAGGAGCTATCTCCTCTTCGAATTCAGTATAAGGACTATGCTGAATGGCAGCAAATGCAACTTCATAGTGAGTGGATGAAAAAGCAGGAGAAGTATTGGCTTACTGTGTTTGGTGAGAGTATCCCGCTATTGGATCTGCCAACAGACTATGAAAGACCTGAAACGCTAAGCTATGCGGGAGATGTATTGGACATTGTTTTGGAGGAAGACATTCTTCCAGGCTTAAGGAACATGGAAGTACGGACAGGAACAACGTTATATATGATTCTATTAGCCGCCTATACGATTCTATTATCTAAATACAGCGGGCAAGAAGATATCATTGTAGGCACGCCGATTGCAGGCAGGACACATGCTGAGCTGGAGCCGGTCATGGGGATGTTCGTGAATACACTGGCTATTCGCAATTATCCTGCCGCGGATAAAACATTCACGGAGTATCTGCTGGAAGTGAAAGAAAATATGTTGAACGCTTATGAGAATCAGGATTATCCGTTTGAAGAATTGATTGAGAAAGTAAATGTAACCAAAGATGCTCGGCGGAATCCGTTGTTTGACACCATGTTTGTATTGCAGAATACAGATGCTTCAGAGATTCAGATGGATGGAGTAACCTGTAAGCCTTATGCACCAAACACGAGAGTATCCAAATTCGATTTAACGTTGTATGTTACCGAATTGCAACACAAGTTAGAAGTGGCCTTTGAATACAGTACGATTTTATTTGAGAAAACAACGATTGAAGCGATGTCACAAAATCTGTTGGTCATATTAACAACCATTGCCAAAGACCCTCATATTGAAATCAACAAGATTCAATTGGTTGAAGAATTAATAGATGGGGATACGCTGGCTGATCTAATTGAAGTAGATTTCTAAAATAACTAAAAATATAAATGTGATCGGGGTGCCGTATGTCTATTTTTAAGAAACAGGAATCGTATTGGGCAAGCCGATTTGAAGATGATGATCATCTTGTTCATTTGCCTTATTGCAAGACAACCTCCAAACAGCCAGACGATACGCAGCACCAGAATGATATATATAAGTCTTTGTCAGCCGATGTTTCATATAAAATCAAGTCCATGTCACGAAATGCTCCTATGGCGATATATACGATCTTATTAACGGGAGTTCAGTGTCTGTTATATAAATACACGAATGAAACCAAGATGATTATTGGCATACCAACGATGGAAGAAAAGAACAATGATCTATCGCTCTCGAATAAGGTTCTTGTCTTAAAAAATAATATCAATCATGTGATGTCATTCAAGTCCGTATTTAATCAAGTGAAGACCTGTTTAACCGAAGCCATTCAGCATCAACGAATCCCTTTCAGAAAAATGGTTGAACGTTTAAATGTTCAGTATGATTCGAACCATGTACCTCTGATTCCTACCTTGGTTTCGTTGAATGAAATTCATCCTGCCCTTGATGAAAATAACGTAAAAGCGGCGACAATGTTCCACTTTGATCTGGAGCACGACTCCATTCAGTTAAGATTAGTTTATGATGATGATCGTTATGATCGCGATTATATGGTTCAAATTGTAGAGCATCTTGACCAATTGTTATCCGTTGTGCTGAACCAACCTGATTTGGAGTTAAGTCATGTCGATATGTTATCGGAGTTTCATCGAAACAAGCTGTTATATGACTTTAACGATACAAGCGTGGGGTATCCACAGAACAAGACGATGCATCAATTATTTGAAGAACAGGTGGAACGAACACCGGACCATCCGGCAGTCGTATTTGAGAATAGACAGTTAACGTACAGAGAGTTAAATCAAAAATCCAACCAATTGGCCCGATTGCTTCAAGCTAAGGGGGTGCAGGCGGGTCAGTTCGTTGGCATTATGGCAGAGCGCTCACTTGAGATGATCGTAGGTTTATTCGGTATTCTAAAAGCTGGCGGGGCTTATGTCCCAATCGATCCGGAATATCCGGCAGATCGTATTCACTATATCCTTGAGGATTCAAAAGTGGCTTGGTTGCTGCATCAAAGTCATATACAGAAGCCGGAACATTTTGCAGGGACATGTGTCATACTGGATTCTGAAATAAATCACCATGATCATCATTTAAATTTGGAAGATGGAGCGATCTCCAGTGATTTGGCATACATGATCTACACGTCTGGAACAACAGGCCATCCCAAAGGCGTAATGATTGAACATGCCAGCATTGTGAATTCCCTGCAATGGAAATCGGATTTTTATCATTTTACCGGAGATGATCGGGTATTAATGCTGAATCCTTTCGTTTTTGATTCATTTATTACTCATTTCTTTGGTCCGATAATATCTGGCTCGACAGTGTACTTGTTAAACCAGCAACAGTGTAAAGATGCTGTGGCCATCAATACGATGGTCAAAAAACAGCAAATCACACACATCCAAAGTCCACCCAGTTTCTTGATGACCCTATTGGAACAAGTAAGCGTGGAAGATTGGGCATCCATGAAAAATGTGGTGGCTGCGGGAGAGAAGATTGTTCCTGCCTTAATACACAAATTGCAGCGAATCAATCCACGCATCGAAGTGTGTAATGAATACGGTCCAACCGAAAATAGTGTTGTATCCACAGTTCTGTCGATCAAGTCGGCAGATCAAAATATCTCAATCGGGAAGCCTATTGCGAACAATAGAGTCTACATTTTAGGAGAACGGAATGAATTGCAGCCTATTGGAGTTCAGGGAGAATTATGTGTAGCCGGAGCAGGGCTATCCAGAGGTTACTTGAACCGTCCAGATCTGACTGCGGAGAAATTCGTGGATGATCCATTTGTTTCGGAAGCAAAAATGTACAAGACAGGTGACTTCGCAAGATGGCTGCCCGATGGGAACATAGAGTATATAGGAAGGGTGGATCATCAAGAGAAAATTCGTGGACACCGGATTGAACTTGGTGAAGTGGAGAAGGCTCTTCTAAATAGTACCCAGATAAAAGAGGCCATCGTCATAGCCAGAGAAGATGAAACGGGAACCAAACAATTATGTGCGTACCTGGTAGGAGAGGATGCAATCACGATCGGGGAACTGCGGGAGGCGCTGTCCCAGGAGCTGCCAAACTACATGATTCCGTCCTATTTTGTACAGCTGGATCAGATGCCGCTCACGTCTAACGGGAAAATCGATCGCAAAGCTTTGCCTGCTCCCAAAGAACATATGTTGAAGGGCATGGAGTACGAAGCACCCCGAACGATGGTGGAACAACAACTTGTATCGATCTGGGAAGAGGTACTTGGGGTAGAGAACATAGGGATTTTGGATAATTTCTTCGAGCTTGGAGGAGATTCGATTAAATCCATTCAAGTTTCTTCGAGGTTATATCAAGCAGGTTACCAGGTGCAGATGGATCATTTGTTTAAAAATCCAACCATAGCAAGCTTGATTCCCTATGTCCAACCCATAAGTACCCTGTCAGAACAGGGAATCATCACTGGAAAAGTGATGCTGACTCCAATTCAGCATTGGTTTTTTGAGCAATACAAGGTGGACGCCCATCATTATAATCAGTCCGTGATGTTGTATCGGAAAGAAGGTTTTCATGAAGTCACACTTCGCCGTGTATTCGATAAATTGAGTGAGCATCATGATGCACTTCGTACAGTATATCGCCTTACAGAACAGGGTTATGAAGCGTGGAATGAAGGGTTGGCAAGGGATTCCTTATATACACTTGAAGTGATGGACTTCAAGTCATTAGCAGATCCGTCTCAAGAAATCGAGAAGAAGGCAAATGAAATGCAAAGCACGTTCACTTTGGAACGTGGACCCTTGATGAAGCTGGGCGTATTTCAATGTGCAGACGGAGATCATTTACTCATCGTTATTCATCACCTCGTCATCGACGGGGTTTCATGGCGAATTTTGATTGAAGATCTATCGAGAGGATATGAACAATTAAGTGAGGGAGAATCGATTCAACTACCGCAAAAAACGGCTTCATTCCAATTATGGGCAGAACAGCTTCAGTTGTATGCGAACAGTGATGCGATAACGCAAGAGCTAGCCTATTGGAATGAAATTGAACAAGCAACCTATAAACCGTTACCTACAGATTTCGAAGCGGATCATGCACTGGAAAAAGACAGTGAAGAGATCACGATAGAATGGTCAGCGGCAGAAACGGAACAATTATTAAAACAAGCGAATCGTGCGTATAAAACGGAGATTAGCGATTTGCTGCTCCATGCATTAGGCATGTCTATTCACCAATGGACGGGCATGGATAAAGTGCTGGTCAATCTGGAGGGACATGGAAGAGAACAAATTTTACCGGATCTCGATATTACACGAACGATCGGATGGTTTACGAGCCAGTATCCGGTTGTACTTGATATGGAAGCAAGTTCAAATATGTCTCTTTTCATCAAAACAAACAAAGAAATGATTCGTCAAATCCCTAAAAAAGGGATTGGTTATGGTATTTTACGATATTTAAGTGCACATCAGCAAGAAACGCCCTTTACCTTGAATCCTGAAATTAGTTTTAACTATTTGGGTCAATTTGATCAGGATCTTCAGAATAGCGGGATGCAGATCTCTCCCTATCCAGGCGGAGCAACAGCAAGCGACAATCACAGAAGAAATGTTCTTATCGATATGAATGCCTTAATTGTGGAAGGCAAATTGACGTTGTCACTTCGGTATAGTCACACACAATATCAAAAAGAAACGATAGAGCGAGTGGGAAAATATTTTAGAGATCATCTGCAAGAAATCGTGATGCATTGTGTGACAAAAGAGAAGCCGGAATGTACACCAAGTGATCTAACGTTAAAAGGAATTACCATTGAAGAATTAGAAGGATATGTTCAAGAATCGGAACACATTGGTGAAATCGAAGATATATATGCTTTGTCACCGATGCAAAATGGGATGTTCTTTCATCATTTGCTTCATTCAAAATCGGAAGCGTATTTCCTTCAAACCACGCTGGATCTTCATGGTTCGTTAGACGTGGAAGCTTTTACGAAGAGTCTGGATCAGTTGATGCAGCGTAATTCGATTCTCAGAACAAATTTTCATAGCAAATGGAAGAATGGACCCCTGCAAGTGGTATACCGTCATAAACGGAATGGGCTAATATACGAAGATTTGCGTGAGATGAATGAAGAAGATCGTGAAGCATACGTGGCAGAATATACAAGAGCAGATAAAATAAAAGGTTTCGACCTGTCTCAGGATGTGTTAATGCGTATTTCGATCTTGCAAACGCATGACCAAACCTATCGTTTCATTTGGAATTATCATCATATTTTGATGGATGGCTGGTGCCTGTCTCTTGTAATCCAGGAGTTGTTTGATGGATACTTTGCTATTCAGGAACAACGAAAACTGGAGGCAAAGAGTACGATTCCATATAAACACTATATTGAATGGCTGGACAACCAAGATCATGAAGAGTCTCTGAAATACTGGAGTGACTATTTGCAAGGTTATGATGAGCAGACCACTCTGCCAAAAGAACATTCAATTACGAAGAGTGATGAATATCATTCAGAGCATATGATTTGTACATTAAGTCAGGAATTAACCGGACAAATCGCACAAGTGGCCAGTCAGAATCAGGTGACGCTGAATACGTTCATGCAGACAGCCTGGGGAATGTTGCTACAGATATATAACGGAAGTGAGGATGTCGTATTCGGAAGCGTAGTGTCGGGCAGACCTGCGGGGATTGTTGGAGTTGAGAGAATCATTGGTTTATTCATTAATACCATTCCTGTACGCGTTCAGACTCGAGGTAACGAGACATTTGCAGCGATTATGAAGCGGAATCAGGAACATGCTGTCGCTTCGCATCCACATGACACGTATCCGTTATACGAGATTCAAGCGGAAACATCGCAAAAGCAAAATTTGATTGATCATATCCTGATATTCGAGAATTATCCTGTACAGGGCATTATGGAACAGTTTGGGGATCAGGAGGAGACAGCTCTTCGGATTACGAATGTAGAAGCAGATGAACAAACGAACTATGACTTTAACCTGATTATTAAACCAGGCCAATCCATGAAATGTATGTTCTATTACAATGCTAACGTCTATGATCGGGCAAGCGTAGAACGCATTCAAGGTCACTTGATTCAGATGTTGGAGCAAGTGGTCAACAATCCGAATATTCCGATCCATGACATTGACTTGACTACAACACAGGAGAAAACACAAATTTTGGAACAGTTTAATGATTCTATGGCTGAATACCCAATGGACAAGACGATTCATGGACTGTTTGAGGAACAAGCGGCAAGAACTCCTGAACACGTTGCGGTTGTTTTCGAGGATCAACATTTCACCTATCAAGCGCTGAACGAGAAAGCCAACCAATTAGCAAGAACGCTGAAGGCTATAGGCATTCAAAATGATCAGTTAATCGGGATCATCGCTGATCGTTCGCTAGACATGGTTGTAGGAATCCTTGCGATTTTGAAAGCGGGTGGCGCATACGTGCCGATTGATCCTGAATATCCAGAGGATCGTATAAACTACATGCTTGAGGATTCGGGTGTACATGTATTATTAATGCAAAGTCATTTGCAAGAACGTGTCTCTTTTGCAGGAGAGGTCGTTTGCCTGGATCTACCTGAGTCCTATCATGAAGGTCATTCCAATTTGGGAATTACTACTGCACCAACAGGCCTGGCATATGTAATTTATACCTCAGGAACAACAGGTAAACCAAAAGGGACATGTATTGAACATAAAAATGTGGTGCGATTGTTGTTCAACAGTAAAAACTTGTTTGATTTTAATGCATCAGATACATGGACATTATTCCATTCCTTTTGTTTTGATTTTTCGGTATGGGAAATGTACGGAGCATTGCTCTATGGCGGAAAACTGGTTATCGTACCTCAAATGACGGCAAAAAGTCCGGAACAATTTCTACAATTGTTAAAAAACGAGCAAGTGACGATATTGAATCAAACGCCAACGTATTTCTATCATCTTCTTCAGGAAGAACTGGCAGGTCATGCAGCAGATCTGAAATTAAGAAAAGTGATTTTTGGAGGAGAAGCCCTCAATCCCGTGTTATTGAAGGAATGGAAGCTGAAATATCCATTTATCCAGTTAATTAATATGTATGGGATAACCGAAACAACGGTTCATGTAACGTATAAGGAAATAACCGACATTGAAATACATGCTGGAAAGAGCAATATTGGAAAACCAATCCCGACGTTGCAGACCTATATTCTGGATAAACATCAACGCATTCAACCGATCGGTGTTCAGGGAGAATTAGTTGTAGCAGGTGAGGGCCTTGCCAGAGGTTATCTGAACCGGCCTGATTTAACCGCAGAGAAATTTGTTGATCACCCCTGGATTACAGAAGGGAAAATGTATCGCACAGGAGATGCTGCAAGATGGCTGCCGGATGGAAATATTGAATATCTGGGACGAATCGATCATCAAGTGAAAATTCGCGGTTACCGAATTGAGCTTGGCGAAGTGGAAACTGCGCTATTGCAAATAAACTCCATTCAGGAAGCGGTCGTTATTGCCCGTGAGCATGAGGATGGTTCGAAGCAGTTGTGTGCGTATTGGAAAGGCGACAGCTCACTGACAGCGAAGAAAATCAGAATGGCATTATCTCATGAAATTCCGGATTATATGATCCCGTCTTATTTTGTTCAATTAGAGCATATACCGTTAACTTCCAATGGGAAGGTTGACCGTAAGGCATTGCCATCTCCACAAGAACATATGCAAAAAGGGACCGAGTATATGGCGCCGCAGAACGCTGTAGAACAAGCGATCGTCTCTGCCTGGGAAGCTGTGCTTGGTGTTCAAAAGATTAGCACATCAGATCATTTCTTTGAACTCGGGGGTGATTCGATTAAATGTATTCAAGTTTCCTCACGACTGCTTCAAGCAGGGTATAAAGTGGAAATGAAGCATTTCTTCACCTATCCGACAGTAGCGGAGTTGAGTGAACACGTTACATCCGTAAGCACTATTTCTGACCAAGGGGAAGTTACGGGACAAGTGATGCTGACACCTGTTCAGCGCTGGTTCTTTGATCAAAATATGGTGGACGCACATCATTACAATCAGGAAATGATGTTCTTTCGTGAAAAAGGGTTTGATGTTCACTTTATTCACAGCATCATGGATAAGATCGTTAAACAGCATGATGCTCTACGTATCCTTTATCGACAAGCGCCTGAAGGCGGATATGAAGCGTGGAATCGAAGGGCAGACGAAGATGGATTATACAGCCTTGAAATCGTTGACCTCAAAACAGAAGCAGACCCTGCATCGTTCATTGAAAATAAAGCAAAAGAAATTCAGAGTGGTATGGATCTGTCTCACGGACCTTTGATCAAACTTGGGTTGTTCCAATGTGCTGAAGGGGATCACCTGCTTATTGCCATCCATCATTTGTTGGTAGACGGGGTATCATGGCGTATTTTATATGAAGATATTCAGACAGGGCAAGAACAGTTCTTAAGAGGTGAAGAAATCCGGCTTCCTCAAAAAACGACCTCGTTTAAACAATGGGCAGAACAATTGTCTACATTTGCAGACAGCCCGGCGATGAAGCAAGAGAATCTATACTGGAGTCGTGTGGAGCAGGCCCAGCTAAGCCCGCTGCCTAAAGATATGGATTGTGATGAGACGATTGGCAAAGATAGTGAAACGCTCACCATTCATTGGACCGCAGCGGAAACCGAGCAATTATTAAAGCGAACACATCATGCGTACCATACGGAAATTAATGATATATTGCTAACGGCATTAGGAATGGCTGTTCATGATTGGACAGGCATGGGAGAAATGCTCGTAAATCTGGAAGGGCATGGTAGAGAAGACATCCTGTCAGAGCTGGACATTACGCGTACAGTGGGATGGTTTACGAGTATGTACCCCGTTATGATTACGATGGAGTCCGGGGCTGACTTATCAAGGAAGATTAAGACCGTCAAGGAAGGACTGCGCCAGATCCCAACCAAGGGCATTGGTTACGGGATTTCGAGGTATTTGTCACATGGAAATGAAGGATTCAAGTTAGAGAAAAATCCCGAAATTAGTTTCAACTATATGGGACAGGTGAATCAGGATTCGGGCCAAGATGGCATTAAATTTTCGCCTTATTCCAGCGGGCCATCTGTAAGTGAAAACAACAAAAGACCTTTTGTGCTTAATATCAATGGCATTGTTACAGAGGGGCGGTTGTCGCTGTCCATTAACTATAGTTCAAAACAATATCGCCGGGAAACGATGGAGCAATTGGCTTTTCTCTATAAGGAAGGTCTTAATAGAGTCGTTGAACATTGTGTAACGATGGAACAAACCGAGCTGACGCCAAGTGATATTTCATGCAAGTCATTAACCATTGATCAATTGGATCAAATCGTGGAACACACGGGGCACATCGGTCGAATCGAAAATGTGTACCCACTTACACCATTACAGAAGGAAATGCTGTACGAAAGTGAACGGAATCCAATTTCTGGCGCTTACTTTGTACAAATCATGTTTGATATGCGTGGAGATTTGGATGTTACCTCTTTTGCGCAAAGTTTGGATCAATTAATGCAAAGGCATGCGATATTAAGAACTAATTTTTACAGTGATTTTGTGGACATCCCTCTTCAAATCGTGTATCAAGAGAAGAAATTTGAATTTAACTATGAAGTTGTAGCTGGCACAAGTGAGCTGCAATGTAAAACGTATGTTGACGAGTATATCGAGCAGGACAAGGCAAGAGGATTTGACTTACAACGAGATTCGCTAATACGTATGTCTGTTTTACGAACAAAGCCTGAGGAATACCGCGTCATATGGAGTTTTCACCATATTTTGATGGACGGCTGGTGTATGTCTCTGGTTAGCAAAGAGATATTTGAAAATTATTTTGCGATTCGGGAAAATAGAAAGCCTCAAGTGACTCTATTAACACCGTATAGTCAATTCATTGAATGGCTGGAACAGCAAGATCATCAAGGTGCAATAACGTATTGGAGTCATTACCTGGATGGTTATGAGGGACAAACGAAACTGCCTGGAGAAAAAATCAAACCGAAACATGAAAGACAGGATTCCAGAACGTTAAACTGTTATTTGGATGATGTACTAATCGAGCAAATGAAACAGATTGCGGAACAGCAGCATGTTACTCTCCATACGTTAGTGCAGACGGTCTGGGGTGTATTGTTGCAGCAATACAATGAGAGCAACGATGTTGTATTCGGAAGTGTTGTATCGGGCAGACCGCCTGTCATTCCTGGGATCGAAAGTATGATTGGATTATTTATTAATGCAATTCCTGTTCGTATCCAGGCTCAGGCCGATGAGTCATTTATATCTTTAATGAAAAGAAATCAGGCTCAAGCTGTGGAGTCACATGCATATGATACGTATTCGTTATATGATATTCAAAATCTGACCAAGCAAAAACAATCTCTGATTAACCATGTTGTTGTATATCAGAACTTCCCGGTAGAGAACCGAATGGAGAGTCTGGGTCAGAAAGGTGAAACACCGCTTGAGATTATGAATGTTGGGGGTACAGAACACAATAGTTTTGATTTTACTTTGATCATCAAGCCTCATGAAAATATGAAGATCATATTGATGTACAATGCCAATGTGTACGACCCATCTACCGTTGAACAGATTCAAAAACACTTTATTTCCATGATTCAACAGGTGGTAAGTAACCCGGAAGTTAAAATAAACGAACTTGCGTTGAGTACGTCGAACAGTTATTAATGCACAAGTAATGGGCCGCTCCAAAAGTGAGTTTCCTCCTCACTCAAAGCGCTAACGAATCTGACGCGTATTAATAGGTAGATTCGATGTGAATGGCAAACTTAAACGAACCTCAGTAATGTTATTTCATCATATCAGGGTGTCAGAACCTAAAAATCGACCCAATCGACGAAATAACGTCTCTGTGATTCGTTACACCACAGACCTGTGCAAATCAGAGCGAATAGCATGTGCCAGGTTCATTAGAATAAAATAACTTTAATAAGGGATGTCCTCAGTCATGCTCATGACTTATGGCATCCCCTTTTTATGCTCCGTTAATGATGATAGCTGGAAAATTACTGTAGATGGAGAAATAAAGCTTCTTACGTGGTCGGATCAACATTGTGATGTCACCAACGAGGAAGATCAGCTATTGAAATTGCGGATGTTCATTCAACAGATCGTGGAAACGAAAGAATCCTCCGTATACATTTTGATCGACCTTTTAACAATTCCTCTCTACTGACCGATATATAATAAGTACATCTATGTAATCAGAAAGTGAAAGGAGTGCAGAACATGGATATTGCAGCATTATCAATGGCGATGAGCCAAGCTTCAGTAGTGCAGTCGGCAAGCTTGCAAGTGATGTCGATTACAAAAGACATGGCACAGCAGCAAGGCCAGCAGATGGCGGAAATGTTGAAGTCAATGCCTGCTCCTCATCCCAATCTGGGTAGAAGTCTCGATCTTTCGGTTTAGTTGAAATTACAGCATGTGTTCTTATGTAACACTCTTTGCAGCAAGCAAAACCCAAACAGCTCCAATTCAAATGAATTGAAGCCGTTTGGGTTGTTTTTTTTCTAAATCCTCATTCCGAAATTACGATCTTTTTTATTACGATCTTCTCAGCGAAACTTTGACAAGCTTGGCAATCTGCCTTCAAAGGGCAGTGTATCCTTTAATGTCCATAACTCATCGTAACTGGAAATCTGAAGATCGGCTTTGGACAAGTCCTGATTGCCTGATCCCGGATTGCGATATCCGATGCAGCGCATGCCTGCACTTTTGGCGGCTTGGACACCATTGCGCGAGTCCTCGATCACCAGACAATTCGAAGGGGACGCACCGATCATCTCAGCTGTGGTCAGGAAAATATCTGGTGCCGGCTTGCCGTTCGTAACTTCCTCACCTGTCATTCGCACCTCAAAGTATTGCCCAAGACCGGTCTTGTCCATGATCAAATCAATCAGTGCACGTGGAGAGGAAGAAGCTACGGCTATGGGAATGTGTTTCTCATGCAGCCAACTTAACCAGCGTTCCACGGAAGGCATCGCCGTCAGATTCGGATGGGCAAGCATGGTTTGCATCACATTATGCTGATGATAAGTAAATATTTCTTCCAGCGTAGCTGTCAGCTGATGTTTGTCCAATACTTGCTGCCACATGGATTCCAGCGTAACTCCAACATAGGAATGATGTTCTTCATCAGTCACCCTGGCTCCAAAATGGGTAAAAGAGCTGCGCTCAATCTCGAAATAAAAACGGCATTGACTTCTACCTTGAATCCAATTCGGCTCTGTATGCGAGTAGCAATCTTCAACCTCACATGGAAAGCCGCATCTATGGTGATGTGGAGAATGACCCTGTAGCCAGAGAGAAGAAGGAGCTGAAATCGCACCCGTTTATTGCCGGATTAACGTATGGAGAGGCCGACCTGTATAAGGATGATGTGAACAAAGTATGTTTCTTGGAGAGCTCAGCCATCCCGTTTGAGCGGATCAAGCAAGAGTTTGAAGGAAAATTCGAAGTCATTCAGTGCACTGTGCCGATCTTTGGTGAAGGAAGTGGTGAACTAATGATCCCTGGCATTCACAAAGCGATTGCGATCGCCGATCTGCTGAAGCATTTAGGCATGTCCCAAGAAGATACATGCGCCATCGGTGATGGCATGAATGATGCCGAGATGTTGGAATTTTGTAATATCGGAATTGCCATGGGGAATGCAAAGCCTGGACTGAAAGCTATTGCAGATGTTATTACTGGAACAGTAGAGGAAGATGGATTGTATCATAGTTTTGTGAAGTATGGATTGATTGAAGGGTAAGTTGATTCACTAATGAACAGCTAATAAAAAGAGAGCAACCTAGTTGCTCTCGAATTTTAGTAATCGGACCATGAATATATCTGTCCATTGTAGAAGGTTACGTAGGTATTTCCATAGACCCAAATATCAATAGAACCTAATGAACTAGTAGAGTTACTGGTGCTATTTGGACTCCCCCAAGAAAGTAACACTTGATTAAACGTCATCCCTAATTTGATCTTTTGCTGACTAATAAGTTTCCAGACGTTTGAAGACCAGCCTGGGTAATCTTTTTTAGGGTCACTGTCATAGAACAACCCATTAATAAATTCATTTGGATCGTCTGTAACAGGCAACTTGAACGTAATCGACTTCCCACTAGCTCTTTTGGCTTTCACAATTACATTATTTTTTTTAATATCAACGGAAAGAATTTTTATTTTTTCTAAATGATAAAGCGGATTTGAAGAAGGTAAATTATTTTTGTTAGCCCAATATTCGCCCCCCTTAAAAGCGATATGTATGAAATATTCGTAATCAAAATAATAACAAAAATTCGAAAATCCAATGTCCTTATATATGTATTCTGTGACGGTCTTTCCATTTGCTGATTGTATAGTTACTTCCGTGAGTTGATAAAGTTGGGTCATGCTGACGATCCAGCCAGGTTGATCTAGTGCATAAGAGTATACTTTTGATCCAAAAACGGAACGATATGCTTTGGGAACACTAAGGACTCCGTTCATTAATTTCTTAGTCCGTGTTGCTCCGTCCTCGTCTCCCCATATAAATGCTACCATTAAATTATCTTCATTCCTGCCTGAGTAACCGGAAACCTTTAGAAACTTCTCGAATGATATGTAGGTTATTCCTTTGTACAAAATGGTGTCTTTCTTACTTACTTGTTCTTTATTTAATTTGGTTTTGACTTCAAATCCATTTCCTACAGCAATAAGTGAACCGATTTGTTTGAACATTTTGATAGGAATGTAGACGGTACCGTTATCCGCTAGGTATGCTTGATCGTTGAAACTCGCAAGCTTTCCATCAATGAATATAGTGTATTCAATATCTCGGTAAGACTCAGCTAGAGGATTACTAGCCGCTAACATGTGAGGCGGAAGTAATACGAACAGTAAACTAAAACTAATAAAAATACATGTCAATTTCCTAAGACTTTTCATTAAAGATTCTCCTTTTATTTTTCTACCTTAAAACTATAGCATGAAGCTAACAGCCATAACAGGTAATTATTTGCTTGATCTGAGCTGCTCAACATTTGATCCTCACTTTCCGATATATATTAAGTACGCCCAAATGATAAGATAGAGAAAGGAGCACATAGCATGGATATTGCAGCATTATCAATGGCCATGAGCCAGGCATCCATAGCACAATCGGCGAGTTTGCAGGTGATGTCTATGTCGAAAGACATAGCACAACAGCAAGGTCAGCAAATGACGGAAATGTTAAAGTCACTTCCGGCTCCTCATCCCAATCTGGGTGGAAGTCTCGAACTTTCGGTTTAGTTGATGTTACAGCATATGTTCTCATGTAACACCCATTGCAGCAAGCAAAACCCGACCAGCACCAATTCGAAAGAATTGAAGCTGATCGGGTTGTTTTTTTCTACAGGTCTGTCCAGGTCCGTTATTTCCAGACGTACTATCTGCTCAGCGTAGCTTCGCTAGGCTTGGCAATCTGCCTTCAAAGGGCAGCGTATCCTTCAATGTCCATAACTCATCGTAACTGGAAATCTGAAGATCGGCTTTGGACAAGTCCTGATTGCCTGATCCCGGATTGCGATATCCGATGCAGCGCATGCCTGCACTTTTGGCGGCTTGGACACCATTGCGCGAGTCCTCGATCACCAGACAATTCGAAGGGGATGCACCAATCATCTCAGCAGTGGTCAGGAAAATATCCGGTGCTGGCTTGCCACTCGCGACTTCCTCTCCGGTCATCCGTACCTCAAAGTATCGCCCAAGTCCGGTTTTGTCCATGATCAAATCAATGAGTGCACGTGGAGAGGAAGAAGCAACGGCTATGGGTATATGTTGCTCATGCAGCCAGCTAACCCAGCGTTCCACGGAAGGCATTGCTGTCAGATTCGGATGGGCAAGCATGGTTTGCATCACATTGTGCTGATGATAAGCAAATATTTCTTCCAGTGTAGCTGTCAGCTGATGTTTGTCCAGTACTTGCTGCCACATGGATTCCAGCGTAACTCCAACATAGGTATGATGTTCTTCATCAGTCACTCTTGCTCCAAAATGGGCAAAAGAGCTGCGCTCAATCTCGAAATAAATCGGTTCGCTGTCAATCAGTACACCATCCATGTCAAAAATGACCGCTTGAATGATGTCATCATTGGGTGCTCCCAGTCCGTTAGATTCTTTGTTTGCTGCCATGTTGTATTCCTCCTCCAGGATTGTGTAAACATATGTCTCTAATGTAATCCATTCATGGTTAACCTTCCACTTTAGAAACTGGAACCGCTGGATTGCAGCACAACTTTAATGGCATGTGAAGAGGCTTGAAGTGTGCGTCCCTGAATATCGCAGCCAAGTGTACGGAATGCCTCTTCGTAATCCTCCAACGGGAAGGAGTGGGTGATGATTTTTTTTGCCGGAATAATCCCTTGTTCAATCATATAATGTGCGGTTGCAAATGTTCCCAGAGAATCAATGGAACCAATAATTTTCAGACTGCGGTCCACAACTTCCTTGGGATTGAAGGATGTGTTTCCATCTCTCAGACCAACCAGCATCAGGTAACCGCCGCTGGCGAGTTGGGAAAGCACTTGTGTGCCCACAACGCCCGTTGTATCCACGATCATATCGACCTGCTGGGTTGCGGGTGACAGTGATTCTATTGCATTTTCGAAGGATGAATGAACCTCCCAACGGTCTGGTGCAATGGAACCGGCAATGGCTAAGCGTTCCTCAGAGATGTCGACCAGACAGCCGGTGACCCCTTTAGAAGCGAGCGCGTAGCTGTACAGAATGCCAATCGGGCCTGCGCCGAGGATGATCGTTCTGAAATTCGGCAGTAGATGAATCTGATTAATCCCTGTCAGCATACAGCTGAGCGGTTCCGTCAAAGTTGCTTCTTCATAGCTCACATGGTCCTTCAATTTGTACAAAAAGCGATCCTCGGTCACATAATAATCTGTAAATGTTCCGTCAGCACTTACACCTGTCTCGGTAACAGACTTGTGTGTGCAATGATTTTGTCTGCCTGTTCTGCACATGTCACATTGTCCGCAATAGTAGGTAGGGTCGATCACAACACGGTCGCCCGGTTGTAATGTCGTAACCGCAGAGCCAACTTCAATGACTTCCCCGGCAGACTCATGACCGAGAATGACAGAAGGGACCGCATGATATTTGCCGCTGACAATACCGAGATCGGTACCGCATACACCTGTCGCCCGAATACGAACCAACACCTGATTATCTCTTGTAATTTCCGGGACAGGCCGATCCTCAAGCGCCACATCCCAAGCCGATTTGTATACCAATGCAAGCATGTTATAACCTCCTTATAATTATATAAAATATAAATATAGCGATTCATCTTAAACAGTTTTTGACAAGATACGAAAGTAGTGAAGGGGACGAAATCGATTCTGGAGAAGCGAAGCGTTCGCCTTTATCAACGGATTTTTCCCTTGGGAAAGGGAAATCAAGAAAATCCGTGGATAACAGCGATCATAAGAACGATTCGTAACCGAAACGACCACTTCGAACAGTTGCATTGAAATGTTTTAATTAACGCTGGCGAGCACTGAATCCAGCCGCTCCACAATCTCAACCAGTTCGTCTTCGGTTGTGGTAAGGGAAGGCCGGACCTTAACAACGTTGCCGAAACCATATCTTGAACTTCTCAAGATCAGATGCTCATCTGTAAAAGCGCGGTCAACAATGGCATTGGTTTTTAGCGTATCCGGTTCATTACCGTCACCTACGATCTCCAACCCCCACATTAACCCGACACCACGAGCTTCACCGATACTTGGGTATTTTAATGCCAATTCTTGCAGCAATTCACCCAAAATTTCACCTTTGCGTTTCACCGCATCCAGGAATCCGGGTTCGGATACCACTTCCAAGGTGGATTTGGCAGCGGTTACGGAGATCAGATTACTTCCTGAGGTGAAGGAGTGTTCGTGCTTTTCGAGCACATTCAGCCGGGATTGCATTAATACCGCAGCAACAGGTACGCCGATCCCGCCAAGACCTTTCGCAAGGGTGATCATATCTGGCTGGATATCAAACAGTTCGCTAGCGAACATGGTTCCGGTACGACCGATTCCGGTCTGCACTTCGTCGGCAATGAGAATAATATTGTACTCATCACACAGTTTACGCAGTCGTTTGAAATATCCGGCAGGAGGAATGATATTGCCGCCATTCCCGAGAATAGGTTCGATAATCATGCAGGCAACTGAGCCAGAACTTGCATATTCTATCGCATCAGATATAGCTTCAACGCATTGATAGTCGCAGTCTCCATTTGAGGATTTGAATGGGCAACGATAACAGTATGGGGCAGGTACATGGACAGCGTTAGCCACAGCCGAATTGGGGAACCGTTTCCGCCGGAAGGCATTTCCAGAAATCCCGGTGGCAAATTGCGTCTGCCCATGATGGGACAGATACAGGCTGATGATGTCTGTCGATTCGGTATACTTCTGTGCAATTTTGGTCGCACATTCGTTGGCAGTTGAACCAGTAATATCCCGCATCCATCCGGCATTAATGTCGTTTGGAGCATATTCGATTAAGTGATCAAGTACTTCATTTACGTATGGTTCAGTGAAGGAGGAAGACATATGCGTCAGATTGCCGACTTGTTCCTGAATTTTGCTGACAACATGTGGGTGATTATAGCCCAGTGACAGATTGAACGTGCCCGACACGCCATCCAGGTATTCAACACCTGAATCGTCAATCAACTTAATCCCTTTTCCGGCTATGAAGCGGTTGTTGGTTAAAGTTTGCATACGATTTCCTCCAATATAATGGTGTACTAGCTCGAACGAAGCTCAACAATCCGGATGATGCGGGCATCACCTCCCTTAAGAAACGATGTTTACATTTCCTTGCTATGTTGTGCGAGAGCAGCACGTACTGCATTATTTTTTACAGTCCATAGATGAGAGACCATCAAAGTAACAAGCAGGATCAGACAGAATCCGGCCAAAATCCAGATTGTATTCACGACAGGCCCTGTACTCATACTCCATCCAGTCACATACTGCAAGATGGCACCTCCAATACCTCCCGAGGCGATCAGGATACTGGTTGTCCGCTCGGTCATGCCGGGAATCAGAACATTTGCATAGACAAGTGCAATACAGAACAGCCCCGACATGAACAGACCGGTTCCGAAGATGAGCACATAAGTTACCCACTGTCCAGTTACAAATACCATAGCGACCGTAAACAAAAGCGTGCCAACCGTGCTCCAGATCAGGAATGGCATATAGTTGACGGATTCGGCTATTTTCCCGGAGAAAAGACGACCGATGATCATCGCAATCCACAGGATGGAGACACTCAGCGATGCGACAGATTCCTGAAGTTGCAGTCGTTCTACGAGTATGGAGGGCAGGAAGTTCATCAATCCCAGCTCCAATCCCATGTAGATGAAAAAGAAGATGACGAAGATTGTCAGCAGACCCAGATGTTTTCTCGAATATTGAGCTTTACCTGCTTCATGTGCCACTGTATTCTCGCCAGCCTGTTCCAGATACAGTGCGGCTGGCCGGGGCATAGTGATCCACAGCAGCATGAGAACCAGTGACAACACAGCCACTGTATAAAAAGTAAGATGCCACAGATCCATCCAGATAAATAAAGCAGCAACAGCCGGGATGAGAAGTGCTCCGAGAGCAAAGAAGACATCCAACTTGGACATGGCGACCGCCTTTTGATTCTCAGTGAATTCGATCGTGAATGCACCTACAGAGGGTTCGATGATACCTGAACCGAAACCTACGATAATCGTGAGAAGAAGAACTACAGACCAGGATGGCAGAAAACCGAGTAATGTATAGGCGGCTACAATACAGATCAGAGCAAGGGTCAGCATCGCTTTTCTTCCGATACGGGCTGTCAGGGCAGGAGCTACGATTACACCGACAAGAAATCCAAGAAACTGCAGAAATAACAAAAATCCGCCATCACTGTAACCGCGCTCATAATGTGACAATAAAACAGGGAGAAGTGCACCGAGCACAACGCTGGTTATGCCGATTAACAGATAAAAACCGCAGCTTAGAGCGAATATTCTTTTCAAAAGCCCGCCTCCTAGTTGGATAAAAATTTTATATTATGTAATTAATGTTTATTTCATATATAACTTATACCATAAATGCACAAATGTACATGCTTTTTATTGTAAAATAATGTTAAGTTTTGAAGGTTGGAAATATTTATTGTGTTATATTTTTTTCTAAAACGATTTCGTGTCGAAAGGGTAGATATGATTCAATTCATATGACCTTTTAACAGGGTTTGCCATCTGTATTGATCGAGGATAGTGAAACGTACATATACAAAAAAACGTTCCCTGTCTGAGTAGACGTGAAACGTTCTGATAGCCTTTTTTTATGATGATACCTGACCTCAACCTATCGCCATTAAGCAGTCTGTACAAAGAAAATTCCATCGAATGGCGCGTGAGCAGACTCGGGACCCCTTCGCAAAAATAAATAACCGTTTGCATCGGGAAGACCCAATATATCCCGATAAGGCTCAGGAAAATCTCCGGAATATATTTGACACACCAGTTGATGTTCCTCTAGCAAATGATCAATTCCTTTCACACCGTTTGGTAAAGTGGGAGAAAAAAATGAGAATGCAGGGAATGCCTGATCGTCTAACTCCATTTCAATCAAACGTACGCCGCTTAACGGAATGGGTGGAACGGGACATACGGAAGTGAGTGGATGCGAAGATACCGAGACATAAGTGCACCCGGCGAGAATATTCTCGTTCCATTCCAGCTCATCTCCCGTATAGGTTACCTGATCCAGAAAGTATTCGGAGGCGGAGTAGGTCGAGAAGACCGAGATATATTTATCTTGTGGTAAAGAAGGGATATGGACCTGCTGTGAAAGTGTATTACAATTGATGGAGAACAGATGCAATAAAGGCTGCCCCTCGGGGTTGAGAGGCCAGTCGGAAACGTATGCAGTTTCTCCACCAATCCACATGCCAGAGTCTTGGTTTGGATCATCGGGGTCAACTGTAAATCGAGTAACTTTGTACATGAGAAACTCCTTCCAGAGTGTATTTTGGCATTCCTATGTAACGTTGTATGTGTTTTTATATAACCATTCATTGCTTCGTTTCAGTATAAATGAGATGATGTGGAATGAAAATCAGTACAAGGTACTAACTCATTGCACGAAGCGAATGAACGTACCAGCACTCTAAGAACCAGTGGCAATACTATAGATGAGAAGTGGTGACACATGTTAATTAACAAATACATAAGTGAAACGGGATTCTGCTCCCGCAGGGAAACGAACCGTTTAATTGCAGCTGGACGCATAACGATCAATGGCAGGGTATGTGAAAAAGGGGCGGAAGTTGAACCTCACGATGTGGTACTCATTGATGGGAAGGAGATTCCTCGTAATGACAGCGAACCTGTCTACATTGCTCTGAACAAACCCATCGGTATTGTCTGCACAGCAGCAGAACATGTGAAGGGGAACATCATTCAATATATGAATTATCCTTCTCGCATATTTGCGATAGGCAGGCTGGATAAGGCATCTGAGGGGTTGATTTTGCTTACGAATGACGGAGGCATTGTGAACAAGATGATGCGTTCAGAGCATAATCATGATAAAGAATATGTAGTGACTGTAGACAAACCCATAACCGACGAATTTGTAAAGTCCATGTCTGATGGCGTTGAAATTCTGGATGTGGTGACCAAGCCCTGCGAAGTGTATAGGCAAAGTGACAATGTATTTCGTATTATTCTGACACAGGGTCTCAATCTGCAGATCCGGAGAATGTGCAAAGCCTTGGGGTACCGAGTCTTGAAGCTGGAGCGTGTGCGAATTATGAATATTACGCTGGATCAACTGGAGCGGGGGCAATGGCGTCATCTGGAGCAAGAGGAACTGGAGATTCTGCTGTCTCAATTAAATGAGATAAAATGAATGACTTCTGCTGCATGTCAACGGTGGTCAACCATGATGTCCAGTCATATCAGTAAAAAATGAAGCAAACACTAACCCCTATGTGGATTAGTGTTTTTGTTGTTAAGCTTGTGTCCTTTTCGTTCTGAAATGTAAGAGCCAAATAGGGTTAAGAACGCCCCGAGTATAATCACCCAGGTTATCCGTTCCTGAAGAATTAGTGCAGATGACGCGACAGTAATGACAGGCACCAGATAGATGTAGACACTCGTTTTGATAGCTCCGAGAAGATTCACAGCCCGGTTCCAGGTCACGAAACACAGCGCGGAGGCACCCAGGCCGAGGTAGAGAATATTGGAGAGATTGGTCATATTCGTGAAGCGCCCGAGATTCCAATGGAATTCAAACAGGAATAGAGCTGGCAGCATAAAGATCAGGCCATAGAAGAATACTTTGCGAGTCGCGCCAATGGTGTGATAACGAAGCTCGCCAATTTTCCGCATTAGCACAGAGTAGATCGCCCATACCGCAGGTGCTATGAAAGCAAGCAGATCACCTATCGGATTCAGTTGCAGAATGAAACTGCCGTTCAGCGCGATGAGTAGGATGCCGCTCAAGGCAATCCCGAATCCGATAAGAAAGCGGCGCGTTAACTTCTCACCATCTAAGAAGAAGTGTGCGAGTACGGCAGTGAAGAACGGGGCAATGGAGACAATAACACCCACGTTGGAAGCGGTTGTGTACACCAGAGCAATATTTTCAATAAGAAAATATAACGTCACCCCACATAGTCCTGCTCCGATAAATAACAACTCTTCTCTGAATGAGGCGATCCGTAGTGAACGCGGATAGATCAATAACAGTACCAAATACCCGATTAGGAAACGAAAAAATAGAATTTCCACAGGAGTGAAATCAGTCAACAGAACCTTCGTAGAGACAAAGGTAGTTCCCCAGATCAGTATAGTAAACAAAGCGAGTAAATGTCCGGTAGAGGCTTTAGTATTTTGATGACCAAGATGACTTGTCATACGATGTTAGTGGTGGTTCGTTTCAACTCCGAATTATGATTGAAGATACGTCTATATTGCTTGGGTGTCAGGCCAATCAGTTTTTTGAAAAAATTGGTGAAATGGCTCTGGTCACTGAATCCTGTCTGTGCAGCTACTTCAATTGGAAGCAGACCTTGTTCCAGCAGACGTTTGGCTTGATTAATGCGAATTGTCTCCAGATAACGGTAAGGTGATATTCCTTTCTGGCGGGTGAATAAACGCAGCAGGTGGTATTTGCTCATCTCCGTCAAATCGGCTAACTCGTTCAGCGAGATGCTTTCCATGTAATGAGCTTCTATGTAATCACATATGCGTCTGATCTCTGTGGTCACATCCTGTGTGGAAACAGGTGGTTCAGCATCCGAATAATCTCGCAGCAATTGATCCAGTAGTAAGAGTAACAATTCTTCTTTGCAGAAATCCGATTGCTCTTCCAGAATCATCTGATGCAGCTCGTGCAGGGAACCCACAAGTTCACTTTGGTAGAGAACGGGGGATGTAAACCGTGGCAAGTAAGCTTGTCCAGTAATCTCTCTCACATACTCTCGCATAACCTCAGGCTGGACATTGATACAGCGATAATCGAGGGTTCTTCCATCCACCTGTTCGCAGGCATGAGGATCATGTGGATTAAAAACAATCATATCTCCGCTATTCAGAATGTATTCTTCGTTATTGCAGACAAGGTGTCGCTTGCCTTGTTCAATGAATCCAATGACGTAATAGTCATGAAAATGGTTGGGAAACTTCTGCATAATGCCTTCAAATTGATAAGCTTCTAGCTGTAAGTCGGTATCAAATACTACAGTCCGGACTTCTCGAGTCATGATGCACCTTCTTTCTGGTAAGTTAAGATCATTATAGGTTGCAAAGAAGGAATTTTCTTGAACGATATTGCTATTGCTCGAAGTGTTTGAACGGACAGATATCTCTAAAAACAAAATACCCGCAATCCCGGGGGAAAGCGAGCCCTTTGCTTAGTATAGTTGATTCATGAGTTCAAGCCTATATATGGGAGAGAAAATCTCTGGAACAATAAGGTATTGTTCTTAGTGTAACGTAGCGAGTGCTTCAGGTGTAAAAGCCTGAATCTCGGATACACGTCCTTCGCGTATTTTGGCAGCCCATGCCGGATCACCAAGGAGTGCACGTCCCACAGCTACCAGATCAAATTCCTGTTGTTCATATCGCTTCATGAGTTCGCCCATACCTGGATGTGTTGTTTTATCTGTACCTGCTTCAGGCTCATCTGGCATACCCACAGAACCAACGGTAATTGTGGTTCGGCCACTCAGTTTTCTTACCCAACCTGCAAATCCAAGATCAGATCCTTCGAACTCGGGCTCCCAGAAGCGTCGTGTCGAGCAGTGAAAGATATCTACACCTGCGTCAACTAACAAACGAAGGAATTGTTCCAATTGTTCGGGGGTGTCGAACAGTCTGGCTTGATAATCATTCATCTTCCATTGGGAAATCCGCATCGCTATAGGAAAATCAGGACCTACCGCAGCACGAACTGCCATTACAAGTTCAACTGCGAATTGAGTTCGTTTTTGAAGGTCACCACCATAGCGGTCCGTTCTCCTATTCGTTGTTTTCCAGAAAAACTGATCGATCAGAAAACCGTGTGCACCATGAAGTTCAATTCCGTCAAAACCAATGCTTTGCGCATTGGCTGCTGCATCTGCATAAGCTTGAATCACAGTTGCGATCTCCGCCTCCGTCATTGGCTCACCTACTTGAATACCTTCCATATCAACTCCCGATGGACTCAGTGAGGCAGCTTCCGGGTGTGGGTTAGATCCTGAAGGACGAACGATTCCCATGTGTAAAATCTGCGGAAAAATCTTGCCGCCCGCTTCATGGACATGTTCGACCACTTCAGCCCAGCCTTGAAGAGCTGCTTCTCCATACATATGAGGGATTCTAGGCTCACTTGATGCAGATGGATGCTCAATGGTCGCACCTTCGGTAATAATGAGTCCAACACCATGCTCGGCACGCCTACGATAATATGCGGCTACATCGGGGCCCGGGATACCATCCGGGGAGAAGGCACGAGCCATGGGGGACATGACGATGCGCGAGGAAAGGGTTAACTTTGAAACGGTGTATGGTTGGAACAGAAGCTCCGTAGAAATAACGTTATGTTGTTGATTACTCATATTAAGCACCTCCATTATTATGCACCTTCAAGCGGGTACGAGTGCAATCTTAACAAGGTCTATAGGCATGCTCAACCAACAATCGGAGCATTTTGTTGCTTAAGCGAAAGACACTGATTATTGTATGGTGTCTTTGCACTTACTTTCACTTGTTGAACAAATAACACTTATCTATAATGAAGGAGTCTAGCCAAATATTTTGTGTACAAAGGAGGATTGGGGCATGTCTGGTGTATTGTCTCCAAACTCGAATGATCCGCGTGTAATCCGCACGCGTCAATTAATTCTTGATGCGTTTTTAAACCAATTGAATATTAAAAATTTCAACAGCATTACGATTCAAAACATTACGGAACAAGCCACAATTAACAGGGCTACATTCTACGCCCATTTTCAGGATAAATATGCACTGCTTGAAGCCTTGTTATCGGATGCTTTTATGGAATATGTGACGAAAAGAGTGGACCCGGATGCCCGGTTATCAGCCGAAACCATACAGCAGCTTATATTTTCATTATGTGATTATCACGTCTCAAGTAATGGTTGCATCAAAAAATATGAGACAGTTGCACCAATTATTGAAGAGAACATCAAGACTCAACTGGAGCAATTCCTTCTTGAATTATTGAGCAAAGTAGCGGGTGATGTAGATCCCAAAACGCTGAAAATTACGGCAACCACGCTAAGTTGGTCGATCTATGGAATGACGTATCGATGGAATATTGAAGGCGGGCAGGAATCTCCGGCTGAATTAGCCAACAGAGTGGTCCCTTATATGATGGGTGGATTGGAATTGTTGAATTAACTTTATTTAACGAAATTGCATTAATATTTGGATGGATATGGGAGGAATAACAAGATGTTTGAACATTTGGTTGTTTTTAAATTTAACGATAAAACCACACTAGCTAAACAGCAGGAATGGGTGGATCAATTGCTCACGTTACAGGAACAAATCCCGGGGATTGTCGCGCTGACGGCAGGGATCAATGCAACGGAAGAAACGGACCGTATTCAAGGTTACACGATTGGATTGAGAGTGACGTTTGAAGATCAGGAGGCATTACGCGCCTATGGTCCACATCCTGCTCATCAGGCATTTGTAGCTTCCCTGGATGGTTGGGTGGAAGATGTAATTGTAGTTGATTATGCTATTTAAAGGCGCGAAATCAGAGGTTAAACGAATATAGGAGTTGAAGATTCCCATGTGTTTAATTTTATTTGCTTACAACATGCATCCAAAGTATCCGCTTATTTTGGGATCAAATAGGGATGAATTCTATCACAGACCTACGGCTCAAGCACACTATTGGGAAGACCATCCTCATATACTGGCTGGCCGCGATTTGTCGAAAATGGGAACCTGGATGGGCGTAACCACAGAGGGGCGTCTGGCTGCTGTCACGAATTATCGTGATCCGAATGAAGAGGTGCATGCCAAAGGCTCAAGAGGAGATCTGGTTGCTGATTTTTTAAAGGGAACGTCCACACCTGAGCAATATATACAACACGCGGAGAGAAGTCGCAATGATTATCCTGGCTACAATTTGTTAGTGGGTGATCCTGACGACCTCTATTATTATTCTAATGTGGGTAATGATGTGATGAAGTTGAAACCGGGAATATACGGGATTAGTAATCACTTGATTAATACAGATTGGCCCAAGGTGAAACGTGGAAAAGAAGGGCTGGAGAAAATCATCCAAGGGGAGGACAAAGCTACCCTGACAGAACAAATATTAGGTTTGCTGCAAATGGCAGACCCTTCAGTGGATGAGCATTTACCTCATACAGGTGTTCCATTGGAGTGGGAACGCTTGCTTTCTCCCATCTTCGTTAAAAGTGAGAAATTCGACTATGGGACCAGAGCTTCATCCGTTGTTCTGATGAATAGAGAAGAAGTGTTTTTTACGGAGGGGGTTCACCAGAACGGAGAGGTAATGGAGCAACGTTTTAACATCAAACCTCTTAACTCGACAAGCTGAGAATATGAAAGAAATGATGTTCTGACATTATGCATTAACATGAATCAATGAAGTGAAATCCAAAGTTCATGTTTCTTTTCTTCTGAGTGTAAAGAGTATTTTCGTTTTTTTGTGTCAACTAATATAACGCGACATAAACCGTTTGAGAGTACCTTTTGTACAACACGCCCAATTTTAGTTGGGCTCTTTATCTCTTATCACAATTCTATGTTATGAATCATGGAACTTCCCTGAATAGTTTATATAATGTGAATCAACATAACATGATTTTGCAGCGGTTCTGTTGATTCTAATTTCAGGGGGGCAACGTGGGATGAAAGAAACCAAAAAGATGAGAGTTTTTTCACTGGGGATTCAGCACGTACTCGCGATGTATGCGGGAGCAATTCTGGTGCCTTTGCTTGTGGGCAGAGCACTAAATTTGACTGCAGAGCAGTTGGCGTATCTGGTATCCATTGACCTGTTAACGTGTGGGATTGCAACATGGCTTCAGGCTCGGAAAGGGAAGTACTTGGGTATTGGTTTGCCAGCGGTGCTCGGAAGTTCTTTTGTAGCGGTGACACCCATGATTGCGATTGGATCGCAATACGGAATTCCTGCCATATATGGGTCGATCATCGCAGCGGGGTTGTTTATCGTCATCTTTGCCGTATTTTTTAGCAAAATCGTCAAATTGTTTCCGCCAGTTGTGATCGGTACAGTGGTGACCATTATCGGGCTTGCGCTAATCCCAACCGGTATTAAAAACATGGCAGGTGGAGCAAACAGTGAGAATTTCGGAAGTTTGGACAATCTGGCGCTTTCTTTTGGCGTATTACTTTTCATTCTAATCCTGAATAGATATGCCCGCGGGTTTGTTAAATCCCTGGCTGTTCTCCTTGGTATTATCGTGGGAACCCTCATTGCAGCCATCATGGGAAAAGTGAATTTTGCCTCTGTACAGGAAGCCTCCTGGTTCCATTTACCGCAACCCTTTTACTTTGGATGGCCTACTTTCGAAATCGGCCCAATTATTACAATGATTATTGTAGGTACGGTGGTTATCATCGAATCAACAGGTGTATTTATGGCTTTGAGCAAAATCTGTGATCAACCGATCAACGAAAAAGATCTGGCACGGGGATATCGCGCGGAAGGTCTTGCGTTTGTCCTTGGCGGCATCTTTAATGCTTTTCCATACAATACATTTGCACAGAATGTTGGTTTGGTTCAGCTCTCCAAAGTGAAAACGACCAATGTTGTTGTTGCAGCCGGAGGTATACTGGTCTTTCTGGGACTCATTCCGAAGGTAGCTGCTTTTGCAACTATTATTCCAAGTGCTGTCCTCGGAGGAGCGACTGTTGTCCTGTTTGGAATGGTCGTCTCATCCGGGATCAAAATGCTGCAAAACGTCGACTTTGGCAAACAATCCAATCTATTGATCGTGGCTTGCTCCGTTTCACTTGGGCTCGGTGTTACTGCTGTGCCCGATCTGTTTGCCCAGCTTCCTCAAAGTATTCGGATTATTGTTAGCGATGGTATTATCACAGGAAGCCTGTCAGCGATCCTGCTTAATGTCTTCTTTAACCTTGCTTTGAAAAAAGAGAGCTTGCCAGTACAGCCTGTACAGGCTCAAGAAGCACACACGTAATCCTTGTAATAACAGACGTGTCATCTAGTAGTAAGTAAGCGGAATAAATCCAAGATGGTTTTCTGGGAAGTGGAATGTAAGACAATGATTCCACTTGGCAAAGAAACCTCTTGGATTTTTTTGTGCTTACGATTCATGAGGAATGCAAAAGGTATGCAAATATGCT
Source organism: Paenibacillus sp. W2I17 (assembly GCF_030815985.1). Taxonomy (NCBI): domain Bacteria; kingdom Bacillati; phylum Bacillota; class Bacilli; order Caryophanales; family Paenibacillaceae; genus Paenibacillus; species Paenibacillus sp. W2I17. Next base: position 442,843 of record NZ_JAUSXM010000001.1, read on the forward strand.
AAAGTTTCATCAAGAACATTTTAGATGTTCCTTACATTGAATTTCCATGCGACTACATAAATGAGCATCGGTTCACAAGGCTACAATATAACCAAGGGATATCCCTGGTGCAGAAAAGGAGTTGTGATCACATGCAACAAGAAACGTTGAACAAAGGATGGAACTTGGAGAATAGTTATGCGCAGTTACCGCAACCTTTTTTTACAAGCCAGAGCGCGGTGCCTGTTGAATCACCAAAGCTGATCATTTTCAATAGACTGCTTGCATCCGGCTTGGGACTGGATGTGGAGTCTCTTGACAGTGATGAAGGGGCGCAAATTTTTGCAGGTAATTTGATTCCGGAAGGAGCCGAGCCTCTGGCTCAGGCCTATGCAGGACATCAATTCGGCAATTTTAACATGCTTGGAGATGGACGGGCTTTGCTGCTGGGTGAACAGATTACGCCACAGGGCGAGCGAGTGGATATCCAGCTGAAAGGTTCAGGGAGAACCCCGTACTCTCGTGGAGGAGATGGACGTGCTGCTGTAGGGCCGATGTTGCGAGAGTATATTATTAGTGAAGCGATGTATGCACTAGGTATTCCAACGACACGCAGTCTGGCGGTGGTATCAACAGGAGAAAACATTATCCGCGAAACAGAGCGGCCGGGTGCCATTTTAACCCGGGTGGCTTCCAGTCATATCCGGGTAGCAACCTTCCAGTATGCAGCCAGATGGGGGTCTATCGACGATCTTCGGGCGTTGGCTGATTATACGTTGCATCGACATTTTCCTGATGTTGCTCAAGCTGAGAATCGCTATCTTTTGCTCCTTCAGGAAGTAATTAAACGGCAGGCGGCACTCATTGCCCAATGGCAGCGTGTTGGTTTCATTCATGGCGTGATGAACACGGATAACATGGCGATCAGTGGTGAGACCATCGATTATGGTCCGTGCGCCTTTATGGATGCTTACAATCCTTCGACCGTATTCAGCTCCATTGACAGGCAAGGTCGCTATGCTTACGGTAATCAACCATATATTGCCGGGTGGAATTTGGCTCGCTTTGCCGAGACGCTTCTGCCGTTGTTGCATGAAGATGAAGAACAGGCCGTGCAACTCGCTCAGGATACTATCGCACAATTTTCTGAATTGTACCATCATGATTGGCACAAGGGAATGCGTGCCAAACTGGGCTTGTTGGATGAAGAGGCTGAAGATGAAGCGTTGATCAAGGAGCTTCTTGAACTCATGGAAAAGCATAGTGCAGATTACACCAATACGTTCCTGGCATTGACCTTTGATAGGTTGGAAGGGACAGCTTTGTTTGGCACGCCAGAATTTGCTGAATGGAATGAGCGGTGGCAAGCAAGATTGGACAGACAGCAAGAGGAGAAGGAAGTCTCTCGACAGTTGATGAGAACAAGCAATCCAGCCGTCATTCCCCGAAATCATCGGGTCGAGGAAGCCCTTGAGCAAGCGGAGAACCACGGAGATCTTAGCGTGATGCAGAAGCTTTTGGCAGTTCTTTCAGACCCGTTCGCGCACTCACCTGAGCAGGCTGAATATGCCGAACTGCCAGCACAGTGCAATACTTCGTATCAGACTTTTTGTGGAACCTGATTGAACAGTATGGAATGAAGAGGCTGCCTTTGGCAGCTTTTTCATTTTTCATTCTGTCATCGACGTTACTTTATAGAGGCAGGTGCATTCATGTCCAACATGTTAAGCAAAGAACAATTGGCAGACATCCTTATACAGCTTTTAGAGCGTACATCTTTCCCTAGGGAACAGATGCAGAACTATGTTAACCGCTTGTTTGAGACCTTTAAATGGGATGGGGTGCCCTATGTAGAGAGTAGAAAAGATGCGTTTATGGTTCGAATATACGAACGTGGTCTCGTCTCATTGGAGAAACGGGTGAAACAGCCGGATGAAGTCATCTATTGGTTGCTGGAGGATATTATTTTCACCGCGACGCATGTAAGATTGTTGGAACGACATGGCGTGGATAATAAACAGACGCATTTGAACTATACAAATGAATTGATAAAGGACCTAAACAGGGGTGTTCTGGAAGCCTTCCAGCAGATCGGTGATCCGTATTTACATTGGCATCAGACGGGTAAACGTCAGGAGCTAGAGGGCATGGCATAAAGAAAAGTGAGGTGTGTTACGTGAGCGAGCAAGATATTAATGATGTATGGTATGACTATGCTGTGTTATTTGTCGAAAAAAAGAATGAATCTGGACAGGGCTGGGCATCGTTGACTTCGAACGAGCAGGACATTGCAGCTTTATGGTTATTAGAGGCGGATGTCTTTAATGGCGGTTTTATACAGTTTTTCTGTAACTGGGGGGAAGAGGGATACCGTTACGCGTTGCGGGCATTACATATCATTGATGCGACTCAAGTCGTGGAGATTATAACGTCAGCATACGGCTGCATTGAGCACTTGAAAGAGGATGAAAGGCTTACCGAACTGTGGGATATTCCTAAATTCCTGACAGAGGAACAAGAGTGCCAGTTAGATGCGTTAGATCAGCAGTTTTGGAACAATGAGGATCAGATCGCAGAGAAAGCTTATGGTTATTATCACGGAAAATTGAACATGATGATTATATAATCTGGTTTCAACTATGCATCCGTTGTTCTGTTCAAAGTTTGCATACTTGGTCTTGCAATGACTGAAACGTTCGGCTATACTTGCTATAAATTGAATACATGAATCACGTTGATAGAGCGCAGTAGCGGCTTTGTCCCTGTTACAGAAAGTCAGGGGTTGATGGAACCTGATACATACAAGGGCTGCGAATTACACTCTGGAGTACTTGGGTAATGCTAAGCGGGTGGGCAAACGATATATTGCCAAAAGTGGTATGGATAACGTGTTAAGGTCACGTGTTGTCCATGCAATTTGGGTGGTACCACGGTTATGATAATCGTCCCTGTGTCTAATGAAGACAAGGAGGCGATTTTTTTGTGTCCAAAAAAGCCGTTCCAGCGTGTAATTTCGTAATTTAACGTAGATCATGACTGAACACTGAGGATAGAAAAGGGGTTATACAAATGAATATTATTGATGAACTACAGTGGCGTGACGCCATTAACCAGCAGACAGATGCAGAGGGACTGCGTGAGTTGACCGAAACCAAATCAGTCTCATTGTACTGCGGCGTTGACCCTACGGGGGACAGCATGCATATCGGACATTTAATTCCCTTCATGATGCTGAAACGTTTTCAACTGGCAGGACACCGTCCGGTTATTTTGATTGGTGGAGCCACTGGAACGATTGGTGATCCAAGTGGTCGACAGGCAGAGCGTTCTTTGCAAACGATGGAGCAAGTGCAGGAGAATGTGGATGCACTGACAGCGCAGATGAAGAAGTTGTTCGTAACAGATGGTGATAATCAGGTTCGCATGGTGAACAACTACGATTGGACACACAAAATCAATGTCATTGAATTCTTGCGTGACTACGGCAAAAACTTTAACCTCAACACAATGCTTGCTAAGGATGTAGTTGCGAGCAGACTGGAAGGCGGAATCTCGTTCACCGAGTTTTCCTACCAGATCCTTCAATCACTCGACTACCTGCACCTGTTCCAGAACGAAGATGTACAGCTTCAAATCGGTGGTTCGGATCAATGGGGGAATATCACAAGTGGTCTCGATCTGATTCGCAAAAAAGAAGGATCTGAAGCGAAGGCGTATGGTCTGACCATTCCGCTCATGCTCAAATCCGACGGTACGAAATTTGGTAAAACAGCTGGCGGCGCAATCTGGCTTGATCCGAACAAAACGACACCATTTGAGTTCTACCAGTTCTGGGCGAATACAGATGACCGTGATGTGATCAAATACTTGAAATACTTTACCTTCCTGAGCAAAGAAGAAATTGAAGCTTTGGCTGAAAAGGTAGAGACAGAGCCACACAGACGTGAAGCACAGAAAGCACTCGCGGAAGAAATGACAAAATTCGTTCACGGCGAAGAAATGCTCGAGCAGGCTAAGCGTATTACAGCGGCGCTGTTCAGTGGTGATATCCGTTCCCTAACAGCAGATGAAATCGAGCAGGGTTTCAAGGAAATGCCAACATTCGAAACGGACGGCGAAGCGAAAAATATCGTCGACTTGCTCGTAGATCTGGGGTTGGAGCCATCCAAACGCCAGGCGCGTGAGGATGTCACTAAAGGCGCTATCTCCATGAACGGTGAGAAAATCACGGAGCTTGAATTCACAGTGTCGGCAGAGCATGCCATTGGCGGTAAATTCATCATTATCCGTAAAGGTAAGAAGAACTACAGCCTGGTTAAACTTCAATCGTAGTTTCCAAGAATTAGAACGTAACACAGAAACGTATAGAGACTACAATAGACACACAAATAAAGCCACAAATACAGAAACAAAAAGACCGTCTTCCATCTCTGTCAGGCGACAGAGGGGAGGCGGTCTTTCGTATATCAGGCCAGTGAGTGACCTATCTTATTGATTAACAATCGCTGTGATCTCTTCATCCAGATCAAGTCGTACATTCTCACGGTACGCCCGGATGTTGTATTCACTGTGCAGGTAGCGAAGAATCGCTTCAATCATATTGGACTCCACCAGATATTGACTACGGCCTTGAATCCAAACTTCAGCAGAATAACCTGTATCTTCTTCCCAGCTCAGTTCTACGTTTACATCGGTTGGACGTACACCCTTACGTTCTGCCATATGAATACAGATTGCATTCACAATTTCATCCATGCTCAGAACCATAGAGATTAGTACCGTCCGTTTCTGTTACGGTCATCATCACGATCATTGCGACGGTCATAACGACCATCCGCTGCAGGTTTGCGACGATTGGAGATGGCTCTGAAGAGTGCCATAGCCAGCATAACAATCAACATAATTGCTGCAACGTTAACGAGCAATCCAAGGATGTTACCCAGAGCGCCCATGCCACCGAACAATCCGCCAAACATCATACCAGCAAGACCACCAAGCATCATGCCTTTCATGAATCCGCCGCCACCGCCGAAGAATCCACCACCACGGGTTGCAGCTGCACCAGTACCGGACTTATTACCGGAATTGGATTGATTCACGTTGCTGTTGGAGTCGGATTTCTTAGGTGTATTGGTATAACTTTTTGTACCGGATTTGAATCCGCCACCACGTCTAGCATCCGCTGAATCCGGATTCGTTACTCCCACTGTTGCGAACAATAATGTAAAGGCCATAAATACCATCATTAGATGTTTAACTCCGAATTTTTTCTTCATTGTAAAGATCGTAACCCCCCGATTAATTTGTTTGAATCGCCCAAAAATGGGCCTTACTCATGTAATACGGTCAACTTGCAGGAACGTTTCAAATTTTATTAAATCTCTGAAACGCTTGGACTTGGGTCTTGAATTGCAGCTTGGCCATCAAGCAATTGGGTAACCCAATGACACCATTCCAGGCCTGTTTGTGCGTGCATTAACCCTTTTTGTACCAGGATGTAGCTTCCAAAATCTCGGTTGCCTACACGAAGATTATCCTGAGGTATACGTGACTTCAGATCCTCGAAATAACGTATGCGTTCCATAAACCAGCTTTTACGCTCGTTAAGAATGCGTCTCATGCTTCCGTCTTCCGCTATGCCAACACACAAAATACGCAAATTAAATTCATCGCGTGTAACTGGTGCGGTAACAGGAGTAATCATCCATTCCAAGAGCTTTTCAATGCCTTTTTCCGTAACTGCGTACATTTTCTTGTCCGGTTTGTCAGACTGTTGTACCCAGCGGGAGGCCAATAACTCATCGTTTTCCATCTTGGACAGGAGTGGGTAGATCTGGCTGTGTTTCGCCTGCCAATGAGGCTGGATTTTCAGCATCAAATCATAGCCCGATGACTCCTCGCGGGTAAGCAGCCCGAGTAATCCGTAGGAAAGTATGTTCATGCACATGTCTCCTTAATATTAGGGCTAGGTCAGAGAGAACAATCGTTTTTACTTTCTTTGACCGCTTTCATAAAAAGTGTACACTGAAACTGTATGGTTTGACAACCTGACAGAACAACTGCCTTAATTTAGACAAAAAAAGTGCGAACCATAAGGTCCGCACTCCAAACCATTTAGAGAGATGCCTGTTGTCCATACCCCTCAGCGACAAGATCAAGTTCACCTGTAGCAGAATCGATAACCATGCCGTGGACGGGTACATTGGGAGGAAGTAATGGATGCTTTTTGATCACTTCCACAGTATGTTTTACCCCTTCTTCAACGCTGTCAAACCCACGCAACCATTTTTGTAAACGGATGCCCGAATTCTCCAGAGTAGTCATGACTTCTTCCGATACACCACGCTCTACCATATGTCCAATCATGGTCTCAGCGTGAAGGGAAGCCATACCACATTCCGTATGTCCCACTACCAGGACTTCATCTGCACCCAGTTCATAGATGGCGACAAGTACACTACGCATTACACTCCCGAAAGGCTGAGAGATAATTGCACCTGCGTTTTTGATGATTTTCACATCGCCGTTTTTCAAGTTCATAGCCTTGGGCAGCAATTCCACCAGACGTGTATCCATACAAGTGATGATAACCATCTTTTTGGTTGGAAACTTGCCAGCCGTATACTTTTCGTATTCTTTGGTCTCGACAAATGATTTGTTGTAAGTCAAAATCTCTTGAATGTTGTTCATGTCCATTGCCTCCTGTTATCCAATACGACGAGCACGGCCACTTGCATATGATGCAGCTTGTCCTACACGCCTTTGCTTTAATAGTATTTCACGGTCAGCAGATGGCATTACTCCAACCCTTTAGAGGTTGTTCAAAAAGTCCACTTTTGATTACAAATCATGCCTGAGGGCATCATCAGCATCGAAGTTGAACGTCATTTCTATCTTCTCGGTAATGAAAACCAGACTTTTTGAACACGTATCTTTAGGAGAACAATGCAATTTCATCTGTTAAAAGTTGATTATACGCAATGCAAAAAGTATCATCAATAGGGTATAACATTTTTTTTGAAGAGGTGAACGATAACAATGGATAAACAAACACAGGAACATTTGGAATCCTTCCGTAATCTGGCTCGTAAAATTAAGAGCTATCATGAAGCCATTGGTTTGCTTCACTGGGATCTGCGCACAGGTGCGCCGAAAAAAGGCGTTCCGACTCGTTCGGAGACGCTGGGTATGTTGTCCACCGAAGCATTCAAGCTGCAAACCTCGGCTGACATGAAGACTTACCTGGATGCATTAACGACTCCAGCGGTATTGGAACAGCTCGAAGATATAGATCGTCGTCTGGTTGAAGATTGCAAGAAAGAATATGATCGCAGTCAGTCTGTACCACCTGAGAAAGTACAAGCCTATACCGTGCTCACGGCCAAGTCCGAAACCGCATGGGAAGATGCCAAGCATAACAGTGATTTTGCAGGGTTCTCCCCATATCTGACAGATATCGTTAAGCTCAAACAGGAGTTTATTGATTATTGGGGTGTGAAGGATACACGTTATGATACGCTGCTTGATATGTATGAACCGGATCTGACGGTTGAGAAAGTGGATGCTGTGTTCGCCCGCCTCAAAGCACGTTTGGTACCTTTGCAAGAGAAGATTAATACTTCAGAAAACAAGCCCAATACAGAGTTTCTGAATCAGTTGTTTGACACCAAACAGCAGGAAAAATTTAGTCTGTTCATTTTGGAACAAATGGGCTATGACTTTGAAGCTGGACGATTGGATGAGAGTGTTCATCCTTTTGCAACGGGTCTTAACCCGGGTGATGTGCGGATCACAACACATTATCTGCAAGATGATGTAGCAAGCGCAGTCTTCAGTTCACTACATGAGGGCGGACATGCCCTGTACGAGCAAAATATTGATGACAGTCTGGCGGGTACCCTTCTTGCCGAAGGAACGTCCATGGGGATTCATGAGTCCCAGTCCCGTCTTTGGGAAAACATGATTGGGCGCAGTCTGCCATTCTGGACACGTTATTACAAAGATTTGCAGCAGCATTTCCCGCAACTGAGCGAGGTTGAACTGGAAGATTTCTATCGTGCAATCAACCGGGTGGAGAGTTCACTCATTCGGATTGAAGCGGATGAACTGACCTATAACCTGCATATTATTATTCGGTATGAGATCGAGAAAATGTTATTCAACGATGGTCTGGAAGTGAAGGACCTGCCGGAGACCTGGAATGCAAAATACAAGGAATACCTCGGTATTATGCCAACAAATGATGGAGACGGCGTTCTTCAGGATGTTCACTGGTCCGGTGGTGACTTTGGTTACTTTGCTTCGTATTCTCTGGGTAATATGTATGCAGCTCAAATTCTACATACATTGCGCAAGGAAATGCCGGAATTTGATACCCTCATTGCCGAAGGTAATCTGATTCCAATTAAGGAATGGCTTACAGACAAGATCTACCGGTATGGGAGAAGTCGCACACCTTCCGAATTGATTGTTGCCGTAACGGGTGAAGAATTGAACCCGGATTATCTGGCTGATTATCTGGAAGCCAAATATGCCGAGATTTACAAGCTGTAGTTAACCCATAAATAACATATTGAATAACATTTCGAAGAGCTGAAGAGTCGGGCATTATTGCCCGGCTCTTTTTTGCATTTAAGTTCTTAACCTTTTGTTGGGCATCGGCATATCCATAATAGAGAGAAACTGCTGAAACCAGTGAAGGAGGGAAACAACATGAAATACACGCCATGGTTCGTCCGGGGCATCGTTATTCTGCTGATTATCATTGTGGCGCTCACCAGCTGTAATAAGGAAGAGAATGAAGCCAAGATTACGATTGGCGAAGTGACTCGTTCGGTATTTTACGCACCGGAGTATGTGGCTGTGGCTCAAGGTTTTTTTGAAGAGCAGGGACTTGAGGTGGACATTCAAACGACTGCTGGTGGTGACAAAACGATGGCGGCATTACTCGCAGGTTCGGTGGATATCGCACTGGTAGGAGCGGAGACGTCCATATATGTCTATCAGCAGGGAGCGGAAGATCCGGTCATTAACTTTGCCCAGCTCACCCAGACGGATGGTACATTTCTGTTCGCTCGTAACACAGAAGGTAGCTTCGATTGGGAGCAACTGAGGGATTCCACATTTCTCGGTCAACGCAAAGGCGGCATGCCGCAAATGGCAGGGGAGTTCGCACTGAGCAAACATGGCATTGATCCTCAAAGTGATCTGGAGCTGATTCAAAATGTGGACTTTGCCAACATTGCGTCTGCTTTCGCCTCAGGCACGGGAGATTATGTTCAACTGTTTGAACCCCAAGCATCCATCTTTGAACAAGAAGATCGGGGTAAGGTTGTTGCATCGTTTGGCACAGAAGGTGGTCTTCTGCCTTACACCGTCTTCATGACGAAGCAGAGTTATCTTAACGACAATAAGGATATCGTACAAAAGTTTACAAACGGTCTACACAAAGCGCAGGCGTGGGTGGATTCCCATACGGCTGAAGAGATCGCTGAAGTCATTTCTCCTTTTTTCAAAGACATCGATCCAGCCATTTTGGTCAGCAGTGTGAACCGTTATAAGGAACAGGGCAGCTATGCAACGGATCCAATCATTGATGAGGAAGAGTGGAACAATCTGCTTGATGTCATGAGTGCCGCCGGAGAGTTGAAAGAACGTGTGGATTTGAATGCCATTGTGGATAATGCCTATGCGGAAGAAGCTACGAAATCAAAGTAATGGGGTATTCAGGAAAGGAAGTGAGCAGAATGCCTGAATCCGAAAGTGTGATCCGACTGGAGGGGATCTCTCAAGTATACGTCAGCGAGCGGGAAGCTTCCTTGGTGATTGAGGACTTGAGTCTGGAGATCCAAAAAGGAGAGTTCGTCAGTCTGGTTGGACCGAGTGGATGCGGTAAAACGACATTGTTGTCGATCATCGCCGGGCTGCTCACACCCACCCGAGGAGAGGTTAAGGTTAAAGGTAAACTCGTTGGCGGCCCCTCAGCACAGATTGGTTATATGCTTCAACAGGACTATCTGTTTCCATGGCGGACTATTCTGGACAATGCTTTAATCGGTCTTGAACTGACAGGCAGACTGGATGAACGGAGCCGTGAGCGTGTACGAGAACTGCTGGTAAGTATGGGGTTGGCCGGAACGGAGAATCAGTACCCGTCAGAACTTTCAGGGGGTATGAGACAGCGAGTAGCCCTGGTGCGCACGTTGGCAACCGATCCGGGAATTTTATTGTTGGATGAACCATTCTCAGCACTTGATTATCAAACCAAGCTGCAATTGGAGGATCTGGTCTCGGACACGTTAAAACAGTTTGGCAAAACATCTGTTCTAGTCACCCATGATTTGTCTGAAGCCATTGCGGTTAGTGACCGCGTCATTGTGCTTGATCGCAATCCCGGCCGTATCCGTCGTGAGTTTATTATCCCCGATGGAATTCGGAAGGCTCAGCCGTTTCATGCCAGGGAGCAAGAAGGATTCAATGCGTTGTTTCAGGCGTTATGGAGTGAACTGGATCAGCCCGGGGGAGGTGAGGAAGACGCGTGAATCCAATGAATCCGAAGCAGGAAAAGCGTGACGAATGGATGGGGCAGCTGCATCGGAATCATATTCAGCAGGTGGCCAGATGGCGACATCAAGTGCTTGCCGTACAGTTATCTATGTTAGTATGTATGTTTTTGCTATGGGAAGTGGCAGGCAGACTCCGTTGGATTGATGTACTGTTATTCAGTTATCCGAGTAAGGTTTTTGCCCAGATTGGCAAGGACATCGCTAGTGGCGAGTTGTGGGCACATGTTGGGGTAACCGTAGGGGAAACGGCAGTTGGTTTTTTACTGGGAACACTGGTGGGAACCTTGCTTGCGGTTTTAATTTGGTGGTCTCCTTTTTTGTCCAAAGTGTTGGACCCCTATATGGTTGTGTTCAACAGTATGCCAAAGGTAGCACTTGGCCCAATCTTTATTGTGATGTTCGGCGCGGGTTTTACAGCGATTGTTATGACCACATTGTCCATCACGGTCATTATCACGACACTGGTCGTGTATAACAGCTTCAATGAAGTGGATCCCAATTATATTAAAGTCATTCGTACGTTTGGTGGAGACCGTTCCGAGATTTTTACGAAAGTTGTATTACCTGCTTCTTTTCCGGCGATTGTATCCACCTTAAAAGTGAACGTTGGCATGGCTTGGGTGGGTGTAATTGTGGGTGAGTTTCTGGTCGCCAAACAAGGGTTAGGTTATCTCATTATCTACGGATTCCAGGTATTCAACTTCACACTTGTATTATCAAGTCTGTTAATTATTGCTGCAGTTGCAACAGCCATGTACCAACTTGTTGTCTATGCAGAACGCAAAATGCTGGCTGGCCGCAGGTGATTCGGAAGTGTTTTACTCGTAATGTGACCGGGTATGATATGTATACAATTTCACAAGGGGTGTCACGTTGCCCGATACCATAAAATCAAGTACCATATTTAGTATGATTATTCCGCGCAGATCCGGAATGAATGCGATGATTGGAGAAGAGGGCCTTGAGGTTCTGTCGCAACGATCTAACTTGCCAGCGTCCCTCATTCGGGGCGTGTTGCTGTGACCGGCATGCATGCGCATGTCGGTTGATGTCGTCTAGTTTACATTTGGATGAGACATACTAGTCATGAAATGAATGAGGGGACGAGCTGGCTAAGAATTTTTTTGCAGCTTAGAGGAGATGGAATGTTAAATGGGTTTTAGGGTAATTAAAACTGCAATCGCCGCATTAATGGCTGTATTGATTGCAGACTGGTGTCGCTTGCCGGGACCAACATCAGCGGGATTGCTTGCCATTCTTGGCGTGGATGTAACGAGAAAACGAAGTATTCGCACCATATCGGCGCGGTTCTTTGCTTCCGTAGTTGGACTTTTATTTGCAAGTGTACTTTTTCACTTTCTAGGCTTCCATTATTGGGTGCTGGCGGTATACATATTGATCGCATTCCCGGCTATTGTCCGGGTAGGCTTCAAAGAAGGTATTGTTACAGGTTCTGTTGTGGTGTTTCGGGTGTTTGGCGGCGGGGAGATGGACGTGCATGTCATCCTCGTACAAATTGCTTTGCTGTTAATTGGTCTTGGTTCCGCAATGGCGGTTAACCTGGCCTATATGCCGGCAGCAGATCCACAGATGCTGCGCATTCGCAAAAGAATCGATGAACTCTTCTCGAAGATTTTCAAGGAATTTGCGGCCACGCTGCGTAATCCCAATGAAGCATGGGCGGGGAGAGAGCTGATTGAAGCAGATAAAGCGATACTTGGCGGTATTGATGCTGCCAAGCGTTCTCTAGAGAATCAGGTGATTCATCCGAATGAGGAATGGAGTGTCTACTTCTATATGCGCAAAACGCAGCTGGACTCCATCCAGCACATGATGCATCTGGTGTCCCAGATCTATCAGAAGATGCCACATGCGGAAATGGTATCGGAGCTGTTCGATCAGCTTAGTCAGGATGTACTTACTGAATCTTACACCGGACGAACTGAAAAACTTCTTGCGGATGTGCAAGAAGAATTCAAACGTATGGAGCTGCCGGATACAAGGGAAGAATTCGAGATTCGTTCTGCAATTCTCCAGCTGTGCCGTGAACTCGCGCTGTATCTGAAAGTCGCGAAGAAGGACAAAGCACCGTCCCCAATCTCGGACCGGTCCCAATCTACAAACGAATAATAGAAAATAGTTGTCACCCTAGACGAATGCCCTGCATACACTTGTAGTGAATGATTGTATGGAGGAGGTTTAAAGATGTCATTGAGTCATAAACATCAATGTAGAGAGATTATCACGAAGGCGATCTGCGGCAAAGGTCGTAAGTTCTCTACCGTAACACATACCGTGACTCCGCCAAATGGTCCGACAAGTATTTTGGGGGCTTGGATTATCAACCACCAATATGAAGCCGTATCAGCGGGTGACGGAATTGAAGTTATTGGTACTTACGATATCAACATTTGGTATTCCTACGACAAGAATTCTCAGACGGATGTAGCCAAAGAAACGGTCTCGTATGTAGAACATGTGCCATTGTCCTATCTGGACCCGAAACACCGGACTTCCACAGTGGAGGTATCTGCGGATGCAACGCAGGAACCTAGCTGTGTGGAAGCCACAGTATCAGCAGGTGGAAGCAGTGTAATTATCCGGGTAGAACGGGAATTCGCTGTGGAACTCGTTGCCGAAACCAAAGTTTGTGTGAAGGTCTGCACAGATGGTTGCGGTGATTACGAAGACAAGGACTATGACTTTGGCAGTGCCGATGGAGATTATGACGATCTCGATCCCGATCTGCTCGACGATGAGCTGTGAGTTTGACGCCTGTATTTGATAACCTAAGGTATCATATGCGCCAGAAGGCGCGGTGAAGAGGGCGTAAGCCCTCTTTCTTCTTAAATATTAAAAAATGGGTGGTAACGAGCCTCGCAATGTGCCTGGAATACCTTTCACGGGAAGGCTCCGCATTGCGGGGTTATTTTTATTTTAGTTGCATGATCCGGGAGGGGGGACGTAATGAATGTGATGGAACAAGCGGAGGAAGCGCTGCGCCGATATGAAAGGATGACATCTGGAGAACGTGCAGAACGGTTGAAACAGGCAGGCATTGAAGTGTTGTCACTGCACGATCGGCGCAAACGTGAACCAGGCTTGCGTGTACGCTATGACGTAGAGGTAAGTTGTCTGCAGGCGATCCGGATCAAGCGCAAGGATACTAGTGGCATGGGAGGGGCACAGGAAACTCTGTTGGAGCGTGAAGCGAGTTCAACCTTATTCAAGCGCATAGAACGACTTGCGATCAAAACGCTGTATACGCTAGGACTGGATCATGGAGCTGTTCGAATGGAATCCTCAGGGAACGGCGGCTGTGCAGTGATTTCGATCGACCCGTGTCCCTGGAAAGGGGTGACCAACCTTGCTGCTACCTATAGGGAAAGCTGGAAGCAGCATCAGGAACTGCTGGATGAGGAACTGAGTCACAGACCCATTCCAATACTCGGCATGGACCCGGAGTTTCTTCTGGTGCAGATGCCGGAATCCAAAATCGTACCCGCCTCTAGATTTCTTGAACGTACAGGAATGGCAGGCTGTGATTCCGTGACGATTGGTGGACGGCGCATATATCCGGTTGCCGAACTGCGACCGGCTCCCAGCTCCGAACCACGAGAACTGCTGGCTCATCTGATGAGGGCATTCGCAGCCGCTTCCCGCAGCATCAGTGATCACTCGCTCATCTGGCAGGCAGGAGGGATGCCACAACGGGGGTTACCTTTGGGTGGTCATATTCATTTTAGCGGGGTGAATCTTACCGGGGAACTGCTTCGTGCACTGGACAATTATCTGGCATTGCCACTGGCATTTCTGCAAGACCCCCGTGGATCGGGAAGACGACCCCGTTATGGAGCACTTGGTGATTTTCGTCTGAAATCCTATGGTGGGTTTGAGTATCGTACGTTACCCAGCTTTCTTGTGTCGCCCCTTGTTGCGAAAGGTGTTGTGGCCTTGGCAGGTCTGATCGCGAGCGGGTATACTCAATTACGGCAGCGTCCGTTGGCGAAAGCTGAGGTTCATACCGCATTTTATGAAGGAAAGCGCGAAGTGATTAAGGAACACATCCCAGCACTCGTAGATGATCTGAAGAGGTTGGATGGATATGCACGATATGAACGGTATGCATCCCCGTTAATCCTTCAATTAAAACTGGGGAGAACCTGGGATGAGAGCAGGGATATTCGCAAACTCTGGAATATTCGGGCAGGTTCATGAAGAGCGGACGTTTTTTTGATATAATAAGAAACAAGTCTTTTATAAGTAATAGCTACGGAAGATATGGAGCAGCAACCTTTGAAGGAAGTGGCGTATAGCCAACACATAAGGCGGAGGCGCAAATACAGTGCCTGACCGTCTTATTGTCCTTCCAGGGAGCGTTTCTTCCTGACATTATAGGAACGGGATGGAGGATATTCATCATGGCTCAGTATACGCCAATGATTCAACAATATTTGCAAGTGAAGGCCGAAGCACAAGATGCTTTTCTATTTTTTAGACTGGGTGACTTCTATGAACTGTTCT
Organism: Paenibacillus sp. W2I17; assembly: GCF_030815985.1. Classification (NCBI taxonomy): domain Bacteria; kingdom Bacillati; phylum Bacillota; class Bacilli; order Caryophanales; family Paenibacillaceae; genus Paenibacillus; species Paenibacillus sp. W2I17. Next base: position 457,911 of record NZ_JAUSXM010000001.1, read on the forward strand.
TCGAGGATGCGATTAATGCTTCCCGTGAACTTGAGATCACGCTGACCGCACGTAATGGGGGCACGGATGACAAAATTCCGATGTGCGGTGTACCTTATCATTCGGCTGACAATTACATACAGCGTCTGATTGAAAAAGGCTATAAAGTTGCGATATGTGAACAGATGGAAGATGCAAGTGTAACGAAAGGCATGGTACGCCGTGAAATTGTACGTGTGGTGACACCCGGAACGGTGATGGAAGGCAAGACGCTGGGGGATAAATCCAACAACTACATGGTGTGTCTTACTGGTAATCAGAATACGCTAGCGCTCGCGGCCTGTGATCTGTCAACGGGTGAGTTGTATGTGACATCGGTGCCCTATTCCAAGGAATGGCTCAAGGATGAAATCGGCATCTACGAACCATCGGAGCTGGTGGGAGATGCAGCGCTGCTTGAAACGGTAGAAGCCGAGGCGTCTCCAATCGGTCGACCTGTGGTCTACACGTCCTGGACAAAGAATAAGGAAGATTTGGTCCGTCAGCAGTTTGGCGAGGCTGTGTGGGCAAGATTAGAGCCTGAACGTCAAGCGTGCATTGCACGTCTTTTCTCCTATCTGAGTGAGACACAGAAACGTTCTCTGGGACAATTAACACAAATCTCAACGTATGAACCAGATCATTATATGATCTTGGACCCCTTTACCCGCCGGAACCTGGAATTGGTGGAAACCGTGCGTGAACGCTCTAAAAAAGGTTCATTACTCTGGTTGCTTGATCGGACCGAGACGTCCATGGGTGCAAGAATGCTTCGTCGCTGGGTTGATAAGCCATTATTGCAAAAAGGGAAGATTAATGAGCGTCTTGAAGCAGTGGATACGTTGTACAACCAGTTTATATTGCGTGAGGACCTGCGGGCAGAACTCAAAGACATCTATGATCTGGAGCGCTTGGTAGGCCGGATTGCGTTTGGTAATGCCAACGGTCGTGACCTGAATGCGCTCAAATCATCACTGGAGAAAATTCCAGGACTTCGTCAACATTGCGCAGGATCATCTTCCGCAACATTGCAGCATATTGCCGAAACTATGGATGATTGCAATGATCTGCGTGAAGCTATCGGGCAAGCCATTGTGGACGAGCCGCCGGTATCGGTAAGGGACGGAGGTCTGATTCGTGAAGGGTACCATGAACGTCTGGATGAATTGCGTGAGGCTTCGGTTAACGGGAAACAGTGGATTGCGGAGCTGGAAGCGAGAGAGCGTGAGGCGACAGGCATTCGATCGCTGAAGATTGGATATAACAAAGTGTTTGGTTATTATATCGAGATCACCAAGTCCAATCTGTCCGCGTTGCCAGAGGGACGTTATGAACGTAAACAGACACTTGCCAATGCAGAACGTTACATTACGCCGGAGTTGAAGGAAAAAGAGACGCTGATTCTCGAAGCTCAGGACAAAATGGTTGATATTGAGTATGGGCTGTTCGCAGAGCTGCGCGAGCGGCTAAATAAAGAGATTGCAAGATTGCAGAAGCTGGCCGAACAGGTAGCCGAAATTGATGTGTATCAATCTTTTGCGGTGATCAGTGCTGAGCGCAACTTTGTACGTCCTACGTTGACCGACGGTTATGATCTGGTTGTGGAAGAAGGACGCCATCCGGTCGTTGAGGCGGTCATGCGAGATGGCGCATTTATTGCCAATCACACCGCAATGACCAAGGAAGAGGCACGTATTCTGCTGATTACCGGTCCGAATATGGCTGGTAAGAGTACGTATATGCGACAGGTCGCTTTAATCTCCATTTTGGCGCAAGTGGGTTGTTTTGTACCTGCGGGTCAGGCGGAAGTGCCGATCATGGATCGTATTTTCACACGGATCGGTGCCGCGGATGATCTCATTGGCGGACAAAGCACATTCATGGTGGAGATGGCCGACATTCAGGTCATGACGGACAAAGCCACACCACGCAGTCTAATTATTATCGATGAATTGGGACGGGGAACGTCGACCAGTGAAGGTATGGCCATTGCTCAGTCTGTTATTGAATATGTACATGATATCATTGGCTGTAAAGCCCTTGTATCAACTCATTTCCATGAGCTTGCTCATCTGGAGGAGAGTCTGGACAAGCTGGCCAACTACTCGATGGCGGTACAGGAGAGTGGTGACAAAGTTAATTTCCTGCGCAAATTGATTGCCGGGGCAGCCAGCAGCAGTTATGGTATCTATTGTGCACGCCTTGCAGGTCTGCCTGATAGCATTATTGAGCGGGCGAATGGACTATTGCATGGGTTCGAACATGCGGCCGCGCAAGTAGCTGTGGGCAGTGAATATATCGGAAACGAGAAGCAGGGAGCAGGCTTGAAATTAAAAGGTGGAGAATTCCAGCACACGGATTCAGCACCATTGATCCGGGAACACGAGATTGTGGAGAGTGCAGAGTACACACCTTCTATTGAAGATTCGGTCGGGAAGCAACATGCCAAGAAATCAAACAGCAAAGGACAGTCCAGCGCAAACCATTCGGATGTGGTTCAACTGTCCATCTTTGGGGATGATGAGCCGAATGTGGCAACGAAACCGGATGTAGTTGCGGTGGATAAACCAGCGCGAGAATTCATCCGTACGATGAAAGATATCGATGTCATGAATATGACGCCTCTTCAGGCGATGCAGATATTGAATGATCTCAAATTGAAGGCACAGCAATTATCCTGAGTATAAGGGAGGGGAAAACCTGTGGCGAAAATACATGTGCTTGATGAACATATTGCCAACCAGATCGCGGCGGGTGAAGTGGTCGAACGGCCTGCTTCAGTTGTCAAGGAGTTGCTCGAAAACTCGGTGGATGCAGGCGCCACCAAGATTGAAGTAACAGTGGAAGAGGGCGGACTCCTCAGTATTCGTGTCAAAGACAATGGTTCAGGTATCGAGCCAGAGGATATGGAAACGGCCTTTTATCGTCATGCGACCAGCAAAATAGCCCATGGCCGAGATCTGTTCCAGATCACAAGTCTTGGATTCCGTGGAGAAGCCTTGGCGAGTATTGCCGCAGTATCCAAGGTAGAGGTACTGTCGGCAAGTGACAATGATGGGCGGGGACGCCGCATCGTGATTGAAGGCGGGAACCTTGTCTCTCATGAAGATGCAACCTCACCCCAAGGTACAGATTTTGCAGTGAGAGAACTATTTTACAATACACCTGCCAGACTTAAATATATGAAAACGATCCAGACGGAACTGGGACATATATCAGATGTCCTTTACCGGATGGCGATGTCTCATCCAAACATTTCGTTCCGACTGCGCCATAATGAGAATGTGTTGCTTCAGACGTTGGGCAACGGTGATCTGCTGCAAGTGGTTGCAGCAATCTATGGTACAAGTGCTGCCAAAGCGATGCTTCCCATTCAGGGTGAAAGTCTGGATTACCGGGTGAGCGGGCTGATCAGCCTGCCAGAATGGACACGAGCGAATCGTAATGGTATGTCAACGATTGTTAATGGGAGATTTGTTCGCAATTACGGTCTCAATCAGGCGATTCTCAAAGCCTACCATACCTTGTTGCCGATCAATCGCTTCCCACTTGTCGTGGTGCAGTTGGAGATGCACCCCTCTCTTGTGGATGTGAACGTGCATCCGGCGAAGTTGGAGGTTCGCTTTAGCAAGGAACCAGAACTATATGAATTCATAGAGGCAACGTTGCGGGGTATACTCCGGCAGGAGGTATTGATTCCACAGGTCAAAAAACAGCAGATTCGACGTGGAGACGATAGTTCCTTTATTCAGGAGCAATTCCTCTTTCCACGTGGTCCGCTGAAAGATGCATCTGATGCAGAAGGATATGGTCAACAAGGTCCACTTGGGAAACCTACTGCTGCACCGCTGAAGTTGACTGCTGAAGATGATGATTTGGATGCTCCGGCGGATGTGTCCGCAGCACAGCCGGTATCTGAACAGGGTCACTCAGTGCCGTTGCCCGAAGCTCCACCTGAGATTACACACCCCCCTGTGCAGTTAGAAAGTTGGAACGGGGATATTTTGCAGAAGATTGCTAGTCATGACGGGGGGCAGACATCCGTTAACGTGCAAGAAGGCACTAAGGATGTAAGTACAAGTACAAGTACAAATACAAGTACAAATACAACTACAAATACAAGTACAAGTACAAGTACAAGTTCTACCGAAACTGTTCCCAAATCTGACCTGTCTTCTCAAGATGGTGGAGGGCGTGGAACAACAGAGAAACCGTTGGCTGAAGACAAACCAGCTACGTATCGCTCTGATTCCGTATATTCACCGGTTAGGGAAGCACGTTCATCGTATAATCCGTCTTCAGTTCCGAGAAGTGAACGGACGTGGAAAACTTCAGGTCTGCCTGATGCCACTAAACTTGCTGCTGCCATTAAATCAGATGCATCCATGCCCGCATTTCCGGAGCTGAGTCTGATCGGACAGCATCATGGTACGTATTTGATCGCACAAAATGACCAAGGTTTATATTTGATTGATCAGCATGCTGCTCATGAACGCGTGAATTATGAGTACTATTACGAGAAGTTTGGCAACCCTGCACAGGCCTCACAAGAGTTACTGCTGCCGATTACGCTGGAGTTCACACCTTCGGAGACGGAAAAACTAAAAACAAGGCTGGCATGGTTCGAGCAGGCAGGTGTATATTTGGAGCATTTTGGTGGACAGACGTTCCGCGTGCGCTCCCATCCGTTCTGGTTCCCCAAAGGGGACGAGAAAGACATTATCGAAGAGATGTCTGAATGGGTTCTTAGTGAACGCAGCATAGATGTGGCAAAGATGCGAGAAGCTGCATCCATTATGTGCTCCTGCAAGGCGTCCATCAAAGCGAACCAGAAGCTGACGGATCAGGAAGCAGAAGTGCTAATTCAGCGTCTGGGTTCATGTCGTCAGCCCTACACTTGTCCACATGGGCGGCCGATTGTGGTTTCATTTTCAACGTATGATCTGGAAAAATTATTTAAACGAGTGATGTAGCTATTTAGGGGGACATTATGTACATTACAACCGGTGACAAGGAGATTGCCTCTCAGGTGGAGCGTGCGCGTAAGCTCGCCGAAACGACAGGAGGTACCTACGTACCGCGCAATAGAACGTCTTTACCCAAACTGATTGAACATTATGGTATCAACGAAATACTGGTCGTGCTCAATGGCAGAGCGCGTTTGTTTCGCAAAGATGCGACGGAGCTTGAGTTTCACCCCAGTATGGGATTTGTTCGCGCTAAACGTGTTCTAAGAGGTGAAGCCGATCCTATGTTGGAAGCTGGTGCAGTGCTCGAAGGAGACACCATTGTTGATTGTACCGCTGGACTCGGTTCAGATGCGCTGGTATTTTCGGTTGCGGCTGGGAAGAGTGGACAAGTCATTGCCTGTGAAAGTTCTCAACCGCTCTATACCCTGCTGCTGGAGGGCATGTCTCATTATAAGAGCAATCAGCCCTTGGTGGATGAGGCTTTCCGGCGCATAGATCTACGGCATGTGGATCATCTTGAGTTACTGCGGTCCATGCCGGATCGAAGCTGTGATACTGTATATTTTGACCCGATGTTCCGTGAGCCAATGATGGATTCAAGTGCAATACAGCCCTTGAGAGATTATGCAAATGCTCACGCGCTGGATGAACAGAGCATTATGGAAGCAAAACGGGTTGCCCGTAAACGGGTAGTCATGAAAGAAAAGCGCGGCAGCGCGGAGTTTGACAGGCTTGGATTTGAAATACTTGATCGGGCGAATGCAAAAACCCTGTACGGAGTGATTAATGTTGAAAGTGGAAGTTAAACCAAAACCTAAACTGCTTGTGCTGGTTGGACCAACAGCAGTAGGCAAAACAAGAATGAGCATCGAGCTTGCCCAAGCTTTCAATTGTGAGATTATCTCAGGTGATTCGATGCAGGTATATCGTGAAATGGATATCGGAACTGCCAAGATTACCTCTGAAGAAATGAAGGGTGTACCTCATCATCTCATTGATATCCATGAACCGGAGTATCCGTATTCTGTGGCCGAATTTCAGGAGAGTTGCACACGATTGATTAGTGAAATCCACGAACGCGGTAAAATGCCTTTTATTGTAGGTGGCACCGGTCTATATGTGGAATCGGTATGTTACGGCTTCCAATTTTCCGATAGTGGTTCGGATGAAGCGTTCAGAGAGGAACAATTCAGCTATGCGGAGCAATACGGAGCACAGGCCCTTCATGATCGATTGAGGGAAGTTGACCCCGTTAGTGCGGATCGTCTGCATCCGAATGACCAGCGGCGAATTGTACGTGCGCTTGAGATCCATCATCTCACAGGAGAGAAGTGGTCTGATCAGCTGGCAGTACAGAAGAAAGAGTCGCCTTATGACCTTCTTATTGTTGGTTTGACAATGGATCGGCAGAAGTTGTACGCCCGGGTAGAAGAGCGGATTGATCTGATGATCGAACAAGGTCTGGTGGATGAAGTGAAGTCCCTGTTGGAACGCGGAGTGGCCAGAGGTCATATTTCCATGCAAGGACTGGGGTATAAGGAGATTGCAGCGTTCCTGCAAGGGGAAGTGAGTTGGGAAGCTGCGGTTGAGTGGTTGAAGAGGGATACACGTCGGTTTGCCAAACGGCAGCTTTCCTGGTTCCGCCATATGAAGGATATTGAATGGGTTGACATGACGGATACCCAGGATTTTGAAGGGAAATACAAGCAGATAAGTGAATTGATTACACGAAAATTTGATTGATTTGAGCGATTATTAGTATTCTTCTGACAGGCATCGATTAGATCAAGATATGTAAACCTCTACCTTTTAGTCATCAAAAGGATAGAGGTTTTTATTTATTACTAGAACAGATGTTAGAGATTAATCATTCACCAAACAACGAATAAATGTGATTTAAAATGAAGAATTTGTCCCTCTTTTGCAAAACAGACAAGCGGTGTATAATGGATAAGTCTTCTATTTGTTCACCTCGCCAAGAATGAGGGTAAAATAGCAGACAAGGGGTTTTTGTGGATTATATGAAACTGTTCATGATATAATAGCACGAAAGCTACTCAGCGATATTGAATATTACTTGAACACGAATTCAAATGAACCAATGGGGGTACGGCTAATGAACAAGTCCATCAACATCCAAGATACGTTCTTGAACCAACTGCGGAAAGAAAATATTCCTGCTACGGTCTATCTGACCAACGGCTTCCAAATCCGCGGGACGATCAAGGCATTTGACAATTTTACGATCGTCATTGACAGCGACGGACGCCAGCAAATGGTCTACAAGCATGCCATCTCCACGTTCACGCCGCAACGCAGCGTATCGCTGATGCAGCAAGATAACAGCGGCGAAGCTTAAAAAATTACGAAACCTTTTCACCAACCATTTCGTCTACAAGTATAGGTATTGAAACAGAGCAACCTGAATAAAGGGTTGTTCTTTTCATTCCGGGCAAAATATGTTTAATATATGCCTGAGCCTACAGACGAATAGAAATTATGCAACCGAAAGGGAGTCAGGAGGTAACATGCCAAACGATCCGTTGTCGAGGTCTAACAATCGCAACAACAATAACAAGTCACCCAAAAAAGCGAAGCCAAAGACCTCTAAAAAGAAAAAAATTACGGGTAAACGCGTTGGATGGACACTGTTTTTCACAATGGCAATCGCCATATTCTGTGCACTTGGCGGATATTTATTTATTATGGTGAGTGGTGAAAATCTGCTCAAAGCCAACAAGGACAAAACCACAATTAATGAAACTTCAAAAGTATATGATCGCAATGGCCAATTAATGGGGGAGCTATCCATTCAGAAGCTGGAACCCGTCAAAGAAGATGATATTCCTGAACTGGTGAAGCAAGCCTTTGTTGCAACGGAGGATAAGCGATTCTACGATCATCAAGGCGTGGATATCTGGTCCATTGGGCGTGCGGCGGTTAAGGATGTCATGGCTCGTTCCATGGTGGAAGGTGGTAGTACACTAACCCAACAGCTCGCCAAGAACATGTTCTTGTCCCGTGACAAAACGTTCTTCCGTAAAGCAACGGAAGTATCGATTGCAATGGCATTAGAGCGCAAGTACACAAAAGACGAAATCCTGACGATGTACCTAAACCGTATTTTCTTCGGTCATCAGCGTTACGGGATTAAAGCAGCATCTGAATTTTACTTTGGAGTTACTGATCTCAAGAGGTTGAAGTTGTGGCAAATTGCTACATTGGCGGCTATGCCGAAAGGGCCTTCTGCCTATAATCCGGTGAGCAATCCAAACGACTCAAAAGCACGCCGTGGTGTGGTATTACAGCTGATGTATGAACAAGGCTACATTACCAAGGCGGAGATGGACGAAGCAAAAGAGATTAACTATAACTACAAGCGACCAGAGAAAGACAGGAAGTATCAAGGTTTTATAGATTATGTGCTCCGTGAAGCTGAACGAGTAACAGGTAAAACGGAAGATGATTTGAATATCGGCGGATACAAAATCTATACGACCATGGATGCTCAGGCTCAAACAGCCATGGAAACGGCCTTCACAGATGACAGTCTGTTCGAGGCAAGCAAAGATGATCAACAGGTTCAAGGCTCCATGGTTATTATGAATCACGAGAATGGCAGTCTCGTTGCCCTCCTGGGTGGACGGGATTATCAGACCAAAGGCTACAGCCGTGTAACGCAGAGTCGAAGACAACCAGGTTCAGCTTTTAAACCGATTGTGTCTTATGCACCGGCGCTTGAATCAGGAAATTACAGTGCCAATTCCTCGCTGAGTAATGCGAAGCAATGTTTTGGTAACTACTGTCCTGGTAACTTGCATGGATATTCTTCAACAATCAGTATGACGGATGCCATCACGAAGTCGGAAAATATTCCTGCGGTTTGGCTGCTTGATAAAATAGGCGTTAACACAGGCATTAATTTTGCCAAGAGTGTGGGTATACAGCTGACAGATGAGGACAAAAACTTGGCGATTGCCCTCGGTGGTCTAAGTAAAGGTACAAATACACTGGAAATGGCGCAAGCCTATAGTGCATTTGCCAACCTCGGAGAGTACCGACAAGCCTATGCGATTAAAGAAATCAAGGATAGCGCAGGCAAAACCACTTACAAACATGATAACTCGGACACAACGCGTGTCATGAGTGAGCAAAATGCGTATCAGCTTACACAGATGCTGCAGAACGTCGTTAATGACGGTACGGGACGTTCAGCACGTCTGGATCGTCCGGTAGCGGGTAAAACAGGAACAGTTCAAAGTGGTATCTCTGGCAACAGTGCCAACCGTGATGTATGGTTTGTTGGATACACACCGGAATGGACTGCCGCAGTCTGGATGGGCTATGACAATCCGGATGCCAATCATATGCTTAAGAACAGCAGTAAGCTGTCAGCAGCTTTCTTTGCCAAAGTCATGGGAGATGCTTTAAAAGGCGTTCCAGTGAAGCAATTCAAAGCACCAGCTGGAGGGCAGGCACCTCCGCCAGTAGAAGAACCAGAAAAGCCGGCTCTGTCCGTTAGTGGGCTGAGTGGATCATACGATCCAAATGCACAAACCGTCTCACTGAGTTGGACTGGAACGGGTGACGCGAGTACGCAATATCGGATTTATCGGAAAGAAACATCGGAAGCCCAGTTCACTCATCTCATTGATGCAATAGGAGCGACCAATGCACAAGATTTAAGTGCGTTGCCTGGTCTAACCTATGAGTACTATGTGACAGCTTACGACTTGGCATCAGGACTTGAGACGGATCCTTCCAACACCATTTCCTTGATGATTGAAGCGCAGGAAATGCCGCCGGAGGAACCTGATCCTGGTATAGACCCTGGAACAGAGATAGATCCTGAGCAGCCAGGTACAGAGAATCCGGACAATGGTTCACCGGATAATGGCAACTCGAACGGTAATAATGGTAATGGGAATGAAAATGGCAACAACGGAAATGGTAATGGTAATAACGGAAACAATGGTAACAACGGTAACAACGGCGGAGCTGGCCAAGGAAACGGTCAACCTGGGGAAGGAAATACGACCCCGCCTGGTCAGGGGACAACAGATCCGGGCGGTACCGGTGAAGGTTCCGATGATGGAGCCGTAACAACGCCAGGTGAGGTAGTAACTCCGGACAGCGGAACAAGTGGGGATACTGGAGGGACAGATGCACCTGCAGATTCTCAAGCTGGAACCGGTGGCTAAGCCAATGAATCACTAAATAGCTACATTGAAAAAACTGCTTCCCGGAAAACCGGTGAAGCAGTTTTTTTGGTATACGGAACCAACTGTAATGGAAGCTGATTTGATGAATAGGTGGGACAAAGCTTGATTTTGAGTGTAAACCTTAAATATGGTAAGCTGTAACTATTCGTAATACGTTGTGCAAGGGCGGGCCCAGAGCGCTGGAATCCATCAGGCGGACGTTATTACATTGTTCACCAATAACATCAGAGCAGGTCACGGACCTGTAGTCGGCAAAGAGGGGTTCGTATGAAACGGAAATTCGGGGATCGCGCGAACTGGCGCCGGATTACGAACCGACAATTCACATGCCGGTTCGTTCAATCCAAAATTTTCACAGGTTATATTACGTTGTACACCATACAGGATTTGAAAGAACCTCTGTGGAAAACTTATGGAGGCAGTACCTTCTGTATCGCAGATAAAGGTTATTCCTGGCTGCAATACTATCCGAAGGGAGAGCACTTTGTAGTTACGGCGATGTTTGACGATCAGGAACGGATTGTAGAATGGTATATTGATACATGTCGTAGTCAGGGGATAACCGATCAGGGCGTTCCTTGGTTTGATGACCTGTATCTGGATGTCGTTGTACTGAAAGATGGAGAAGTATTTTTGCTGGATGAAGATGAACTTGAAGATGCACTGTCACGGAAGCATATTACTACAGGTGATTATGACTTGGCTAACAAGACGGCAAAGGAACTGTTGCATGCCATTGATGCACATGTATTTCCGTTCTTTCAGTTATCACTGAAGCATAGGCAGAGTTTGTTTGAGAACGGAGAGTTTCGAAAAAACATTCAGATTTGAGACATGTACTTCGCCGTAGAATTCTTCTTCATGATCCTTCTAATATTGGAGCACCTGATAGAATACATTAATAATCAGGAGAGTTCAGCCCGATAAAATAGAGGTGATGGCGAATGAACGGACGGGTCATGGCTGCAGGAGAGCAACCAGGAGGCAGACCATCCAGACAAATTAATATTGTGTTGCGTAACCAGGAACCTCAGATGTTGGTCAAAGATGAAGCAGCGGCAGTACAGGCAGCCAAGAGTATAACCAAACATGCGCACTTCCAGGAGATACAGGGTGAATTGGAGCAACTGGTTGGACTTGAAAATATCAAAGACTTGGTATTTGAGATTTATGCTTTCCTACAGATTGCTCAGATGCGTACCGAAGCAGGCTTACTTAGTGGTGCGCACGTGTATCATATGATCTTCAAAGGCAATCCGGGGACCGGTAAGACCACCGTAGCGAGGATCGTTGCCAAACTCTTTCAGAAGATGGGTGTGTTGAGTAAAGGTCATCTTATTGAAGTAGAGCGTGCGGATCTGGTTGGAGAATATATCGGTCACACGGCGCAGAAAACAAGAGATTTGGTTAAGAAGGCACTCGGTGGGATATTATTCATTGATGAAGCATACAGTTTGGCCCGCGGTGGAGAGAAGGATTTTGGCAAGGAAGCTATTGATACGCTTGTAAAATCAATGGAAGACAATAAAAACCAATTTATCCTCATATTGGCTGGTTATTCAGATGAGATTGATTTTTTTCTCCAGACGAATCCCGGATTACCTTCTCGCTTTCCCATTCAAGTGGAGTTTCCAGACTATAGTATTGATCAGTTGATTCAAATCTCTGAGATTATGGCCAAAGAGCGTGATTATATTCTAATGCCTCAGACCATACTCAAACTAAAGCAACATTTGCTTCAGGAAAAAAATGATTCGCTGCATGCGTTCAGTAACGCCAGATACGTTCGTAATGCCATTGAGCGTTCGATCAGGCATCAGGCGGTTCGTTTGTTGGAACAATACTCGGAAGGCAGTCCAGGAAAACTGGAGCTGATGACAATTCGTACAGAGGATTTGAACTTTGAGCGAAAGTAAGCGATAATATAGTTTTTACACCAGCCGGCCGGGCCAACCGGTTCGGCTTAATGCATGCCATGGCATATTCGTGGTAATGAATATCAAAAGATTAGTAATTAGAGGGAGTGAACATATACATGACAAATGGCACACATGATACAGATATGGTTAAAAAAGATCGCGCCGTCTTGGTGAGTCTTGTTACGGATGATGTAAAACGTACAGGTATCAACCCTGAGTACTCTTTAGAGGAACTGGTGAAACTTGCCGAGACAGCTGGAGTGGAAGTGCTAAGTGTACTTTCTCAGAACAGGGAAAAACGTGATACCAAATGGTTCATTGGTAAAGGTAAGGTGGAAGAGCTCCGTGCGATTGCAGAGGAACTCGGAGCAACTACAGCTATTTTTGATCAGGAATTGTCAGGGGCACAGGTTCGGAATCTGGAAGAAACCCTCGATCTCAAAATTATTGACCGTACCCAATTAATTTTGGACATCTTTGCACAACGTGCCAACACTAGAGAAGGTATCATTCAAGTGGAATTGGCTCAACATAGCTACTTACTGCCACGTTTGTCGGGTCATGGCAAGAACCTGTCCAGACTTGGTGGCGGAATCGGAACAAGGGGCCCAGGTGAAAGCAAGCTGGAGACAGATCGCCGTCACATTCGTGGTCGTATCGATGATCTGAAGCGTCATCTGGAAGAATTGACTCGTCATCGCAAGTTGCATCGAGAACGCCGGAAAAAAACAGGTATTGTACAGGTGGCCCTTGTTGGTTATACCAATGCTGGCAAATCAACTTTGCTCAAGCAATTGACCGCTGCAGATGTGTATATTCAAGATCAGCTATTCGCTACTCTGGATCCAACATCACGTACGATGGAACTTCCAAGTGGAAAAGAAATCGTCCTTACCGACACGGTTGGATTTATTCAAAATCTACCGCATGATCTGATTGCAGCATTCCGTGCAACGCTGGAGGAAGTGAATGAAGCGGATCTGATCCTGCATGTAGTGGATGCCTCATCAGCTATGCGTGAAGATCAGATGCGGACGGTTAATACGATTCTGCAAGAACTTGGTTCAGGGGACAAGCCGCAGCTAGTCCTGTATAACAAAAAAGATGCGTGCACACCAGAGCAGCTTGAGATGCTTCCATTGGATAAAGACCATATCAAAGTAAGCGCATTAGACGCAGACGATTTGCTTAAAATCCGTGAATTGATCCAGACAGAGCTTACAGGTGACACGAAGCGCTTCCGGATTCCGGCAGAACGTGGTGATCTTACGTCCGTCCTCTACAAAATTGGTGATGTAGTAGATACCAGCTTTGAAGAAAATGATGTGATTTATGAAGTGGAATTACAAAAAGGTGAGTATGAGAAATTTGGTCATATGCTTGAAGATTTCATCGAATTGTAATACTCATGACATATTGATGTGATAAGTTGACACGATAATAGATATTTAACGTCAGATTCGTGCTATGAAGGGGAATGAAGTAAGATGGTAAGCTTTGATTCAGAAATATCTGAACTTCAACGTCAAGTGGAGCGTCAGATTGAAGGACAACTGCAACAGATTGATCGGATCACAGATCACAATCAATGGAAGGTGATTAATGCTTTCCAACAGCGAAAAGTAAGTGATTTTCACTTTGCAGGTTCAACAGGTTATGCCTATAACGATCGTGGGCGTGAAGTGCTTGATGAAGTATATGCTGATGTTTTCGGCGCGGAAGCCGCGTTGGTGCGTCCTCATTTTGCTTCAGGTACTCATACGATTAGTACAGCTCTCTTTGGAGTTTTGCGTCCAGGTGACGAATTATTGTACATCACGGGTAAGCCTTACGACACATTGCATAAAGTTATTGGCAAACCCGGTGATGGTACAGGTTCATTACGCGATTTTGGCATCGGTTACCGTGAGACGGCCTTAACTGATGAAGGTGGAGTGGACTGGGCAGCAGTTGAAAAAAGCATTACACCGGCTACAAAAGTCATTGGGATTCAACGTTCACGTGGTTATGACTGGCGCTCATCCTTCTGTGTTGCTGAGATTGCTGACATGGTTACGCGTGTTAAAGCGCTTAAGGAGGATGTCATCGTATTCGTAGATAATTGTTACGGTGAATTCACGGAGGAACGTGAACCAACAGAAGTCGGAGTTGATCTGATGGCCGGATCACTGATCAAGAATCCTGGTGGAGGCATTGCGGAAACCGGTGGATACATATGTGGGAAGCAACAATACGTACAGCTGGCAGCTTATCGTCTAACAGCCCCTGGAATTGGGGGAGAGGTTGGAGCAATGCTGGGGACAACACGTGGCATCTACCAAGGACTTTACATGGCACCGACAATTGTAGGACAAGCTATCAAAGGAAGTACGTTTGCTGCTGCAATGTTTGCTGAATCCGGATTTGTAACCAAACCCGCTTGGAATGAAGCCCGCACAGATCTGATCCAGGCTGTTAAGTTTAGCTCTGCCGAGCATCTGATCGCCTTCGTGCAGGGGATTCAGCGTGCAGCAGCTGTGGATAGTCATGTGGTTCCTGAACCGTGGGATATGCCTGGTTATGAGCACCCTGTCATTATGGCGGCAGGTACGTTCATACAGGGTGGAAGTCTGGAATTATCAGCCGACGCGCCTATTCGGGAGCCGTATATCGGGTATATGCAAGGCGGATTAACGTACTCTCATGTCAAATATGGCGTTTTGATGGCGTTACAGACTATGAAAGATCGTAAATTATTGTGAGTTTATCTAACACGTCATTGACACTTGGTAATAACTAAATGTACAATAGGGTGAAGAATAGATGACTGGAAGGTTGATGAACATGGGTGATGAAATCCGCAGAAATATGGCCTTATTCCCGATTGGTATTGTAATGAAACTTACGGATCTGTCTGCACGTCAGATTCGTTACTATGAGCAGCACAGCTTGATCGTTCCTGCGAGAACGTCAGGTAATCAACGGTTATTCTCTTTTAATGACGTAGAGAGATTGCTAGAGATCAAGGCTTTGATTGAAAAAGGAGTTAACATCGCGGGGATCAAACAAGTGATGAATCCTGTTTCAAAAGAATCCGAGGAAGCTACAGTTATCACGCCAGATACTGAAGTTAAACGCAGAGAGCTGTCCGATACGCAGTTACACCGCTTGCTGAAGCAGCAGCTTGTATCAGGTAAGAGACCAGGACAAGTATCTCTCATTCAGGGAGAGCTTTCCCGATTCTTTAATAAAAATTAAATTCGCATAACTTGGCGAGTGAGGGGAAAACATGCACTTTTGGTGTGAGACTCCTTGACCCGTGGAACTTTCTAATGTACAAATATAACAGGCAAGCCAAATACGCAGATAAGAAAGGGAGAGGTTATAGTGAGTTATACAAAAGAAGACATTCTCCGCATTTCGAAAGAAGAAAACGTACGATTCATTCGATTGCAATTTACTGATTTGCTTGGAGCTATCAAAAACGTTGAGATTCCTGTGAGTCAGTTGACTAAGGCTCTGGATAACAAAATGATGTTTGATGGATCTTCCATTGAAGGTTATGTACGTATTGAAGAGTCCGACATGTACCTCTATCCAGATCTAGATTCTTGGCTTATTTTCCCATGGGTTGCAGAGAACCGTGTTGCACGCCTGATTTGCGACGTATATCTTCCGGATGGTAATCCGTTCCCAGGAGATCCACGTGGCATCTTGAAACGAAACCTGAAGGAAGCCCAAGATATGGGATTCACTTCCTTCAACGTTGGTCCTGAACCTGAGTTCTTCTTGTTCAAAACAGACGAAAAAGGAAACCCAACTAACGAACTGAATGACCAAGGTGGTTATTTCGACCTTGCGCCTACGGATCTTGGTGAAAACTGTCGTCGTGACATCGTTATCACACTTGAAGAAATGGGCTTTGAGATCGAAGCTTCCCACCATGAGGTAGCTCCAGGTCAGCATGAGATCGACTTCTCAAATATGCAGACGCTCTGAAAGCAGCTGACCAGATCCAAACGTTCAAACTCGTTGTTAAAACGATTGCACGTCAGCATGGTTTACATGCTACATTCATGCCTAAACCGCTGTTTGGTATGAACGGATCCGGTATGCACTGTAACCAATCCTTGTTCAAAGGCAATGAGAACGCATTTGTTGATGAGTCGGACGAGTTGGGTCTGAGCAAAACTGCTCGTCACTTCATGGCTGGAACTCTGAAGCACGCACGTGCGTTTGCAGCAATTACTAACCCAACTGTGAACTCATACAAACGTCTTGTACCAGGCTATGAAGCACCTTGTTATGTAGCATGGTCTGCTAGTAACCGTAGCCCAATGATTCGTATTCCAGCTTCCCGTGGTCTGAGTACACGTGTTGAGGTTCGTAACCCGGATCCGGCTGCTAACCCTTACCTGGCTTTGTCTGTTCTGTTGAAAGCAGGTCTGGACGGAATCAAACGTGAGCTTTCCTTACCAGCTCCAATTGATCGTAACATCTACATCATGTCAGAAGAAGAGCGTGTGGAAGAAGGCATTCCAAGCTTGCCAGCTGACCTGAAAGAAGCATTGAATGAATTGATCCGCAGCGAAGTCATCTGTGACGCTCTCGGCGACCACGCCTTGGCTCACTTCTATGAGCTGAAAGAAATTGAGTGGGATATGTATAGAACACAAGTCCACCAATGGGAACGCGATCAATATATTACGTTGTACTAATTGAATAAACCTTATAACTACAGGGTTTTGAAGGAATGAACCGGGGGACGTTTTGAGGGAATTGCACTTCTATTGAGGTTGCGTCCCCCAAGCGTCCCCCATTTTGATTTTTTGAACCAAGAATGCTAGAGGTATATTGTTCATATTTATCAATATTACGCTGCTCTAACTTTTTGGAGATGTGAGCATATATATCAGAGGTGATCTGCACACTTCCATGACCAAGCTGTTCATGAACAAAGTTTATGCTTACAACGCCCTAAGCATGGGTACAGCATAGGTCTGTGGAAGAGAATGGATTCGAAGATAATCACTCAATTCTGCACGCTTTATAATCCTCTGGAAAGCATTGAAGAGGGTAGACTTTGGCATGTGGTTTCCATCGTTTCGACACAACACTAAATTTAGATCATGTCTGTACATGGATTCTCCCAGGTTAATTTTATTTTGGTTTTGCCAAGTGGCGTGATATCTCAAATCATTGATTAAGCTAGCGCTTACAGTAATTGTGCGCGTGGATCTGAAGGTTTTGGTATCTCCAAATAGCTCATCATCATTTTCTGCCTGAAAATCAAGCGTTTCATCAATATTTATCTTTTTTTTCTTGAAGTTAATATCAGACCATTTTAAAGCTGCTGCTTCACCTTTTCTCATGCCTGTTTCAAGAAGAAGCTTATAGAAAATTCAATAGATATATCCATATCCTCTAGCTGCATGTAGAAAAATAGCAATGTCCTCCGAATCAATGGTATTATCCCCTCAAGGTAGGCAGTGAAAAAAGAGATCATGTTAAAATGAACTCAACACTGAAAACAGGAGGGGATTTTTGTTATGCCAGCGAAAAAAGGCCAAACTTTTAATCATATAAGTGAAGAAACGAAGAACGAAGCTGTTCGTCTGCGATTGGAAGAGGGTTAGACATACAGTCGGAGCATGGAGAAGTTTGGTATTTAGAGTGATGGCCAGATTATTACTTGGGTACGGAAAAGCCAAAATGGAGAGAGTTTTGAGGATTATCGAGGACGTTGGACGAAGAAGCATTTTAGCAGTGCAGAAGAAGAAAATGCTTATCTGAAAGCGCAGGTAGAATATCTAAAAAAGCTCAATCCAAATTTGCACGGAGAGGGAAGCTGGATTTCGAAGCCCTGTGCCAGTCCGTTCGAGAAATAAGTAAGTGGGCATCTGTGGTTTGGTTGTGTAAAATCGCTGAAATTTCTCGTACGGGTTACTACAAATGGAAGAAGAATATCATCCTCAGAGAGAAGCGAGCGGATCGGGATGCGGATCTAAAAAAACATATTTTAGGCATTCATCGGCTTCGTCCTTATTTCGGCTACAAACGTATGCGAACCGCGTCAGTAAAAGAAAGGCCTCGTGGTGAATCACAAAAAGGTACGTCGCTTAATGAGAGAACTCCAGATTCGTGGAGACTCTTTGGAACGCGTAGGTTAAACTTCCCATTGTACTCATCCTGTCGTCAAAGTACTATAAATAAAATGGCTCCCCTGCAGATTAAGCGGGGGAGCTTTTTGATAAAATTAATTATCAGTTTTTAGTGAATTGAATTGTATAAGGTTGGTTGTAGTTGTTGATACCATTATCCATAATTCTGAAGTAAACCTTCTCACCAGGTTTAGCGCTCATACCAACTGCCTCAGCGTATCCTGGTCCATTCCAGTTATCCATTTGAATGGACAGTATCGCACCGCTTGCATCCTTTTTAATAATACCCATAATAATATCGAAATTAGGTGGTGGGGTAGCAATAACACTAAATGTGACAACAGAAGATCCATTTGTGTTGTCTACAACATAATAATCGTTATCACTCATGCTATCTAAATACTGTGTTGCGCTAAATCCGGAAGACTGGTTAACACTTGAGTACATCACTTCTGCTGTCTCAAAGGAATCAGCCCAACCAGTTTTAGCGAATGCAGAGCCGGAACCGAATGCTAATAAACAAGCAGTTGCCATAACAGAAATAGAGAATTTTCTTAATCTTTTCATATTCAAACCTCCTAAATATACTAGAACCAATAAAATAGAGATTCTGGTTTGTGTGATTATTTGAACTTAGATGTCGAATAGCCTCTCACATATGACGGTTGGCCAACCATGGTTAAATATACCATATATAATCTAATATTGTAAATGCTTAACATGTAAAATATTAGTTCCGTGAATACTATATTGGAAATTTTCAGCAATTAAGAACTCTATTAATAACAAAAGAAAAGGCGACAGGGATAACCTGCCACCTTTGTTTATTCAAATGTATTCAGTACATTGCTATGGCACGGAGTAGAGCTAGTAATCTTTTCATAATAGTCTCCTTTATAGATTACTTATCATTTGCGTCACTAGCGCTAAACATGATTCCAAGAACATCAGAACCGGTAAGAGTATAACGAACGCCATTAACCTCTGTGGATTCATCAATTGTTGTCCAATCTACACCTTCATCGATGACTCCCAAATCTTTCATAATATCGCCTACGGCTGATGTAGGTATGTCAGCGTTGGTTGCCAATATAACCAATCCAATACTTATAATAATATCTGCTCCAGAGGACAGAGTACCATTTCCTTGTCCAATCATCATTACATCACGTAATGATCCGTCTGATTTGTTTACTGAGCCGGCTATACCTATGTAATCTGTGGTGATATACTGGAATACATCTTGAGCTGGTCCAGTTTAGATGTTTAATTTCTTGCCAATTTTCAATTTGGAGTTATTAAGCTCATCTGCGCGTTTATTGAACGATTTACGAAATTCTTCCGGAGTCATTCCCAGAGTGCCTGGTATTTCTAAGTTCTTATCCTCTTGCTTTTTTACATTCTCTTTTGCTACCTTAACTTCCTCGGACTTAATAGCAGATTTTTCAGCAACACAGTTTCTGACTTGGTTTCAGCCGGAGCGGAAACTTCGGTTGCTGCAACTTCTTCTTTCTCAGTTTTCTCCTCATCTTTGTTGCCAAAGATACCTCCCACTATAATTACAACAATAAGCCAAAACCACCATTTTTTATGAATGTACTTTTTCAATCTTCTTTCTCCTGATATAGTAATAATTAACAACATGAATAGTCTATCAAGCCTAGGTAATATTTTCTATAAAATTTTGAATCATTTGATATAGTAGGAAAATTTTAATGAACCATACATACAAAGTACTATCCATTAATAAGATTGATGATAACTATATTCCGATCTCATATAACATATATGGGGTTTTATTTAATTTATTGACAATAATTATCTATTGGGAATTATATTATATTAATACATAAGAAAAGGAGACTTACTAATATGAAGAAATTTCTCGTATCATTATCATTAGGTGTACTCGTAGCAACTGGTTTGTCTGTGTCAGACAATTCTTCTTTTGCTACAAAGGTTGAAGCGAAAGAATTGGTTTACACTGTTAATTTGCAACCAAACGGAACTTATCAATTGGGTTATGGATCGGGATATAAATACAAAGTAATCACAAGCACAAGTTCAGATGGAACACCCGATATCACAGTGTCCTCCAGTGGGTTATTGAAATTAGCTTCTTCACCAATTAATGTTGGAGTGGCAGGGTATGTATATGTAATAGATAGATATGGTGATGTTATTGAAGAAGTAACAGTCCAAATTAAATACTAATTTGTAAAACCGCTGTACGCGACAACCTTTAAGGAAGCACCCCACCGAAAATACTCGTGGGGTGTTTTGCGTCTATCACAATAAAAGTGAACGGTGATAAAAATGAATCATACATACAAAGCACTATCCACAGACCTAGATTTCCTTACAGTAGCTTTAAACCAAATCCGTGTATACGTCTGGCATGTCCTAGGTGAACATGAATACATCATTGATTATGGAGGATCAGTAGAAGCGTATAGCACTGTATCCATTAAGATCATGGGGAAGAAATACTTTCGTAATACGTTTGAATTTAGGGTACAAAAATAGAGCAGGAGGGATAACCTCACTGCTTTTTCGTTTTAGTTGGTCGTATATTCACTTACTTCAAACGTCAATATCTTATCGAAGATCACGTAATCTGTACGCTTGCTGAATGGACCTTTGTTGTTGCTGTATTTGTTGATGGCAAATTTAGCTGGGCCAGTCCCTACATCACGAGCATCGTACCAGTTGAGGAATGCTTTTACATCACTCATTGGAAGATCAAATTCCTTCTCCAAACCAGTTGTCATGGTAACTACTAGTATTGCCCTACCTTCAGTCGGTTGCTCAGGTTCCGGAGTGGTTGGAACTTCAGGTTCTACATAATTAAAGTCCACTAAAGATCCATCGATATCGATTGCATCAAATCGATAATCGTAAACTACTACAGTTGACGAAGGAGTTTCGGTCCATATAATTACTTCATGGATACCATAGTCAAGATCCAACTTTTCATATGCAATTATTTGATGGCTCCAAGATTCCTTCCATGTAGAAAAATACTCGGTGTTACCATCAATACTTATTGCAACTTTCTTTGAATATGAATCTGACTTGTTTGTAATTAATCTGATTTTCGATCCTTCAAATTTAAATTTAATTTCACTTCTTTTCTTATGTTTTGCGCCTAAAACAGTTTTGTTGTAGTCACCAACTGTATCGGCGTTATTAAGCAATACCCAGTCATCATTAGAATAAACTAATTCAGGGGCCCTATCATCGAATCGCGTCCAGCCCTCTTCGGGTGCCTTAAGGACACTATCTACAGTTGCCGCATATGTACTTGTCGAGAAGCTTAATAGAAGAACTAAGGTAAATAATGTAGTAATAATCATTTTTAACTTTTGCATTGTGATCTCCTTATAATGTTTTTTTAATTACATAAGAATAAATTATTATTAGTTACATGTCTAAACAATTAAACCTATATATTCAAGTAAGTGTTAGATGTAATAAAAAAGCTTTACCGACCTTTCTAAGTCGATAAAGCTGATAACTTTCTATCCTATCTCTTTTAGCAATCCTTCATTGTTATTCCGCACATTACCGACTTCCTTCGGTACCTCGTATGCTCGCATCTCAGACACTTGATATGGCTTCAAAAGGCCAAGCAAAGACTGAACATCATCATTATCTCTTCCAAGCCACTCAGCCTCATCCTCAGATCGCAAGATGACCGGCATACGATTATGAATGTCTTCCATTAGGCTATTCGGTTCAGTTGTAATAATTGTGCATGTACTCAACTTGTTTCCGTCCGGATCTGTCCAGGTGTCGTATAGGCCAGCAAGTGAGATTAAGCGGTCATCTTTCATCAGGATGCGCATAGGTTGCTTTGCTGATCCATCTTTTCGCCACTCATAGAACCCGTTCGTCGGTATGATGCACCGCTTGGAACTGATCAAACGTTTAAAAGCTGGCTTTTCAGCGATCGTCTCAGCTCGTGCATTAATCATCTTGTTACCGATCTTGTCATCCTTGGCCCATGAAGGAACGAGTCCCCATCGGAGCGCACCCAATCTATTTCCGTCTTTGCTGCCGATGATCGTCGGAATGAACTGCATGGGTGCTGCATTGTAATTAGGTTTGTACTCAAAGCCATCTGCAATGGATGCATAGTACCTGTCCATAATTGCGTCAATGGGATCAGTAATTGTAAATCTTCCGCAAATAATAATGCCTCCTTTGAGACTCTATACTATGTAATTTTACTCAAATATTTAAGAATAGAAACGGGTAATTTGTGGAGATGCGCATCCAATATAAAATAAAAATGCAATAAATTAGCTGATATTTATAGATCAGCAAGTTTATGTTTAGACAGAGAGAATAATCAACTTTATGATAAGTGCATTAAAACTTTAATGAAAGGAATTAATTTATGAGCAGAAAAATATTGAAAACATGTTTGTTGGGATTTGTTTTGTTTTTATTGAGCTTAAATGTAGCATTCGCAGATGAAGGAGAATACTTAACTGTAGAGGGAATGCAGGGAGTATCCCCGCACAAGGATACAGTGATAACTGTAAGTGGTACATATAGTTCGAACTATGGAAAGAATTCTATTGATGGTAATTTAAATACTCTCTGGAATGCAGGGACTTATAAGGGGACTATTCAATATGTTTTTCCTGAGCCTATTAATTTAAGTTTTATTCAGATAGCCGCATATTCTAATCCTAAATCAAATAATTATTACACGATTTATGGTCTGAAAGATGGAAAATGGTCAGCGGTTAGTTCCAAGGTAAGTAGGTATGTGAATCTATCAGTTACAGTAACAGACCCGATTGAAATTACACCAGGTGAATATGATGGTATTAAAGTAGAAGTAGATGGTTCAGCTTCATGGGCTCATGTTAACGAACTTACCTTAGGCATAACTGAATCTACCAATCCTATTCAGTTTAATCTTCAAGCTACTGGGGGCAATACTCAGGTAGGTTTGAAGTGGGACGAAATTGCTTCTGCTGAAAGTTATACAATAAGATACGGCACTGAGTCAGGGAAGTATATAGAAACAGTAACAGCAACAAAAGATGAATATGGAAATTTCGTTATTCCCGGACTGACGAATGGGACTACGTACTACTTTGTTGTGAGTGCCGTTATTGATGGTGTTGAATCAGAATACTCCAATGAGGCATCTGCAACTCCTCAAGGGCCGGTCGTTGAACCAGAAGAGCCATCAGGTAACCGAGCGATTCTTGTCGTGACTATGACTATCGGTCTTGAGAAGGAATTCGATTTGAGCATGCAAGAGGTGAACAGCTTCATTGACTGGTATGAAACTAAACAAGCTGGAAGCGGAAAGGCATCTTACGCTATTGATAAGCACGATAATAACAAGGGACCATTCAAAAGTCGAAAGGACTACATCCTATTTGATCGAGTTTTGACGTTTGAAGTGAGCGAATACTAAGTAATCAATAAAAAAGGCTCCGCAATTCAATGCGGAGCCTTTTTTGCATTATCTCAGAAAATAAATTGATTAAACACGGGTATACGCAGCACGCCTGACTTTGTCCAGCTGCGCATTTTGACCCTGGCTTGTATACGTGGTTCCAGGTAAACGTTATTCTTGTCCTCTCCGGTCATGAGTTGTTGGCACACTCCACGGAATGCTTGCTTATGTTTTGGACTGCGACTCATTTGTGTCGATCAGTTCATATAAGTACGCTCAAACCATTCAACGGACTCAGTTAGACTCGCAATTCCTAATATGAAAAGACCTAAACCAAAAAGGAAACAGATAAGTATTGAATCACCTAATTCATTCATTTTACCGTAATGTTCACCACAGTATGGACAAATAATTGCAGTGTTTGAAATCGAGCGTCTACATGTTTTACAGGGTGTCATTGCCGGAGAATTTATACCTTTTAATTTTCTATAAATATTGACAAAACTCTTGATAATAAACATTACTGATAGCACAAAAATAAACAACGTCAATGCACCCAAACAAAAAACACCAAAGTAGTCACTAATTTGGTTAAGTTTTTCACTCATAAAAAAATTTATCCCCTTGCTCAAATATAAATTCTACTAATGTACCGTCTGGATATTCCTCCAACTGATTACCTACCCAGCTGCCGGCACCACAATTATCCGATGGACTTATGTATTCGATATCTCCACCTTCACCACCCTCGGCGCACATTTCCATAGGCAACTCGTCACGATCCTATCCTTTCTTAGAGTCAATACCTCTTAAATGGCAGATTGCGGTTTTGATCTGATAATTATAACACGCCTTTATACGAATAATCGGACAGACTCGGGGTTCTGCTTACTTCTATCAACACATTGTTTGGAGAAGCTTCAGAACTCCGTGAAAGTTGTTAGGATGAGTATGTAATATGTGTACCGACTAAGAATAAAATCACATAAAATGGTGTAAGGTGTTAATACTCTCTCCCATGAGTGCTACTATAAATGTATCTGGTCCAAATGACTGGGTATTTTTGTTGTCGATTAAAGAATGAACATTCTAATTTATGCGAAAAAATGGCCCTGCCAACAAATGTGTGGGAGGGCCTTTAATTATCTAATTGTATATTCAAAAGTATTGTCTTTTACCTTAATCAGAGCTTTTAACGGTTTATCACTATGAGCGACTTCGTTCGGTATCTCGGCTAGATAATATAACGTTGTAGTTTTTAGAGGATTGACACTAGTGATGTTGCTATAAGTAAAGTCTTCTCCTCCTTTTTCCTCAACAGTGCTGAATGTAGGGTAGTCATACTGATTATCATATATCAAGGTGACATTTGCTATTTCATCTGCATCAATGCCAGTAGTATATAAATTTTTAGCTTTTACAGTGAGTGCAAAATATGTAGAATCTTCTTCCTTTGATTCGTAGTACGTGTAGAAATTACCTGGTTTTGAAGGTTCAATCTTTTTAGAAAACTTTTGTTTAGAGACTGAAAGCTCCGCATATCCGTCTATCGTTACTGTATCACCTTTTTTTATTGTAGTTGCAGTAATTTCTTGTTCCTCATTGACAGAATCTGTTGTTATTTCATCTTTTGACTCTTCTGTTGGTTCTGTTTGCGACACAGTGGACTCCACTTCATTTGCGACGACTCCATCACTTTTTAAATCGGCATTAGGTTGAGGTGAGCAAGCTGCAAGTGTTAAAAATGCGGTAATAAGCAAAATTCCTGGTACTATTTTCATATTACTAATAATCCTCCTATTAATATTCTTATTACATAGTCTATCAGACCTAGGTAAATGTTTCTATATATAATTGCAGATATCTCTGAATTTAATGTTAAAAACGAACTTATATTCTCACATAGTATTGGTGAGGTGATTGATATGTTAATGGATTATTAAAGAGAGGTCCTCCGGATCTTAGATAAGTACAAAGGTGGACGGCGTAGGTTTCCTGCTATACATGAGATTATAGCCGAAACGGGTAAACATAAGACGAACGTCATGGCTGCTCTTGACGCTCTTGTGGGAGCGGAAAACTATACATTTGGAAGATGGTCTGAAATAGCCAACAAAGTGATCTTAGAAGGCTGGGGGGGGGGGGGAGAACGTCCTAAGGTAGACCGCACACGAACTTCTGGGAACATCGATTTTTGGGCTAATATTGAGGGTACACCATGCGTAGCAGAATGAAAGATAACGGATTGTGAGACATCCAGGTTGATTATGGCTGAACACAGAGAGCCGTGGCAACCCTGATTTGGACGATCAGGAAACACAGCGGACCAGTTAGGTACTAGTTGGCTCTTATAATAGTAGTAGACGGTTTATTTGGAATTATTTAACTCTCTCTTTGAAGAGCCGATTTCAGGAGTAGTTGTGGGATTAGACTTTGTACGGTGTGAAATAAAGTTGATGTTAGAGGGTGAGTTCCGCTCGATTTCTTTAGCCGAAATTATCTCTGTTAATTAAAGGGATTGTATCGCTTAGGAATTGCGAGCTTATAATTTATAATATTTGTATAAGTTTAATATTTTGTTTAGGAGATTTTCTATTTATCCAGCGCCATAATTTATTGCTTTTAATGTCAGAGTAGTAATGCAATCAAAATGAGTATTTGAAATGAGTTTCTTCATTATAATAAGAAAAAAAGGCACCCACTAATGTCCCCTGAATTCTTCTTCACCAGCCCACATTTCTGTGTTTACTTGTAACCAAGGCTTACATTTATATAACAAAACACGTTTGTTCGTCGATTTAGATAATGGTAAACCGTAAAACTCTCTTTTCATTAATAAAAGGGGAGTATTTTTGTATGGTAACTAAACCTCTCCATCTGATGAATTGTATCACTTCATGTTTGTTTTAGCGCAAAACGATTGTCATTTATCTACTAACTTATTAAGGAGAAACTGAGATTAGAATTCTTTCTACAGTGCATTAAACTGTCTGAAGCAAAAGATTTTAATCAAGTTTCCTTAGCAATTCTAATAGCCACGAATAGGAGGGAATACTAGCTTTCACTCATTTAAAATTCCAACCATCGTTCAAATACATACAAATGGATGTTTCATTTGTATGTTGAAAGTTTCATATAGAAGAGGTATACTTTAATTTAATTTTTAGCAATTTAATTTTAAATAATTAATTGGAGATGTTAATATGGATCAGGCAAAACAACTTGTGACAGAACAACGTACATTTTTTTATACAGGACAAACTAAAAATATCGAGTATCGAATTAATGCGCTTCAACAGCTTAGAAAGGGAATTGAAAAGTATCAGCAACGGATTCAAGATGCACTTCGGGCAGATTTGAACAAATCTGAGGCGGAAGCTTACGGTTCCGAGATTCGCATTGTTCTGGGTGAACTGGATTTTGCATTAGAACATCTGCAGGAATGGGCTGCACCAAAACAAGTCCCAACCAATTCGGCTATGCCGGATGGGGTGAGTACCATTTACCCTGAACCATACGGAGTGGCTCTTATTATTGCACCTTGGAACTATCCTTTCCAACTGGCCTTTGGTCCACTGATTGGAGCAATTGCAGCCGGTAACTGTGCAGTTATCAAGCCTTCTGAATTAACACCAGCTGTATCTCGTCTGACGTATGATCTGATTCAGGAGATCTTCCCTCAGGAGTATATTGCGGTAATGGAAGGAGAAGTTGAGGCTAGTACAGCATTGTTGAAAGAGAAGTTTGATTATATTTTCTTCACTGGCAGCACGGGTGTTGGTCGCATTGTTATGAAGGCAGCTGCGGAGCATCTGACTCCTGTAACTCTTGAGTTGGGTGGTAAGAGTCCTGCTATTGTGCACAGTGATGCAGATCTGAAGCTGGTGGCTCAGCGTATTGTTCGTGGTAAGTTCCTGAATGCAGGGCAAACTTGCGTTGCTCCGGATTACTTGCTTGTGCATGAACAAGTTCATGATGAATTGATCAATCTGATTGGCGCAGAGATCAAAGATAAATTTGGGGATGATGTGTTACTGAACGCTGATTTTCCCCATATTGTCAATGCACGTAACTTTGATCGGTTGTCGGGATTCCTCACAGATGGCAAAACGCTAATTGGTGGGCGTTCTGTACGTGAGCAGTTTCTTATTGAGCCGACGATAATTGGTGATGTGAACTGGGAATCAGCTGTCATGCAAGAAGAGATCTTCGGTCCGATTCTTCCTGTATTTACGTACAGTGACCTGAACCCAATGCTGGATGAGATTGTTCGCCGGCCAAAACCATTGGCGCTATATCTCTTCACACAGGATGAGCAACTGCAGGATCAGGTTCTGAATCAAGTATCCTTCGGTGGGGGATGTATTAATGACACACTTTCTCATATGACTTCACACTATCTCCCGTTTGGTGGTGTAGGAGAGAGCGGTATGGGCTCATATCACGGAAAACAGAGCTATGATGTGTTCTCGCATCACAAGAGTGTTCTGAAACGCAGTGAATAATTAGCCGCAAAAATAACATTAACATGAAAAAAAAGAGGTTGTCCTGTTGATCAGGACAACCTCTTTCGTATTTCATTACATCTAGTTTTGTTACTCAAGTTAAATATTAATGAATATCTCGGAAAAGGCCAATGACTTTACCCAGAATACTAACATGTTTCAAACGTAAAGGTTCGAAGGTCGCATTCTCCGGTTGAAGGCGAATATGATCTTTCTCTTTATAGAACGTTTTCACTGTAGCTTCATCGTCTTCAGTCATTGCAACGACGATATCACCGTTATCAGCAGTTTGCTGTTGACGGACAATAACGTAATCTCCATTAACGATTCCAGCTTCCACCATACTATCTCCCACTACTGAAAGCATAAACACTTTTTGTTCGCCTACATAATGTGTAGGAAGAGGGAAGTAGTCTTCAATGTTCTCGGTTGCAGTGATTGGAACCCCGGCTGTAACCTTACCAACAACAGGAATACGTGCAACGCTATGAGCAAATTGATGAGAATGCTCAGATTCTTCCTGGCTCAAAAGCTCAATGGCTCTTGGCTTGGTAGGGTCGCGTCGGATCAAACCTTTTTTCTCCAAACGATCCAAATGTCCATGTACTGTTGAGCTGGAAGCCAGTCCAACAGCTTCACCAATTTCCCGTACGGAAGGAGGATACCCCTTCAACCGGACTTCATTTCGTATAAACTCCAGAATAGCCTGCTGCCTGCTGGATATCTTCGACATACCGTATCAACCCCATTTTAGTAACGTTTGGGAAAATTATAACATAGAACCTCCGTTCGTACAAACATAAGTTCTAAATAAAATAGCATTAAATCAGTGTTTTTTAACTTATAGAACAGAAATTGTCCAAAAGTCAGAGCATAATACTGCAAATGCTTTGCAAAAGGAAGCGAAATAAGATATTTCTCCTTCAAAAAAGAAGCGAACAATTGTTCTAAAAATCTATTGAACAAAACAAGTGTTCGTGTTATATTGATTTCAACAGATAGGAACAAACGTTTGGAGGCGGGTGTTTAATGAGATATTCTACTTATCAAAGCATTTATGAACCAATGAATTCGGAACTGGTGAAGTCTAACATAGGGAACTACAAGAAGGTTTTAGCGCGTTTCAAGATTTCTTCATGGATGTTAAAGGTAGCCATTACCTCTATGATTATATTTATTGGATGCAGCACCGTCTTAACTGTATTTGCCGGCAATGAGAATGATGTTCTGCCTGGAGGAAAGATAGCTGTTTCACAAGGGGAAACATTATGGAGTATTTCTTTGGAACATAAACCGACAAATATGGATACACGTATTTATATAGAAGCAATTAAGAAAGTGAATCAACTTCATACAACTTCCATCCAAGTGGGACAAGTACTAGCTCTACCGCAATTTGCAGAATAAAATGCACATCAATGAGTGTTAGCGCGTGTCAGCTTGACAAGCAGCCTTTATAATGGCAAAGTTAATATGACTTTGTATTTTTGGAGGGGACAAGCTTGGATATAGATAGTCTGGTAGCACGTATTAACGAATTGGCTCGTAAGCAAAAGTCCACTGGATTGTCGGAGGAAGAACTTGCTGAACGTGCCGAGCTAAGAGAGATTTATTTGAGTAATATTCGCAGTAATTTCAGACAACAACTGGATACCATTGAGATTGTTGATGATGAGAATGACAAAGGCCACCAAGGCAAACTCAAACACTAACGAAACCTAATGATATCATTATGATATTTAGGTTTCTTCCTGTTATTTTGAGTGTGCAATTTATAGGGGGAAATGTTGGTTTACAGTTATGTAAGCCGATACAAAGACACATAAGGGGGATTCTCATGTCGCGTTCGTTCGAGAGAACGGTTAAGAAAAATTCCAAGCAGTTAAATCAGCAACGCAAAAAAAGTGGTCAACCAATCACAGGTACACCAGGTGAAGAAGTCTTTAAGGGACGCAGCCTTTTGTTCCCTATATTTTTGATTGGTCTCGCCTTTTTGTATCTGTTTATGAGCACGTTCCTTGTGCAAGCTCCGATGACAACCTGGGACTGGGTGACCATGCTGCTTTACGTATTTTTGGCAGTCATCTTCATGCTTCGTCGTCCATACATCAAAATTAGCAGTAATCGGATTATAACGACGAAGGGTAATCGTGAACGTTCAATTGGGGTTGATGATATTGTCAAATTCAGAATTGAACCAGGTACAGTTGTTATCGAACATAACAGTCGCGGGAAAAGATGGGTGTTTACCAAGTTATTGAACCGTTACGATACTGATGCGATTGCAGAACGTTTGCTGAAGTTTGCAAAAGCACACCAGATCACCGTGGAAACCGTCGAAAAGTAATTATTGCATAAAGGGGTAGATGATCGGAATGGCGTTAAAAAGCGATTTTGTTCGACCTGGATGATACTTTATTGTGGGATGAGCGTAGTGTTCGAGAAGCTTTTCATGAGACTTGTCTAATCGCAGCGCAAGAGACTGGGGTCAAACCAGAAGAACTTGAAGAAGCTGTTCGTAATGAGGCACGTGGACTGTATGAATCATATGAAACCTTTCCTTTCACTAAAATGATTGGAATCAATCCGTTTGAAGGCCTTTGGGCTAACTTTACTGGTGGGGATCAACCTGAGTTCCGTCAGTTGGAACAGCTTGCTCCAGTTTACCGTAAAGAATCCTGGCGTCGTGGCTTGTTGAAGTTGGGTATAGATCGGGAAGATCTTGCTGAACAACTGGCCACGCAGTTTGGAGTAGAACGGAGATCCAGACCTCATGTATACGAAGAAACGATGGATACCTTGCGTCAGTTACAAGGAAAGTACAAACTGTTGTTGTTAACGAACGGTTGTCCTGCTTTGCAACAAGAGAAATTGGATGGTGTACCTGAATTAACTCCTTTCTTTGATGAGATTATTATCTCTGGTAACTTCGGAAAAGGAAAACCAGATCCATCGATATTTGAACATGCTTTGAGTAAACTGGGTGTTAAACCCGAAGAGAGCATGATGGTTGGGGACAAGTTAACGACTGATATTCGTGGTGCTTTATCATCTGGCATCCAATCCGTATGGATTAACCGTGAGCATAAGACCAACAATGAAACGTATGCGCCTGACCACGAAATAACGCATTTATCTGAACTGGATCAGCTTATTGCTAATTTCTGAGCGGATCAGCTATAACATCTTTCCTCAGCACCCTGAAACATTGGAAGCTTCAAAGAACGATGATGTCGTTCTTGAAGTTACCAATGTTTTTTTATTTGAGCTTGTTGACTAAATTACCTTGTTAAATGAGATCTCCATTTTTTTTGCTAAAAGTTATTGAAATTAGAGGGAAGCTGGATTAGAATATAACTAACATACTAGTATGACTAGTATTTAGATTGTCCTAAAGCAATTTCTTTTTGACTTACTTCATTAAATGGAAGCAGGGAGTTATTGCTTATTATTTTCGATTGATTGTAAGCGCTTAATATTTTGAAAAAGCTTCTTTCGATTTGGAGATCACACCACTTAGTAAGTGCTAATTAATGATGTGAAGCACCTTGGATTGTGTGATTCTACATAACACATCAAAATGATATCGCTTACATTTAGCATTTATCTATTTCGTAGTGGGGGTGAAGTTGAAGGATTTGTTGTCTTCTACAAGAGGAGAAACGATGGGAAATGTACATGAATTACTCTTACTTATCAAGTCCTGGATCGGAGTGAAAACACATGGAGTCGGAAACCGCTAAAACAACGTTAACCATGACATCTTTACGTAAAGAGAGCAGATTACGAACGGCAGCAACCTTGTTCCGCAAAGACTGGCAGCTGTATTCACTATTAATCCTTCCCATCATTTATCTCCTTATTTTCAAATATGGGCCGATGATTAGGTAATGTGATTGCGTTCAGACGTTTTGTTCCCGGGGGAAGTATATTTGGAGAAACGTGGGTTGGATTAAGGTACTTCAAAATGTTCATTGAGGACCCCACCTTCTGGAGAGTATTCGGTAATACGCTGATGTTGGGCGGACTTGCGTTACTCTTTACATTCCCGGTTCCAATCATTTTTGCCTTGATGCTTAACGAAGTGAAGAGTAAACGATTCAAAAAGTTTGTACAGACCGCGTCTTATCTGCCTCATTTTCTGTCCATCGTTATCGTTGCGGGTATGATCCTGCAGCTGACAGCAGTGAATGGTTCCATTAATGGACTGGTGGCTTTCTTCACCGGAGACAATATTCCTTTTATGCAGCGGGCTGAGTGGTTCAGAACAATCTATATCACTTCTGAGGTATGGCAGGGTATGGGTTGGGGAGCGATTCTGTATCTGGCTGCACTGACAACCATTGATGATTCTTTGTATGAAGCTGCGCGTATCGATGGTGCCAATCGGTGGAAGCAAACGATTCATGTAACGTTACCAGGGATCTTGCCAACGATTGTGACGTTATTGATTTTGAACATGGGTAATTTCCTGGCAGTTGGATTTGAAAAAATCTTACTCTTGTACAATCCGCTTATCTACGAAACATCTGATGTGATCTCCACTTACCTGTATCGGGTTGGACTGGAATCCAGTAACTTCAGTTATGCTACCGCAATTGGCTTGTTCGAATCGCTGATCGGTCTGATTCTGGTGTTCTCCGTAAATGCCATCTCACGCAGACTGACACAAAGAAGCTTATGGTAAAGGAGGAGCATCATGCAGGAATCCAGATCTTACAAGGTATTTAAAGTATTCAATGTCATCTTTCTGCTGTTCGTGGTATTTATAACACTCTATCCATTCTTAAATGTCGTGGCACAATCCTTCAGTAGTGAGTCCTATATTAATTCCGGTAAGGTTAGTTTGTTCCCAAGAGGATTCAATGTGGAGACATACAAGACCATCTCGCGTGACAGCATGTTCTGGACCAATTATAAAAATACGATTATCTACACTGTGGTAGGTACGTTAATCTCCATGTTTATGACGACTATTTTCGCCTATGCCCTGTCCAAAAAGAGGTTGATGGGTCGCAAGTTTTTGACGATGTTCGCTGTATTCACGATGTTCTTCAGTGGTGGATTGATTCCAAACTATGTGTTGATTAATTCCCTTGGGTTCAACAACACCATGTGGGCACTTGTTGTTCCTGGCGCAATTAGCATATACAACATGCTGATCATGAAGTCATTTTTTGAAAATATGCCTGAAGAACTGGAGGAAGCTGCCTCCATTGACGGTTTGAACACATATGGGATCTTGTTACGCATTATATTGCCGCTTAGTAAAGCAGTTATGGCAACCATGGTGCTGTTCTACGCAGTAGGTCATTGGAATTCCTGGTTCCCAGCCTTTCTGTATCTGGACAAAAAAGAACTGTTCCCGGTCACCATTTATTTGCGCAATATGATTGCAGGAGCGACAAGCGGGGCATCTGCCGGCGCAACCTCAGCTGATAACTTGACACAGATTGCTGCCAATATTAAGTCAGTAACGATGGTATTAACCATCTTGCCGATACTCACCATCTATCCATTTGTCCAAAGATACTTTGTAACCGGTATCATGTTAGGGTCTGTTAAACAGTAATACGTAGCAGCTAGAGTGATTCACATGATTACTTTTAGAGATTGATTAAAAAGTTTTAAGGCAAGGTCAACCTAAACTAAATTCAGGGGGATAACCTAAATGAATCAAAAGCCACGTAAGTTTGTTGGTAAAATGGTGTTGGCAACAATGATGACCGTTGTTCTGGCAGCATGTAGCAGCGGTACCGGAGCTGGAGGTGACGTCACAGAAGTTCAAACCAAGGCAGCGATGGAGACGTACAATGTAGGGGATACATTCAAGGCGACTGAGCCGTTTAATCTATCGATACTGTATAGTGATCAACCTACCTATCCGTACAAAAAAGACTGGTTGCTTTTCGAAAAGATGACTGAAATGACTGGTGTTACACTTGAGCCAACGATTGTTCCTATGAGTGACTATTCTCAGAAGAGATCTCTTCTAATCAGTTCTGGTGATGCACCGCTGGTTATTCCAAAGACCTATCCTGGTGAAGAATCTGCTTTTGTATCTTCCGGTGCGATTCTGCCCGTTAGTGATTATATTGATTTGATGCCCAACTTCAAGGATAAAGTGGAAAAATGGGGATTGGAAGAAGAAATCGAAGGACTTCGACAGGAAGATGGCAAGTATTATGTACTCCCGGGTCTGCATGAAGAAGTATGGCCAGATTATACATTAATCGTAAGAACAGATGTTTTTGAAGAAAATAACATTGCTATCCCAACCACATGGGATGAATTGTATGACGCTGCAAAGAAACTCAAAGAGCTGTACCCGGATTCCGTTCCGTTCTCGGACCGATTCCAATTTAATAGCACATTAGGTATTGCGGCTACCGGTTTTGGTACCAAGGCT
This sequence comes from Paenibacillus sp. W2I17, assembly GCF_030815985.1. Lineage (NCBI taxonomy): Bacteria > Bacillati > Bacillota > Bacilli > Caryophanales > Paenibacillaceae > Paenibacillus > Paenibacillus sp. W2I17. The sequence continues at coordinate 492,519 of NZ_JAUSXM010000001.1, forward strand.
GGATGGGGTTTTGGTAACGGATTGACGTATAAGGAAGATCAGGATGAATTTGTGTACACGGCTACAACACCAGAATACAAAGAGATGCTAACGTACTTTAACAAGTTGGTATCCGAAGGATTGCTGGACAAAGAAAGTTTCACACAGGATGATGATCAGGCTGTACAGAAATTTGTATCCGGCAAATCATTCATGATTAATGGTAATTCCCAAACGGTGGTGCTGCACCGAAATGATATGAACAAAACGCTGGGAGAAGGTAAATACTCAGTTGCAAAGATTACAGTACCTGGTGGACCAAAAGGGCAATTAATGTCCGGCTCCAGACTTGAAAACGGTGTCATGATATCCGGAAAAATTCAAAAAAGCGAAAACTTCAAAGCCATTATGCAATTTGTGGATTGGTTATACTACAGCGATGAGGGTCAAGAGTTTGCCAAATGGGGCGTTGAAGGCGAAACATTTACCAAAGAGGGCGGAAAACGTAAATTGGTAGAAGATGTGAACTACAATGGCTTGAATCCTAAAGGCACGAAGGATCTGCGTATTGACTTTGGTTTCTCTGGTGGAGTATTTGCCTACGGTGGTACGACAGATCTGCTGCAATCGATGTTTAGTGAAGAAGAGTTGAAATTCCAGCAAGACATGAAGGATACCAAAGAAGTTATCCCGGCAGAACCACCAATTCCTTACTCTTCTGAGGATCGTGAACGGGTGACACTTCTTAGTACACCACTGAAAGACTATTCGGATCAAAATACACTTAAATTTATCTTGGGTGAGCGGGACTTGTCTGAATTCGATACATTTGCCAAAGAGCTGGAGAGTCAAGGATTATCCAATTATCTGAAGCTGGCAAATGATACGTACAAAGCCTACAAAGAAAACAAGCAATAATATAGTTGATGCTGGCCAGATTACCGTTTCACACCGATATATAAGTGGAACGGTAATTTGTGCTAAGATGAATGAATACGGCTGATAGAAAGAGGTCTAGGCATGTCACTTAATCAAAAAATTAGAGGCTCAACCCGGGCATATTCATATAACCTGTTAAAAGAACGAATTCTTCACCTGGAACTTAAGCCGGGTACCAAGATTTCAGAGAAAGAGATTGCAGATGAACTACAGGTGAGCAGAACACCCGTTAGAGAAGCATTCATGAAGCTTGCTGAAGAAGAACTGCTGGACATTATTCCCCAGAGTGGAACGATCGTCTCTCATATTAATCTGGAGCATGTGGAAGAAGGCAGGTTTATGCGGGAGAAGATGGAGAAGGAAATCGTGACTTTGGCTTGTGTTTCTTTTCCTGAAGAGTTCAGATTTCGACTTGAAACCAACATTGCAATGCAGGAAGTCTGTATAGGGAAAAACAATTTCTATCGACTTTTTGAACTGGATGAAGAGTTTCATCAGATTTTGTTCCAGGGCACGGGTAAGCTGAGAACATGGAAAATGTTGCAACAGCTGAATATTCCGTTTAATCGGTTGCGTTTATTACGTCTAGCGGAGGACTCCAACCTGGAGGTCATTATCTCCCAGCACAAAGAGATTTATCGTCTTATCACAGAGCGTAAGACCGAGCAAGCTGTTCAGGTGATGGAAGCTCATCTTAGACTAGTTGTTATTGAACAGGAATCGATAAAGGCGAAATACCCACATTATTTTATATAATGCACCGATATTGGATAATACTCTCCATATGCATATGCGAAAACCCCTGTTCAATTGAACAGGGGTTTTGGTTAAGTAAGTCGTAACACGAGAGTGTTAGGCTTGTTTGATAAATGTAGGATCAGGGTATGGATCTGCAATCCAGCCATCTTTTTCGATGAACAGACGTACAGCAATAATTTGTTTGTTCTCCATTAAAGTGAAGAAGTGCGGTGTATTCTCAGGTACAGAGATAACGTCTCCAGGAGACAATTCTACATTAAAGTAGCCTACATCATCTGTAGCTTTGATAACAAAGATTCCTTTACCAGCGACAATTGCACGAATCTCATCTTCAGCGTGGGTGTGGATCTCTTCGAACTTGGCCAGCTTTTCTTCGATATCTGGTGTTTGTTCGGACAGCGTGATGACATCCCAGATCTGGTATCCGCGACGTGCAGCCAAATCTCTGATTTCATAATCGTAAGTTTCCAAAACCTCAGTTTTCTGTTCATCAGTTAATCCAAAGTTATTTTGCAGATCAGTGTTCAGTTTGGATGCGTCCCACTTCTCATATAATACTTCGTATTTGTTTAAGAAATTTCGAACATTTTCGTCACCAGTGATGCGTTCGTTCGTATTTCGGATAACAATTTCAGCCATGTTCTTTCCCTCTTTTCCACTTGGTTTAATTGAATTATATCGGATTGCTTTGTTTTTGTCGATTCTCAAATTCCGTTCATATTCGTGCAAACCCGCCATCTTTCGGGACCAAACCCGATCTTTCACATTAAGTTAGTTTCTGTTAAACTAAGATTTAACGTTTTGCGGGGGTGAAGATATTGGATAAGATTAGTCTACACGATGCATTAAAACAACGAATATTAATCCTCGACGGTGCAATGGGGACCATGATTCAACAAGTTGATCTGACTGGCGAAGATTTTGGCGGCGAAGATTTGGATGGATGTAATGAAATGTTAGTGCTTACTCGTCCAGAGCTGATCCAGCGCATTCATGAAGAATATCTGGAGGCTGGCGCCGATTTAATTGAAACCAATACATTTGGTGCTACATCCGTTGTGCTTGCTGAGTACGATATTCAGGATCGGGCACGTGAGATCAACCTGGAAGCAGCCAGAATTGCGAAAGCTGCGGTTGATCGTTTCTCTACACCGGAATCTCCACGTTATGTGGTAGGAGCGATGGGACCAACAACCAAAACACTGTCTGTAACTGGGGGAGTAACGTTCCAGGAACTTATCGACAGTTATTTGGAGCAAGCGCTTGCTTTAATAGAGGGAGGCGTTGATGCGCTACTACTCGAAACCTCACAGGATACCCTCAATGTAAAAGCAGGCAGCATTGGAATTCAGCAGGCCTTCGAACAGAGTGGTATTACACTGCCCCTGATGATATCAGGAACGATAGAACCAATGGGAACGACCCTTGCGGGTCAGAACATCGAATCCTTTTATATATCCTTAGAACACCTTAACCCAATTTCGGTAGGACTAAACTGTGCTACAGGTCCTGAGTTCATGCGTGATCACATTCGCTCGCTTTCTGGAATGGCATCGGTTGCCGTTAGTTGTTACCCGAACGCGGGTCTTCCGGATGAGAATGGTAATTACCATGAGTCACCAGACTCGCTTGCTCAGAAGATTGGTGCTTTTGCCGAACAGGGTTGGTTGAATATTGCTGGTGGATGTTGCGGGACAACCCCTGCACATATTCGGGCGATGCGCGACACACTTGCCCAGTATCCCCCAAGAGAAATGAACGGAACACATCCACCGGCATTGTCTGGTATTGAACCGATCTACATCGAACAGGACAATCGCCCATATATGGTCGGAGAGCGTACGAATGTGCTGGGATCACGGAAATTCAAACGCCTCATTGTAGAAGGCAAATATGAAGAAGCTTCCGAAATTGCTCGTGCTCAAGTGAAAAATGGAGCGCACATTGTTGACGTGTGTGTACAAGATCCGGACCGTGAAGAGTCTGAAGACATGGTGAAGTTCCTTGAACTGGTTGTGAAAAAAGTTAAGGTTCCTCTGATGATCGATACGACAGATGCTTCAGTAATTGATCTGGCCCTTCAGTACTCACAAGGTAAAGCGATAATTAACTCCATTAACCTTGAGGATGGCGAAGAGAAATTTGAGCTGATTACGCCGTTGCTTCATAAATATGGTGGTGCGGTTGTTGTCGGAACGATTGACGAACGGGGTCAGGCGATTAGTCGGGAAGACAAGCTTGACGTAGCTAAGCGCTCTTACGATTTGCTGGTGAACAAATATGGACTCAAACCAGAAGACCTGATTTTTGATACGTTGGTGTTCCCAGTTGGTACCGGAGATGAACAGTACATCGGTTCAGCCAAAGAAACCATTGAAGGTATAAGAGTTATTAAGGAAGCGATGCCTGAATGTCATACGATACTCGGGATCAGTAACATTTCATTCGGACTGCCTGAAGCAGGTCGTGAAGTGCTGAACTCTGTATTTTTGTATGAGTGTACCAAAGCAGGTCTCGATTATGCCATCGTGAACACTGAGAAACTGGAGCGTTATGCATCCATTCCGGAAGAAGAACGTAGACTCTCGGAAGAGCTTTTATACAACACAAATGATGAAACACTCGCGGCGTTCGTAGCGGCGTTCCGTAACAAGAAGGTTGAGAAGAAGGAAAAAATCTCAAACCTTTCATTAGAAGAGCGTCTCGCTTCATATGTTGTGGAAGGAAGCAAAGAAGGATTGCTGCCGGATCTGGAGCAGGCACTTGCCAAATACACAGCACTTCAAGTGATTAACGGTCCACTGATGCGGGGGATGGAGGAAGTGGGTCGTCTCTTTAACAACAATGAGTTGATTGTAGCTGAGGTGTTGCAGAGTGCGGAGGTTATGAAGGCTTCTGTAGCATATCTGGAGCAATTCATGGAGAAGAACGAGACTTCGGTTAAAGGCAAGATCATTCTGGCCACTGTTAAAGGCGATGTGCATGACATCGGGAAGAACCTGGTTGAGATCATCCTGTCCAATAACGGTTACCAGATCATTAATTTGGGTATAAAAGTACCACCAGAACGTATCATTGAGGCATACCGAGAAGAAAAAGTCGATGCGATCGGTCTCTCGGGTCTATTGGTGAAATCAGCGCAACAGATGATTCTTACCGCTCAGGATTTGCGAACAGCAGGTATTGATGTGCCTATTATGGTTGGCGGAGCGGCGCTAACACGTAAATTCACCAAAAATCGTATCCGTCCTGAATATAACGGAATGGTTGTATATGCGAAAGATGCGATGGACGGTCTGGATTTGGCGAACAAATTGATGAATCCCGTTTCACGTGAAGTGATGCAACTGGAGATGGAAGCAGAAAAAGAAGCTGATGCTTCAGGTGCTGTAGCTGTTCAGACTCTTCCAGAGCTTACGCGTGTGGAACGTTCGGATATTGCTGTAGATAACCCGGTTCTTGTCCCGCCTGATCTGGAGCGTCATACGATGCGTAACTACCCATTATCACATATCCTGCCATACGTGAACATGCAGATGTTACTTGGACATCATCTGGGGTTGCGCGGTTCAGTAGAACAACTGCTTGCTTCAGGTGATAAGAAGGCTACCGACCTCAAAGCAGTTGTAGATAATATCATGCAAGAAGCTGTTCGTGACGGGATTATTCAGGCACATGCCATGTATCGTTTCTTCCCTGCTCAGTCCAGTGGTAACAGCATCATCATCTATGATCCAAAGGACACCAGCAATATTTTGCATACATTTACGTTCCCACGTCAAAAAGTCGAGCCGTTCCTGTGCCTGTCCGACTTCCTGAAGCCTGTTGAATCCGGTCAGATGGATTACGTTGGTTTCATGGTTGTTACGGCCGGACACGGTGTACGTGAACTATCCACTGCGTGGAAAGATCAAGGGGATTACCTTCGCTCGCATGCTCTGCAATCCGTAGCGCTTGAAGTAGCAGAGGGATTAGCTGAACGTGTGCATCATATGATGAGAGATATCTGGGGATTCCCGGATTCTGCCCAGATGACCATGAAGCAACGTCACGGTGCACGTTATCAAGGGATCAGGGTATCTTTTGGATATCCGGCTTGTCCGGATCTGGAAGACCAGGGGCCGCTGTTCAAGTTGCTGCAGCCTGAGGATATCGGTGTAGAATTGACGGAAGGTTTCATGATGGAACCTGAAGCTTCCGTATCAGCGATGGTATTCAGCCATCCGCAAGCTAAGTATTTTAATGTAGAGAAGGCATAAATTCAGTAGAGTGTCAGGCAAAGCCCTCCGCATTGTCGGAGGTTTTTTGCTGGCAACAGAAAGAGGTGCGATCCAGAATGGAACTATATTTCCTGGGAACTAATGCTGGTGTACCTACGCTTCAACGGAATGTAACTTCCATTGGGCTACGCATGTTGGATGAGCGCAGAGCTTTGTGGTTGTTTGACTGCGGGGAAGGAACGCAGCACCAGATTTTAAGTTCTCCGCTTAAACTGAGCAAATTGGAGAAAATATTCATTACTCACCTGCATGGGGATCATGTATTTGGACTTCCAGGACTGCTTTCGAGTAGAGCCTATCAAGGTGGCACCACATCATTAACCGTATATGGTCCGCCAGGTACGGAACGAATGATCAGTACAACAATGGAGCTTAGCCAATCCCGGGTTAACTATGATTTGAATATCGTGGAACATACGGGCGGCGTCCTGTTCGAGGATGACAGTTTTATCGTGGAAGCGGCTTTGCTTGAGCATCGGATTGACAGCTATGGATACCGGATTACGGAAAAAGATCGTCCAGGAAGCCTGGACCCAGCCAAACTGGCGGAATACGGTTTGAAACCAGGCCCATTGTTCGGCCGGCTCAAACGTGGAGAAACCATTACGCTGGATAACGGTGATTCGCTTCGTCCAGAAGATGTATTGGGAGCGCCAAAACGAGGCATGGTGATCACCATATTAGGTGATACACGTCCATGTGACAACGTACAGCCACTTTCCATCAATGCAGATGTGCTTGTGCATGAAGCTACATTCATGCATGATCTGGCCGATACAGCGCATGAGTACTATCATAGTACTTCTAAGCAAGCGGCAGAAGCGGCTAGAGAAGCCAATGTAGGGCAACTAATCATGACTCACTTCAGTTCACGCTATAAGGATGAGGATCAACTTCAGCCACTTTTGGAAGAGGCGCAGTCCGTATTCCCGAATACCAGACTTGCAAACGAACACCAGCTTATTCCTGTTGTGCATCGCAAGCAAGAATCTTAACCCTGATTGCGAACCAGTGGACGGCTAAACACGTCATATAAAGATCCGGGTAATTGCACGGGACTGAGGGAGAGGAACTCCCGCGGTCCCTTTTGCAATCTGGTCAGAAAGCGTGTAGGATGGGCAATATGAAGAGGGAAATGATTCAAATTATTTTCCGGGAAAGCGCAGGAAATGACAAGCTTGTACAGAAGACGCGCGAGTTAAACCGTCGGTGTTCGATCCGGTTCGACTTGTTGCGTGCATATGCCAGCAAGCCATTATTTTTTGCCTGAATACATAGGTTCGCGGTCAAGTTCGAGGTAAATGATTAAGGACATGAAACGTTAATGGAATGAAGAAAGGAAGTGCTGTGTGTGATTAAGGCCTATCTGATTGACTTGGATGGTACGCTCTATCATGGCAGACATCGTATCGAAGGAGCCGATCAGCTTATTCGAACACTGCAAGAGCTAGGAAAGCCGTATTTATTCGTAACAAATAATTCTTCCCGTACACCACAAGGTGTGGCAGATCATCTGAACGGGATGGGCATACCTACCGACGCGTCTCAAGTATGTACTTCTGCTGTGGCAGCTGCTGAATATGTTGCTGAAGAGTCCCCGGGTGCAAAAGTGGCATGTATTGGAGAAGCAGGACTGCTGGAAGCCATAGAAAAAGCAGGACTACAGCTGACGGAAGATGCACCAGATTACGTGATACAGGGGATTGATCGTGAATTTTCCTATCATAAACTGACCAAGGCGCTAAGGTGGATTAATGCGGGATCAAAATTCATCATGACCAACCCGGATCTGCAGCTTCCTTCCGATGATGGACTGACACCTGGGGCGGGGACTATTGGAGCAGCAATTGAAGCAGCAACCGGAGTTCATCCTACAGTCATAGGCAAGCCATCGAGTGTTATAATGAAGTCGGCCATTAGCCGGCTAAACCTGGCGTCTCATGAAGTGGCAGTGATCGGAGATAATATGCGAACCGATATTGCAGCTGGAGTGGCAGCAGGGTGTGAGACGCTGTTGGTACTTACCGGTGTGACAACACGGGATAATATGGATGGACACATTCAAGCAGCGAAGGCTCGACCTGATCATGTGTTTGAAGATTTGCATAAATTGATGGAGTGGCTGTCGCAAGAGGCAGACCAAGCTTCCAAAAAGGGGTAATGTACGATGCCGGAACTGCCGGAAATGGAAAATTACCGGACCTTGCTGTCCGAGGAAATACTTGATCTACTGATTACAGGTGTTGTAATTAACCGCGATAAAACGATAAATACGGAGCCTGATCTGTTTATCAATGAACTTACAGGTAATCGCATCATATTTGTTGAGCGCCGAGCGAAGCATCTGATTTTCCACTTGGCTAATGGCAAACGCCTGGTGCTGCACCTCATGTTGGGCGGTATGATTTTCTGGGGCACGGAAGAAGAACGTCCTGATCGTTCCACACAAGTGGAAATTCAGTTTGGCGATCACATTTTATTCTTTATCGGACTGCGCTTGGGTTATTTACATCTGCTTACTTCGAAAGAAACCGAAGAGGCGATGTCTGATCTTGGACCTGAACCTTTGGATCGACGGATGAATGTGGAACGTTTTGCTTCTCTGTTGAAAGGTCGCCGGGGTACGCTCAAGACAACGTTGGTAAACCAACATATTATTGCGGGGATTGGCAATTGTTATTCGGATGAGATTGCTTTTGCTGCCGGTCTGAGACCAAGCTCCAAAACGCAGAACATCGCGGCTTCACCTGAGCTGACGGAGCGTTTGTTCCATTCGATGCAGTCCGTGTTGCGTGAAGCAGCTTCTGAGGGCGGTTATATGGAAATGCCGCTGATGCAAGGGGATACGAAGACAGGAAGTTTTGACGAGCAATGTCGCGTGTACGATCGGGAAGGCGAGACTTGTCCGCGCTGCGGGGGAACGATTGAACGAGTGGAAATTACGGGCAAGAAGGCGTTCTTCTGTCCGAAATGCCAGCATGAGGCCTAAAACCGGTATCGGGGCACATGTCAGCACCAGAGGCGGATTTCTTCAGGCAGCCAAGAGAGCGTATGAGATGGGGGCAACGGCGTTTCAGTATTTTCCGAAGAACCCGCGTAGTCTCAGCCTGAAAAGTCTGGACCTCAAGGATGCTGAGCAGTGCAGGGATTGGTGTGAACAGCAGGGACTTGCTTCGATTGCACATTCACCCTATCCCACGAATCCGGCGTTGGGCATGACCCGTGGAGAGGCGGGCTTTCATGCTACAATAGCTTCTATTCGCAATGATCTTGAAATTTCGAATGCTTGCGGTTCTGTTGGGACGGTGGTCCATTTTGGACATATCAAAACAAACGATCCGCTGGAGGGTTATCAGAACCTCATTCATTGTCTGGATACCGCCTTGGAGAATTGGAATGGACACTCAAAGGTGCTGATTGAAAATCAGGCAGGTGATCATGGCCCGATGGGCACGACAATGGAAGAAATGATACAGATTCGCAAATTAAGCCGTTATCCGGAGCATATTGCTTTTTGTTTTGACACATGCCATGCTTTTGCTTCAGGTTTGTGGTCGTCAGGCAACGAAGCGGCGATGCTCGATAAGGGCAGGATGCTCGGGTATTGGGATAATGTTGCTGCTGTCCATTTTAATGATTCCAAATATGCGTCTGGTTTGTGTAAGGATAGACATGCGAGGATCGGACAGGGATATATCGGCAATGAATCAATGAAAGCATTGTTAAAGGCGCCTGAGTTCCAAAATGCGGTTGTTGTGCTCGAGACAGAAACGGGCGAAGATGGAACGCACCGTGATGATATAGCGCTCATGCGTTCCTGGTTATAATGGGGAGAGGAGCGATTGTATGCATGTTTTTTTGGATGACTATCGGGCATGTCCGAAAGGATTTGTTCTGGCAACGAATGCAGAAGAGTGCCTGATGCTGCTAAGAGAAGGTGACGTGGACATTTTGTCTCTGGATTATGAGCTTGGTCCAGATTCGCCCAATGGCGGTGAGGTCGCGGCATCTATTGTACGAGAAGGTTTATTTCCGCGCGAGATCTATTTGCATACGTCCAGTATGTTTGGGAAACGCCAGATGTACGAGATGTTATATAGCAATAAACCGGATTCGGTAACCATTCATAATGGACCAATGACGGGTGAGGTCATGCTGCGTGTTGCCGCGGGAGAAGAAAGTTAATGAAGCCAATTACATCAAAAATGTTAATGCGTAGTGTTTGGGAAGGCATGCCACAGGCTGTATTTATATATACCCCTTTATGTGGGACATGTGCGGCAGCACGGCGTATGTTAGAGGTCGTTGAGCACATGCTGCCAGAAGGTATTTTATTCGAAATGAACATTCATGACATTCCTGAACTTGTACAACAATTTAAAATTTCAAGCGTTCCAGCAGTGATGCTGTTTGATGGCCAGTTAGATGTTCCAAAAATGGTTTATCGGATGAGCTCTGTGGAGCATTTGCTCTCGGAGATCCGGAAGGTGGTGCTGAAATGAGTATAATCTCGATGGAACATGTCTCACTTAGACGAGAAGAGAATCAGATTTTGGATGACGTACATTTGCGCATCGAACAAGGCGAACATTGGGTTATTCTGGGCCGGAATGGTTCTGGCAAAACAACGTTGTTGGAAATGATGAATGGATATATGTTTCCAAGCCAGGGGCGCATTGAAGTACTCGGTAATCTGTATGGACAATGTGACGTCAGGGAAGTTCGTAAGGAAATCGGTTATATCAGCCAAACGTTAATCGAGAAACTCACACCCAGAGATCCGGTATGGGAGGTCGTCGCTACAGGAGCTTATGCTTTTTTGCGTTTTTATCAGACAATTCCGGATGAAGTAAAAGCAAAGGCAATGAGTTTGCTGGATGACATGGGTTTTGCCAACTTGGCCAACAACCCGCTTGGAACGTTATCCCAAGGGGAGCGCAAAAAAGTCATGCTCGCTCGTTCATTAATGGCTGAGCCAAAATTGCTGATTATGGACGAGCCTTGTGCCGGGCTAGACTTATATGAACGTGAGAAAATGCTGGCTGAGATTGATCGTCTGCGCCAGCGTAACATTACAGTTGTGTATGTAACACATCATGTTGAAGAGATCGTACCTTTATTTACACATGTGGCCTTGATCCGCGATGGACGTATTGCGGCAGCCGGCCCCAAACATGAAGTTTTGACACAAGATACAATTAAGCATACGTACGATGTTCCGGTCGATATCCAGTGGGATAATGGTCGTCCGTGGATACGCGTACGTTCTGGAGGGTAACACAATTTGAGTACACAATCGTCTTGGGAAGAAGGCAACTTCTCCCGTTTTATCTGCACGGCCAATCATGGCTTTGCCCCTTATGCTCAGGAAGAGTTGCGCCGTACGTTTGGTGCGGTGAAGAGCACGGTACTCGTACCAGGAGAAATATTGCTTGCGGGTCTGCCTGTAGCGGAGGAAGAAGTTGCAGATAAGCTGTGGGCAGAGTATCCAACGTTTTTACGTCATATTCAACCTGTTCAGTTTCAGGAGAATACTGAAGATTCGGAGCAGTCTATTGAGAAATTGATTGCATTTGTGTTGAATCATAAGGAACTGACCGGTACCCCTGTCGTGCTGCAGGTACGGAAGACAGAAGGGGCCTTTTGGCAAGAAAATGCAGCCTCATTGAAGCAACTGCTAACTGAAAAGCTGGATGAGTTAGGCTGTGAATGGGTTGTACGTGATGCTGAATATGTCATTTCTGTATTTGCTGCGAATGATATGTTGTATGCTGGCATATCCAGACCTGAACAGAACCTGTCAGACTGGAGCGGGGGAGCCGTACGTTTTCAAAAAGAAGATGGGCAGATCTCGCGGGCCAAATTCAAATTGCTTGAAGCCGAGCTAACGTTTGGCATTGACTTTACTTCATTTCATAAAGCACTTGATATCGGGGCTGCACCAGGTGGATGGACCTCGTTCCTGCTTGAACGCGGGCTTGAAGTAACGGCGGTAGATCCGGCGAAGATGGATGCAACGCTGCTGGCATCACCCAAACTGACTTTCTTGAAAAAGAATGCAGGGGATGTGCGCTTCCGCGAAGGAGAATTCGACCTGCTCGTATGTGATATGAGTTGGAGTCCGAAGCTGATGAGCCGACTTGTATCGGATCTTCTATATAGCCTGCAACCCGGAGGAACAGCGATTGTTACCGTGAAGTTATTGCATAAAAAACCGCTAGCGCTCATTAAAGATGTGATTGATACGTTTGGGCGTTCGCGGATGCAGATTCAACGTTCCAAGCAGTTGTTCCATAACCGGGAAGAGATTACACTCTATATGGTCAAATATTAAGAGATCTAGCTTTGATTAAAGTAGCTAAAGGCATTATGAAATTGATTCGATTAAGCTCATTTTATTTTGTGCTTTACAATCTATTCCTGCCTGTACTATAATGATACCAATATTAACCATAACAAATCTGAGGGAAAGCATCCCGAAGTGAACGAAACCGGATATCCGGTCTGTTCTTCTTCGGTGAAGCTTTCCCTTTTTTGTTGTGTATTGAAGGAGGAATTGGTATGAGACATCCGGCCAGGCTGGAACGCGGAAGCCTGCTGGGAGGTAGATATCGTATCGTATCCATTCTGGGAACAGGCGGAATGAGCCATGTATACGAGGCGGAGGATCTGAAGTTGCCGGGAAAGATATGGGCAATTAAAGAAAGCGTAACGATTATGCCATATGAAGGCAGTATGGAGACGGAAGCCGCCCTTCTGATATCACTTCGCCATCCAAGATTGCCGCAAATTGTTGATTTTTTTGTCCCGGATGAAGATGGGTACACGTACTTGGTGATGGAATACATCGATGGGTTAACGCTCAGTGAGTATTTCAAGCAGTGTCGTGGGAAGATCCCGATGGAGCAGTTGACGGAGCTTGTACTTCAATTGCTGGATGTGTTGAGTTATTTGCATAATCTGAATCCACCTGTGATCTATAGAGATCTGAAACCATCAAACATCATGATCACGCCGGAACATGAAGTAAGATTAATTGATTTTGGCATCGCCAGAAGTTACAAACCGCAAAGTGCTGAAGATACCGTTAAGTTGGGAACCGCTGGTTTTGCCGCTCCAGAACAGTATGGTGCGGGTCAGACCGATGCGCGTTCAGATCTATATGGACTCGGAGCATTGCTCCTGTATCTTATGACAAGTGGTGCGTATACGGAATGGATTCAGGGTGTGGAAAGCTCTATCCGGAGTGATGTTCCGCGGACATACATCCCTGTGGCGAGAAGACTGTTAAGGTATAATGCCGAAGAGCGATTCCAATCTGCCGATGAGGTGCGGAAGGAACTGCTCCGAATACCCGGTGGAATAACGCCTGGTGGAGATGCAACCATGACCTTGAATGGCGGAACAAGAGTTATTGCTTTGACTGGTGCTTCATCTGGTGTAGGGGTTACCCACACGGCTATAGCTATCAGTCATTATCTCGAAAGGCAAAACTTCAAAGTGGCTGTGATTGAAATGTCACCTCGCTCTCAATCCTTTGCAAGAATTCAACAAATCGCTCAAGCGGGTAAACCGGTGCCAGCAGGCAGACAGTTTGCAGTGGATGGTGTGCATTATTGGAAACAATCCGGGCGAGCGGATATTTTGTCTTTGCTTGGGGGGAGTTATCAGTTCATCGTGATGGATCTCGGTAGTGGTCAGGACCAGAACCGGCTGGAAGAATTCCTGCGTGCAGATCTACCTATTGTTATAGGCTCAGGTGCCGAATGGAGACAGGCGGAGATTGGTGCTTTTGTTCGATCACATCATCGGTATCCACGAGAGAAATGGATATATTGTCTGCCCCTGGCAGCAAGTGAAGCAGTTCAGCGCATTCGTAAAGCTCTGGATACATCGAGTGTGTATGGGCTACCATTACATATTGACCCTTTTGACAAGGACGCACAGATGGATAAAGTGTTTTCACATATTTTAATGCATATGATGGCACGACAACCCAAGAAACGTTCGTTCTTTTCACGAAGGAAAGTACATGATTAGAAGAGATTACGAAAGGAGAGCCTCTTTTGTCTAAATTAAGAAAACAAAGCCGTCAACTGATCTATGCCGGACTTATCGGAGCAGGAGCTGTAGGGTTGGTATTCGGAGGATATGTTATTTACAATGTCAAAACGATGGGGGATGTCAGGTCAGCTGTAGAAGCCCGTTATTTATCGGCATATGAGGAAAAGGAAGCTGAATTAAAGCAACAATGGGATTCGGGAGCACAAGGATGGGTTACGATTCGGGATATTGAAGCAGGTGAACCGATATTACCGGAGGATCTGAAGCTCATTGCTGTTCCGGATGCACAAGCACCGCGAAATCTCTGGTCCAGTACCAAGCAGATGGAAGGCCAAGTGGCCAAAATAGAGTTAAAAAAAGGAACAGCCATTACCACTGAGATGGTGTATGAGGATGTACCGGCACCGCCCGATTTAAGAAATCGAGAGCTGCAAGTTGTATTACTGCCGTCCTCACTTGTTAAGGGAGATATTATTGATGTTCGTATCCAATTCCCTACCGGACAAGACTATGTTCTCTTATCGAAGAAAAAAGTGGAACGACTCAATGCAGCTACCTTATGGATTACGATGACGGAGGAAGAGATTCTGTCACTCTCAAGTGCAATTGTAGATGCCTATTTACATAAAGCTTCAATCTATGCCTTAACCTATGTAGAACCACAGTTTCAGACACCTGCAATCGCGACGTATCCTGCCAATTCAGAAGTGTTAAAACTGCTGGAGAGTGATCCGAATATTGTTCGACGAGCCGAACAGGAATTATCCAGACAGGTGCGAAGTTCGCTTGAAAGTTCACTGGCCGCTTCCATGACAGCACCGTCAAAAGGGGTTGAACAGGATGTGGCACAATCCTCAGTTACATATAACAATCGTCCATCAGCCAATAATCCGGCAACGTCGGATGGAGTGATGTGGAATGATGGTTCAGGAAACGGAGCAGGAGCTAATTCTGGAAACGTAAATGATCCTGCTGAAGCTTTACAAACAGAACAGCAGAGCTTGCTAACGGATGGAGAATAGAGCAAAATCCGAGGTTTACTTTAGAATAATTCAGATAACAGGGAGTTTATGAAAAAAGAAAGGAGTTGTAATATCTATGCATACATGGATCTTTGCGGGTTTATGTGAGAAGAATGATCTGATGTTATATCTTTGCAAGATATTGGCTTCGACAGGCAACAAGGTCTTGCTCGTAGATGGAACCTTACAACAGAAGTATGGGTACGGCGTAGGTGATAGTCAGCAGTCTTTGCGAATTACGGAATTTGAAGGATTTGATATCGCTTGTCATTTTGTCACTTCAGCAGCTGTAGAGAATCATCTTGAAGTAAATGGAGAGCGATTGGACAGTTATGACTATGTGTTATATGACATGGAGACCTCGCATTTTGCATCACGTAATCTCTGGCTAACCGCTGATGTAAGAGTCTGGGTGAGTGATTATGAGCGTTACAATCTGGAACGTGGCAAAGGATGGTTGAAGCGGTTGCTTGAAGAACAGTCATTACCTGGTGAGCTGTCATTTCAGCGGCTCTTAATTAACGGGGTTGACTGCAAGCTTGAAGCTCGTTATCTGTGGGCGTATCTGGAGGGCAGTCCGTTTGTGTGGACAGGAGAATCCTTAGTGCTTCCGTGGGATGAATTAACAGCTGCAGTTAAACTTGAGAATGAGCATCATCGCCGAGTTCATCTTGGACCTTTGTCACGAAATTACAAAAAATCGTTGTGTCGCGTGGTCGAGCAGTTAACAGGTTGGGAAAGTGTTCGTAGTCGCCGTGCGATGAAAGAAGCAGAGAGGATGAGAGCATGAGCACCATTACCTTTTGGAGCCCTTTTGCAGGAACAGGTTGCACTTCAAGCACATTAATTAGTGCTTATGCGATGGCGCTTCACTACAGGACAAGAGTGTTACTTGTTAATGCAGGCCTTGCCGGAACTGGAACAGAAGCTGCTCTACCGTCCAAAGATACGGATTCAGCGGATTTTATGCTCTCCTTCGAAGAGGGTGGCTGGGATGCGATTGAACGGCTGCATTCGAGCGGAAGTCTGAATAAGCACAATCTCAGGGATTATACCAAGCCACTTCTGAAGGAAAGACTTGATTTCCTAACCGGAAGAACTGATGAGATGGAACGTTCCCCACAGGAACATGGTGAGACTGTGAAAAAGCTGCTAAATGTAGCTAACGAGTATTATGATCTGGTTCTTCTGGATGCGGATCATGCTGGTGTTGATTCACAGCTCAAGCTGCAACAGGCGGACTATGTTGTAATTAATCTCGATCAAAATATGCGAAATCTGGAGTTGTTCTTTGAAGAGATCCTGCCAGAACGAATGAACAATATGAATATACATGTTGTAATTAACAAATACGATTCGCATGCCCGTGCAACGCTTTCCAATATTCGGCGTCAGTTCAGATACAAAGGCACGATATCTGCGATACCGTACACAACCGGATACCTGGATGCAATGAATCGACGAGATGTCGCTAGATACTTGCAGTTGGAAAGTTTGACTGAGGATAAGGATATTCGTAAAGGGAGCTTTGCAGCAAGCATGAGCGAACTCGCTCGCCTGATTATGGACGGTGCAGGTATGCGCACAGTTCTGAAGAGGCTGGAAAGGGGAGCCTGAACCTCCGATGCTCTGGAATACCATATGGATAAGTTTGATTTTGATTCTGTGCCTGACTTATATCTGGTTCAAGTATAGAACGTTTCTTCGTGAAAAGAATGCTCGTGTTCCTGAACAGGAATCATTCACGATTGACATGTTGATTGAGAAGGTGAAGAACTCACTTCATGAGCTTAGTCATAGTCAGCTCGCGGATGCGGGTCTGCATGAAGAAGAATATCGTCGAAGAATTAATCAGCGTGCCGAGATGAGAAAAGCACTGAAGGGCTGTGTCTCAGGCAGTATCAGCGACAAAACGTATGTCAAAAATCTGATAGGGGATCTCCTGACCCGAAGCATAGGGCTGAACAAATCAAATGTAGATGAAGTTATTTTGTTTGCAGAACCAGATTTGTTGACGATCCAGGACCGATTCGAAATTGTGTTTTATCTGTACCGACAGCAATTCGGTATGGATGCACTCTCCCGAATGATTGATACCTACGATCTTGGCAGACTGAGAATGGAAGAAGGTACGGACGATGGAGGAAGTTATTATATCTCTGAGGAGGATATTCAGTATGTTTTTGAGTGCGAATATCGAGAGCTTGGATTCAGAGAAAAGACGGATATCATCGTGCAACGTATCTACCAGCATTATAAAGGATTCTCGGTTGTTGATGAGATAAGGGACCAACGTATTGACGGCGTTAGTGGTGGTGTTAGCGGTATGCTTGATGCTGTTCATAATATGGGACTTCGAAAACCGGCATCATGGAATGATTTGCTGGATCAAGGACTGGAGGATGATACACATGTAGAACCGCTTAGCGGCATGGAAAGTGTCTGGATTTTCTATAAAGGTAAGTCCATTCATCTATCCTTTCTGTCCTTCGGCAGTATTCGTGAACTGAAAAGGGTATGCCAGAATATATACAAATACAATTATCCCGGACAGTTGTCGGAAGCAAGTGGATACAAGGTGAACGAGATGAAAGACGGCTCCCGTGTCGTTGTTGTTAGACCTCCTTTTGCAGAATCGTGGGCGTTCTTCGTCCGGAAGTTCGATATTCCAAATGCTTCACTTGAACAATTGATTACGGGTAACAACGCAGATCTGCCAATTACATTGCTTCAATACCTGATGAAAGGAAGCCGGATCACAGCTGTAACCGGGGCCCAAGGTTCTGGTAAAACAACGTTGCTTATGGCTATGGTCAAACACATCTATGCATCGTACACCCTTCGGGTGCAGGAGATGGCGTTTGAACTTCAATTAAGACGGATCTATAGCCGACGTAATATTTTGAGTTTCCGAGAGACTGAACACATTTCAGGTCAACAAGGGCTTGATTTGCAGAAAAAAACGGATGGTACCGTCAATATTCTCGGTGAGGTTGCGAGTGATGAGGTGGCCGCATGGATGATTCAAATGTCTCAGGTTGCCAGTCTGTTCACCCTGTTTACCCACCATGCCAAAACGTTTCGTGATCTGGTCTTCTCCCTTCGTAATTCCTTGCTCAAGACAGGTATGTTCCAGCATGAGCATATTGCTGAGGAGCAGGTTGTGAGTGTAATCAATTTCGATGTTCATATGAAGAAAGATGCTGAGGGACGAAGATATATCGAACGAATTACGGAGTGTCTTCCTCGTGCGAATCAAGGTGATAGCGTGGAAGAGAGGGCAGGTTTTACATTTCATAATGTTGTGGAGTACAGAGATGGAGCGTATGTTGCAACAGCTCCAATCTCCTCTGGAAGCATGGTGGATATGCGAGAACAGATGACATTACAGGATGCCGAGAAGTTCGAACAGTTTATGAAGCAACACTGGGGTGATCAGCATGACAATTAAATGGATTTTGCTCCTCGTATTAAGTATTTGTGCAGGAGGTTTGCTGATCACACTTCTGGTTTTAAGTATGTTACGTCACAGAGGAGGTGGTTCAGCAAGTCAATCCGGCGTTATTCTTGCTCCTAGCGGGAAGGGATTCAAGGGACTGGGATCAATCTTGTTGCAGTCCTACCGTCTTGGAATGAAAGTGCCACTGCTATCCGCTTATATTCTTCAGGTGCAGAAACGTATTTCATTCCGCCATGTTGGGGATGAGCCTTCACTTCGCAGGCTGACGATGACAGTGGTTCTGATTATTCTTGGAGGTTATGGAGGCATAAGTGTCATTCTGTTTCTTCTGCAGCCGGGTATCGCTTTTGTAATACTTTCCGTACTCTGTGCTGTGGTACTAAACAGCTTGGTATTGGATATGTGCCTCAGTCGTATGGAAAAAAGGTTGCTGGTGCAGATGTTGGATCTCTTTGCAGATGTAAGGCATCGGTATCATCAGCATGGCATGGTTGAGGAAGCGCTCTATGAAGCCGCTGAAGCAGGTACAGGAGAAGCAGCAGAACAGGTAAGACTGATCTACGAAGCTCTGACTTCTCCAGATCCAAATGAAGCACTTGAGCGTTATTATGAAGTGGCTCCCAACCGTTTTCTCAAAGGATTCGCCGGCGTTTCCTACATGGTTATGGAGTTTGGGGATAAGGACAGAGCACAAGGCTCTATTTATCTTAACGGACTTGGTAACCTGACTCAGGAGATCCATCTGGAGATTTTGCGGCGAGATAAATTGGATTACCTGCTCAAAGGACTTAATATCATCGCGCTAGCTCCGGTATTATTCACCGCTCCAATCGAACGCTGGGCCAGAGTCAGTTTCCCAACGATGGATGAATTTTATCGCAGCAAAATCGGTTTTGTTACCAAAATATCAATCTATGTCATCATTATCCTTGCTTATTTGCTTCTGCAAAGGCTCCAGCAATACGATGAGACACGTTACCGGTCAGGGCATAAGCATTCATGGTTGGATCAGTTACTGTACAAGCAAATCTTCATACGGAAATTGGCGATGTTGTTTGCAGCAAAACCTGGCAGTGCACAGTACAGTCAAACGATACGGCTCATGAGGGAGAGCAGCTCAGAATTGAAATACGAATGGCTTGCCATTCGACGAGTGATGTTATTCGCAGGTTGTTTGGTCCTTACAATGGGTTGCATCTTGTTGTTGCACCAGGTTGAACGTAACCACATCTTGTATGATCCAATCCGCGATGATCGAATGTTTGGTGCAATGGATGAAGCAGATCTCAGGAAAGCTGAGGAAAAAACAGCATTGGATCAATCCGTGCTGGAAAGTGTAGAAATGAACCGAGGAGCTACATACGAAGAAGTCGCCAACGCGTTACAGCAGTTATCTCCCGTTCAGATGGACCATGATATCCAGAATGAGACCATCACGCGCATTATGCAGAAACTTGAGGTGTATAACAAGCAATATGTACGCTGGTGGGAAATGATTATAGCCATTCTTATGGGTGTAGTAGGGTATTACATGCCGGTATGGCTCATGTTATTTCAACGGAAAATGCGAAGGTTGGATATGCGACATGAAATCTATCAATTCCAGACAGTGATTTCCATTCTGCGTGAGATGGACCGAATGTCAGTCGAGGAGATATTGGAATGGCTTAATCGATTTGCCGTCATTTTCAAGCGTCCGCTACAAAAATGTTTGTTGCATTTTGAACATGGTCCAGAGCTTGCACTTGAACAATTAAAGGAAGAGGCGGGCTTGCCCGAGTTCCAGCGACTGGTTGATAAATTGCAGCTTGCCCTTGGCAAAATATCAATACGTGAAGCCTTCGATGATCTCGAGAGCATGATGGCATTTTATTTTGAACAACGCAAGCAGGAGTACAGCAAAATGATAGATGTCAAAGCATCATGGGGGAGAACCATTGGATTTACACCTATGTACGCCCTTATCTTTTTGTATCTGGTTATTCCATTGGTCGGTATGAGTTTCTTACAGATGAACATTTATTATGAGCAAATTCAGAAACTGTAGCACAATTCATCTGTGTGACAGTCTGAAATAGTTTAATAACTTATAACTTGGGAGGATTTATCATGAACAATGCATCAAGCGCTTTAAAGGTGGCAGCAGGGATATTCTTAACAATCGCTTTGATCACAATTGTAGTTCTGTTGTTTATTTCGGCTCAGGAGGCAACCAAGACGGCCCAGAACAATTTTGCTGATATCCAAACCGAGTTGTCCCAGGCTGCATTTACGGTATATGACGGAACAACCATCAGTGGATCGCAGGTAACGAATGCGCTGCGTAAATATGCGGACAAGGATCAGTTCGGTATTCAAGTTATTACAGGTAAAAATAAAGCGGGGCAATGGTACGGCAATCAATTAAACATTTCACAGGATCTCAATAATGCGGACTACGGCTCGGTTATTGCACCTGACGATAAAGTGGGGATTATTAACCAGACCATGAGTGAAAAAGACAATCAATATGTCAATCCAAGTGGTAAATTCAAAGCGATTATCGTAAAAGACCGATCCAACGTGGTAAGAGGGCTGATCTTCCAGCAATCCTGACAGGAGTTGGTTTAACATGTCCCGGAATACACAGCATCTCATGTTGTTTTGTACGGCGGTTGTCCTGTTTGTGACAGCCTGCCTGTACGGGCAACAGAATGTTAAGATTTTATCAGCGGCCTTGAACGACAGAGTACAGACAACTGCAGGCATGGAAGGTCGGCTGACAACAACACTGCATACCAGCAATTCCTATCAATATAGTGGTGCGGAAGTGTTGCATACCGTGAGGCAGATGACAGGCACTAGCATTCCTGTGGAGGTAGATGGGACTTCGTATGTAATCGATCCACTTGTCAGCAAAACAGTGACGATTCCTGTCCAACTCGATGCCAGCTACAGACCAGAGTTTATACGAAACGAAACTGGAGAACTGCTCAAGATTGTTTTTTGGAAGGAGAACAGTGTGAATTGATTAATGCCGCATCCAAGCTGCTTGCCGTATTGCTCGCAGTCCTTCTGCTCTATGTGTACCCAGCTGCTGAAACAGCCGATCGGCAGGACGATATAACACGTATGACGGCTGTTCAGAATGTAACACATTTTGTTGATGCTGTCCGAACGAAAGGATATATTTCACCTCGAATGTTGGCTGAGTTTGAGGAGCAACTGGCCCAGACGGGCAATGTGTATGAGGTATCGATGGAACATTTACATAAGAAATATGTACCTCACTATACAGACCCGATGGACAATAACAGTTTTACCGGGACCTATGAGGTAGTGCAGGATGGATATTATGCAGCTCAGATTCGAGAAAGACTATTCCCCTCCTCAGGTGTTATACCGGTTGATGATCCTGGCCGAAGATATACGTTGACCACAGGGGATTTTTTTACCGTGATGCTCCAAAATACAAATCGTACACCTTCCATGCTCATTCGTGAATGGTTGAGTGGTACGGCTCAGGCTTCAGCGGTATTTGTAACATACGGAGGTATGGTCCTAAATGAAGATTACTGAGCTATCCATTGTATTTGTGCTGATCTTCTTCCCGCTCTTCTGGATCGTCTCACTCCATACCCAAGATGCCGAAGAAGCTCAATATCTTGGCCAACGATACAGATCTGCACTTCAAACTGCAGTCATGGATGCAGGTGCAGTCATGCATCAGAATGAGAAACAAAATGATGAAGCGGGTTATGATTCAACCAAGTTTGTTAAAGCGGACAAAGAGCTTGCCTTGTTAACATTTACTCAGACGATGGCTTTGAATATAGGGATTCAGGATGATCCCGCAGCTATTCGAAACATGTTTAATTACATTCCTGCCGTGGTTATTCTGGATTATGATGGCTATTATATGTTGTCCACAGAAACAGAGATGACGGGTAACCGTGAAGATTCTTTCAGGCAAGTGTGGAGCCCCAAGAAACCTTATACATATTCAGATTCTAATGGTAACAGTATCAACTTTACACTGGATGACTACGTATATGCCTTTGACGCAAGCGCAGGGAGATGGATTGAGGGATTCCAAAAAGAACTGGCTTCAAGCACACAGATTCCTTTACTTCAGAATACCAGCGTATTTGAGCAAGTTAGACAAAGCCGGATTGTGACTACGGTGCAGGATGATCTGGCTGATGTGATTAACCGCCATAATGAGTTTGCCAGAAATAACGGTATTTGCTATACGTTTACGATGCCCCTGATTGCGCAGGAAGATTGGTACAACACCATTAACGATACAGGGATTATGGCCTTTATCCAAGGCATAGGTGTGGGTGACCAGAAGATTAACAATTATGCAATTGGTGGAGGCAGACTTGTGAAGAAAACGGCCATCGTAGGTGGGGTAGATCCTTTAACGGGTATCAGGTACTATTACCCCTCCACATGTGGTAATGGTTACCGTGCTGAAGAGGTGTTCACAGACGCAAGACAAGCAGCTGCACAAGGCTATTTCGAATATAAATGCTCTAATCGTTAGGTTAGCCTGTATGACAAAATCATGTAAGAGGTTCCTGAACTGTTTACATTACTTTCAGAAAAGACTGGACCTGTGCTAGAATAGGGTTTCGGAACAATATAACAAAAGTAATGTCTAATAGATAGGAGCAACCTCATCTTATGAGTTTATTGTCAGTAGAGAACGTAAGTCACAATTTTGGAGATCGCACGTTATTTAAAAATGTATCGTTTCGTTTACTTGCCGGAGAGCGCGTAGGACTTGTTGGTGCCAATGGTGTGGGTAAATCCACATTAATGAACATCCTTACCGGTAAATTGCTTAAAGATAGTGGAAAAGTGGAATGGACACCTAAGGTCCGTTATGGATATCTGGATCAGCACACGAAGCTTACGCCAGGCAAAACCATTCGTGACGTGCTTAAGGATGCATTCCTTCCGTTGCTTGAATTGGAAAAAGAAATGATGAATATTACGGACCAGATGGCAGATGCAGATCCAGATAAGCTGGAGCAGTTGCTGGAAGAGATGGGCGATATTCAGGAACAACTGGAACAGGGCGATTTTTATCTGATTGACGTAAAAGTGGAAGAGATGGCCAATGGTCTTGGTTTATCCGCAATTGGTCTGGATCGAGATGTCGCAGCTCTAAGTGGTGGACAACGTACCAAGGTGCTTCTTGCCAAGCTTCTGCTCGAGAAACCTACAGCTCTTTTACTGGATGAGCCGACCAACTATCTGGATGTAGAGCACATTGAATGGCTGTCACGTTACCTGAAGGACTACCCACACGCGTTTCTCTTAATCTCCCATGACACGGAATTCATGAATGAAGTCGTAAATGTCATTTATCATTTGGAATTTGCCAAATTAACGAGATATGCAGCGAACTATAACAAGTTCCTCGAGATGGCTGATATGAATAAAGCCCAGCATATTGATGCATACGAGAAGCAGCAAGAGTACATCAAGAAGCAGGAAGATTTCATTCAGCGTAACAAGGCACGTGCTTCAACTTCAGGTCGAGCGAAGAGCCGGGAGAAACAGCTGGACAGAATTGAACGTATTGATCGTCCAGATGAAGCAGCTAAACCAACGTTCAAATTCAAGGATGCCCGTGCGAGCAGCAAAACGGTCTTTGAGGGCATTGATTTTGAAATTGGATATACGTATCCTTTGCTGCCTAAGATGACAATGACAATTGAACGTGGTGAGAAAATTGCCATCGTAGGTTGTAATGGTGTGGGTAAATCGACGCTGTTGAAAACCATCCTGGGAAAAATATCTCCACTCAGTGGAAAGACTTTCTTGGGAGATTATCTCGAAACGGCCTATTTTGAGCAGGAAGTCCGTGCTGGAAATATCACGCCGATTGAGGATGTCTGGAATGAGTTTTCACATTTGACCCAGAATGAGGTCCGGGGTCATCTGGCACGCTGCGGGTTGAAAAATGAGCACATTACCCGTCCGCTTAACATGCTGAGTGGTGGAGAGCAAGCCAAGGTTCGTTTATGCAAACTCTTGATGCGTGAAAGCAACTGGATTTTATTCGATGAGCCGACAAACCATCTCGATGTCACAGCCAAAGCGGAGTTGCAGCGTGCTTTGCAAGAATTCAAGGGAACGGTGTTACTTGTATCTCATGAACCTGATTTCTACGAGGGTTGGGTTACCAAAACATGGAATGTCGAAGAATGGTCTGAGAAAAACTAGACGATTCAAGACAATGTTTAACAGAAATGACGGTGACAAAAAAATCCGTCTATGGTAATATAGGCTACAACTTCATATGAACACTAGGGGGGCCGCACGATGCGGCTGAGATGGAAGAATGCGATTCTGGACCCTTTGCACCTGATCTGGATCATACCAGCGTAGGGAAGTGGCGAGCGCGTTTCAGTGAATGACGTGAGCAAACGGCAACTGAAAAGGATTTCAACCGTCTGCTTAACGAATTGAAACATGCAGTTGCGTGTATAACGTTATGGCTATAAGGTCTATAGCTTTATTGCACGAAATGAACTGTATGTATCAGTCAGTCATCTGGTCCTATAATTAATACGCAGCCACTCCCCTACGGGAGTGGCTTTTTTGTGTTTTCATAGCATTCACGCCTGGAAGGAGATGAACAGTACGGTAATTTCTCATGAACATGTTCACGAATCATTTGAATTGCATGTTGTATCTACGGGTACGGGGGATCAAGGATCTTTTGTAAAAGCTGCAAAGGACGTTTGGCCATGGGTGAACTACATCCATATACGAGAGAAACAACTCTCATGGCAAGACAAGATCGGTTGGGCTGAAAGTCTGCGTAGCGTTGGCGTTCCATCTTGTCGCATCGTTATCAATGGTTCAGAACTGCCACCACAGAATGACATCTATGGCGGTGTACATTGGGGGCAAGATGCGATACGTAACTATAACCCTGCTGTTAGAAGCAATGTGCAGCGACTTCGTCTGGGTGTATCTGTTCATTCAATCGATGAGGCAAAAATCGCTGAAGAACGGGGAGCCGATTACCTTTTCTTCGGGCATGTCTACTCAACCAACAGTAAGCCTGATCTTGAACCAAGAGGATTATATGCTCTGGCTGAAGTGTGCTCTGGTGTCTCCATTCCTGTCATTGCGATCGGGGGCATTGAGCCGGGAAACATTCATGCGATTCGCTCCGCAGGCGCACAGGGAGCCGCTGTGATCTCGAATGTATGGGCGAGCGATTCCCCGGATCGGTCGGCTGCATTATTAAGGCAGGCTATCGTTGCTACAAAAAGTCTGAGCCGCTGAATCAAGGAGATGAGAGGATGAAAAAAATCATTACTGATAGACCGGATAAGATTCATGCAGAAACGATTATTGTAGGCGGAGGCGTTGTTGGATGTGCCATTGCGTATGAGCTTGCTTCCCTTGGACAGGATGTACTGTTGGTAGAGCGTTCGGCGATTGCAGGAGGCACTTCTTGCGCAGCGGCTGGAATGCTGGCGGCAGATAGTGAGGATTTTGCTCATCCTTTGATGGCTAAGCTCGCCAGGCAGAGCAGGCAGTTACTTCATGAGCAAAAGGTACTAATGGCTACACTCAGCAAGGTAGAGGTTGGTCTGCAACGCCAGGGATTCCTAACTCCTTTTCGTTCATACAGTGAATTAAGTAGTTATAAGGACAATCGGAAGTCTGCTTTGTCTGCTTCTGCTGATGAGGTGTGGTGGGATAGTTCCGTTGTACAACATGAGGCATCATGGCTTAACAGAGATACGTATGGAGCCTATTACAGACCTTACGAGAGTGAAATTCTTCCAGTCCGTCTAACGAAGGCATATGCTGAATCCGCTCAAGCATTGGGAGCACGGGTTATGGAGGACATACAGGATATACGTGTGCAAGCAAACGAACACGGCGTGCAGGGGATCACCACATCGATCGGTGAGATGAAATGCAAACATGTCATTATAGCGGCTGGATTACAGAGTGAAGAGTTGATGAGACATGTAAATCTGAGCTTGCCTGTGTGGTCGGTAAAAGGTGAAATAGCCGCCGTTCAGTTCTCAGATGAACATGCAGGGTACAGACCTGACAGAACGGTGTATGCAGAGGATATCTATATTGTTCCCAAAGCCAATGGCGAAGTTTGGCTCGGGGCAACCAGTTTGCCAGGCAGAACGGATCTGAACGTTTCTGTAAAGGGTGTTCAGAAGCTGCTAACAGCGGCTACCCACTGGGTGCCTGGGATGAAAGAAGCACAATTTATACGAGCGTGGGCAGGCGTAAGACCGGCAACTCCAGATGGACTGCCTTATATAGGTGCTTGCAAGAGTATACCGGGCCTGTTCGCCGCCTTTGGACATTACCGCAACGGTATCTTGCTTAGTGCGATAACAAGCAGGCTTATCGCTGAGTTGCTCGCTGGCAAAAGCTCAGAAGAACTCGGAATTGAGGCGCTGAGCCCTGAGCGATTGAACAGAAAGGGAGTGGTGCAGTGAATATCATCGTTAATGGTCAACGGATGGAGATTGAAGACAGATTGAATCGTGTGGATAAATTGCTCCAATCTTTTGACCTGCAAGTCAAGACTGTAGTTGTTGAGCTGAACAAGCATATCTTAACGCGTGAGTATCATGAGTCAACGGCATTAAGAGAAGGCGATCGAATTGAGATTGTACATTTTGTAGGAGGCGGTTGATGATGTTGAACATTGGTAAATATACGTTTGAGTCCAGATTGTTGCTCGGAACAGGCAAGTTTACGGATCTGGAAGTGCAAAGTCAGGCTGTGGAAGCATCTGAAACGGAAGTTTTAACCTTTGCTGTTCGTCGTCTGAATCTGGAGGAACGTAATCAGAAGCATTTCCTGGATACGTTGGATTTGGACAAATACACACTTCTTCCGAATACGGCGGGGGCTTCCACTGCGGAAGAGGCGGTGCGGATTGCCGAGCTTTCACGGGCTTCAGGACTTTGTGATATGATAAAAGTCGAAGTCATTGGAGATGGAATGACGTTGCTCCCAGATCCGATTGAAACGTACAAGGCTTGCGAAATTTTGCTTGAAAAGGGCTTCACAGTATTGCCTTATATTTCAGATGATGTCATTCTGGCCAAAAGGCTACAATTGCTTGGCGTACATGCTGTAATGCCTGGCGCTTCTCCCATCGGAGCTGGCAGAGGCATCATCAATCCCTATAACCTTGAGATCATCATTGAGCAGGCTGTTGTACCTGTAATTGTGGATGCAGGATTACGCTCCCCAAAAGATGCTGCTTATGCGATGGAACTTGGTGCCGATGGCGTGTTGTTAAATACAGCCGTATCCGGATCAGGGGATCCAGTGAGCATGGCTAAAGCGATGCGATTGGGGGTAGAAGCGGGTAGATTGGCATATGAGGCAGGCATGATTCCCGTAAAGCGTTATGCAGCAGCCAGTAGTCCGGTGGAAGGAATGGTTCATACATGACAGATCAATTAACATCCTCAGACAACAGGCCGATCGTTATTCCAGACAGGAACGTTACGCGCCACTTGGCAAGGAAGGCCAGGCCAGATTAAAGGGCAGCAGAGTTTTAATTGTAGGCGCTGGTGCACTCGGAA
Source organism: Paenibacillus sp. W2I17 (assembly GCF_030815985.1). Lineage (NCBI taxonomy): Bacteria > Bacillati > Bacillota > Bacilli > Caryophanales > Paenibacillaceae > Paenibacillus > Paenibacillus sp. W2I17. The sequence goes on from NZ_JAUSXM010000001.1 coordinate 520,609, forward strand.
CAGGAATTGCAGAAACGTTAGTTCGTTCAGGAGTCGGACACTTAACAATTGTGGATCGTGATTATGTGGAGTGGAGTAACCTGCAGCGACAGCAATTATATGTAGAACAGGACGCGCTTGAGCGGATGCCGAAGGCGATGGCAGCGGAAAAACGTTTATCTGCCATTAATTCCACGGTTCATGTGGAAGGGAAAGTGTTGGACGTCAGAGTAGATGAGTTGGAAGAACTCGTTCAGCATACAGACTTGATCATGGATGCAACGGATAATTTTGATACCCGACTACTTATTAACGATATCGCACAGAAACACCGTATTCCCTGGATTTATGGTGGATGCGTAGGTAGTTACGGCATCACTTATACGTTTATGCCTGGAGAAACGCCATGTTTAAATTGTTTGCTGGGTGAAGTTCCTCTGGGTGGAGATACCTGTGATACGTCTGGCATCATACCTCAAGCGGTACAGATGGTAACGGCAAATCAGACAGCAGAAGCGATGAAGTTACTTAGCGGCAATGCAAATGCATTGAGACGTAAGTTATTGTCATTTGACGTGTGGAGGAACGAATACATATCCATCAATGTGGATGGTGCGAAAAAGCAAGACTGTCCTTCCTGTGGTACTTCGGCAACGTATCCATATCTTTCTGCGTCCAATCTGGAGAAAACCGATGTGTTGTGTGGCAGGGACACCGTTCAGATCCGGCCTGCACGGCTTATGAATCTGGATCTTCAACATACGGCGGAACGTCTGGATAGACTTCAAGAAGGAAAAGTGGAATCCAATCCGTTTCTGGTTTCTTTTACAACAGGAGTCCATAGAATGGTCATTTTCCAAGATGGACGTGTCCTTGTACACGGAACAAAAGACACAGCTGAAGCACGTACGCTCGTTCATCGCTACTTTGGTTAAAGCAAGAAAGAAACAAAGTCTGTTCCCTTGAGGGAATGGACTTTTTCATTTTACGGCATGCTATCTGTACCAACCATTGCTGCGAGCAGTGGGGATAGAGACAGGCCGGGTGAAAAAGAGTGAAAACAGCCATTTTGCTGATTGGAGCAGGAGAGCAGGTCAGCCTTATTCAGGATGTTTTATGTAGCGAAGGGTATGAGGTGAAACGAATGGAGTGGTCCGAACTAAACCAATCCGTCGAGCCTTCGTTGCTGCATATTAACCTAATCATCCTGGTAGACCGGGAAGAGGGGAAGAAGAATTGTGGTCAGGATCGAAAATTAGAGTTAAAACGATGGATAGATAAAGGTCAGGTTATACCTCTACTGGTTATTACTTCAAATGCATCTCCTCAGTTCATCGTGGAATGGCTGGATTACGGAGCTAATGACGTGATGGAGGAACCTATCCACTTGACCGTGATGCTTGCCAGAATACGAAATTTATTGCGTGTTTTTGCGAATGCAACACCAGAGGGTGAGGAAGTAATTGTAGTTCATGATCTTAAAGTAAATTTGCGTTCAAGACGGGTAAATCGTGCGGGTGAATACCTGACATTAACGCCAAAAGAGTACGAATTGCTGGAATTCTTGGCCCTGCATGTGAATGAAGCATGTACCCGGAGTGATATTTTGCGGGAAGTATGGGGATATGAGTATGCGATGGATACCAACGTTGTGGATGTGTATATCAAACATCTGAGGGTTAAGGTGGATAAGGGAAGAAGTGTGAAACTGATTCATACTGTGCGTGGGATCGGTTATATGCTGCATGATAAAAATTAGATTACGAAGTTAGTTCCAAGAATCACCAGTTTAGAGTGTGGCAAAAAGAGGGTAAAAATAAAAGACCGGATAGTAACCTCCGGTCCTTACTGATTAGCTATGATGTGATTCTAAAGTACACGACGAGCTTTAACATACGTTCTCTTCCAAGTACCAGAGTCCAGATTAGAGAGGGTTACGCCTGGAGATCCATACGTATGCAGAATCTTACCATTTCCCGCATAAACGCCTACATGAGTGACATTGGAACCGGTAGAACGGCTACCACTGGAGAAGAATACCAGATCTCCAACACGCAGATTAGCTTTAGACACAGCTTTACCTTCTTTGGATTGTTTCACGGAAGTGCGCGGCAAATCTACACCATACTTTTTGAAAATATATTTCATAAAAGAAGAGCAGTCAAAAACCTTGGTTGTTGAAGTTGAAGCACCAAATTTATATGGAGTTCCAGTGAATTTTTTGCCATAATTAACAATTTGTTGACCTGTGGATACAGAAGCAGTTGCTGCCTGTGCAACAGGTGCGTTAGTCATTAGTACAGCTCCAAAACCTAGTGTAGCGCACAACCCGACGGTTACGGCCTTTTGGACAAAGATGTTTGTTTTCATGTTAGTTAGTACCTCCAAAATTCGTTTTCGTTAAGTTGCTAGAGCGAGTATAACAGCTTTGTAACAGCCTAGAAATTGGATAGGGGAGAGTAATCCCTTGCGCCACAATGGTTTGGGTATGTTTATTAAAATATGATTAAAAATGTCAAAAAATTAATCATTGACGGATGAAGAATAATAATGAAACAACAAAGACCCTTGAATATCAAGGGTCTTTATTATGTGTGAACCTATTTTCTTAACGAAATCACTGGTTACAAAAACGTAATAAATAACTATGAAGCATACGCATAGATTCAATCTTTGCTCTGAATAATCAGTAATAAGCCACTATCAATAGTGACTGTACCGGAGGAGCCTAAAAGCTTGTTGCTTACACCCAAGGATTGTCCCATGCGAATGGTGGCTTGATCTAGCGGATACATAAAACCATCTAGAGTTATTCCTGCAACTTCATGAGTCAAGGGCAGCAGAGAAACATATTTATAGTCACGGTGCTCAACCACAGCTTTGGATGTGGTCAGTGTCATGTAGTTGTGTTTGTCCTGAATGGCACAGGAGATATGATGTTGCATCGCGCGAACCATGATATGTACATTAGCGAGAGTGTGATCCATACGTGTACCTGTAGCACCTAACATTAAGATGTGAGAAGGTTCGTAATCTAGCGCTGTCTCAAAAGCCATTTCTGTATCAGTAAGATCCTTATGAACAGGGTCACATGTAATGAACCGAATGCTATTGTTGCTTACAATGATACGTTCCTCTTCAGTAATGGAGTCGAAGTCTCCAACTGCAATGTGAGGCTGGATGCCGTGTTCAATTAAAAATAATGCACCGCGATCGGCCGCGATGATCATATCATCTTCTCGTATTTCCTGAAGTAATTCTACAGATAAGTTTCCGCCTGTAAAAATAATAATCCGTTTCGCCGTCATTTTATTTCATCCTTCCTAATTCAGAGAAAAATAGTTCATAGTCCAAATATAATGTTGGAACCTGTACAAATATATTCACCAAACCAGTATAATCCACAAAATGTGGTTGCACAATTTAAGTGCTCGCGGATACAATGGGTAGAGCGACATGGAGATGACTTGAAAAGTGAGGTTTGAACAGGTTGGACTTACACATTTTTGAAGTATTCAGCATTATAGGCACTATCGCATTTGCAATGTCCGGCGCTTTCGTGGCAATGGAAGAGGAGTATGACATTCTGGGTGTACTAGTGCTTGGACTTGTCACGGCATTCGGAGGCGGGATTATCCGGAATGTACTTATAGGTATACCTGTAACGACACTGTGGAGTCAGGGATCACTTATTATGTTAGCCTTAGTATCTGTAGCGATTGCGTTTATATTACCTCTCAAGTGGATTAGTCACTGGAAGCGAACAGAGGCGTTGTTTGATGCAATCGGACTCGCAGCATTTGCAATTCAAGGGGCGCTATACGCGGCGAACATGGGACATCCTATTAGCGCAGTTATCGTTGCAGCAGTTATGACCGGTATTGGTGGAGGCGTTATTCGTGATGTACTTGCTGGACGTAAACCGCTTGTATTGCGTGACGAAATTTATGCTGTATGGGCAATGACAGCCGGTTTTGTCATAGGCATGGGTTGGTTAACAACGAATGCCGGATTATTATTTTGTTTCGCGGCCGTTGTGTTCTTCCGGATGTGTTCTGTACATTATAAATGGAAACTGCCACGTCGTTCGTTGGTGCCATCTGAGACCGGGAACGTCACTCCTCAGCCGGAGAGCATTGTGACACAGCCAACATCATCGGTACTTCAAGGTACGTTAAGCAAGGGGGATTAATATGATTAATGTTTTGTTTGTATGTCTGGGCAATATATGTAGATCACCAATGGCCGAAGCCGTTTTGCGTCACAAAGTCCTGGAGATGGGGCTTGAACACCAGATTCGTGTGGACTCAGCGGGTACAGGGGACTGGCATGTTGGTAAACCTCCGCATGAAGGGACTCGAAAATTGCTGGATTCGTACCAGATTTCTTATGCCAACATGGCAGCGAGACAATTCGCCAGCGAAGACTTTACTCAATTTGATTACATTGTGTGTATGGACAATTCTAATGCAGATAATGTGCGCAACATTCCAGGCGGAGCTGAGGCGAACATCATCAAGTTCATGGACATGCTTCCCGAAGAAAAACTCAGAGAAGTACCTGACCCATATTACACAGGCAATTTTGAAGAGGTGTACGAGCTGGTTAACGCAGGCTGCGATGTTCTGTTGAGTAAGATTAAAGCGGAACATTCCTTAGCCTAGTAAATAAACATGATCTGATATGTAACTTGTAATCGGACAAAGAAGCAGGAGTAGGGTAATTAAGCAAGCAGGATATCCTGCTTCTTTTTCAGATTACAATTGTAAGCGGTATCATTAAAATGAAAAACAATAGCGGCATTTCAGCCGCCTGTTAATGTGGTCCTTTTATCTTTCCTGGAGAAAATAAAGTAATGCTTCGGGCAATTCCTTCTGCCAAAAACCCCATTGGTGTTTTCCATCTTTCTCCTGGTAGGAGACGAGGGCACCACGTTTTTCCAGCAGTTCTCGAGTATCCCGGTTTAATTGAACAAAATCATACGTACCTGTGTCTGCCTCGAAATCAGTCTCCTGCAAACCAACAATCATCCAGATCGAGAGCCAAGACAGATCTTCAGCTGCGGCATAGATTTCCTGTGAAGCAGAGTAGAAGGCGCCAGACATGCTGATCACACGTGTGAACAGATCCGGATATAACAGAGCGAGATGAAGCGAAACACTGCCACCGAGCGAGTCTCCGGCAAGAATGCGTTCCTGCGGAGATGGACGCACAGGATATTTCTCTTCTATATAGGGAATAATCTCTTCAGCGAAGCAAGCGGTATATGCCTTGAACCGATCTCCAAATGGAGCATATTCCTTCGTTCTCACAGACACATCGACCTGAACCCCTACAATAATGAAAGGTTCGGCTCCTTCGTCCAGAATAATTTGGTTAGCTGTTGTAGCAATTCGTCCGAAATTAAAAAATTCTTCGCCATCCTGACAATAAACGACAGGGTAGCTAAGCAATTCGTTATAGCCCGGAGGAAGGTAAATACGGAGCGTTCGCTTCTCTCCGAGATAGCGACTTTCAATCTCTTCCTTCACAATCGTGCGTTTCAAATAGCGGGAATCCGTCATAAAACGTCACCTTTCTCGGTTAATTTTTTGCATTCGACCGCGCAATACGGTAAGATTACCCTTGTGCGGGGTTAGGTCAAACACGCAATCATGTATTATGCTGTTATACCAATATTAATCCCCTGTTATACATACAATCCGGCAGGAAACATAAAAAAATTACGGATTTCTTTGACGTATGGAGTGAAACAGGTGTATAATAATATTATAACAGCGGAACTTGATATTCAAATTTTTTGTTGAGGTGAAGAAAAAAATGAGCAAGGTTCCTTATGAAGTGTATACAGAGGATGTAGAAGCTCTGTCCGTGCTGTCTCCTGACGGCGAAATTGTTAACAAAGACATGATGCCTACACTTTCCGATGATCAATTAAAAGAAATTATGTACCGCATGGTATTTACCCGTACTTGGGATGACCGTGCAGTAAACCTGGGCCGTCAAGGTCGTCTTGGTTTCTATGCTCCAGTATCTGGTCAAGAAGCTACAATGGTTGGTAGTGAATTTGCAATTGAAAAAGAAGACTTTGTATGTCCTGGCTATCGTGACATTCCGCAACTCGTATGGCATGGACTTCCTCTTTATCAAGCATTCTTGTACTCCCGTGGACACCAACATGGTGGACAGATTCCAGATGGCGTTAATGTATTGATGCCACAAATCATCATTGGTGCACAAATTCTGCATGCAATGGGTATCGCTATGGGTTACAAATTGAAGAAACAAAAACAAGTTGTTATCACGTACACAGGTGATGGCGGTTCTTCTGAAGGTGACTTCTATGAAGGTCTGAACTACGCTGGTGTATACAAACTGCCTGTTATCTTCTTCGTACAAAACAATGGTTATGCCATTACAACTCCTTTTGCTAAACAAACAGCAGCTCTGTCCATCGCTCACAAAGCGGTTGCAGCAGGTATCAAAGGTGTTAAAGTTGACGGTATGGACATCTTCGCTGTTATCAAAGCTGTTCAGGAAGCTGCTGAGCGCGGACGTAACGGAGAAGGCGCAACATTGATCGAAGCAGTAACATACCGTTTCCGTCCTCACTCCCTTTCGGATGATGCTTCCAAGTATCGTACAAAAGAAGAAGAGGCAGAATGGTCTGCTAAAGATCCTATCGCACGTTTCGCTAAATATCTGGAGAAAAAAGGTCTTTGGACTGAAGAAGATACAGCACGTGTGAAAGAAGAAGCAAAAGCTAAAGTAAATGAAGAGATCAAAAAAGCGGAAAAAACCGAGAAAATGACGATTTCAGGCTTGATCGACAGCATGTTCGAACAAACGCCTAAGCACTTGGAAGAGCAAAAAGCTGATTTCCAATAAGTTTTTTCCGATAAAGCATAAACATCCGTGACTTTAATGTCCCGGTATACATGTACGAATTCAAATGTGAACTGTCAATGTTTAAGGAGGAAATGAAGCAAATGGCACAAATGAACATGAAAGAAGCAATCCGTGATGCGCTTCGCGTGGAGTTGAAACGTGATCCTAACGTTCTGCTTTTCGGTGAAGACGTAGGTAATGTAGGCGGCGTTTTCCGTGTAACGGAAGGTCTGCAAAAAGAGTTTGGCGAAGAGCGTGTATTTGATACACCACTGGCTGAGTCCGCTATTGGTGGTCTGGCTGTAGGTCTGGGTGTACAAGGCTTCCGTCCGGTTGCTGAGATCCAATTCGTTGGTTTTATCTTCGAAGCCCTTGACCAAATGGTAGTGCAAGCTGCTCGTATGCGTTTCCGCTCCGGTGGAAAATACAATTCTCCAATCGTATTCCGTACACCATTCGGTGGCGGCGTAAAAGCGGCAGAATTGCATACAGATTCCCTGGAAGGTCTGCTCACGCAAACACCAGGTATCAAAGTCGTTGTTCCTTCTAACCCTTACGATGCAAAAGGTCTGATGATCGCTTCTATTCGCGATAACGATCCTGTATTCTTCATGGAGCACTTGAACTTGTACCATGCTTTCCGTGCTGAAGTGCCTGAAGAAGATTATGTTGTTGAGTTGGGTAAAGCGAACGTTGTTCGTGAAGGTTCTGATGTAACAATCATTACTTACGGTATGATGGTTCACACTTCTGTGAAAGCAGCAGATGAACTCGAAAAACAAGGAATCAAAGTTGAAGTTATCGACCTTCGTACGGTTAGCCCGATCGACATCGATACTATCGTTGCTTCCGTTAAGAAAACAAACCGTGCAATTGTTGTACAGGAAGCTCAAAAGAGCGCAGGTGTTGCAGCTGAAGTCATTGCCCAAATCAATGAAAAAGCAATCCTGCACTTGGAAGCACCGGTTCTGCGTGTAGCTGGCCCGGACACTGTATATCCATTTGCACAAATCGAAGATACATGGCTGCCTAACCCGGCGCGTATCGTTGCTGCGGTTAACAAAGTCGTAAATTTCTAATTTAATCATCTGACATGCCGCAAGGCGCAGTATGGTGATTCACACCGCAGCGCAAGCTGCACTGTAAACAGCCATTAGCCCCTTGAGTAACAGTTATTTGCATTAGCAGTAACAGTTGTTTCTTGGAGTTAAGGGTTGTTTTCAGGATTGAGCACATAATCAAGGAGGTTTTTCAGTTGGCTAAATTTGAATATAAATTCCCTGAATTGGGCGAAGGCCTGCACGAAGGCGAAATCATCAAGATGCACATCAAAGTCGGTGACAAAGTAACTGACGACGACATCATCATGGAAGTACAGAACGACAAAGCGGTTGTAGAAGTACCTTGTCCGGTTAACGGAACAGTTACAGAAGTATTCGCTAAAGACGGTCAAGTCTGCCACGTTGGTGAAGTTGTAGCGATCATCGATGCAGAAGGCGAACTCCCTGAGCAAGACGACGCTCCTGCTGGCGATCAAGGCGAGCAAGAGAAAGATGCAGCTCAAGGCGGAGCTGACACAAGTGGTTCTTCTGCAGCAGCTTCCAGCTCGGATGCAGCTAAAGAAGGCGGCAACAACAGCGTTCCGGCAGTACCTGCCAAAGACGTTCTGGCAACACCAAGCGTGCGTAAATTTGCTCGCGAACAAGGTGTAGACATCGCTCAGGTTAACGGCACTGGCAACAACGGTAAAGTAACCAAAGAAGATGTTGAATCCTTCAAAAACGGTGGCGGTTCTTCCGCAGCGGCATCTTCCGAAGCTCCGGCTCAAGAAGAGAAAAAATCCGCAGCACCAGCAGCGGCTGCAGCTGATCAATACCTTGAAGAAGAGCGCGTACCATTCAAAGGTATCCGTAAAGCGATCTCTAACGCAATGGTTAAATCTGCTTACACAGCACCTCACGTTACAATCATGGACGAAGTGGACGTAACTGAATTGGTTGCTTTCCGTACTCGCATGAAACCAATTGCAGAGAAAAAAGGAACAAAAGTTACTTATCTGCCATTCATCGTTAAAGCACTGGTTGCGGCTTCCCGCCAATTCCCGGCTCTGAACGCTATGATTGATGAAGAAGCTAACGAAATTGTTTACAAAAAATACTACAACATCGGTATCGCTACAGATACAGACAACGGTTTGATCGTTCCTGTTATCAAAGATGCTGATCGTAAATCCATCTGGATGATTGCTGATTCTATCCGTGATCTGGCTGCTCGTGGTCGTGAGGGCAAATTGAGCGCGAATGAAATGAGAGGAAGCACAATCTCCATCAGTAACATCGGTTCTGCTGGCGGTATGTTCTTCACACCAATCATCAACTTCCCTGAAGTTGCTATTCTCGGAACAGGACGCATCAGCGAAAAAGCAGTGATCAAAAACGGCGAAGTAGTTGCAGCACCTGTAATGGCTCTTTCCCTGAGCTTTGACCACCGTATCATCGATGGCGCAACAGCACAAAACTTTATGAATTACATTAAACAGCTGCTCGCTAACCCTGAGCTGCTTGTTATGGAGGTGTAAGATATGGTAGTAGGCGACGCTTCTCTCAATATCGACACATTAGTAATTGGTGCGGGTCCTGGCGGCTATGTAGCTGCCATCCGCGCTGCTCAACTGGGCCAAAGCGTATTGATCGTAGACAAATCCGAACTGGGCGGTGTTTGTTTGAACCGTGGATGTATTCCATCCAAAGCCCTGATCTCTGCTGCACACCAATATGAGTCTGCACTTCACGGTGAAGCTTTTGGTATCTCTGCTGAGAACGTAAAAGTGGACTTCAGCAAAACTCAAGAGTTCAAAAACGGCGTTGTTAAGAAAATGACTGGCGGCGTAGCAGGTTTGCTCAAAGGCAACAAAGTTGAAGTTTTCAACGGTGAGTGCATGTTCATCAACGAAAACGAAGCTCGTGTATTCAATGACCACGAGTCTCCACGTTACAAATTTAAAAATGCAATTATTGCAACAGGTTCCCGTCCAATCGAACTGAAACCTTTCCCGTTTGGCGGACGCATTCTGTCTTCGACAGAAGCTCTGAACTTGCCTGAAGTACCAAAAAGCATGATCGTTATCGGTGGCGGATATATCGGTGCTGAGCTTGGTCAAATGTACTCCAAATTCGGTGCAAAAGTAACAATCATCGAAGGTTTGGATACAGTACTGCCAGGTTTCGATAAAGACATGACTAGCCTGGTGGCTAAAAACATGAAGAAAACAGGCATCGAAATCGTAACGGGTGCAAAAGCTGAAAGTGCTGAGCAAACGGATAAAGATGTAACTGTTAAGTACTCTGTAAATGGTGAGTCCAAAGAAGTAACTGCAGATTACCTGCTGGTAACTGTTGGACGTCGTCCAAACACAGATGGAGAACTTGGTCTCGACATGATTGGTGTTGACGTTGACGAGCGTGGATTTGTCAAAGTTGACCACCAAGGTCGTACCAGCATTCCTCACATCTTTGCTATCGGTGACATCGTATCTGGCTTGGCTCTGGCACACAAAGCTTCTTATGAAGGTAAAGTGGCTGCTGAAGCAATCGCAGGACAACCATCTGTAGTTGACTACAAATGTATGCCAGCTGTTGTGTTTACAGATCCAGAGTGTTCCAGCGTAGGTTACACTGAAAAAGAAGCAAAAGAAAAAGGTTACAAAGTAAAAGCAGGCAAGTTCCCTTATGCGGGTAACGGCCGTGCTGTATCTTTGAACCACGCTGAAGGCTTCGTGAAAATCGTAGCTGACGAAGAAAGCGGCCTTGTATTGGGTTGCCAAATCGTAGGTCTGGAAGCTTCCAACCTGATTGCTGAGCTTGGTTTGGCAATTGAGATGGGCGCTACTTTGGAAGATCTGGCTCTCACAATTCACGCTCACCCAACTTTGGGCGAAATCGTGATGGAAGCTGCGGAATTGGTTATGGGTCACCCGATCCACATCATCTCCCGTTAAGATCATCTAAGCTTCGGATCCGTCCGGCATTATACGTAAATCAGAAGAGACGAGTGACGCTAACGCGTTATTCGTCTCTTTTTTCTGAGCAAGAGCCGAGAAATTTAAGATACTCGTGTATGTATATGATGAAAAGTTACACGCTTATAAGTTTCAGTGAATTGATTTTATCCAACAACTTAATTGTGGTACACTGTAGTAATGATCAGTTATGATGTGGCTCCAAGCCAATCACGGTCTATGTATTTAGTATTTAAGTTAAATTAATCTTTTACACGAGAACGTAGAGGACAGAAAGAACCTGAAGAAGCGGAGTGTTCGCCTTTATCCCCGGATTTTACCTTTGGAAAAGGAAATCAAAAAAATCTGGGGATAACAGCGATCGGAAGGTTGTTCTGTCATCGCAGTGGTAAGTGTAAATATTCTTTGGTTTAGTATGAAATAAAAGTGCGAGGGGATATCAACATGAAAAACTATCTCGATTTATTGCAGGATATTCTGAACAACGGCGTGCATAAAGGAGACCGTACAGGAACAGGAACACAATCTGTATTCGGCAGACAGCTCCGTTATGATCTCTCCGAAGGATTTCCGCTGGTAACAACCAAACGAATTCATCTCAAATCGGTTATTCATGAACTGTTGTGGTTTTTGAGTGGCGATACCAATATATCTTATCTAAAAGAAAATGGTGTGAAGATCTGGGACGACTGGGCAGATGAAAATGGGGATCTCGGTCCGGTATACGGCTCGCAGTGGCGTACATGGGAAGCTCCAAACGGAGAAAAGATTGATCAGATCGCCGCAGTCATTGATTCGATTAAAAATAATCCGGATTCACGTCGTCACCTTGTCAGCGCATGGAATGTGGCTGAGATCAATAATATGAAGCTTCCGCCTTGTCATTTTGCGTTTCAGTTTTACGTTGCAGAGGGTAAATTATCATGTATGCTTACGATGCGTTCCGTGGATACGTTCCTCGGATTGCCGTTTAACATCGCGAGTTATGCGCTTTTGACTCATATGATCGCCCAGCAATGTGATCTTGAGGTGGGTGATTTCATCTGGTCTGGAGGGGATGTTCACATCTACTCTAACCATGTTGATCAGGTTAAAACTCAGCTGGAGCGTGAACCTTATGCTTTACCTAAGCTGGTAATCAAGCGTAAGCCGGATTCTATTTTTGATTATAAGTTTGAAGATTTCGAGTTTGAGAACTACCAGCATCATCCGGGCATTAAAGCTCCAATTGCAGTCTAATTATGTGTTCAATCTCGATAAGAGACTTGGATTGAAGGAGTGTATTACCCTTGAGTATTGAATTGGTATGGGCAATGGGGGAAAACGGTGTGATCGGATTGAATAATTCGATTCCATGGCGGTTACCCAAAGATATGGCCTTTTTCAAACAACGTACGCTGAACAAAACAATTATCATGGGACGTAACACATGGGAATCTTTTGGTGGTAAGCCGCTTCCTCAGCGCCGTAATATCGTAGTGACAAGAGATCTGAACTACAAGGTGGAACAGGCTGAAATCGTACATACGATTGAGGAGGGTCTGAGTGTAACCAAAGGTGAGGAACTGTGCGTAATTGGGGGTTCCCAAGTGTATCGTGAGTTCCTGCCACTTGCAGATCGTCTTGTGGTGACCAAAATTCATGAGAATTTTGAGGGAGATACGTTTTTCCCTGAAGTGGATTGGTCCGAATGGGAACTGATTGAACAGATTGAAGGCGAACAGGATGAAAAAAATGTTCATGCGTATACATTCGAATTTTACGAACGTAAACGGTAAATATGGCATAAGAAATTCCTGACTTCGGTCGTATTTGTATGATGAGAGGCGCTGATTGCGAAATATTCGTGAACAGCGTCTTTTCTTTATAAAAAAAATGAGTCACTTGTTTAAATTGGAATACATATAACATTAATATAACATGATTAATTGGTATTTATGTATAATATACATATGACCAAGTATTAAACAGTAAAAAAGTGTAAAATTTTTGAGGTTTTAACGTTGTGAAGCCCTAAAACGAGTCTGATATTCGGAATTGAGAACGATTTATAGCAAAATATGTTGGATTTTATGACAAATTATCTGACATTCACTTAACGTTTCGACCTTTTATTTCTTTAACACACACCAGATTTCGCAGTTCAAAACCACATTTAACACCAAAATAAGGGTATTGACCATGGGTAGACTTGAAAGATATGATGTATAAAATACAAATAATTATGCGGATAATCCATTTAATATTCAGCACAGTAAATGCTACTATAATTGAAATATCTTCGAGAAGATTTTGTGATACAATAGACAAAAACTCAAGTAATGAGTAATCCATTTCATATAGAACCATGCACATGAAGGGATTAAGACAAGAACGGATGGGGGAAAACGTAAGATGTCTACACCTACTGGATTTATGGAATACAAACGTCAACTGCCAGCAGATCGTGAGCCAGCGGAGCGGATCAAGGATTGGGAAGAGTTTCATAAACACATGGCTGAAGAAGAGCTCAGAACACAAGGTGCACGATGCATGGATTGTGGTACCCCGTATTGCCATACAGGTATAGATATGATTGGCGGCACGTCAGGTTGCCCCGTGCATAACCTGATTCCGGAATGGAATAATCTTGTATATCGCGGACTGTGGAGAGAAGCACTAGAGCGCCTTCACAAAACGAATAATTTCCCGGAGTTTACAGGTCGCGTCTGTCCAGCTCCTTGCGAAGGATCATGTACAGTTGGCTTAATTGGTCAGCCTGTAACCATCAAAACGATTGAAGAAGCAATTATTGAAAAAGGTTTCGAAGAAGGATGGGTTGTTCCCCAACCTCCTGAAAAACGTACGGGTAAACGTGTAGCTGTTGTAGGTTCAGGTCCAGCGGGATTAGCTACTGCGGCTCAGTTGAATAAAGCAGGACACTCGGTAACGGTATATGAGCGTTCGGACCGTGTCGGCGGATTGCTGATGTACGGTATCCCAACGATGAAATTGGATAAAAACGTAGTTCAACGTCGTGTTGATCTGCTCGAAGCAGAAGGCATTCAATTCATTACGAACACCGAGATTGGTAAAGATATCGCAGCACAACAACTAGTGGATGAATATGACGCTGTTGTATTGTGCGGTGGTGCAACGAAGCCGCGTGAATTCAATATTGAAGGCAGCGACTTGAAAGGCGTTCATTACGCGATGGATTTCCTGAATGGCAGTATTAAGAGTTATCTGGACTCCAACCTGGAAGATGGTCAATATCTGTCCGCTAAAGATAAAGATATTATCGTCATTGGTGGCGGTGATACAGGATCTGACTGTGTAGCTACATCGCTGCGTCATGGTTGTCGTACGATCACTCAATTCGGTACGCATACACAAGCGCCTATGGAGCGTGATCGCATTAACAATCCTTGGCCGCAATTCCCGAACGTATACACACTTGATTATGCGCAAGAGGAAGCCAAAGCGTTGTTTGGTCAAGATCCGCGTGAGTTCTCCATCATGACAACAAAATTTGTTGGAGACGATGAGGGGAACCTCAAAGAATTGCATACAGTACAGATCGAGCGTATTGTGGATGAGACTGGTCGCAAGATTTATCAGCCGATTCCAGGTACGGAGCGTGTATTCCCGGCTCAGATGGCCATGATTGCCATTGGTTTTGATGGACCGGAACAAACGTTGGTAGAGCAACTGGGACTTGCAACAGATCGTCGCACAAACGTTAAGGCACGTTATGGCAAATACAACACCAATGTGGATAAAGTATTTGCAGCAGGAGACATGCGTCGTGGTCAAAGCTTGGTTGTATGGGCAATTAATGAAGGCCGTGAGGCTGCTCGTGAAGTGGACAAATACTTGATGGGTGCTTCGGTTCTGGTGTAAAAGTATAGAACAAGATATCAATGACAACCTTCGCGATCAGCGAGGGTTGTTTGCTGTTATTTTAACCAATTTGACTACATATTTCATGTAAGTGTGAGCAATATCATTGCTTTTTAAGTGATAAAGATTTATTATTATATTATAATGATTATAAATAAGGATTACCTGAAACCATGAATCCCTACGATAAAAGTAAATTTCAATGAATATAAATCGGAGGTGCGACCTGCTATGGCAAGTAACCGGGACAAGTCCATTTCAGAACAGATCTTTCACATTAAAAATCAATTGGTTGAAAAAGGATATAAGTTAACACAACAACGGGAAGTTACTGTACGTGTATTGCTTGAACATGAAAAGGATCATTTTAGCGCAGAGGAAGTATTTCTCCTGGTTAAGGAGCAGTTCCCTGAGATTGGATTGGCTACCGTATACCGCACTCTCGAACTGTTGAGTGACCTTCAGGTCGTTGAAAAGATTAACTTTGGTGACGGGGCTGCGCGCTTTGATCTGCGAAGTACAGACGGTTCCCATCACCACCATCATTTGATCTGTACAGAATGTGGTAAAGTGGAAGAGATTATGGAAGATGGTCTGCTTCGTTTGGAACAACAAATCGAGCGTCAGTATGGCTTTGCTGTTACGGATCATCGTCTGGATTTCCAGGGTGTATGCAAAGAGTGCAGACAAAAACATGTATTAAAGGAACAGGCAGCAGGATAATTCATTTCGGGAAGGTGCTCCCGAATCCAAAATCTGATATAATGAGTTTCAGAAGCAAGGGGCTTCCGTCGGCGGAATGCCCCTTTTTGCCGTCATGCGGACGGTGAAGGAGGAGAGATGGACGGATGAAGACACTGGTTATAGCGGAAAAACCCGACATGGGTCGAACCATTGCCGCCGTCATAGAACCAAAGGCCAAGAACAATCGCACGTATCTGGAAGGTGAACATTACATCATCACTTGGGCGATTGGGCATTTGCTTGGACTGGCCGAACCGGATGCCTATGATACAAAGTACAAACGCTGGAATATAGCGGACCTGCCGATCATACCCGATCAGTTCAAGATTGTACCCAATCCGAGAACAAAAGATCAGCTCAAAATGATTGGAGAACTGGCAAAACGGGCTTCAGCGATCGTTAATGCTTGCGATGCAGGGAGAGAAGGTCAGTACATCTTCGCCCTCATACAACAGCAATTGAAGCTGCGTCAGCCTGTAAAGCGTTTATGGATATCGGATTTGACGGCAGAGAGCATTAGACGTGGTTTTGATGGTCTGAAGGATGCCTCGGAATTTGAAAATTTGACCCATGCTGCTCGCGCAAGAAGTGAAGCCGATTGGCTGATCGGCATGAATGCCTCACGAGCGTTTACAACCCGCCATAATGCATTGTTGTCTGTAGGCCGTGTTCAGACGCCGGTACTCGCGCTAATCTACGATCGGGAAATAGAGATTGAAGCGTTCCAATCACAGACCTTTTATGAAGTAGCCGCCTGGTTTCGGCAGGAAGGTGTCGAGTACCGGGGACTGCGTCAGGGAGATAAGTTGACCGATGCGGAGGCAGCAGAGACCATTGCAGCCAGTGTGAAGGGCAAGACAGGGCAGATTACCAAATACGAAGCAAAGCAGACGAAGGAGTATCCGTATCGTTTGTATGATCTGACCCTTTTACAGCGTGAAGCCAATGCCAAGTTCGGATATGGTGCCAAAAAAACACTGGATATCGCACAGGCCTTGTATGAAAAACACAAGGTGATTTCGTATCCGCGGACAAACTCCAACTATGTTACAGAACAGAATATTGAAGGTATGCACAAAACACTAAACCTGCTTAAAAATGGTACCTATAGTGAGCTTGCGCAAGGGGCCAAGCCAGAGCTTGTTCATAAGAATAATAAAGGGGTATGTAATCCGAGCAGGGTTGAAGATCACCATGCAATTTTGCCTACATTAAAGCGACCAGGTACCTTATCCAAGGACGAACAGAACATCTATGATTTGATTGTCAGACGTTTCTTGTCTCACTTTTATCCTCCGGCGGAGTATAAGCAACATACCGTGCTCACCGAAGTGGAGAAACATCAGTTTAAGACATCTGTCAAAGAGCTGTTGTCCCTCGGATGGAAAGTGGTTCTCGGTTCTGGAGATCAGGAACAGGGCGGTGCAGGCAAGAAAAAGACCAAGAAAAACAACAATGAGGAAGAGGAAGCTGAAGAGTGGACGGACAAGGCTTTTGCTGTACAACCCGAATTGCCTGTTCAATGTACGAAGAGTGAGTTCAAGGAGAAGGCGACCCAGCCTCCCAAAAGTTATACCGAGGGAACATTGCTGAAAGCGATGGAGAGTGCAGGCAAGCAGATCGAGAATGAAGAGCTGCGAGATGCGATGAAAGATAGTGGTCTGGGTACTCCGGCTACACGTGCGGCTACAATTGAACGCCTCAAAAACGTGGGTTACATTACACTGCAAGGGAAGAAAATGCAGTTAACGCTCAAAGGCAGAACAGCTATTGAGTTGATTCGCCGTGCGGGTGTAGATCTGTTAACTTCACCTGAGATGACCGGGCAATGGGAAAGAAGATTATATCAGATTTCCAAAGGTGAGGCGGGTCAGGACAAGTTCATGGAGAACGTTAAGAAATTCACCTTGTCCATCATTGAGAAAGTGCGTGTACAAGCCCCGGCACCAGCAGATGCTTTTGGGGAAGATTCGCGTGGAGGTAGGGGAAAAGGCAAGGGAGCAAGAACCCAGGCCGGCAATACAAGGACACCTGCCAAGACAGCTAGTAGCGGTTCAACTGTAAAAACGTCCCGTCAGACTTCGACATCTTCATCGAGAGCCGGCAGTGGGAAAAGTGCGGCCACCAAGGCGCCGTCTTCTAGTGCGAGTCCATCCGGAGTAAGAGAGTTACTGGCACCTTGTCCTTCTCCCGGCTGCACGGGTCAGATTATAGAGGGCAAGAAGGGTTATGGATGCTCACGTTTCAAGGAAGGCTGCTCGTTTGTAGTTTGGAAAGAGTATGCGGGAAAAAAAATCACCAGTACGATGTTAAAATCGCTGATTGAGAAGGGCAGTACACAAGTACTGTCTTTCAAAAGGAAAGACGGAAGTACGGTGAAAGCACGTATTATTTTGCAGGACGTGGTAACAGGCAAGTTATCTGGTGAGAAGCAGGATGCGTGATCTATGTTAACATGTTAACATAAAGCAAAAGGACCCTTAACCAAGGGTCCTTTTTTGTTGCTGCTGTTGTATATTTTCGTGTATGACTTTTGGTACCTCTTCCAGTGCAGTGATGGTATACATCGATGTTTCCGGATTAGGTTGAAGTTCTACGATGTTGTATTGCCATTCATTCGGTTGTTTGATATATATGCTGTGAATTCCGGCTTTTACAGCCGGCATAATATCTGTTCGCAGTGAGTTACCGATCATCCATGTTGCACGACGATCAAACGGACCGTTAGACAGAATGCCTTCCAGTGCCTCGACGTTTTTGTGTTGTCGGATATAGATCCGATCATCAAAATAAGCCGAGAGTTTCATCTGATCAATCTTGCGCTGCTGAATCACGGTTTCGCCGCCGGTATATAAGTAGAGGGAATGTCCAGCACCTTTGAGGTTCTCAAGCGTTTCAACCATATGAGGGTAGGGTTCAACCTCCTGATCGTACACACTCATGCCCAACTTGCTCAGATAGGACTCTTCTCTGGGAGAAGTTAATCTGTTGAACTTTCCGGAGAAGTAACGATAGGTATCAATCAGGGATTGCGGGAAATGATGACTTGCAAAACCAAGCTTGTTCACTCCGGTTACATCGATCTCCAGCTGTTTTTCCCGAATCTCTTGTGTTGTCAGAGAATGTCCATCAAACCACTCTTGCATATTCTCAAAGAATTCTCCCAAAATCAGGTTGAAGTACTTGTTGCAATATACGAGTGTATCATCAAGGTCAAACAAAATATGTTGTTTCATTATTTTCATGATCTAACTCACTCCTTGTAGCCAGTAACTCCACAATGGTTCAACTAAATTAAATGCGAATGTAGGATTCCAGGAACATATTCAATTCAGATACGCCATCCGGCCGAATACTGTATTTCTCTTTGCGGTTACTTCCGAGCAGATGGGTCCGTAGCAGACCTGCGATGCGCAGCGCCATCACCTGGTCTTTGACCGTGTCTTCGTCTTTACCCAATTCTTCACACATCTCAGCGAGGGATTTGGGTTCATCCGATACGTAACGAAGCAGGCGAAGTCTTTCGGGATCAGCCAGTGCATGGGTAAAACGTAAAAGGCATGTTGGCGGCTGGTCTTCGTTCTCTTCAGGTGCATCTACGGGATACTGCATAATCATCATCCCCTCATAGAAGCAGTACATATTAATAGGGCGATTGTGCACCGTTGGAAACAGAATAACTTCGTTCAATCCAGGCATCGGTTCAACAAGAACGCCTGCCGTAGCATATTCAATAAGCAGTTCAGGGCCCATTTTATCAAGCAAAATGCGTTTTTCTTCGGCATCTTCTTCCAGCCACACACGCTGATCTTCGCTCATATTCTGACAGTAGTGTTCATCCCATAGTCGCAATAATGGGACATAACTGTTCCGAATGCGCGTAGATTCTTCTATTGTAAGAGCGGGCAGAAGAGGAGACACACGTGCAAACAGGTCTTCCGCTGTCATTCCGGCAAGCATGTCCAGAAATTCACGATTTTCCTTCGTATCATTTTGATACGCAGCCCATGCAAACAGGACATCAAAATCATCAAAAGGCCAAGTGGCAGCAGGTGCGAGCGCAGCTCGTACATTGGAACTTAGTTTGCCTTCCACTTCCAGAATCCATTCAGGACCTATATCCAGATGCTGAATCCATTTTTTCGTAACATAAACCAGAAAGCTGTTGAGCATTTCATATATCGGTGAAACATCAATTTTAACATGATAAGCCATATTGTTGCAGAATCCTCCCGTCACATCTAAGTGTACGCAGCGACTTAAGTACTATTATGGCTTGTTTTGCAGGGCGTTGTCCACTATAATGTTCAAGTCCGGGGCAAAGCCCCGATCTTTGAATAGCAGTTTAAAACCATATGTATAACATACAAAAGTCGTCAGCGATGGCGATTTTTCTTTGTGTGCTCGCAGGAGGAATGAATTCGTGTCATCGATTACTCGTCCCAAACTATCACACTCGACAGCCAACTATCTCATTTTGATTACGGTTATTGTGGTGGCGGGAATAAGTCAGGGGCTTTTGCTGCCTGTGCTTTCGATTTTTTTGGAGCAAAAAGGGGTTTCACCAGGTTTAAACGGATTAAACGCCGCCGCGTTGTACATTGGCTCTTTTGCCATGACTCTAGTTGCGGAACGACTATTAGGAGCACTCGGGTTCAAAAAACTGATTGGGGGTGGCCTGATATTGGTCATGGTCCCATTAATATTATTTCCGTATTTACCAGATATTAAAATATGGTTCATCTTGCGCCTGATCGTTGGAATAGGAGACAGCGCACTTCATTATGCGGCCCAGCTCTGGGTACTGCTTGTCACTGCACCTGAAAAACGTGGACGCTACATATCACTCTATGGCATGTCCTACGGTCTGGGATTCAGTATTGGTCCGCTGGGAATTAAGCTGCTTGGCTTCGGTGATGCTGTCCCTTTCTGGGTTTTGTTCATCTGTATAGCAGTAGTGCTTATACTGGTATTAATGAAGCTTCCGAATACGAAGCCGGAAAAAGCAGAGCATGGCCAGCTCCCTGAACGGCGCTTCCGTCGTAGTCTGGCATGGGCTTGGTACGCACTGTTACCTGCTCTTTTATACGGATATATGGAGGCTGGCATGAATAGTAACTTCCCCGTGTATGGCCTGCGTATTGGGTTCGACACCGATCAGATTTCGTCGTTGCTTCCCTTTATCGGGATTGGAGGTTTGTTCCTTCAATTGCCTCTCGGAATGTTGAGTGACCGATATGGGCGGAAGAAGATATTGATGTTTGCGGGTATCAGCGGGGGAATCATCTTCATGCTGGTTCCAGTCGCGGGTACGCATTTCTGGTGGACGCTTGTATTGTTAACAATCGCAGGTGGCCTGGTCGGTTCCTTTTTCTCACTGGGCCTGGCCTATGCCGCAGACATTTTGCCTAAAGTGTTGCTGCCTGCAGCCAACGTTGTGGCATCCTTTCATTTCACGATTGGAAGTATTATTGGACCGAATCTGGGTGGTCAGATGATCAACTGGATTTCACCCGGAAGCATGTTCACCTTGCTCGGAATCATGTACCTTCTTTTCGGCGTGGCAGGTATATTATTTCGTCGTAAACCTGAGTTCGAATCTGTGTTAAAATAGAAGCTGGTGTTCGCATGGAAATTGATGTCCATTTCCGAGTACACTAGTGGTAGGGAAAAACATGGACAAGAGGAGACATCGCGATGATCAGAGTAGAGAACTTGAGTAAATCCGTTGGCGTGGACCGCGTTCCCGTTCTACGGGATATTCGTTTTGATATGCAACAGGGTGAAATGATAGCTGTAGTTGGCTCAAGCGGTAGCGGTAAGAGCATGTTGCTTAAATGTTTGGCCATGATGGAAAAATGGGATTCCGGGCGGTTTACGGTGGACGGTGCCGAGATTTTGAAAGAAGGCTGGTCCGGAAAACGGAAAATCAAACGGGAATGGGCATACTTGGAACAGAATCCAGAACTATTTCCCAGACGTACGGCTCTTAAAAATGTGTTAATCGGACGATCGGGTCAGACTCCTGTATGGAGAATGGTAACCGGTATGGTTCGTTCCGATGATTATATGGGTGCTATGGATTATCTCGAAGGATTGGGATTACTTGATAAAGCACATCAAATAGCAGAGAAGCTCAGTGGTGGCGAGAAGCAACGTGTTGCTATTGCAAGAGCACTTGCTCATGGTGCCAAAGTGGTTTTGGCCGATGAACCAGTGATTGGTCTTGACCCTCACACAGCAGATTCAGTGCTGGAAACGCTGCGCAAATTATGTGAAGAAGAACGTGCAACAGTCATTGCAGTACTGCCTATTGAACTTGCTGAGAAACATGCCACACGGATCTGGGGATTGGCAGAAGGCAAGATTGCTTTTGATATTCGTGGACGAAGACTCACACAGCAAGAAAAAAACCAGATTTAAACTATTGAAAAGAGTGATGAGATTGTTTAATTCACGGTGGGGACGCTTTGTAGCAGCAGGAACTATGGCGATTATGCTTGGTTCTGTTCTAAGCGGATGCACAGTCATAAGTGACCCCAAGGGTTTGATGAGAAAACCAATGATGTCCACCGATAAGGAGAAATTGTACAACGTGGTTCAGGTTAAACTGCCGCCAGAGAGCACGTTGATTCGTCCCAAGGATATGAATAATACCAGCATGATTCGGGTGGAAGACCTGAACGGGGATGGAACACGGGAAGCGATTGTTTTTTATGAGACACCAAATGAGAATGTGCGAATCCATGGCATGATTTTGGAAGAGCAGGGAGGCACATGGGTTAAAAAACTTACATTTGATGTGCCGGGAAATGAGTTGCAATCCTTTAAAGTATTGGATATTACGAATGACGGAAATCCGGATATTATTCTTGGTGTAAGTCTGCAGGAGCAGAAGGCCCTGACTGCATATTCCTACAAGGGCGGGGCACTGGAGCAGGTCTTGGGTGGAGTTCCGTATAATCAATATATCATTGATGATGCGCAGGGGAACACGCTGGATTTGAGCGGAGATGGTAAAAGTGATTTTGTTATCATTTCGCTGAACAACAGCGGTTTTGCAACGATTGCGTTATATCAGTACGAAGATGGCAGCTTCAAGGAAGTTGATCGGGTGCAGACCGATTATACCGTTAAAGAAGTTTATAATGCTCTGGGCGGAGAGATCGCCAAAGGACAGATGGGCATTGTACTGGATGCCGAGCTGGATGATCGGAGTTCCTTCTCGCAAATTATGTATGTTAAAGATAACAAGTTAGTCAATGCTTTCAAATCACCGGATCAAACGTATAGAGATGACAAAATTTTAAGCGGTGATGTTGATAATGATGGTATTATTGAGTTTGGGCTCAAAGAGACTCCAAAAGGTTGGGAGCATTACGTATTTGACTCTCGGTTGTGGTTTTATACTTATTATCAGTGGGATGGTAAAGACAGCAAGAAATTTGTCTCATTCCAATTCCGGGATGATGCTGATTTATTTCACCTAAACCTCAAGCCAGAGTGGTACGGTAAGATCACTATTGATACCAAATCGGAAAAGGAAAAATATATTCGATTTAAAATGATTGATACGGACGAAACCGTAGCAGAGATCAAATATTTCACCCTTTCCAAGTGGGAACAGGAGAAGGGTAAAAGCTGGAAGGAAATTACGCGTACCAAAGATCGAGTTATTGCTTCACGAGTAGCACAATCAGAGGCGGGTAAAGATGCACTGAGCAATACTTCTCAGCTGAATAGAAAGGGAGAACTTAATGAGTAAAGTACTTATTCTTGAGGATGAAGAATCCATCCGCAGTTTTATAGTGATTAATTTAAAGAGAAACGGATTCGAAGTGCTTGAAGCGGGTGACGGTCATGAAGCGCTTCGCATACTGCAGACAGTACCAGATATTGATCTGGCTCTGCTGGATGTCATGGTACCAGGTATTGATGGATTCGAGGTGTGTCGACGGATCCGTGAAACCAATGAACGTCTGGGCATCATCTTTTTGACCGCGAAAGTTCAGGAACAGGATAAAGTGTACGCACTCTCCGTTGGTGCAGATGATCACGTCAGCAAGCCTTTCAGCCCAACAGAGTTGATTGCACGTATTCAGTCATTGTTACGCCGCGTGAACGTGCATCGGGAAACTGCGGCAAAGGTTACGTTCCAGTCCGGGCCATTTTCACTGGACCTGATCTCGAAGCAATTCAAAAAACAGAATGAAGCGATTGAGTTGACTCCAACGGAGTTTTCCTTGATTCAGTTTTTTCTGGAAAAAGAAAATACACCGCTCAGCCGCGATGTATTGTTAGATCACGTATGGGGAAAAGAGTACATGGGTGATCCCAAAATTGTGGATGTCAACATTCGTCGTCTGCGTCAGAAAATTGAGAACAATCCTTCCGAGCCCGAATACCTGCAGACAGTATGGGGTCACGGGTACAAATGGAAGGGCCGGGAGCAATGATTAAAAAAGGCATTACTCGGCAGATCGTACTACATTATTTCTTTGTAGTTTTTCTCGCTCTGCTGTTGGTCGAATTCGTATTTATGTTGGCAGTTCAAAGGTATTATTATGAGAGTATCTACAATACGATTAGTACCCACATTTCTAATTCAAAGGACTTTTTCGAGCCAATCGCTCGTGAGAATACTACGGAGGATGCCAATAATCTGTCTAGACTCCTTGTGAACTTGGCATTGTCCAATACTGAATTGGAAATTTTGGATCTGAACGGGCGCGTATTGGCGAGTTCGACTGCTTTTGAATCTGACCGTGCTGTGCTGCAAACCAGTGATATTATGCAGGCTCTGAATGGGGATATGGGACGCTGGATTGGAAGACAACCAGGTACTGGAGAATCCGTCATGGCCGTTTCACACAAGTTTGATCTGGGCGGCGAAAATACTTATGTTATTCGATATCTGACATCACTTGAAGATGTGAATTCAAAGCTGTTGAATATGGGACTACTCGCCGCTGCCGTTGGTGTTGGCGTGCTTGCTATAGTGTTGATCATTAGTATTGGTATGGCAAATTCCATTGTACGTCCAATTAACAACATCACCGCAGTATCTGCCCAAATGGCTAGAGGACGGCTGGATGTCAGGGTTAAGGGGAATTATAAGCACGAACTGGGCGAATTGGCATCAACACTTAACTTCATGGCACATGAAATCGTGCGCAGTAATCAGATCAAGGATGATTTTATCTCCTCGATCTCACATGAATTAAGAACACCTTTGACCAGTATCAAAGGCTGGAGCGAGACACTGGATTCAGGCGGTTATGATCCGGAAGAAACTCGTATCGGTATGGGTATTATCTCCAAGGAAACCGAACGACTGATTGGACTTGTTGAAGAGATGCTGGATTTCTCCAAATTGCAGCAGAATCAAATGAAGCTGGTCAAAGGAACCGTCAACATTCGTGAAATTGTACAGGAAACGATGTTGAATGTTTGGGCCAAAGCGGAACAAAAACAGGTCCATCTCAAGTTGGAAACGGACGAGACTCGTGCTTATAATGTCCATGGAGACGGTAACAGACTGAAACAAGTCTTCCTGAATGTTGTGGATAATGCGATCAAATTTTCACATGAGAATTCCTGGATCTTCTTGTCGGTCAAAGAGGAGAATGGTCAGATCATTGCAGCTGTTCAGGACACCGGTATCGGAATTAGTGAAGAACACCTAATCAAAGTACGGGACCGTTTCTTCCAGGTGAATCATCAAAATGGGGGAACGGGACTGGGTCTTGCGATTACGCAAGAACTGGTAGAACTGCATGAGGGAACGATCACGATGCAAAGTGAACTCGGATCTGGGACAACCGTTACGGTTACGTTACCGGCTGTGGCTGAGGAGATGGGTCCAGAAGAATCTGTAACACAATCTGGTGTTACGGCAGTCCCTGAAGAACGAGCAGCAAGCGATACAAAATCGGATATAGAAAAGTCTTAAGGTTTTAAAAGATAAGAGATTTTTCTACCTGATGATCGAGCATGTACGCTTTATAACTTCCATATCAACACCAAAAAAAGGCGAGCCATCTGAGGCTCGCCTTTTTCATATTATGTTTACTTAATTTATGAAGAAAGTTCACCAGTGCGCAGGCGTCCACTTTTCTCATATACTTCTTTCAACATACGAACAGGTTGCGTACGGACAGCCGGTTTGGCAGAGACGATCTCGTTAGGTCCAACGACCACAATTTCATCCGCCGTACCTTTAACGATTGCACCGTCCTTGATTATTGCACCTTCACCGATGATCGCGCGTTCGATGTGAACCCCACGGCCTATACGTGCGTTAGGCATAACGACACTGTCTTTAACCTCAGAGCCTTTACCCACTTCTGCACCGCAGAAGATAACGGAACGTTCCGAACGACCTTCGATTGCACAAGAGTCGTGAATCATGGAAGTAACATGTTCGATTTTTGTATGTCTTGCTTTGTAAGCACTTGGCTTGGAGCGCCAGTCGCGAGTAAACATCGGCCAGTTTTCTTTTTGCAGACTCCAGTCTTCCTCGTTGTGTAACAGATCCATATGTGCATCCCAAAGGCTCTTAACCGTTCCTACATCTTTCCAATAACCATTAAAGTTATAGACAAAGAGGGGGTTATTTTCATTCAACATTTGAGGAATAACATCTTTACCGAAGTCATGGCTGGATTCAGGGTTAGCTGCATCTTCCAAGAGATGGCGTTTCAGATAATCCCATTTGAACATGTAAATGCCCATTGAAGCCAGATTACTTTTTGGTTCAGCCGGTTTCTCGGCAAACTCGGTTACACGCAAATCTTCATCGGCAGCCATGATCCCAAAGCGATGTGCTTCATCCCATGGAACTTCCATAACTGAAATCGTTGCTGCGGCATTATTGGCTTGATGAGCCTCCAACATATCACGATAATTCATATGATAAATATGGTCACCCGACAAAATTAGAACATTTTCGGGGTTTTGTTGATCAATATAGTCGATATTTTTATAAATAGCATCCGCCGTTCCCAAGTATTCGTCATTTCCTGTATGATAAGATGGAAGCAAGGATATTCCTGCCTCACTTGAGTTACCATGTCCCCATGGTTCTCCTCCACCGATGTGATCGTGTAAAGATTCCGCTTGGTACTGCGTCAGTACACCTACAGTGTCAATTCCTGAATTAACGCAGTTACTGAGAGGAAAATCGATGATCCGGTAGTGCCCGCCAAACGGTACAGCGGGTTTTGCGAGACTTGAGGTTAAAGGGGCTAATCGCTTCCCTTCTCCTCCCGCCAACAGCATAGCGATGCAATCTTTATTAAACATAATCGTTTCCCTCCCAAAATATTGTGCATTGTAGTACATCATTAACGCAAAGTAGAGCAGATGAAACGATTGTTACTGTAAAAATTCTGAAAATGAACAACATTTTCTAATTCACCGCATTTTTCTTTTCAACTTGGCTAGAATGGGGTAATGGTTACTGTTATATCTATTTTCTTGAGAAGAAGGTGATCTCTTGGCCATTCAACCGTTAGCACACCCGGACATATTGCCGGAGCATATTTATTTATTTCATGAAGGTAACCTTCATCACAGTTATCGAATGTTGGGCGCACAGCCTGAGACTTGCGATGGCCTTCAGGGGTATCGCTTTACCGTGTGGGCACCAAACGCCGTAGAAGTAGGACTGGCTATGGACCGCAATGAATGGAAAGGCGAAAAGGAACCTTTATATAAGATACCCGAATCAGGATTTTGGAGTCGTTTTTTTCCGGAAATTAGCGAAGGAACTTTATACAAGTTCCGTATATTAACGGAAGATGGAACAGAATTGCTCAAAGCGGACCCATATGCGTTTCAAGCAGAGGTTCGACCTCAGACAGCCTCTGTCACCAGTTCAATCGAAGGGTACAAATGGAATGATGGAGCCTGGAGACGCAAACAACGTGCAATGTATAACAAACCTCTACATATTTACGAAATGCACATGGGAACCTGGAAGCGCAAAGAAGACGGAAGCCTCTATAGTTATCGCGAGATGGCTGATTTGCTTGTTCCTTACTTATTAGAAATGAAATATACACATGTTGAAATGATGCCCCTCAGTGAGCATCCATATGACCTTTCGTGGGGCTACCAAAACACAGGGTTTTATGCGCCAACCAGCCGTTATGGGCATCCAAAAGATCTGATGTATCTAGTGGATACGCTACATCAGGCTGGGATTGGCGTATTGCTGGATTGGGTACCTGCACATTTTGCCAAAGACGCTCATGGGTTGCGTATGTTTGATGGTACGCCTTTGTATGAGTATGCAGATCCGATGTTAGCAGAGAAGCCGGGCTGGGGCACACTTAGCTTTGACTACTCGAAACCTGAGATTCGTTCATTTCTGATCTCCAATGCATTATATTGGATGGAGATGTATCATTTTGACGGACTCCGTGTTGATGCGGTTACGAGTATGCTTCGGCTTGATTTTGAGAAGCAGCCAGGACAATATCGTACCAATGATGAAGGTGGTCTTGAGAACAAGGAAGCTGTAGCCTTTTTGCAGCAGCTGAATGAGACGGTGTTCAAGTATTTCCCTTATGCGTTGATGATGGCTGAAGAATCCAGTGCATGGCCAATGGTGACTTTACCTGTAGATGAAGGTGGTCTGGGTTTTAACTACAAATGGAACATGGGCTGGATGAACGATACGCTTGATTACATGGAATCTGATTTTCATGAGCGTCCTTCCAAACATCATTTGCTGACTTTCCCGGTCGTATACTCCTTTGCTGAAAATTATGTGCTACCTCTGTCACATGACGAGGTTGTTCATGGCAAAAAGTCGCTCCTCGACAAGATGCCAGGAACCTATGAGCAGAAATTTGCCGGCATGCGTGCTTTTCTGGGCTATTTTATGACTTTCCCAGGGAAAAAGCTGTTGTTTATGGGCGGAGACTTTGGCCAGTTCATCGAATGGAAAGATGAGGATCAACTGGATTGGTTCTTGCTGGATTATGACAGTCACCGCAATTTGCATAAGTTTGAGCGTGAGCTGTCTAACCTGTACTTGAGTGAAAAAGCTTTGTGGGAGCTTGATCATTCCTTGGACGGTTATGAATGGATCACTCCGGATGATCAGGACCAGAGTGTCATTTCATACGTACGCAAAGGAAAAAAACCTGCGGATACACTCCTTGTGCTCATTAACTTTCAGCCGGTCAAGCGGGAGCGTTACCGGATTGGTGTCATGCGTCCCGGTATGTATACCGAAGTACTGAACAGTGACCATTCCGTTTACGGCGGTTCAGGCATTACTAATGATATGCAACTGCCTACCGAAAAGATTCCTTTTCATGGGCATCCGCATAGTCTCGAATTGGTATTGCCTCCGCTGAGCATCGTGATTCTAAAAAAGAACACACGTCGGAAAACGGATGAATCACCTGCGAGTATAACTTCCGTCAGTTCAAAAACGAAGAATAAAAATGAAAGTAACACGCTCAAACCGAAGAGGAGGACAAAGGCATGAATATTCTATTTGCTGCTGCTGAAGTACATCCATTTATCAAAACAGGAGGCCTTGCTGACGTAATCGGTGCTCTCCCGTTTGCATTGAAGAAGAGCGGGGCAGATGTGCGGGTGATTATGCCTAAGTACAAGGGGATTCCCGCTGAGTATAAAGACGCGTTACAGCCCGTAATTACAACGGATGTGCCTCTTGGCTGGCGCAGACCCTATTGTGGAATAGAAATGCTGGTTCATGATGGGATTCCAGTATATTTTGTAGATAATGAGTATTATTTTGGGCGTGATGGAGTGTACGGTTATATGGATGATGGCGAGCGTTTCGCCTTCTTCAACCGTGCAGTTCTCGAAGTGTTGCCACAGATTGAGTTCAAGCCTGACGTGCTGCACAGTCATGACTGGCATGCAGGAATGATTCCTTTGGTGCTTGAAGCACACTACAGACACGATCCATTCTACAGTGATATTCGTACGGTATTCACCATACATAACTTGTTGTATCAAGGGGTATTCCCGCATCAGTTATTCAGTGAAATCCTGGAGCTTGACGATCGATATTTCACCGTGGATGGAGCCGAGTATTACGGTAATGTCAACTTCCTGAAGGCTGGAATTGTCTACGCTGACCATGTAACAACCGTCAGTCCAACTTACGCACAGGAAGTGAAAACATCTTATTACGGATACGGTCTGGACGGACTGCTCAGTTCACTTGGAGATCGATTCAGCGGGATTGTAAATGGTATTGATACCAAGAGCTACAACCCGGCTACAGACACCAAGATCCCGGTGAAATATAGAACAAGTCTGTCCAAGAAAACGGAAAACAAAATTGAGCTGCAAAAGGAACTTGGACTTCCTGTTCGTCCTGATGTACCTCTTATGGTCATGGTCACAAGGCTTGTGGATTCCAAAGGACTTGATCTTGTCTGCCGTATCCTGGATGAATTGTTGTATTATGATGATATTCAATTCGCTGTACTTGGAACAGGGGAGCAGTCCTATGAACACTGGTTCCGTGAAGCCGCGAATCGTTATCCACTTAAAATGTCTGCCCAGATCAAGTTTAACGATGGGTTATCCCGCCGTTTCTATGCAGGCAGTGATATCTTCCTGATGCCATCCAGGTTCGAGCCGTGTGGCATTAGTCAGTTACTGGCTCTGCGGTACGGTAGTGTGCCTCTCGTAAGGGAAACAGGCGGTCTGAACGATACTGTGCAGGCATATAACGAGTTTACTGGAGAAGGGAATGGTTTCTCATTCACAAGCTTTAACGCACATGACATGATGAATACCATTCGGCGTGCCGAGGAGATCTACAAACAGCCAGAACACTGGAAGAAAATTGTGAAAAATGCAATGGGCGGAGAATACAGCTGGAATGTCTCAGCTGAAGAATATATGGACATTTATCGTCGGATCACACTTGATCCAGTAAACTGATGCAATCCTGAATGAGTCACAGCATTCCTGCTGTGGCTTTTTTAATCAAATAAACAAAACACTTCCAAAGTTCAGAATGAAGTATCATCTGAGACGGTGGAAGTGCTTTTCTTTTCTTTTCTTTTATATGACTGTTCAGAATTTAAATCTCAGTAGTGTTGGATGGTTGTCGGATCAAGCTGTCTGTACAAAATGCGGTACCCATAGGGATCAAGCTTAATATTCATCATTCCATCGGTTGGCAACACAGGCTCTTCAGTTAATGCATCCTTCCAGTCTTTTGTTTCCATAGGATGAGAAAGCGTTCGATCTTGAGGTGTATTGTTCATCCATATGGTAAAGTGAAGGTTGTCATCCACACGCTCGTACACGATACAGGGATCATTGTGATCCGCCTTGAGGAATCGGAAGCGTCCTTTGCGCAGGGCTTCATTGGCTTTTGCGTAAATCGATCATCAGGCGATAGAAATCATACAATTCTCTGTCTTGCTTGGCCGGGTCCCATTCCATACATTTTCGACAATCCGGGTCAGCATCACCACTAATTCCCACCTCATCGCCGTAGAAAATACAAGGTGTACCGATATAGGTGAAAAGAAATACAACCGACAATTTTAAACGGCGTTTGTCTTCTCCTAATCGGGTGAGCAGTCGTGGGGTATCGTGGCTGCACAGCATATTAAAGATCACTTCGTTGGTTTGTTGCGGATAGCGCATAATCAGTGAACCCATCTCGTTGGCAAAGTTATACCCATCCATTGAACCGCAGAAGAACTGAAGTACTTTGTCGGCAAATGGATAATTCATGACGGAATCGAATTGATCCCCCATGAGCCATGTCAGGGAGTCGCTCCATACTTCACCAACAATATAGGCTTCAGGATTAGCTGCCTTAACAACCTTGCGAAAATCACGCCAGAAATGGTTGTCCACCTCATTTGCTACATCCAGACGCCACCCATCCAGCTTAATTTCCTTGATCCAGTACTCAGCGACATCGAGTAGATATGCCTTAACCTCAGGGTTGGCTGTATTGAACTTGGGCATGTTGCCATAGAACCCAAATGTATCGTAGGTTGGTATACCATCCTTGATCTGAACTGGGTATTCATTGATGTGGAACCAGTCGGCATACTTAGAGTTTTTTCCATTCTGGAGAACGTCTTGAAAAGGAGGGAAGTCTTCGCTGCAATGGTTAAACACCGCGTCAAGCATGACACGTATACCCAGGCGATGACATTCTTCTGTCAATTGTTTAAGCAGGGCATTATCACCGAAATGGGGGTCGACTTTTTTATAATCAATCGTGTCGTATTTGTGGTAGGAATTGGCCTGGAATAACGGGGTAAAGTAAATGGCGTTCACGCCAAGTTCAGTTAAGTCATACAGATGATCCAGCACACCTTGCAGATCTCCACCAAAATAATTGTTCAACTCAGGTTTGCCACCCCAGTCATGGGTTTCTTTTGGATTCAGCTTGGGATCTCCATTAGCAAACCGTTCCGTCATGATCTGATAAAAGACAGCTTCTTTGGCCCACTCGGGCACCTTAAACACATCAATTTCATGTATATACGAGAACTCATAATATCCTCCGGTGGGATAGGGGGTCTCATAATGAATTCCATTATCCGCTAGAAACACATCTTCTGAACCGGCAGTTATCCGAAATATATAGGTGAGACGTTTGAATTGTGGCTTGACAGCAGCCTCCCAATAATCAAACATGTTATCTGAAGCAGCCTTCTCCAATTGAATTTCCTTGTACGTTCCATTCCAATCGTACTTATCTCCGGTCAGTGCGGTCACGTATTGCACATCATTACGTTTGGTACGTACGCGCAGATGTATGGTAGACGAATTATAGGCATAAGCCCACTTGTCACGAGGAACATGATACATGGCTTCGAGCAGCATGACAGCACCTCCTGAATATAGGATAAGTTATAGTTATAATTAACCAAGTTAGCCAGCAAAGAATCACATTTACTGTAATAAAATGTATTATTTTCATCGTTTTCAAAGGTTTCTTTCACAGCATTTCCAGCTTTGTGCTGAATATACTTACAGCTAATTTAGAAAAAGGGTGCCCTGAACAGCTTGGAATTCAAGATTGTTCAGGGCACCCCTATATAACATGTTGAAAGTAAATTTTAGCGAATAGCTTGCTCAAACTCCGTGCGGATGGTTTGAAGCAGCTCTGGCTGGCTCAGTACGTCATAGGCTGTTGTAGCAAGTGCCTTTGCTCCCAGAATCATGCCATCCAGCGCGCGCTCCTGAAGTGCAAGGTCACGGAAGGCTATGGAGTGCAGTGTATGCACCTCGTCTACAACACGAATGTAGGGATGGATGGCAGGACATTTCAGGGAAACGTTACCGATGTCCATAGAGCCGTGATCATTACCACTCACAATCTCTTCTTGCGGAATACCAAGTTCCATCAGATTTTGACTAAACGCAGCTGAGAATGCTTCATTGGTAACCATCTCGTCATAGGACGTTTCATAGTTGGATGTCACCAGCTTGCAACCTGTCTGGAGAGCAGAACCTTCAGCGATCTGAATCACACGTTCTGTGAGAATATTCAGTTCTTTGCGAGTTGCTGCCCGTACATAAAATTGCGCAGAAGCATAGTCAGGAATGATATTTGCTGCCTGACCTCCGTTGTTGATCACACCATGAATGCGCACGGTGCTTTTCACTTGTTGCCGGAATGCATTGATTCCGTTGAACGTTTGAATGACGGCATCAAGAGCATTAATACCTTCGTGCGGACTTGCAGCAGCATGTGAAGATCGGCCATGGAATTCAAATTGCACAGCATCAATAGCCAGCGAGCTGCCTGACTTCTCGTAGGCATAATATGGATGCGCCATGAGAGCGACATCACAGTCATCGAACAAACCTGCTTCAGCCATCGGAACTTTGGCACCACGTGTCTCTTCAGCGGGGGTACCAAACACTTTAATGGTTCCACCTACTTCATCCAGAATAGATTTTAGCCCAACAGCGGCCCCAAGACTCATCATACAGATCAGATGGTGACCACAAGCGTGACCGATCTCCGGCAAGGCGTCATATTCGCACAATAAAGCAATGGTAGGGCCTGGTTTGGCGGCTGAATAGGTTCCGATAAAGGCTGTCTCCAAACCGAGGATTGGAGCCTCTACAGTGAAACCGTGGAAGACCAGTTCTTCTTTCAAACGGGCAGAAGCGAGATACTCTTCATTTCCCAATTCGGGGTTGGCACCGATATATGATGAAATGGCTTTAAAACGGGAAGCATATTGATCAATAACCGTCAGAATTTGTGATTTGTTAGCTGTCATTAGTAAACTCCTTATGCAAAAATGAAAATAATTCATTGATTATATCATGTTTGCTTCATTTTTTCAGAAACAAGTCAAGATTTGTAATGTCAAAATGCATTGCATAATCATGCATTGTACTTTATAATGACTCAGTCATCAACATGAGAAGCATACAAAGTATTGTAAGGGGAGAGAACAAGGTTGAAATTAATAAGTCGTTACACCATGATGCTGTTGACCTTTGTTGTTCTACTGACAACTGCCGTTCCTGTGGCATTTGCAAGTGGGACTACAGACAATTCAAGCAGTAAAAAGCTGGTGCTCGGTACAAGTGCTGATTTTGCACCATACGAATTCCATAAAGTGATTAATGGCAAAGATGAAATCGTCGGCTTCGATATTGAGATCGCCAAAGAGATTGCCAAAGATCTTGGCGCTGAGCTTGTGATTGAGGATATGGGCTTCGACGGTCTTCTGCCTTCATTGCAGAGCGGGCGTGTTGATCTGGTGATTTCAGGTATGACGCCGACGGATGAGCGGAAGAAAAGTATCGATTTTTCCGACACCTATTATAAATCAAAACAAGTGATTATGGTTCGCAATGTGGATAAAGACAAATATCCAACCATGGCAGAACTTGAAAATGCGAAGATTGGCGTTCAGAAAGGCTCCATTCAGGAAACGATCGGACAGAGTATTCCAGGAGCGAAGCTTACTGCGCTGGATAAAATCTCGGATATCGTGCTTCAACTGCAAACAAAACGCATTGACGCGGCAATCGTTGAAGATACCGTTGCTGCAGGTTATCTGGACGATATCATTGGACTTGCTGCTGCTGTTCCGGACGAAGAGCAAGCAGAAGCGGCAATCGGGATTCGTAAAGGTAATACCGAGCTGCTAGCTGCAGTAAATGGAACACTGGAGCGACTGAAAAGCGAAGATAAAATCAATCAAATGGTGACGGATGCCAGCCTCTTGATGGCGGATAAAGCGAACAAATCACAAAATATTTTCCAAGTATTCTGGGAGTACAAAAGTTTCTATGCTACAGGTGTAGGATACACACTTCTGTTGTCTGCACTTGGGGTTATCTTCGGGGTAATTATAGGATTGATCATCTGTTTGTTCCGTTTGCATGACGCTGCAATCTTGCGCTGGATCGGTACTGCTTACGTTGAAGTGATCCGTGGCACACCGATGCTGGTACAATTGATGATTATTTACTATGGTTTTTCCCTGAGCTTTGGCATTAACTTCACTGCACTTCAGGCAGGTATCATTACACTTTCAATCAATAGTGGTGCCTATCTGGCGGAGATTTTCCGTGCAGGTATTCAAGGGGTGGATCGTGGCCAGTTGGAAGCAGCTCGCTCCCTCGGAATGGGCAGAGGTGCAGCAATGCGTTACATCATATTGCCACAGGCTTTCAAGGCCGTATTGCCGGCAATTGGTAATGAATTCATAACGATCATCAAGGAATCCTCCATTATCTCTGTTATCGGTATGGTGGACATTATGTATCAGGCAAGTGTGGTCAAAAACATTACGTATCAAGGCTTGAGTCCATTTTTGATTGCAGCAGCCATCTACTTTGTATTAACGTTTATTTTGTCCAAGCTGCTTGGACGACTGGAAAGGAAGTTGAGTGCAAGTGATAGACGTTAGACAATTACACAAATCTTATGGTAATAACGATGTGCTTAAGGGCATTAACGTGACGATTGGCAAAGGTGAGGTTGTCGTAGTCATCGGCCCTTCCGGTTCAGGTAAAAGTACTTTCTTACGTTGTCTGAACCTGTTGGAACAGCCTACCTCGGGTGAGATTGATTTTGAAGGTGTGTCAATCACCGATCCGAAGCACAACATTAATGCAACTCGGGAAAAAATGGGCATGGTGTTCCAGCATTTCAACCTGTTCCCACACAAAACGGTACAGCAAAACATTACGATTGCTCCGATTAAAGTGAAAAAACAATCCACTCAGGAAGCGGAGAAAATTGCTGCTGATCTGCTTAACACCGTGGGCTTGTACGATAAAAAAGATACATTCCCGAATCAGCTGTCCGGTGGACAGAAGCAGCGGATCGCCATTGCAAGAGCATTGGCCATGCAGCCGCATGTCATGCTGTTTGACGAGCCTACTTCGGCACTGGACCCCGAGATGGTCGGTGAAGTGTTGGATGTCATGAAACGTCTTGCAGAAGGCGGGATGACTATGGTCATTGTAACGCATGAAATGGGTTTTGCACGTGAAGTAGGAGACCGGATCCTGTTCATGGATGGCGGGGTTATTGTAGAAGAGGGAACACCTGATGAGGTGTTTGGAGCACCGAAAAATTCACGTACACGTGATTTTCTTGCCAAAGTACTCTAAATGAAAGTGATCAATAGCGTTACTGACTTCGAGTCGGTGACGCTATTTTTTTATGGTTAATAATCACGTATGGATTCGGAAAAGTAACTATTCTGTTACCAAATGTAAAGGAATCGGGTCGTCCAATATTTCTAAAGTATCCAGTACTCTTACATATGCTTACATGCTAAAAAACCATTTGGTAAGAATTACTACAAGTTCAGGTTACAAAATTGTGATATATTGAACTCTGCCGAAACTTCCGGACAGGGAGTGCGGGGGATGTAACGATGCAGATTGTGCAGGGGGAAGATCTACAGCACACTGCTTGGGGTGAATTAGGGGTACATAACGTTTCAAATGTAATGAAGAACCTATAGGGTGGGCTCCTCATCCGAATCCGACAACTAACTTCGCAGGCACAATGAGGGAGGAAGACCATGATTAACAAGAAACGTATAGCCAAAACAGCAGTAGCATTAATGACAACAGCAATGCTCATTCAAGCCGTTCCGGCTCACGCCGATTCAGTTCATGTGGCCAAAGAAGGGGATACCTTCTACACCTTATCAAAACAATATGGAGTAGCAATGAACACGTTGGTTAAAGCAAACAACGACATTTCACCTTACAACATTTATGGTGGTTTGAAAATTACGATTCCCGGTAAGGCAAACAATGTTGCTGCCGCGGCGACGGAGAGCAAGACCCAAGCCAAAACGGTTACCACAGCAAGCTTGGACGTTAACGCAGATAACAAAGTGGTTCAGGCCTGGGGTAAAACATTCGATTACAGCAAAGCTGTGAACGTAAAAGCAACGGCATACTCTGCTGATCCGTCTGAAAATGGAGGCTGGGGTGCAGTCGATTATTTCGGAAATGACCTTGAACTGGGCACGATTGCAGTTGATCCAAGTGTGATTCCACTCGGAACCAAAGTACTGGTAACTGGTCACAGCCATCCAGGATTGCCAAAACAGGCTTTTGTAGCCACAGCGCGTGATGTGGGCGGTGCAATCAAGGGTCATCGGATTGATATCTTTATCCCGGGTAGCAAACAGTCCGTAAGCACATTTGGTTTTCAGGATATCGAGCTGTACATTCTGAAATAGAGAGTAAATTACATTTAAAATGAATTCAAACAGGGTGTCTGCCAGTCGCTAATTTGCGATTGAACAGCACCCTTTTATGTTCTCATTTATTTGCTATCACGGTCATCCTAATTTTTGGCCTTTGGCAATCCCAACATCTCGTCCAAGGTGACCAGTTCATACCCTCGATTACGAAGTTCCTCAATGATTTCAGGCAAAGCCTCAATCGTGCCGTTCAGGTTTGATCCTACACCGCCTCCAGCATGTTGCAGAACGATGGATCCGGGTTTTACGGCAGACAGGATGTTATCTTTCACCTGTTCCTTTGAAAGGCCTTTCCAGTCCAGGGAGTCTACGTTCCAGTTCACAATGCTATAGTGTTGTTTGGCAGCCCATCTCAGCTGTTCTTCATTAATGTCTCCATAAGGCGGCCGAATCATCTTCGGCGTGTATCCCGCCAATCGTCGAATAATATCCCCGGTATGTAAAATTTGTTTGCGAAAGGCATTCATCGACAGCTTACTGAATTCAGGATGATTGTAGCTGTGATTACCAACCATATGCCCTTCCTTAACGATGCGTTTCACCAGATCCGGATGTTTCTCAGCACGACTACCCACGATGAAGAATGTAGCTCTGACATTGTATTTCTTCAATACATCCAGCACTTGTGGAGTAAACCGTGGATCAGGTACATCATCAAAAGTCAGTGCAACCTTCTTTGTTGAAGGACCATTGGTTTTGAACGTATCGGCATATTTTTGACGTAACTGTCCCAATGTCAGTTGTTCTTCTTCTGCAGAATCCGAACCTGATACTGATTCACTTGACGGGCTTGAAACATCACGCGATGAAACTGGAGCATGATATCCCCCTAGAAAAATAACGATAACCATCAGCATAATGAGGCGTACGCGCATCATAACGGCCTCCTTTTC
Organism: Paenibacillus sp. W2I17; assembly: GCF_030815985.1. NCBI lineage: Bacteria > Bacillati > Bacillota > Bacilli > Caryophanales > Paenibacillaceae > Paenibacillus > Paenibacillus sp. W2I17. Next base: position 558,756 of record NZ_JAUSXM010000001.1, read on the forward strand.
CAAAATGACGTTCTCCTTGGTATGCCCGGGGGTTCCATAAAATATGCGCAGTGTGAGAAGTTTCATTGCGGATTTAGCTCATGACAGCCATAATTCCTCCATATATAACATATAGAAAAGGGTAGGTGGATAGGATATGAGTACATATGATTTGAAATCCATACGTTTACAGGTGATTGAAGCAGGAGAGGATAAGGTTTTTCTCGTTACCGGAGGAAAGGCGCATATTGGCGCTGTAGCTACGTTCTACGTGGATCATGAGCGCGTAAGCGGGACGACGGTACATATTCCCGGGCATAAAGAACAAGAGCTGTGTGAGCGGCTTGCCCGAAAGGCTGCCCTGCAGCTGAAAGTAACCGTTACGGTGATCATGGGTATTCATTTTGATTCCATCACACGGATGCAGATCGACGAAATCGTGCAGACTGCAGAGAGGTTGATGGAGGATCATCTGAACAAAGATAAACGATCTTCCTGACATAAGAACCATCGAATGTTTTGATTTTATTTGCTAAAATTGAAACGAGTTGTAGATTGTTACGTATGTATGTTTATATACGATGTAATATCGACTAGGAGGAATAACATAATGTCCATTTTCAAACGTTTGCGTGATCTAACCATGTCTAACATCAACGCCATTATTGACAAGGCGGAAGATCCAATCAAGATGACGGACCAATATATCCGTGACATGCAAGAGGATCTGGAAGATGCGGAGAAAGCAGTAGCTCAACAGATCGCCCATTGAGAAGAAATTCAAGCAGTTATTCGAAGAGCAGGAAGCTCTTGTGAAGAAACGTGAAGAGCAGGCGCATACGGCGGCACGTGCTCAGAATCTGGATTTGGCTCGACGTGCTCTGGAAGAGAAAAAGGCTGCTGAAGAGAAGATGGCTGAGTACAAAACCAGCTATGACCAAAACAAGGCTTCTGCAGATAACCTGCGTGGCAAGCTCGACGAGATGCGTAAGCAACTGACTCAAATGAAGAACAAACGCGAAACACTGGTAGCACGTTACAATGCAGCAAAAGCCCAAACGGAAATCAACAAAGCGTTGAATGGGTTTGGCTCTGATACTGCAAGTGCTGGTATGAAGCGTATGGAAGAGAAAATGATGCAGATGGAAGCACAGGCAGAAGCAAGTAACGAAATGTCTTCCAAAGGCAAGTCTTTGGATGAAGAGTTCGAGAAGTTGGGTAAAGATCAGGCTGTTGAAGACGAACTCGCAGCTTTGATGAAACAATACGATAATAAGAACTAATACCTTGGTTGTCAGCAGGGTTAACCAGCGGAGGAGAAGAGTATTTCTCCTTCGCTTTTAAATGCGGTTCATGTTGATATGTGGGGGCTGTGTAAATGGATTTGAATATTTTGGCGATGCTGGTCTGGACCGGATCTGGTTCGGTTTTGCTGTTTGTCTTGATGTATGTAGATTCACTGTTCACGAAATATAAGGATTTTGCTGAAGTCAAGGCTGGCAATATGGCTGTTACTACACGTATGGTTATGAAATTATTTGCACAAGGATATGTACTCGCTACATCCATTTCTACGGCTGGTCATCTTGGAGAAGCATTGTTGGTCTCCGTTGTATCCTTTATCATTTTGTTGATTCTGGAGAGTGTTGTACACTTTATGATTCGCAAATGGGCCAATCTGGATCTGGATACGGGAATTCAGCAAGGGAAGACAGGATACGGGTTGTTCTCTGGCGCTTTACATATCGTGGGCGCACTGATTATTGCAGCTTGTTTATAAGATAAGGAACAGGAGTAATTCTCATGAGTGTATGGAAACGAATTAAAGGAATACTAACAAAACCTGAACCACCGCAGGCAGAGAAAACGATGCTTCAGCTTGCACCTGGTGATATCTGCGAGGTTTCTCTGGTCACTTATGAAGTCGTTGGTCGGGTACAAAATCGCGCTCGAAATGCAGTTGTGCTCACGCTGCAGGATGGTACCGCATTTCGATATTTGCATATCGAAGAACGGGAACTCACACGTTACGCTCTATATACACCAATTGATGGCAGGCTTGATGCACCTGATGAGGTGCCGACATTGCTGGACCTGGATGGACGCGCATATCATCTGGAGGAAGAGTATGGAGGCATGGTATCAACGGCAGGTAGAACTCCATATGGCCAGGCTGGAGAACAATTGGTATGGCAGTATCAGTCGGATGATAATATGCTTCTTCGGGTGGAGTGGCAAGACAGAAGATTTACACTGTATGAGGGTGAGTCCATTCTTCCTGCGGATATCAAAGTAATTCGTTCGAGCTAGGAGAGGTTCCCAATGAAAAAACGCTTGGCACATGGATTAAAATTAATGCTGGTCCTCAGCCTTGTGATGTCTCTGTTGTCCGCGTGCGGAGCACCTTCTGTTCAGGACACATATCCGCTTGAATCGGTTAACGGCAGTGGTAACTCAACGTCCTATGTGTACCGGGCTTCAGATCGTACCGTTCCGGAAGTGGCTCAGGAATTGTCTGACCAAAGGCAACCGGATCAGATCTCGGCAGAGAACACAGAGCGTATGTTCCTCGTTTATCAGGACGAGTATTATCACCTGCAGCAAGACCCGAACAAGCCGGAGGATACCTTGGTTGAGGTGGACTCCAAGGAATATGTTCGGCAGAACTACGATTCATCTTTTTTACAAGGTTATCTGACCGCTACGTTAATCGGTAATCTGTTCGATTCTTTTGGCGGGCGAGGTTATGGCAACTATCGTGGATATACCAATAAAGATACGTATAAACCGAGTGCAGGATCTTATCGTGCACCAACAAGTAATGATAAGAAGCTTGCTCCACCCATTACTGTTGATCGGAAAGGTACGATTACAAGGCGCGGAAGCGATAAAGATTCAAGCGTGGGATCTGGCGGAGGATTATTCAACCGCAACAAGGATCAGAGCAAGGGAACCATTGATCGCAACAAGAGCAGTGGTGGGTTGTTTGATTCACCTAAGAAATCCTACAAAAAACCGAAAACCAGAGTGGGCGGCGGCCGAATTAAGAGGCGAAGATAATAAACATCTAATCATAAGGATGGCTGCCAATCGCATAGTTCATTTAAGAACAGTGACAAGGGAAGGCGGATTCACCTCGCCGGCACATGACCTTGGAGCTGTTCTTTTTGGTTTACGATTTGCGAACATGATTGGACTTGCGTACACGGGGAATCGTTGAAGCAGGCTGTTTGCGAATCCAGCGGATAAATGGAATCATTCGTTCATCTTGTCTCAAGGATTGCAGATCAGTGAGACCAAGGGTTACAATTTCACGATTCGTGTATAGCGAATGAATCTGTTTGTGACAGGGGATGCACAGGTTGGCTATTGGCAGAAATGTTCCGCCCATTTCTTTGGGTGTCAGATGATGAACGGTTGTATTCACAGGTTCTCTTCCGCATAATTCACATCGATTACTCATGATCATCGCCTCCCTTAGTCAATTATATTATGGGCAGACAAGATGCCTTTCATGTTGAATATAGATCAAGGGATGTTACACCTGTAAGAAATAAGATTTTGTCACAGGATTCAATAAGTGATGTACTTGTTATCTTACAGCATTCGGGCTACACTTTCTTAAAAGATGATATGTCTCTAGGAGGTAAGAATACTTTTGAAAATGAACTCACATTCACATGATATGACAACTGCCAAATTCAATCGAACAGCTGTACAGGTACCGGATGCCCAAGCCAAAATAGCTGCAAGAGTTACTGTAGGCTCCATAGAGAAAGTTCACCTTGAATCTGCTCATGGCCGCACACTTGCAGAGACGATTCAGGCACCTCATCCATATCCATTCTTCCGGAGATCGGGTATGGATGGATTCGCGATTATAAGTACAGATACCATAGATGCATCGAGTGATCATCAAGTTTGGTTTCGAGTAATTGATGAAATTCCTTGCGGCTACACCTCGGATCACACCATTGTTTCAGGTACAACGGCTCGCATCATGACGGGTGCACAGGTACCGGAAGGTGCGGATGCGGTAGTCATGATGGAGATGACCGAGAGCAAGGTGGAGGACGGAGAACAATGGATTGCATTGAAACGGCACATATTGTCGGGTGCTAACATCACCCCAATTGGACTGGAAGTCCAAGAGGGACAGCAACTGCTCGAAGCAGGAACGATCATCAGGGCAGGAGAGCAGTCCGTGTTAGCTACTTTTGGCATAGCAGAAGTTCCCGTATTTCAACGTCCAAAAGTGGCGATATTCGCAACGGGCACGGAATTGCTAGATGTAGATGAGCCATTACAACCAGGTCGGATTCGGAATAGCAACAGTTACATGCTGCGCTCTCTGGTTGTTGAAGCAGGTGGAGAGCCGGTGATGTACGGTTCTATTGCAGACGATGTGAATACGGCAAGGGCCAAACTGGAAGAAGCCATTCAAGATAATGATATCGTGGTGACCACAGGCGGTGTATCCGTCGGGGATTATGATATTATGGGCGAACTTGTGTTGGAAGAACATGTGGAGATGTTGTTTAACAAAGTGACGATGCGACCAGGCAGTGTGACCACAGCTGCTGTATATAAAGATAAATTGCTTTTTGCACTTTCGGGTAACCCGGGGGCTTGTTTTGTAGGTTTTGGTCTGTTTGTTCGTCCAACCATTCGTTCCATGCAGGCGGATGCTCATCCTTATTTGGAAGAATGGACTGCGATCTTGGAAGAAGAATACACCAAAGTTAATAATTTTACACGGTTCGTACGTGGACGCACAGAGATCCGCAATGGCATGGTGTACGCGATACCGGCTGCTGCCCGTGTAGATGAATCCAGCGTGATGATTACGATTAAGGACAGTGATTGCCTGATTGTTGTTCCACCTGAGAAAAAAGGTATTCCTGCGGGTGAGCAGGTACGTATTATCAAACTGCCCTCAGGCCATGTGAGGTAGTGGGTAGATGACTACAATGAGTGAAAACAAACCTCATATCATACAGATTGTTGGATACAAAAACACGGGCAAGACAACCTTGACAGCCGCGCTGATCGGGCACTTTTCTTCCTTAGGACTTAAGGTAGCGGCGATTAAGCATGATGGACATGACCATTTCGAGATGGATCAAGAAGGAACGGATTCGTATCAATTTGGGGAGGCGGGGGCCTCGGCGGTGGTTGTCATATCAGAGAAACGTACTGCGATTATGGAGCGACAGGCAACCAAGCTGGAGGATATGCTGAGCTATCTGTCCGGGTATGATTGGATAGTCATTGAAGGATTCAAGGACGCTTCTTATCCCAAATTCGTGATGGTTCGAGAAGAGAAAGATCTGACCTTGGTTAATCAGCTTGAAGGGGTAGTAGGTATGATCTCATGGCTACCTTCAGAGCAGTTTATAGAGCAGAGCACCGTAAGCAGAGATATAACATGGTACTCGGTTCATGAAACGGAGGATATAGCCAAAGCGTTGTTACAGATGGGTAAGAGCAAGTGTAGGCAGAATGGCGAAGTCGAATCGTAGAAATGTTAAGACACGGGACATAATGGTCTCTATACATGATTGAATGTACAGTGAGCGTGATTGATCGCTTTAGGTTATAACGTAATTTTTATTATGTAAACTAAAATCATTTCTGCTTATGCTCTTATCTTTGAATGATGCAAAAAACAAAAAAAGCAGCAGGCTTTTCTCGGATCGAAATCCTTGATACGGCTTGCTGCTTTTATGTTGTTCGGGATGTTACATCCCATCGTCGGTACGACGTTCGATGGCTTCGGACATCGTTTTGTCGGTAAGGTGAGCATAGATCTCGGTCGTTTCCGTAGAAGCGTGTCCAAGTTGCTCTTTTGTTTTGTAAATATCATTTTGCAGATAATAGTCGGTTGCGAATGAATGACGTAATTTGTGCACGGTCAAGTATGGTTTGCCAAAGCGCTTGGCGTATTTCATAATCATGGCCTGGATCGCTCTTTTGGTCATTCGACTGCCCTCTGAATCTCCGTTACGCAAAGCAATGAACAGACCTTTCTCCCGCTTGGGCGTACGGTAACGTGATTGCCGCAGGTTCATATAAGTCGCGAGTTCGTCCTTAGCCTGTTCCCTGAAATAAACGGGTGTTTTGTACGTCTCATCATTGTTACCTTTGCGGTAAACATACAGGAGTTTGTTGTTCAGGTCGAGGTCATCGACGTTCAGGTTAACAACTTCCGACACCCGTAAACCTGAATTGAGAATCAGGCTGGCAATACAGGCGTCCCGTTCTTTGTTGAGCTCATGGGAATACAGTGCCTGTTTGTTCTTCTCCATATCAACAGCGTAACCTTCAAGGATATAGCCGATAAATTCCAGCAGTTCCTCTTCCTCCAGAATTTTACCTTTGAGTTTGGCAGCGGTGTCCTTGGGTTTATGGGTACGCTTGATCTCGATTTTGGCCATAATGTTCCGCTTTAGCAAAGGATAAAAGTCTTCATCTTCCGCAATCTGGCTCAGGTAATGGAAAAGGGAGCGAAGGGAAGAGAGTTTGCGAGAGACGGTAATTCTGGAATTGGTTCCTTCCCGTTTGGTTGTGAGAAATAACCGATAGGCGGTAACCGAATCCATGCGAAGGACTTCCAGTTCAGTCAACGTAACTTCTTTATTAGAGCTTGCCTCGGACAGTCCTTCTGCTCGCAACCATCCGAAGAAAGCTTCGTAATCTCTCAGATATTCGAGCAGGGTAGAGGGGGACAGGTCAGGCAGCTTGTAGTCCATGAATTGCTGAACGAACCAAGGCATGGAAGGTAGTTTTTCATCCAGCTTGCGTCGATCAATCTCTTTTTGCACGTTGGTCAAGTTCGACACCTCCATGTGAAAAACATATAAAATTAATATCAATTTAATAGTATTCTATGCTCTAGTGTACCATAATTTACATGCTCACAGCTTGTTCACCAAAGCAGGCAGTAAGTAGGGTATGCTTCCTTGCCCTTCGGCGCGTAAACCTTTAAAGTAATTAGTATACGTAAAGCAGAGGAGGTGAACCGGATGAATATGAAAATAGAACTGGTTCCCCGGGAACGCAGTCAGGTGATTCGGCATTTAATGCAATTTTATCTATATGATTTTACCAAATACCTGAATATTGATGTGGATAGTAACGGCATTTTTCCGGAATATCCCGGTCTGGAGGCATTCTGGACAGAGGAGGACCGCAAGTTTCCTTTTTTGATTACAAGTGATGGGGCACCTGCAGGGTTTGCTCTGGTGGAGAAATTGGAGCCTGGAAGTAAGGATAATGACTACTATTTGACTGAGTTTTTTGTGATGCAAAAATATCGGCGCAGTGGAGTGGGCACTCGAGCAGCCTATGAGCTGTTTAAACGTTTTCCAGGAAGATGGAAAGTGACCCAAGTTCGTAACAATGTTATTGCGCAGGCGTTCTGGCGAAAAATTATAGGGGAATATACGGGAGGACGCTTTCGAGAAAAGTTCCATCCGGAACTAGGCAATCCAAGCCAGTATTTTGTAACCTGAATCCCATCAGGGTTTACCTACATATAAAGCATTTGCATGATTGCGATATAAGTTGAACTAATCATTTACACGATAACGGAGAGGACAGAAAAAACCTGAAAAAGCGAAGCGTTCGCCTTTATCCCCGGATTTTCCCCTTCAGAAAAGGGAATCAAAAAATCTGGGGATAACAGCGATTGGAAGGTTATTCTGTCATCGTAGTGTCAGTGTAAATAATCTTTAGTTCAACTTATAAATCTAATGAAGGAGTGAGTGACATGAACGTACCCAAATTCCATCTCGATGGACAGACAGCACTGGTGACAGGCGCGGGGAGAGGGATCGGAAAAGCAATTGCGATTGGACTTGCCCAGTCAGGCAGTGACGTTGTACTTGTATCCCGAACGATGAAAGAAATTGAGGAGACAGCCGCCTACATCTATGAACAGACAGGGCGTAAAGCGCTCGCTCTGACTGCGGATGTGACATCAAAAGAACAAATGGAAGAGACGTTTCAAGAGGCAATCTCGGAGATGGGTAGTCTGGACATTCTGGTGAATAACGCAGGTATGAACATACGGACTCCAGCACTTGAAGTAACGGACGAGCAGTGGGAGACTATCATGCAGACAAATTTAAAATCGGCTTTCTTCGCTTCACAATTGGCGGGTCAGCATATGAAAGAACGTGGGACTGGGAAGATCATTAACATCTCTTCGGTAGGTGGGCATACGGCTTTGCGGACAGGGGTCGTATATGGTGCGACCAAAGCTGCATTAATTCATATGACCAAAGTGCTCGCACTGGAATGGGGCAAGTATGGAATCCGTGTCAATTCAGTAGGGCCATGGTATTTCCGAACACCTTTGACTGAAAAGCTACTGGATGATCCCCAGTATTTGCAGGAAATTGTAAGCCGCACACCACTACAGCGAGTGGGAGAACTGGAAGAAGTGGTAGGGCCGGTTGTATTCCTGGCATCAGATGCAGCGGGATACATAACGGGTCAGACGTTATTGGTTGACGGTGGAATGTCCATTTATGGCTTCTAAATAAATGAAGTTGGTTGTAGTTTAGAAAAGTGGGTGGCATAACCAACTTGATGGGTAATAACATAAGGGAAGTTGAAGTTAATCTGTATTTCTATTTATCTGTACCCAATTCACTGAACTTGGAGGAAGATAACCATGGAAACGCGCAAGTATGGTAATACTGGCATGAACGTAAGTACACTTGGATTTGGCGGAGCGGAAATAGGCAAAAATGTATCCAGAACGGATGTAGCGACATTGCTGAATAGTGCTCTAGATGCAGGATTAAACGTAATTGACACGGCTGAATGTTACGGGGACAGCGAGGAATTAATCGGTGAGGTGCTGTCACATCGGCGTGATGACTACTATTTGTTCACCAAATGTGGACATGCTGCCGGGATCGAAGGTCCGGATTGGGATGCCAAAGTACTGGAGCAAACGATTGACCGTAGTCTGAAACGTTTGAAAACGGACTATGTGGATGTTATTCATTTGCATAGCTGCTCTGAAGAAGTGCTCCGACAAGGAGCAGTAATCGAAGTACTGCAACGTGCCAAGGAAGCAGGAAAAACCAGATTTATCGGATATAGTGGGGATACAACAGATGCGCTATATGCGATTCAGACCGGAGTATTTGACAGCCTTGAGACTTCATTAAATATCGCAGATCAGGAAGCAATTGATCTTACGTTGCCTGAGGCAAGAAAAAGAAACATGGGGGTAATCGCCAAAAGACCTATTGCCAATGCGGCCTGGACATATGAAACACTTTCGGAAGAGGCTTATCCATTTATATACTGGAAGCGCTTAAGCGAACTTAACTATGGTTTTCTGGGTGAAGATGCCCAGGCAGCGGTAGAAACTGCACTGCGTTTTACGCTAAGTACCGAAGGTGTAGACACAGCTATTGTAGGAACAGCCAAGCCCAATCGCTGGCAGCAAAATGCTGATCTTGTGGCTAAAGGGCCACTTCCGCAGGAACTGTATGATGAGATTAGAGCACGATGGAAAGAAATCGCCGGAGCAGATTGGACTGGCCGGACCTGATTCTTTGCATTTGCCAAATGGATTTTAATTTTGGGGAAGCTGCCTATAGGCAGCTTCCTTTTTTGTCATAAACCTTATATTTTCATCATATGAAAAATTCACAACAACTAAATATTCTAACTATTTCGAAATGCCCAAATTATCTTATACATACTACTTTTTTTGAGATAACGATAAACGACAACTGTGTTGGTATGAAAAGCTAATTCGTCATGATTATAATATTTCAACATATGAAAAATTCACAATAGTAAAGAACGCACACCGCTGTTACTACCTACCTTTTAGATACGATTCAGCACGCCCCGCGACTAAATGAACTGCCATCCTTCACTGTGAAAGTCAAATGATTTCTGATTAACAAAAAAATTATTATGTTCCAGAAAAGTACCTGCAGCAGCGTATGGAAAAGGAATCAAAAGAAAAGGTTGCCCCTTTTTCAGAAGGAACAACCTTAATTTCTCGAAATAATTTACTGAAATAGAAGCCACAGAGCCAATACAAATTTATATAAAAAGTAGAACGAGAAACCCAGCAAAAGGACTCCAGCCATGGCAGAGACTGCTTGTATCATTTTTTTGCTCATTACTTTTCGTGTCACAGATACAATGGAGAGCAGACCCAGGTCATGAATGAGAATTCCACATAGTACGCCAAATCCTGCAATGATAAAACTCAACTTACCGGTAGATTGGTATGAATCGGACAATACAACACCAAAAACAGATATCCAAAAAATAAGATTACCAGGGGAGACCGCTACCAATAAGCCATTGCGGTATGTCCTCCAAAACGATTTTTTGATTTTTCCTTTCGTATTTTCTGATGTTGCCATATCCAGATCTGAGTTCCGGATCGAATCGTATCCCAGAAAGGCCAGAAATCCAGCTCCCGCAAGCCATAGTGGAATTTGTACATAAGGAAGAGATAAGACGGAAGCAAACCCGAAGTACATGGCCAGGATCAAACCAGCATCAATTGTCATGCCTCCAAGACCCACGGCCCAGCCATGGATAAACCCATTTCTCAATCCCTGCTTGGTCATCTCTACAGTAATTGCTCCCACTGGCATGGCAATAGCGAGACCAATCAGGACGAACTTAATATAGATTTCCATTGTCATTTCCTTTCCGTCTGTAATGAATTCTTATTTCGATAGGGCTTGTCCAGCTGCTTATGTAGTTGTAGCGAGTATGGAGCACAGGGCTCTCCTCCTATAAATGGGTGGTATAGAGTTTATTCGGAGGAGAGTATTTTTAGAATCGATTTAAGCTATTCCTTTACGTTGTCCTGCTGAAGGGATCGAAGAAACGGGCATTTGGAAGGAGCGGTATCGTCATCTCGCAAAAAATATTGTTTATACTCCAGGTTGCCTTGTGATCCGTATTGCTTTAATTCAGGATGTGCCGGTATGGTATCGTAGGCAGCCAAGCGTGCGCGAATTCTCGGAGCAATCGCTGCAGCTTTCAGAGGTTGTGCGTTCCATATATCGAGCACCCAGCGCGGTGTTAGAGCTAACATGAAATAAGGAAAGTTGCGACTTTGTCGTGACATATGGGCTGGCGTCCCGCAATAGACAAAATACCGTTCGTCATTGTAACAAAACTCCCACATGGGATGCTCCGGGTCTTCTGGAATATCTTTTGGCCAAGGCTTGGTATCCAAGTGTCTAATCTGGCTTAATAAATCCCAGAAGGCTGTTTCATAGGCCAATACATCCCGGACTTCTTTTTCCTTATCAAAAAATAAAATCAATGAAGAATATTCTCCGAATGAACGAGAGCATTCTCCATATTCCTTGAGTATGTCTGATACATTACGTTCTGCAGACTCGTCTCCGAAATTAGAAACAAAGCCGTATCGGAGGTGACCCAGGGCAAAAGCCTGTGTAGCCGGAATACAGGGAAATCGAGCCTCCCGGTCACTCATTTTCGAAGAGAATAAACGGTAAGCATCTCTTTTCCAGTTTTCGAGAGGGATCTCCTCATTCTCAATCTCAGAAGATGAAAACAACAACGACATGAATAGTCCTCCTTTTACCTATAGGATATAACCCAAGGGGAAAATGGTGACAGTCCAACTTATTTTTGTTAAGGAGACATGCAAGTGATCGATGTAATACACATACATATCACTTATCTAAAGTGGTAATTTATTAGCTGATCTCAGACATAATCTAGCAGCAGAATCTCAAGGCAGACTTCAGGTTGCCAGGTTATATGAAATGACCAATGACCGCGGTGTAAAAGACATGTTATCGTGGTTGCTTGCTCTGGATACCATGCATCAGAATCAGTGGATTGCAGCGATAAGAGAACTTGAAGAAAAAGAAGGAATTGTTGTGCCCAGCACGTTCCCGAAAGAACTTGAGAAGAGAGATGTTGCGTATGTGCTCTTTAACTCCCTCTCATGGTGATGAGAGTGCAACTGGACGGTGGGCTCACGGTCCAATACCAGAGATGTTAACGGCTGGTTTACATAAAATTAGGAAGGGAACAGAAACTAGAATAGTAAGTTAATCCTGAATGGAGGAAAACCATGTTTTTTTATCGTGAAGACCTGATCAATATGATCGTACCGGACAAGCCTGATCCCGCGGCAGCAAAAGTATTGCAAGAGACGCTTGGTGGCCAATTTGGTGAAATGCGGACGATGATGCAATTTTTCTTTCAAAGTAGTAATTTTCGGGGCAATGCCACGCAGTATAGAGATCTGATCCGTGGTGTATTTCTTGAGGAATTAAGCCATATTGAACTGGTGCAACAAACCATTAATCAGTTATTAACGGGAGCCGGTGCAGAGGGCGCGGGAGATGCAGGGGTCGACGGTGCTCCATTGGATGAAGCGATTAAACATGCCAACCCGCATCATTACATCATGGGGGCTCAGAGCTCATTACCTGTTGATGCTGCAGGTAATCCATGGCTTGGAAACTATGTGTACGATCATGGGAATCTGGTAAGCAACTTACTTGATAATATTGTGTTGGAGTCTACGGGTGTGTTGCAAAAATCAAGAATATATGAAATGAGTACCAACAAAGCATTCCGTGAAACGCTGGGTTTTCTGATTGTTCGTGATAATGCTCATCAAAATGCATTTGCCAAAGCACTGGAGACTCTGGGTGTGAATTGGGGCAAAATATTCCCGATTCCCAACTATGATATTAATAAATATCCCGAATGCCGGAAATATGTAGATATGGGTTTCCACAATGCGCAGTTTAATTTCCGTTTAGACAATACACGCATCGCTGAGATTTTCAGTGGTCAAACGCCAAGTCGTAATGGTGGGGAACTGCAGGTAATCGATCCCCCACAAGGATATCCACTTCCTTATATGCCTGAACTTCCAAATGAGCATAGCCCAGGGATACATGATCTCAATGCATAAAGAATGAACATCAAGTATGAAAAAGCACTCTATAGTATAGGACGGGTATGAAACTCAAGGAAATGACGAAAAAGAGACACTTGTGGTCTCTTTTTTTGAAACGAACAAAAAAGGAACCCAATGCTGGGTTCCTTTATGTGTTACATGAAAATGTTATTGCGGGCGGTTTTGATTCGAATATGAACCAAAGGATTGACCATTAGTTGAGATATTGGGAGTGTTGTATGGCTGCTCAAGATAAGATACGTGCTGTGAAGATGAGTGTGCAAGTTGTTGAGCAAGATTGGAGATTTGTTGTAATTGCTGGATGGCAGTTTGATGTCCTTGCAGTGCGGTCTGGATCATATGTGCAGCTTGTTGCTCGCGTTGTGCCAATTGCTCCAGTTGTTGAGCGTTGCTTTGTTCTTGTCTAAGTAGTTGTTGATATTGCATCGAAGCCTGTTGTGTTTGTTGTGTAAGTTGTTGAGCCAACTGCGTAATTTGCTGCGATTGAGAGAACTGATTCATGTGTAAAACCCTCCTGTGTGTTTTGATGTACCTGTGTATTATGTAATACGGTTCTGAGAAATATTCAATCTATCCTGTTCCATTCAAATGAGGATTATTTTATGAACATGATTCGCTGTGGATTGGGAAGGCTACCTTTAGTGACCTAAAATGATACAGAAAAGGAATGACAACATGAGTAAAGCATCGACTAACGCTACAGAAGAAAAGAAACTGAAATGGTGGCAATTAAGTCTGCTAGGTGTGGCAGGAACAATTGGTACAGGGTATTTTCTGGGTTCCAGCCTTGCGATCTCGATTGGTGGTCCAGCTGTGCTACTGGCCTATATCTTGGCGGCCTTGGGTACATATGTAGTTTTTGATGCGCTCGCGAGAATGACAGCGGACCATCCGGAACAAGGATCTTTTCGTTCATATGCTAAGAAAGCCTTTGGAAGTTGGGCAGGCTTTGCAAGCGGATGGTTCTATTGGTTTTCGGAGTTGCTCATTATGGGGAGTCAGCTAACCGCATTGTCCATTTTCTCTAGGTTTTGGTTTCCGGCTGTTCCGCTCTGGATCTTTGCTGCAGGGTTCGGTATTGTGGGTCTTTGTATTGTATTCTTCGGTAACAAGGGATTTGACCGGGTTGAAAATGTACTGGCTATCATTAAAATTGCAGCCATCATCATGTTCTTGGTGCTTGCCATCGCCCTACTCGCAGGGTGGATTGGGGGAACCAAATATGAACACAAAGTACCGCTGGATATGGCAGCGATTTTTCCAAAGGGTGGCATCGGATTGTGGTCTGCGTTTCTTTTTGCGTTCTATGCTTATGGAGGTATTGAAGTTCTTGGCATTATGTCATATCGGCTTCAAAAACCGGAGGATGCCCCAAAGGCAGGAAAAGTCATGCTCATTGCGCTATCCACCGTATATGTTGTATCCATTGGACTCGCGTTAATTATGGTTCCTTTGAATGCATTCAACCCCAAGGAGAGTCCATTTGTACTGGCACTCAGTAGTGATCACCTTGCTTTTGTCCCACATTTGTTCAATGGTGTACTCATTGTAGCCGGATTTTCAACGATGACCGCTTCGCTCTATGCGGTGACGTCTATGATTATTACCCTCGCGCAGGAGGGAGACGCCCCGCAGTTATTTTCTCGAAAGTGGAAAACGAAGTATCCGTTATTTGCCTTGTCCCTCATTGGTTGTGGGTTAGTTGGTACGATCATCATGTCTCTCTTACTCCCAGGCAAAGTATATGAATACATCACAACTGCAGCTGGACTGATGCTTCTGTACAACTGGTCGTTTATTTTGTTATCCTCCGGTAAATTGTTGAAATCAGGCAAGTTCGATGTGATCAAACGCTGGATTGGCTTATTGTTGATCACTGCTGCAGTCACTGGAACACTTTTTCATGCACTCAGCAGACCAGGGTTCTATATTAGCTTATTGCTTGTCTCTCTCATTGCCATTAGTGACGTTATTGTACAACGGATTCGCAAGAAGAAACCTGCGACCCAAACATCATCAAACGCCAAGAAAGACGAAAGTGAAGAAAATGAGCAGCATTCTACGGGTATAAGCAGTTATCACATCACGGGTATTCGGTTACGCAAAAAAAACAAACTCAAATAAAGAAGAGAAATTGAATGGCTTTATATCCGAAGTAACAGCCAAAACCGACTAAAGAAAGTCCGGAAATGAGAGCAATTCCTTTAAGCACAGTAGAAGTGAGGTATTTGCGAAAAAAACTTACAGTAGTCGCCATGAATAAATCCCACAGAAGTACGCCAAAGATGATAGCTCCACTATATATCAACAATTGATCCATAGGAGAGTCATTTACAGCCTTGGCCAGAACTGAGCCATAAATGCCTAGCCAGAACATGATGGAAAGAGGGTTAAACAGAGACATCAGGAATCCTTGAGTAAATGACTTGGCAAGCTCCGAATCATCTCCTCTCATTTCAGAAGGGGCAAGGGTTCCTGCATTTTTAATACTTTCCACACCCGTATAGATCAATACAAAACAACCAAACATCCAGAGGAATACCCTTACAAACGGAAGTTCAAGCAGATGTACGATGCCAAAATACACAAGCAGCATATAGATGATATCAGCTGCGATGGCTCCTAGCCCAACAAACCAGGCAGGCATAAACCCACCTCGAATACCCTTGTCCAATTGTGCAGCATTGATGGGTCCAATAGGGGCTGAAAGTGATAATCCCAGGATCACATAACCTAACATGATATAAATAAGATGTCCTCCTTTCCATACAGTACAGCATATTCTTCAAGGTGTTTTTGTAGGACTAGATTATCGAGAGCGATGTATACTTTTTGCATGATTAATCCATATTAGTCGGAAATAGGGGGGGATTCTTGTGCTGATGCGTTGGATAAAGGAGGTATTTACTTCACAAAAGCAAGGAGAAACACTTCATAAACGAACACAACATTCAAAAAGTCTGGATATTTCGCTAGAAGATAAACTTAACAGCATTATCCAGGCATTTGAGTATAGTCCTGATTTTGTAGTTCGTGAGTTCCCTATATTAGAGGAGAAGGGTACTGCTCTAGCTGTATGTTACATGGAAGGGTTGACTGATTCTACGCTGTTGGTTGAACTTATAGACAATATCATTCAATGGATGAATACGGATCCGCTTCCGGGAGATCAGCCGAGAGATGTGTTAGTGAAAAGAATCTTACCCTCCGGGAATATCCGAAATATCGATTCGACGCAACTTATCTATGAAGCTTTATTAACAGGCCACGTCGTTATACTTATTGATGGTGTAAAGAATGTTCTTGCAGTGCCGATCGCCGGAGGAGCCAGAAGATCTGTAGAGGAACCCACGTCCCAAACAGTGGTCAGAGGACCAAAGGAAGGATTCACAGAGGAACTAACGACCAACATTACTCTTGTTCGACGGAAAATACGAACTCCTGATTTAAAATTCCAGATGCATACCATTGGAGAGTACACCCAGACAGTGGTTGCACTGGCTTACATCCAGGGTATAGCAAAGCCACAAGTCATTGAAGAAGTTACCAGACGTTTAAATGCTATCAACACTGATAGTATACTCGAAAGTGGTTACATAGAAGAATTTATTCAGGATGCACCGCTTACGCCTTTTCCGACCATGATCAATACGGAGCGCCCAGATACGGTTGCAGGCAGTCTATTGGATGGTCAAGTAGCCATTATGGTAGATGGTACGCCATTTGCCTTGATTGCACCTGTTACTTTTTTTAATTTCTTTCAAACGCCCGAGGATTATTATCAGCGTTATGATATCTCTACCTTTCTGCGGATTATACGGTTGATCTGCTTCCTCGTATCTTTGTTGCTACCTTCGACTTTCATCGCACTAACTACATTCCAGCAGGAAATGATACCAACTACGTTACTGGTCACCTTGGCCGCACAACGGGAAGGGGTCCCTTTTCCGGCATTACTTGAGGCCCTGCTTATGGAAATTACGTTCGAGGTCATTCGTGAAGCTGGAGTGCGAATGCCGCGAGCCATTGGACCTGCAATCTCCATTGTTGGTGCATTGGTCATCGGACAAGCTGCGGTAGAGGCGGGATTGGTCTCAGGAGCGATGGTCATTGTTGTTTCCTTTACAGCAATAGCGAATTTTGCTATACCCTATTTCAGTATGGCCACAGCAGTAAGGCTATTACGTTTTCCGTTTATGGTACTGGCAGGTACGCTGGGGTTGTACGGCATATTGGCCGGAGCCGTCCCATTACTTGCACACCTGGTATCTCTGAAGTCATTTGGCGTTGACTATCTGATGCCATACAGTCCGTTTTTCAAGTCAAATATGAAGGATCTGTGGTTGAGAGTACCCTGGTGGGCTATGAAGACTAGACCTGATGAGAAGTCGAATACGAATAAGACGAGACAAGCCCCTCATCAATACCCGTCAGGATCGGATAACATTGTAGACCGTATTAATGAAGCTGAGAATGAATAAGGAGCGATTTATATGATTCGCTTGCAGTCCATATTAATCTTACTCATGGTCGGACTGATCACTGCTGGTTGTGGAAATCGCACAGAATTAAATGATCTGGGCATCGCAACGGCAACAGGATTTGACCGGAAAAACGGAAAGTGGATCATTACCTATCAGATTATTGTACCACCAGCGAGCAGTTCAATTGGGTCGTCGTCTGGTGGATCTCAAGCCCCCGTGAACACATTTTCATCAGAAGGCAAAACGATTCGGGAAGCTGTTGCCCAAAGCAGCGTGGAGAATCCCAAAAGATTATATTTTGCACATACCAATGTCGTTCTGATTGGTGAAGAAGCGGCAAGATACGGGATTGCGGAGATCATGGATCACTATTATCGAAATATTGGTTCTCGGGAATCTGCCAAACTTATTATTGCAGATGGTCAAGCAAGGGAGTATCTCGAAAAATTGATTCCTCCAGAGAAACAGCCTGGCCGTGCTTTATCCGAGATTTTGGAACGGAATAATGAAAAAGGGTCGTACTATCCCGTGATGAACATACATGAGGTTGCTCTGAAGATCACTTCAGACAGTGGATCAGCCGGAATTCCTGGTGTTACAACAGATACACTGGGCGATAACAAACAGAGTTCAATTGATATTTTTAAGGAAACATCCATACCCGGGAATTTAAGAATTCAAGGATTAAGTGTATTTCTCAAAGACAAAAAGATCGGAGTTCTGAACCAAAAAGAAAGTATGGGTATCGTCTGGCTAACAGACAGGGTGAACTGGACCAACTTGACCTATAAAGGTGCAAAGGGGGAGGTGAACTCTTTTCTTGTGCGCAAAGCAAAAGTTAAGGTCGTTCCTGTGAAAAAGGGGCTTCATTATGCTGTTCAGGTAGATGCAAAGGTCGACGCTGAACTGGATGAGAGCACATCTGGTGAGGATATAGTTAGAACACACACTATTCATGAATTGCAGCGACAGGCTGAACAAGTCATTCAAGCACAGATATTGGACGGATGGAGAGGGAACCAGAGGCTTCATGTCGATATGTTGGGGATCGCGAACAAAATACATCAAAGACATCCCAAAGAGTGGAAAGTTCTAAAAGACAACTGGTCTAGTGAATTGGCACAGATGGATATTAACATAAACGTAAACGTAACTTTGGAACGAGTAGGTTTGCTTCAAGATTCTTTCAGCAAGTTGCTTGGCGAACAGAAAGACTAACACCAAGGAGAGGTTCAATCATGAAATTGTCTAGGGAGCTTCGCGTATCCGAATTGGCTGTTTGTCTTTCCTTATTTGAAGTTGGCAGTACAACCTTGTTTCTGATAGGTGGAGATGCCAAACAGGATGCATGGTTAGCCATGCTCGCCGGGGCTGCTGGTGGCTTGGTGTTACTACTCCTTCATCTGGCTATTCATCATCAGGAACCTGAATTGGATTTGTTTCTTCTGTGTCGCCGTTATATGGGAAAAGTACTAGGGACAATCGTAAGCCTTTCATTTGTAGCTTATTTCGCCTATGAGGCTTCACGAAATTTACGTGACATCAGTGAAGTCACTGAATTGACCTTACTGAACAGAACGTCGATGTGGATCATCAGCATGATCACCATTATCGTTGTATCCAACACCGTACGATATGGATATCGTGTACTGTTTCTCATGTGTATGATTCTGTTTCCGCTCATGGCGCTGGGCTATGCGTTAATCAGTTTCTTAATTCCAACAACAGGTCTTTTTCACTCGGATCTGGCCTTGCCTGTTATGGAGAATGGGTGGAAGCCGATTTTTCAAGCTGCTTTTCCGGAGATCGTATCCTTTCCATTTGGGCAGGTTGTCTTATTCCTGGTCTTTTATCCCTATGCTCGGAAAGGAAGGAATCTTAACAGAGCGGTGATCATCGCCTATATCCTAACGGCTCTCGCTTTAACATTTATCAATCAACTTATCATTTTTGTCTTGGGTCCTCAGATTGCTGCCTATAGTACACTCCCGCTTTTGGAGACAGTACAATTAATCAATTTGACTGAAGTGTTTGAACGGATGGATGCCTTGTTCACTTTACTCCTTTTCCTCGGATTGGGTATTAAAATGGCTGCATTTTTCCATGGAGCCGTGATTGGACTCGAAAGAATAACTGGAGCGAACTATAGGAAATGGGTGTTTCCAGTAGCGCTTATTCTATATGGATTGTCTTTTTTATCACCGACATTTACAGAACACATTGAGATAGGGCGAGGATACACATTGAATTATACTTCTCCTGTATTTCAGATTTTTTTACCCGTACTACTATTGGTTGTCATTCTCCTGAGAAAAAAAGGTATGCAGAAAAGCGAAAAAAACTAGCTGGAAATATGCACTGGAATTAAAAAACGACCCGGTCGTAACTGAGTCGCTTTAGGCGTTAACCATTAGTTGTCATCCAACAATTTCAACGCCATGTCTGACTTCTGTAAATCGTGTTCAACTTGCTCTTCTATACTATAGGGATGATACATCTCATTTTTGATCATATAATCTGCGATCTTTTGGTGGGTTTCGATTGCAGTATCCAATTGAGCCTTAAGGACTTTCCGAACTCGGGGGGTTGCAGTTTCGGTAAGAGCTATTGCATAGGTACGTACCGCTGACTTAGCAGAGAGGAGCATATCGGTAGCAATGGCCAAATCATCCATGGGAGCAATGGCTTTAACGAGCATTTCTTTCGTTTTGGTTGTAGTCATAAGAGAACCCTCCTTATTTTAATAGGGATTTTAATTCTTCAATAGCTTTTGAAGAGTTGTCCAAATCTTCTTCGATTAAGGATTTTAGTGTGTCGTCTTTTACGAGTTCCAGCATCGTTACGGCTTTGGTGGCACACGAAGTTTTGAGAGTTAGCAGTTCATGTACTTCGAGTTTCTCATGTAATGCAAGTTCCTTAGTTGCCATCATTAAGCACCTCCAGAATTGATTATTCTATTATGTTGTACCCTGCTATAAATCATATAAACAGAATTAATTCAAAATATTTTAAAAAATAGAAATCAAAACTTTATTTGTCTGTTGATTTCATATCCAGGTCATGATGAAGTTCTGTAGCAGGGATGACGGGCTCAGGTATCTGTCCCTTTGGAACAGGATTGGAGATATATACATAGTCTCCGGTTCCATCAGGTGCACTTCCTGTAGCCCATAAACCTTCGGCGGATTCAGTTCCCTCGGAGAGATTCCAGAATTCATAGGCCTGCGGCTGAGATTCTTGCTCGGCTTCTGGAGGGAAAGAAGCTGGAACAACGACTCCGTTTTTTTCCTCCAGTTCCTGAATAGCTGCCATCCATTGATACTGGTGATAACGGTCACGTGCTAACATTTTACGGAAAGTAGCCCGTACGCCTTCATCTGTTGTCATATGGTACAGTCTTGCTACCTGAAGGCGACCCTGACTCTCGGCATGCAAATTGGAACGCATGTCTGCAAGCAAGTTACCGCTTGCCACGATATAAGAACCATTCCACGGAACACCGTTTGAGTTGGTTGGCAAACCACCAAGACCGCTGACGAGCAGATGTTGTGGGTTGATACCGCCCATAATTGCAGCTGTCACAGGATCCTCAGCGGCTTGTTGTTGTTCCTCAGGAGTAGCACCATCCAGCAACTGACTGATCAATGAGCAGAGCATCTCGACATGTCCAATTTCTTCGGTGCCAATATCCATGAGCATATCTTTATATTTCTCTTCACCTCGACAATTGAAGCCCTGAAAAAGATACTGCATCATGACGGTCATTTCACCAAATTGTCCTCCCAATACTTCTTGAACCTGACGTGCCAGCATGGGATCGGGACGATCTACTTTGACTTCAAATTGCAACTCTTTTTGATGTCGAAACATATGATTCCCTCCAATAATGTTTAAATTTCTGAATGAATTCAAAATTTTATTAACCTGATCATTGGAAATTAAACAGTAAAATAGCAAAAAGACAAAGCAGAAGAATGGGGGCTTCTCCTGCTTTGTCTCTTCAATTCACTACAACATATTGTACACGTCTTCCAATGAACTCTATTCTGAATCCGGTCTTTTGACTTGAAGCGGTGGGGGAATAAGCCAACCTTTTTCTTTGTTCATTTGAAGAATTCGGAGGCCTAGAGCTGTTTTGGTCGCATGATATTTAGCAAATAGCGCGCCAATATCTTCTCTGATCGATTGCCCAATCGTTTGGCTTGCAGCAACCAGACCCATGGCTGTATCGGCTGTTACTTTTGCAGCAATCTCAGGATCTGTGAATCTTGCGCCAGCCGGGATATCCTCAAACTCAACATGTGGTCTTTTCTGGCAGTGTTGGTGCAGGGGCAATACCATTTTCAGTCAATAGTGTATCGCATTCTTTAATTTCGAGTTTGGCTTGGTCCAGCAGATCTTCCAATATTTTCTTTAAATCTTTATCTCCTGCATGACTCATATAAGCTTGATAGCAAGACACAGCGCCTTTGGCTATTGTGGAACATTGCCATACACTAAAGATTTCACCATAATGCATCGGCTCGTTCTTGGGGTTGCCACTTAGAATACCCATGATTTGATTTCCCTCCAGTATGTTAATTTACCACCAACTTATGATCGCCTGTATTCTATAAAATTATGCACTGAACAGGGAATGGAGGATGTCATATAGATTAACATCATATTTATTATGTAAACCAAATGAATCCAAACTATTTTATCTTGTTATTCAAAAAGGAAAAACCAGCAGAACAGGTCTGCTGGTAGGAGTGCAACGTGTATTTTTAGACTGGAAAAAGTGGGTTACCATTCATCCCGATCCATAATTCTGACTTTTCAAGCTGTCCAGCCAGATGTAATAACCAATCTTCACGTCCCTTGGTTGCCATCACCTGAACACCCATTGGCAAACCTTCTGGTGTCATATGAAGAGGCACACTAATCGCAGGTTGGCCTGTCAGATTCGCAAGCTGGGTGAACGGAGTATAGGTGAGACTCGGCTCAAACATTTCATAGATGAGTTGCTGCTGCTGGGTCTTGTCCAATTCACTAATTCGCATCAGATTACGGATCTGTTCGTCATGAGGTGTTAATTCACCAATCTTAGGCGCAGGAAAAGCATTAACAGGTGTGACGTAGAAGTCATAACGTTCAAACAAGGTAGACATCTGAGCTGCAGCTACATCCCATTCTGCTAAGCTATGTACAAATTCCGCAGCGGACACCTTTTTGCCAGCTTCAGCCAGAACCCAGGATTCAATCTCCATATCATCAGAGGTCAGAGCCCGGCCCATGGATCGTTCCATGGAAGAGATCATGGCGGCCATCTCACCACTGTTCATCATGTAATAGTTCTCCATCAACCTGACTCCATTGACTGGACTCAGTTTTTCTTCAACATGATGACCTTGATCTTCCAACCAGCGAACGAGCTTGTATACAGACTCTTTGGCTTCTGCGCTGACAGGTGTGCCCACGGGCGAATCCGTTGTGTATGCAATTTTCAGTTTTCGTTGATGTGGATAGCTCATATCAGCCAAGTAACTGCCTGGAAAGAGTGGAGCATGGAACGCAGCTTCGGGTTGAATGACTTGCAAAGTATCGAGCAGGGCGGCGCTGTCCCGAACCGAGCGGGATAGGGCAAAATCAATGGATGCGCCTTGCCATTGACGACCAACTCCAGGCCCCACAGGTGTCCGTCCGCGCGTTGGCTTTAATCCAAACAATCCGCTAAAGGAAGCCGGGATACGAATCGAACCTCCTCCGTCACTGGCTCCGGCAAGAGGAACAATACCCGAAGCTACAGCAGCAGCGGCACCACCACTTGACCCACCTGGGGAGTGATTGATATTCCATGGATTGCGAGTTGGGCCATGAAGACGGGGCTCGGTAATATTTTTCAAACCAAATTCAGGCGTATTGGTATGTCCTATGAAGATAAAGCCTGCATCACGGAGTCGAGTGACAAAATTGGAATTGCGTAATGCCCGATGCTCGCTGAACAAACGGGAGCCTGAAGTCAGAAATTCACCTTCCAAGGATTGCGAGATATCTTTCAGGAGCAGGGGAACACCGGCAAAGGGTTGTTCTCCAGGGCGAACCAAACCGGCTTCCTCCCGTGCGCGATTTTCATATGTACGAATAACCGCATTAAGTTGCGGATTCACTTCTTCAAGGCGTGCAAACGCCGCTTCCAGCATTTCAACCGGGGATATCTCCCGGGATCGGATCAGTTCAGCCAAACCTACGGCGTCGTAGGAGGTATATGAGAATGAAGACATCATGATCGTTCCTCTCTGAATATAATTCATCTGTTTATTCCATATGTCATCGTACCACCGGATTGGATAAAAGACAAAACATAGAAGAGACTTAGCGCGATGATTTTGATATTCGGTATGAGAGGAGGGAAAAGAGGGGCATTTGCATTTGCGATATAGAAATAAAGCGCAGGTTTAATAGCTCATATTGCTAATTGAGAAAATAATCGAGTAATATCGAGTAATGGAAATAAAAAAACCACTGCTCATCTAATTTGATGTGCAATGGTTTTATTTTATATTTGACTATTTGTTGATATGTGAACCTCAGATATATCCACTTACTCTGTACGCAGCTTCGGTGCAGCATCAGCCGCAGTTGATGATCTTTCCTGCTGTCTGGAAATGGCGAAGAGGGCCACCCAGATCAGGATAAAACCAAGCAGCTGCTCCCATGTAATTAGTGTACGGAAAGCAATCCAGTTCACTAACACACCCGCCATCGGGAAGCTAAGTTCTGCGAGTGTTGCAACAGATGCTTTGGTTGACGACAGACCTTTGTAATACAACAGAAGACTGAGCAAACCTGGTAACAATGCCTGACCGAGAATGTTGAGGATGACAGCAGTCTGTTCACCCGTTCCGGACGGAAACGTCCATGCCGCACCTTCATTCCACGTCATAAAGATCAGAAGCGGGAGAGCAACTACAAAGCGCAGGGAGGTGACCGTTTCATAACGCGCCTGTCCCAGCATCAATCGGCCCATAACGGTTGAACCTCCCCATAAGGCAGCAGCCCCAAGGGATAACAAGCTTCCAGCATGAATCCAGTTGTCCCAGTTACCTAATGGCAATGTGAAGCCAAATGTAAGCAGGTAGGTTCCTGCTAATGCAATGAAGAACAATCCACCGAAGCGACGTGGCAAGGTTTCTTTTAATAACAGTTTAGCCAGCACGATGGCGAAGAGTGGTTGCATTTTTTGTAATAAAAGTACCGTATTCGGATCATTATGTGTTAGTGCCATGGTGAACAATACCGTTGCGAGTGCTGATCCTCCCCATGAGATAAAAATCACGGCAATCCAGTGGCGAGCACGCAGGTTTTTCAGGTCAGACCGGAATTTCCACAGCACGGGAATGGCAATAAGACTGACGATGATGTGTTCCACAAGTACAATCTGCGTGGATGTCATCGTGTTTAGCAAAATAATGCGGAAGAGTGGGTCGACACCCCATAAGGCGGCGCCGAGAACTACAAGCCAGAATCCGGTATTACTTCGTTCATTGCGGTAAACAGGTGATGCTGCTGATGTCTTTTCCATATTCAGGACTCCTTCGTCAGAACACGGAATCTTCAGTTGGCAAAATCGACAAAAGCCCCCGTTTTGGTATATACCAAATAAACGGGGGCTCATCCAAGGACATGCGTCAGGAAAGAGGCCTTCCCGTGAACGGCATGTCAATGTGTTGATCTTCTCTCATCCGGACTGTACCGTCGGCCTTGGATTCACACCAAGTCAGTCGCTAAATGTCCTTTGTTAAGAACTTATAGCGAGTCGCGGGCTGGTTCCGAAGAACATCACCGCCGGTTGGGAATTGCACCCTACCCCGAAGATCCTATTCAATTATATAGTGTGTTGAACAAGCTGTAACATTAATAAGTTCATCTTATTCCTGTAAGCGCTAGCAGTTCAAGCATTTTTTTTAGAAAATGATTTTCCAGCTTCCTTGCTGTCTGCGAAGGAGCACGATCTGACCTGCGTGATACGCATCATGGAGTACCCAGCGAGCTAGTTCGTGTGCCCATTTCTCTTCGGAATCCATATATGCGGCTTCAAGATCTGACTCTTGTAGTGCAGCCAATTGATCTCGCAACTGTTGGGCTAATCGAGTTGTACCCTGTAGCAGTGTATTCCATCCGGCTGCGTCCGTTGGATCTCCAGGATTCCCAAATGTGTATTCATTGGAGTCTACAGCAGGAAGGGTGGGCTCCTTACCTTGCATGCGACATAATAAGCGATGGTTGTAATAATACATATGGTTAACCAACTGCCAGATGCTTAATCCCCCTGAGGGTGGAATCCAGGCTGCTTGTTCTGCTGTAAGCCCCTCCAAGGATTTCGACAAAGGTACAATCCAATTACATTGATCCCAAGTATCATCCTTTTGAATAAGTAACACATCTAGTGCTGTTGTTTTTGTCATTGCCTTTTCCTCCTTGCGTATAATTGTGATGTAACTAGCTAAAACTGATTAATGAGGTTACACTTAATATAACACATCAAAGATGAGTTGTAACCTTCTTTATTTAATTAGATGGTTACAATAAACGGAGGTATATATGGACAGGTTATGGACCGATTTTGTAAACAGCGATTATCACGACTGGCGTGGGGGAGATCGATCGGAGGACAGGCTTGGGAAGGCGAGCTGGCAGCAAGACTTTCTGGATCGATGGCAACTTAACGCTTCTGTCCCTGCATCTCCAGAAGATGAGTTGTCGATGAGAAACTTCAGGAACGAATTGATGGCTCTTGGAGCCCGCTTGTCTTCCGGAGCATCACTAAGCGGATATAGATAAACAATGGTTGAACGGCGTTATGCAAGCAGGGCATGTGAGAAGAACATTGACTACAATTGATCAGGAACTGAAACTCCAACTGGTAGCTGTAGAAGCACATTGGAGTCAGGTTATGGCTGAGGTAGCTGCTGACTTTGCTTTGACTTTGGTAGAGGGAGAAGGCGGCAGGATCCGGATCTGTGATAATTCGGATTGTCGCTGGATGTTCTATGATGATACCCGAAGCAGAACACAGAAGTACTGTGATGATAAGATGTGTGGAAATCTGATGAAGGTCAGAAGATTTCGGGCGAAACGAAAATCCCAAAATTGATAAATACTAACAATAACTATATAATGTATATATACTAGCGAAAAAATAGTCAGAAGCAGTACGGATTCGTAAGCAGGATGTGATCGTCTTTCAAACCAAATCAGATGGGAGATGTGTCTTGTGCGGACAAGTTATCTGTTGAAAAATGGCTGTGTGTTGTCGATGGATGCTCGAATTGGACAGTATAAGAGGGCGGACGTTCTGATTCAGGATTCACTGATCATGGCGATCCAGCCCGACCTGGATATTCCGGATGCGGAGATCATTGATGCTTCATCGATGATTATTATGCCTGGGCTGGTGGACACGCATCGGCATATGTGGGAATCACTTGTCAAAACAGCGGGAACCAACTGGTCGTTACCAGTTTATTTGCAAAATCTCTATTATGGTGCGATGGGAAGCAAGCTCCGTCCACAAGATAGTTATATTGCCAACCTGCTCGGTTCCTTGGAAGCGCTTAACGCAGGAGTGACGACAGTGTTGGATTGGAGCATGCCGTATTCCTCTGACCATACGGATGAACTGATTCGTGGACTTCAGGATGCTGGCATTCGGGCGGTATTTGCTCACGGAGTCCCTGGTGAGACGGACTACTGGAATCGGGATAGTCAACTCACGTATTCGAATAATGATGTGAGAAGAGTCAAAGAACGATATTTTTCATCACAGGATCAATTACTTACTTATGGGCTGGCCATTCGTGGTCCGGAGTTCAGTCATTGGGATACAACCGTGAAAGAGATCGAACTAGCACAAGAACTGGATGCGATCTGTTCCATGCATGCCGGATTTGGCAGTTGGGGATCTGTGGATCGCTCGATCAGTCACTTGTACGAAGCGGGACTGTTAAGTCCACGGGTGAATATCGTTCATGGTAACACCATGGGCATGGATGAATACAAAATGCTGGCAGATAGCGGCGCTTCCTTGTCGGTCACACCTGAGGTTGAAATGATGATGGGTCATGGATATCCGGCCACCGGCTATTTTCTTGAACATGGGGGAACCCCTACACTTGGTGTAGATGTGGTAACGTCCACAGGCGGAGATATGTTCTCGCAGATGAAGTTTGCACTTCAGGCTGAACGATCCAGAGCCAATGAACAACTTTTGCAGCAGGGTGAGATGCCTGGTGAGTTGAACTTGCAGTCTAGCCAAGTGCTGAGATTTGCAACTTCAGCTGGTGCCCAAGCATTGGGATTGGAGCAGAAGGTCGGAACGCTGACCCCCGGAAAGGAAGCGGATTTGATCATGATTCGTACTACCGATCTGAATATGTTCCCCGTCCATGATCCAATCGGCGCTGTCGTGCAATTTGCCAATCCATCCAATGTGGATACGGTCTTTGTGGCAGGTAGACTTGTGAAGCGAGAGGGCAAACTTTTGAATGTTGATCTGGATGCGATTCGGGATACGGCGATGCAGAGCAAAGATTATTTGTTAACCCAATACCGGATGTCAGATGCAGAGAGAATTGCTTTCTCGTGAACCTATAGTAAGAAATAAAGGGCCGCATAATGATATGTGGCTCTTTTACATGCCGTCATATCGTGGAATTAGACAGGATAAGGGAGGAAGATACAGCGGAAAAAGACGAAAAGAGCTCTCTTTTTCTTAACTTCAGATAACAAGGTGTTAAAGGTGTTTTTCGCGGAAAATTAGGCTCATAAAAACTGCGCATAATATAAATTATACGCAGTTTTGTTTTAAATCCATTTTCATATTCATCCACGTGCAACAGATCATGATAATATTCGCGAAAAAAGAACAAAATAAGTGATCTTTCAAAATAAATTTAACCAAGCAACGCGATAACGTGTAGAATTCGCTAGGTTTTTATAGGTGATCGATAAGATAGAACAAATGACTTTTTCATAGAACAGATGGAAAACCATCCAATCTCCATTACATCCATAACACATTCAAGATTCATGACGAGAGGAACATGACCATGCGTGAGAACAAACAACGATCTTCATTATTTCGTAAAAAACCAATTGCCTCAGCGTGTGATAACAGCAGTAGATTGAAACGGGCACTCGGTCCGTTGGACTTAACCACACTTGGCGTAGGAGCTATTATTGGTACGGGGATTTTTGTGCTGACCGGTGTAGCTGCCGCAACGTATGCTGGCCCGGGCCTTGTACTGTCATTTTTGCTGGCAGGTATCATATGTGCATTCGCAGCATTGTGTTACTCGGAATTTGCCTCAAGCATACCGGC
The DNA here is from genome assembly GCF_030815985.1 of Paenibacillus sp. W2I17. Lineage (NCBI taxonomy): Bacteria > Bacillati > Bacillota > Bacilli > Caryophanales > Paenibacillaceae > Paenibacillus > Paenibacillus sp. W2I17. Next base: position 587,554 of record NZ_JAUSXM010000001.1, read on the forward strand.
ATCGGGTAGTGCGTACACGTATAGTTATACGGCTTTTGGCGAAGTGATTGCCTGGATTCTGGGATGGGATCTGATATTAGAGTATGGATTCGCGAGTGCGGCGGTAGCCAGTGGATGGTCTGGATACTTCCAGACGTTATTGTCCGGATTTGGATTGGAGTTACCCCATGCGCTGACGAGTGCGTTCAGTCCGGAAAAGGGAACCTATTTTGACATCACGGCTGCTGTCATTACTTTAATTATCACTTTCCTGCTTACCCGAGGGGTGAAGGAAGCGGCTCGTGCGAACGGCATCATGGTAGCGATTAAAATTATTGTTGTGCTGATCTTCATTGGTGTAGGTGTTTTCTATGTAGAGCCAACCAACTGGCAGCCATTTTTGCCTTTTGGTATCTCAGGTGTAACAGCTGGAGCAGCTACGGTATTTTTCGCCTACATCGGATTTGATGCGGTCTCCACAGCGGCAGAAGAAGTTAAACAGCCACAACGGGATTTGCCGATTGGAATTATTGCGTCACTTGCAATCTGTACCGTTCTCTACATTGTTGTATCGTTGATCCTCACAGGGATTGTGCCTTATAACATGCTGAATGTAAGTGATCCGGTTGCATTTGCATTTGAATTTGTTCAATTGAAGGGATTGTCCTGGATTGTATCTCTTGGAGCGATTGCCGGCATTACGACCGTATTGCTGGTCATGATGTATGGTCAGACACGTTTGCTCTATTCCATGTCTCGTGACGGACTACTGTCACCTGTCTTCTCCAAGGTTAGTGGCAAGAGTCAGACACCAGCGGTTGGAACATGGGTTGCAGGCATTATTGTGGCTCTGTTCTCCGGGTTCATCTCACTGGGACATCTGGCGGAGCTTACGAACATCGGAACGTTGTTTGCTTTTGCAGTCGTAAGTCTGGGCATTATTGTGTTGCGTAAAAATAACCCTGATCTCAAACGCGGATTCCGCGTTCCACTTGTGCCACTGATTCCGATTCTGAGTGCCTTGGGTTGCGTATACTTGATGACACGCCTTGCAGCGCTGACATGGATTACGTTTTTTGCTTGGTTGATCATCGGATTGATCATCTACTTTGCGTATGGACGGCATTACAGTCATCTGAATCCGGCACGCCGGATCTCGAGTGCTTTCCGATCGAAGGATAAGTAGACGAGACGAGAACATCTTCATCCGAGAATATTTTCCATTTTCCTCATTTCGTATCGCTCCGGCGAGGCGGGATGGGGATTTTTTTATATATAGAAAGATAAAGGGGGATAACAGCAGGGAAGGTTGGAATTTTCTTCATATATGGGTAAGTAATAAGGAGTATGACCGATATAATTAAGGAGCCGGGGTTGCGGCTAAGCCAAATATGAAATATATTTGGGGTTGTGACATGCCATCAGACATAAGAGAGGGGATGTATCATGAACACACCATTACATACGAATTCAGATCATCAAAATGCAGCTTTTGGATTTGCATTAGCTGACTCATCCGTACTTGCCGAGGCGCGATTAATTGTTTCACAATTAGAGGATTCACAAACCTTACAGTTGGATATTGATCCGCAGCGTCTTCTGAAGGATGGACGTAAGGTATCTGTCATTGCACAACAGTTGGATTCACCGGTCAATCGTCAGGATGCCAATATCATCTATGGTCAGGAGTTAGCATACGTGCAGTATGCTGTTAACCTGAAACCGGATAGCTCGATCTCCATTGCATCTATTGAAGGCGTTGAACAGTCTGTTAATCTTGGTTGGACAGCATTTGCAGAGGGGGAATACGAACTTCGAATCTCCCTGCATATGAAAACACCTCGTATTGCTGAAGGTACACTCGAACCTGAACAACTTGCAATGGTTAAGTATGCGCAAGTTATCACCGTATATATATCGCTTTTCCCGGCCGAAGCAGCGTCGTTGAGTTCACCGTCTCAAGCTGTGTGGAGCAGAAACCATCATGTGTTTGACTCCTACGGGAGAGGAGGATTCATTCTCGCTGACCTGCCTCGACTCGCTGAACGTGTAGAGGAACTGATGGGACCAGGTAACCATAATCTGATCGAGCAATTTGCCGAAGGGAATCTGTCAGATACGTTGATGGAAGAGGGGCTGATGGCGATCGCCTGGGGCGTGACTCCGTGGTGTTATTCACTCTATTCTGCACCAGATGAGCAGTCGGCTGGAATACTTGCCGTGGACAAGCTGGGCGATGAACCTGAACGGCAAGGGATCTACCGTATTGATCCGTCTATTCAACAATTAAGTATCGTACCTGCGAATGAGCTGGCTTACTGGCCTGCCTGCGTTCAGAGAGATTGGCCTGTTATTGATGTGGCGGGTGAAGGCGAGACGTTGCACATGGATTTATATACTCAGATCTGTGAATCCGTGAATGGCCTGCACGAGAATCCATTGCCATCGTTTGTACTTACCCGTAGTCAAGGCAGACCCGAAACGATCATTCCGCTGAGTGACGTTGTCATTGTGGATGAAGCCTAGGGGCTCTGTTCTGCTTCAGAAGGTTGTTCTGTCATCGTAGTATCAGCGTAAATAATCATAGTCAATTTTAACCGAATCGAGGTGACGTAGACAGATGATGACCGAGGAGATTCAGGAGCAATATGCGGACGAACTTGAAGCTTTTCACATATGGATGAAGGACGCCGGATATACAGGCCATACGGTAAAATCATACACGGGTGACGTGGTGGAATTTCTGGTCTCCATTCAAGGAAAGTCACTGGAGCAGGTCAAAAAGCTGCATGTGTTGTCTTTTCTGTCCCGCGCTCGGGAGCGCGGGGTTAGTGATGCCACGAGAAATCGCAAACATGCAGCGGTGAACTGTTTTTACAAGTCCCTCATTGAACTTGAATTGTTAACCAATAATCCGGCGTTTGGGATCAAAAAATCCAAAACCGAGAAAAACCGTGCGCCCGTTTTCCTTGATGAAAGTGGGCTGACACGTTTCTTGGAGTCGGTAGAAGGCAAGTATCGCACACGTAATCTGGCTGTTTTTCTACTAATGGGATATATGGGATTACGGGTTGGAGAAGTGCATGCGTTGGATTGCAAAGACTATAATGCGGAGCGGCGTACATTGGATGTATTTGGTAAAGGTCGTAAATGGCGCTCCCTACCTATACCGGAGACTGTGGCAAAAGTATTATCTCAAGCGATGGCTGAGCGTCTGGAACCTTGGCGGCCAAAAGAGGAAGCGTTATTTGTCTCGCAAAAAGGGAAGAGACTGTCGATTCGCAGCATCCAGCTCATATCTACAGAAACCTTTGAACGCTTCCAGCAGGAATCACCAGCCAATCAACGTCAAAACTACTCCAGTCATAAGCTGCGTCACTCCTTCGCGACCATGATGTTACGGCGTGGAGCCGATCTGCGTACCGTGCAGGAGCTGCTTGGTCATGCATCGATTCAAACAACAACCGTGTACACTCACGTAACCAGCCGGGAGAAAGAAGAGGCTATGGCTTTGCTTGACGTTAAACTTCCCGCATTTGGGTTGAACAATTAGCTATTGAATAATTAGATTTAGAGAAGCCTGTCCAAGTGACAGGCTTTTTGAGTTCTCAAATACTGAATTATGCGATAACTCTCACCCCTAGCAAGAATTGGAATACTTTATGTAAAGAAGTTAGGAGATGCCAAAGATTAAACTGCATGTGAGGGGAGGGGATAACATGGCTACTTTATCAACTGGACCGATTGAGAATAATCCAGTTAGTGGCGTAAGGCCAACACAACAGTTGACGATTAAGATCGATAATAGAGATTTGATCAATAATGCGAGTATCTTGATACAAGGATATTACCTGAATGGAATCAGAACTCTATACGTACTTGAACTTATTAGTATAAGTTCGAATCAAGCAATAACGAAGAATTACTTTGCAAACCTGGATGTATTTGAATTTATCTTTACTACAAGTGGTCTCGCAGAACAGCAAGTAGAAATATCGGTTTGGGGAAAAAATTCTGCCGGGCAGCTTGTAACGCCCCATCGTATTGTATCTTCAGAACTGTTAGGTGCAAATGAGTCCACGGGAGTTACCGGGGTGACTGGAGCTACTGGTGAAACTGGAGCTACCGGAGCTGGAGTAACTGGTGTAACTGGAGCAACTGGAGATACTGGAGTAACTGGTGAAACTGGAGCTACCGGAGATACTGGAGTAACTGGAGATACTGGAGTAACTGGAGATACTGGTGCTACTGGGGCAACTGGAGATACTGGTGCTACTGGGGCAACTGGAGATACTGGTGCTACTGGGGCAACTGGAGCTACCGGAGATACTGGAGTAACTGGAGATACTGGAGTAACTGGAGATACTGGAGTAACTGGAGATACTGGTGCTACTGGGGCAACTGGGGCAACTGGAGATACTGGTGCTACTGGGGCAACTGGAGCAACAGGAATCACTGGAGCTACCGGAAATACTGGTGAAACTGGAGTAACAGGAGCTACCGGGGGAACTGGTGAAACTGGGGCAACTGGAGTCACTGGTTTAACCGGAGATACTGGTGAAACTGGAGTAACAGGAGCTACCGGGGGAACTGGTGAAACTGGGGCAACTGGAGTCACTGGTTTAACCGGAGATACTGGTGAAACTGGAGTAACAGGAGCTACCGGGGGAACTGGTGAAACTGGGGCAACTGGAGTCACTGGTTTAACCGGAGATACTGGTGAAACTGGAGTAACAGGAGCTACCGGGGGAACTGGAGTAACTGGAGTAACAGGAACCACTGGAGTAACTGGAGTAACCGGAGCAACTGGAGATACTGGAGATACTGGAGATACTGGAGTAACAGGAGCTACCGGGGGAACTGGAGTAACTGGAGTAACAGGAACCACTGGAGTAACTGGTACAACAGGAGTCACTGGAGTTACTGGTGTAACCGGAAATACTGGTGCAACTGGAGTAACTGGAGCCACTGGTACAGTAGACCCTAACGTAACTATAGTGGGAGTAGGCCCAAATGTTAGTTCTGAATTTAGCGAATTAAGAGCAAGTGAAAAAACGCCGATTATTGAATTGACTTCGGTATATGGTCTATCTAACCTAAGAGACATCGTCTCTACTTTGGGTGCTGCAACGGTTGGAACCAACACCACAGAGTTTCAACTAACCACGACAGCATCAGGAGCAGATACGGCAATACTTCAAAGCTCAGAACGGGGAAGGTATGAGTCAGGGTATGCTGGAGAAGCAGGGATCGGCGTGCGATTGCCTGTTGCCCCTACAGGAACACAAGTGGTGAGATGGGGACTTTTTGATGACCAAAATGGTTTGTTTTTTGGCCAGAGTGTGGCAAACGGAATATTTATAGCAGTCAGAAGAGCAGGAGCAGACACGATTATTCCTCAGGCTTCCTGGAACGTTGATAAATTAGATGGAACCGGTCCTAGCGGAGCTACACTTAGTCTGGCTAAGGGGAATATATTTCAAATTTTATTTACTTGGTACGGTTATGGGGTCATTGAGTTTAGAGTTGTTATTCCTGATCCTACGACTTTAGCGCAAAAAGTAATTACCGTTCAACGATTCTCACCGAGCGGGCAAACAAGTTTGGCCGATCCTAATCTTCCTCTCCGTGCTGAAATTTCGAATAGTGGAACAGCATCTGCACTTAATTTATTTGTTGGAGGAAGACAATATAGCATTGTGGGCAGATATAGTCCGGTATTCAGAATTACTTCTGAAAGAAGAACCGTAACTGCAACCGGGGCTCTGACACCGATTTTGGCCTTCCAAAGAAAAGCAACTTTCCCGGCAGGTTCAGGCAGAACGAATTCAGTCAGTGTAAAACTTGAAGGGATCGATCTTGTAACCTCAGACGATATATACTACCAGATCATATTAGGCGGAACCATTAATGGAGCCTTTGCAACGTATCCAACGGCAACGACGAATATTCCAAACTCGGAGACAGGTCTGTTAGTAAATAGTACGCTAACGACCATCACTGGAGGTCAGGTACTACTACAAGGCTTAGCAGCTGGCGTAGAAGGCAGTGCCAGAATTTTAGCTTCTGCGTCATTATTGGATTTTCAATTACCAGACACTGAATTTGTCACGCTGGCTGTAGCTAACTTAAGTGGTGGTACGAATTCTGTCACCGCAACCTTTAGTGTCACTGAAGAATGGTAGTCAATAAAAAGCGGGGAGAAGAATATTCACTTCTTCTCCCTCTTTCTGCAAAGGAGGAGAAACATTGTCAGATATTATCATCTCCAATATTGGACCAAATGTCAGTTCGCAATTCGATGAGTTGCGTATAGCACAAAAAACTCCAATTGTGGAGCTAACCTCTGTGTATGGTTTATCGATCCTTAGAGATGCAGTTACGACTACTGGGGCCGGCACGGTTACAAATAACGCGACTGAGTATAATTTGAGCAATACTGCCAGTGGCGTAGACTCAGCCATTTTAGAAAGTGTATTGCGAGGACGATATGAACCGGGTTATGCAGGAGAGGCGGGGATAGGGGTTCGAATTCCTTCTCTGCCAATAGGTAACCAAGTGGCGCAATGGGGATTATTTGATACTCAAAACGGAGCCTTTTTTGGAGTGAACAGTACTACGGTGTTTGTAACCGTGCGTAGAGCAGGAGTTGATACGACAGTTCCTCAAAGCTTATGGAATGTAGATCCATTAAACGGGACAGGACCAAGCGGAGCTACACTAAACTTATCAAAAGGGAACATATACCAAATTGTGTTTACATGGTATGGTTACGGAGTGATCGAATTTAGAGTGGTTATCCCTGATCCCGTAACGTTAGCCCAAGAGGTAGTTACCGTTCATCGATTCTCCCCAACAGGTCAAACAAGCTTTGTTGATCCAAATCTTCCGTTAAGAGCACAAGTCGCTAATAATGGAACTGGTGCTGCTTATAGTATATTTGTGGGTGGAAGACAATATAGTATTATCGGAAAATATGAACCAACCTATAGAGTCACTTCCGAAAGAAGAAGAATAACAAATGTTACATCAACATTAACACCCGTAATTTCATTTACAAGAAAAGCTGTGTTTCCAGCGGGTTCGGCTAGAACGAATTCGGTTCAGGTGAATTTGGAAGAAATCAATGTTATTTCAACCGTAGATCTAAGTTACCAAGTGCTAGTGGGAGGGACGTTAAATGGAGCTTTTGTTAATTATCCCACAGCTACAACGATCATTCCTGATAGCGAGACCGCACTGCTGGTCAACAATACCTCTACAACAATTACAGGTGGAGAAGTGGTGTTTCAAGGCATTACAGGAGGGGGAGCAGGGAATACTACAATATTGGCCTCTTCAGAACTTTTGGATTTCACTCTTCCGGAAAATCAGGTTGTAACTTTAGCCGTATTGAATATTGGTGGTCCAGGCTCGAACACAGTTGATGTGGTATTTAGAGTAACTGAGAGTTGGTAATTAGTAATACCCTGTAGCGATTGACATCGAATGATTCAAAATGCTGAATTAAAAATGTTCAACGATAATATTGACGGAACAAATATTATGTAAACCAAATGGAATTTGGATAGCAGATAACCACCTGGATACTCCTTATTACAGGAATACAGGTGGTTATTTTTTATACGTGGATTACTCCAATCCAGCGATCTGTTCTTTTAATTTGTTAGCAGATGCCTGGAAAGCCACTTTTTCGGTTTCATTCAGCGGAAGAGGCAGAATTTCGCGCACACCGTTGCGATCGACAACACATGGAACACCCAGATAAACATCCGATACACCATTGTAGTCTTCAAGGTAAGTGGATACGTTCAGAACGGAGCCTTCGTTGCCGAGAATTGCAGCTACAATGCGGTCCAGAGCAAGGGCGATTGCATAGGAAGTCGCTCCTTTGGCATTAATAATCTCATACGCTGCATTTTTGGTACGGTCAAAGATATCCTGTTGTGTTTCTTCATCCAATTCCAGATCTGTTCCTGCAACGTTAGCCAGGCTCCATACCGGTACTTCGGAATCTCCATGCTCACCAATAATGTGTGCGTGAATACTACGCGGGTCGATCCCTTTATTCTTACCAATCAGGTAACGGAAACGTGCGCTATCGAGCAATGTACCTGAACCGATGACACGGGAAGCAGGCCATCCACTTTGTTTCCATGAAGTATAGGACAAAATATCTACAGGATTGGTTGCAATCAGTAAAATACCATGAGAATTCACTTCAGTAATGCGCTCGATAATATCTTTGAAAATGCTTGCATTTTTCTTCAGCAGATCAATCCGGGTCTCGCCTGGTTTCTGGGAAGCGCCGGCTGTAATAATAATGATATCTGCATCTTTGCAGTCGGAATAATCGCCAGCCCATACTTTCACGCCTCCCGTAAATGGAAGACCGTGGTTCATATCCAGCATTTCGCCGGTTGCTTTATCATGATTCACATCCACAAATACCAACTCGGACGAACGCTGTCTCAACATTAGCGTGTATCCCGTTGTTGTTCCCACCGCACCCATGCCTACAATCACGACACGACTTGGTTTCAGAGCTGCACTATTTGTCATGTTCAATATCCTCTCCTTTTTGGGTTATACTCCCATCCATATTAAGGGATTAGAGAATATAAAGCGAGTGTTGTCTATAAAATAGTTCACATTTAATGTCTTTTTACCAATTATTCCGTCGAAAAACAGTTTAGGATAAAATTAATGGTAATAAGTGTGCGACCTATAGCCCAGAGTATGAGCTGGAAAAAGGGAGCGGGCCGACCATGAGTGGGCAATGAGCCTTTTACATAAGGTTTGTGGTAGAATAGGAGCAGTGGATTCTGATGAATCGTAAATAAAACGCCATAGGACAGGCATGCGCGCCTGTATATTGGATGAGAGAGGTGGAACCCACTTGCGTTCGCAATGGATTAAAATCGCGCAGACAGCATTGCTGTCTATAGGTATAGCAGTTGTATTGGCTGCATGCACCGACTCAGATCAACCTCCGGTAGCAGAACCTCCGCAGCAGCAGGAGGACGCCGGGAATACAGGGCAGACATTAACTGTCGTTCCCCCTGTGAACAGTACAGAATCTGCAGATATGGCCAAGTACCAAATACAGACCCGTTTGACCGATTTTCAGTTGCTCAATGACAACGGAGGATTGGCGTGGGGTGTGACGCGGAATGCGCTGCGCCTGTACTACACTCAGGATCAGGGAAAGACCTGGACCAATATTTCACCTTCGGAAAATGTACAGTTTCCGGCTAACCCTAAATATGGACAAAGCATTTATTTTGTAGATCGTGCGCATGGTTGGATTGTTCGTGAAGGCATGGGTGGAACAGATACCATGGTGCTTCGCACCAACAATGGGGGCGTAACTTGGAGCCTGTCTTCTCTGTCCAAGACGGATAAAGTGACTGCGATCTCATTTGTATCTCCTGAGAAAGGCTGGATTCTCACTACGGTCGATACCGCTATTGGTAAACAGGACAAGAAACTTTACTTCACCGAGGACGGTGGAATCACCTGGAATCGGATGTCTTCCAGTGATGAAGATGGCAAACAGGAAGCAGAAGAGATTTCCAAACGTGGATACACCACGGGGATGGCTTTCTCGGATCCAAAACATGGTTTCTTAACAGCGCTGGAGTTCGGCACACCGAAGTTATATGTAACATCAGACGGCGGAGAAAACTGGAATACTGGACCATCCTTCTTTGATCGAAACAAATTCAACGGGTGTGGTAATTTCAGTGTTAGTTCACCACAATTTTTTGGACGTGAAGCGCAATCAGCCTGGATATCAATGTCCTGTTCTCAAGGGGAGAGCACGACATTTAATGGATTCTTTACCACCGATGGCGGTAAGAGCTGGAAGCTGTCCAATTTCACTTTAAACAAACAAACGGGTCCGAATCGTAACCTTTCACCGGTATTTCTGAACGCATCGGAAGGTTGGGCGATGCAAAAGGGCATAACCTACCACACCAAGGATGCGGGCAAAACGTGGAGCGCTCTTCCCGCAAGCAGTGTACTGGAGAAAATTCTCGAAGACTATCCGGAGATTGTGAAGATTCAGATGGTTACCCCCAAGCTTGGCTGGATATTGGTTGAAAATACAGATGCCAAAAGATCGTTGTTATTGCAAACGGTAGATGGCGGTGTACATTGGAAAGTACTATAAACATAGAGTGTTATCGATGTGAATAGATAGGAGAAAGGAGAGGAGCCTAAGGGTTCCTTTTCTTTTTTACTTAGTTTGTGAAATAAATCACAAATAAATCCATTAGAAGGTGATATATTTAACTCAACAAGAGAAGGAGTGATGAAGATGAGAACCAACGGTCAAACTCAATTCACGCAGGCGGATGAATTAACCAGATATATGCTTCAATTATGCTACACATGTGACGATGCGAATCGTTGTACGACAGAGGAAGCAGTGAAGGCTTGCATGGCAGAACACGCACAGGCAGACCAACCCGAACCAGCTGAAGGTGGAGATGTAACTCGCGGATTTATGGATCTGATGTACGCCTAGGCTAATCATTCACGGAGAACGTTCCTGCAGGAGCGTTCTTTTTGATTTAGAGAGAAATGTATGCGCTTTTAAATTCACTTCGCAAATACTGCAGCATGGGTTATTATAGAAATAATTAAGGTAATTCACTCAAAATGTGGAATTGTTTTATTGACTTTATCTGAAAGAGAAAGGGCATGAAATTGTAGAAAGGATAAAACTATGAAAATTCAAGATCTCCCAATTGAAATAAAAGAACATATAGGGAAAGTCCAGAAAATCACTTTTCCTAAGCAAGGTCATACTTCTACTGTGGCTATTCTGGATACGTTCGACCAAAAGTACATCATCAAGAAGACAGAAAACGATCTTTATAATGAATGGTTATCAGATGAATATAAGGTGCTTCAATACCTTTACCATACGGGACTCCCTGTTCCGAAGACATATTCATTTCATATTGAGGATAGATCGAGATGGCTTTTGATGGATTACATTGATGGAATAAGTTTAAGAGATTTTCTCTCTAAGATGCCTGATCTTCAGAGTAAAGAAAAAGCGATTTTTAACTTTGGGCGTTGTTTGAAGAAAATACATGAATGCTCTTGTCCCGTTGAATTATTGAACAATGACAGTCCTTGGTTAGATACAATGCTTAGTAAAGCAGAATATAATCTAACTCACTTTGCTGTAGACGGATCAGCAGAACTACTTCAACAGTTGAATGAAGGAAGACCAGAACCAATCGATAACACATTAATTCATGGCGATTTTACCATAGATAATGTACTTGTTAATGATTGCAATATCGTTGGAGTTATTGATTGGGCAGGAGCAGCATACGGGGATCCAAGATATGATGTAGCGTTAGCTATTAGACCGAAACATAATGCGTTTGATAATGAAAGAGATCGAGAAATATTTTATAACGGGTATGGAAAGTTAAGAGTAACGGATGAAGAATACAATTATTTTGAAGACGGGATATATAACTTTTTTTAGTATGGCTATAAATCATATTCCTCAAATGCATATCCAATCTCTTTAGAAGGAGTCGAATAAATGAGCCCTCCAAAACATATCTTATCTGCCGCTGCAATCGTTATAAACGACAAAAATGAATTATTACTTATTAGAGGACCACGAAGAGGATGGGAAATGCCAGGTGGTCAAGTGGAAGAAGGAGAATCCCTAAGTCAAGCTGCAATCAGAGAAACCAAAGAGGAGTCTGGAATCGACATTGAAATCATCAAATTCTGTGGAATATTTCAAAATATCGAAAATTCAATATGTAACACGTTATTTTTAGCAAAACCAATAGGAGGAGAATTAACGACAACATCGGAGAGCCTAGAGTCTGGTTTCTTTCCGATCGAAGAAGCCATTTTAAAAGTCGAATGGAAAAACTTCAGAGAAAGAATAGAGTATTGCTTAAAACCTGAGATGCAACCTTTTTGCATTGAGTTCAGTGATAAGAATAATATTTAAAAGTTTCTGGAAGGGAAGTTCAATCAAAGGAGCTAGTTATGAGAAGATTACCGCTGTTTGTAGTGACAGGCGCAAGTGGAACAGGAAAAACAACGATCTCTTCGCATGTTCGGAAGCAGCTACCCGAATTTGACGTTTTTGATATGGATATCATCGATAATGTGGATTGGCAGATTGCCAAAGAGAATTGGTTGAGGATTGCGTATAACATATCGCTAAGTGGGCGAGGGACTGTTTTATGTGGAACGATGGTTCCGGAAAACATTGCATCGTCCGATTACATAGATCGATTTGATCGAATTCTATATATGAACTTGCATTGTGACGATGTTACTCGCGAGACGCGTTTAAGAGCCCGTGGGTGGGACGTGAACTTGATTGAAGATCACAAAAACTTTGCCAACTGGTTACTCCAGAATTCAGAAACTGCGTTTGACCCGCCAATGCAAACAATTGATACGACAGAGCTTACAGCAGTGGGAGTAGCTGAACAAATTAAAGAATGGGTTTTAAAGAACTGGTGCGAGGAATAGACACCTAAAATAACCTCATAGTTAGATTGAGTGGAGGAACAGGATGCTGCCTTTTCAAGTGAATGAATCTATTGTTTTAAAGCTGATCCAATCTCGAGATAGAGATGAGTTGTATGCGTTAATTGATGAGAACAGAAAGTACTTGAGAGCGTGGTTACTCTGGGTTGATAAAAGACAATCGCCCAGCGATTTAGATTCTGTAATAGAAGTATGGACACATAATTATGAAGAGAGGAACGGTTTTGATTCCGGAATATGGTTCAATGAACAATTGGTCGGGATGTTAGCATTGCATTATATTGATTGGAATAATCGAGCAACGAGCATTGGATATTTTTTAGCTGAGTCAGCACAGGGCAAAGGAATCATTACCAAATCAATAGAGCAATTGCTTAAATACCTCTTTAACGAGTTGAAGTTAAATCGTGTGATCATTCAATGTGCAGAAAACAATTTTAAAAGCAGGGCTATACCTGAGAAAATCGGATTTTCAAATGAAGGTACATCCAGAGAAGCTCAATGGGTCTACGATCATTACGAGAATATTGTGACTTATAGTTTATTGTCTAGTGAATGGCATACTTAAAAGGTAGAGTATATCATCTGATGAAGCGAAGGAGGTCACGTGTTGTTTCTCAATGTATTACTTTGGTTGATTATTCTTCTGGGTGATCTCCCTTTATTTCAGTTTCCCTAAGAAAGATCGCATGTACACAGTCAATGTGCCAAGCACATATTACATTCAATCTTCAAATCGTTTGGATATTCAGAAAAACTACGAATGCGCTGCATTTTCAAGTGCATTCGTCTTGAGACATTTCGGTTTGGAGTCCAACGGAACAAAGCTATATGAAACCTATCCTCGCAAATTACTGGATGGGACGGTATATCCCAAAGCGGTCGTTGTTTTTTTCAGTAAGCTAGGATATCAGGCAATGTACTTACGAGGAAATGTGAATACGTTGAAAAAACAGATCAGCCAGGGTGTGCCTGTTATTTTATTTATTAGAGTACATCCCAAGCAACGTTATTTGCATTTTGTTCCCGTCGTTGGCTATGATGAAACACATTTTTACTTGGCAGAATCGTTAGACCACAAGATTAATTGTGATGAAGAATATTACAATCGAAAAATCAGCATAAGTGAACTCAACATGTTATGGAGGTCGTGGTTTACCTTTTTCTCAAAACTCCTATATCGTCGTACACCCGATGCAGATTTAAAACGGCTCTCTTTCAAGGGGCATGATATATTCTTTAAACGAACTAATCTGCTTTATTCGGAACGTCTGCGTGGTTAAACCAAGCAACTCATGCCCAAATGGCATGAGTTTTTTTGAACAAATATCGTTACGTAAACCAGCTTGACTCAATTAATGGTTATGAACAATTTAGATCAACCGTATGGGCGGTGTGATATCAATTTAATTGTTTTTCCTGGAAATTAGCTGAGTTTTTAACTAAAATGGTTGTTCGTCCACGCATCTTTTCATCTACATACGTACGTTAAACTATGTCTATAGGGAGGTGTCCACACTGTGAGTCATTCAGAAGTGAAGAAGCGTATGAAGAGAAAAAAGGCAACATTACACCCGTGTAAAGTTAAAAGAAAAGACCGCCGATTAAAAGTGGTTAAAAAGTTCGTTCAAGTAAAATGTCCGCCTCCAGAAGTGAATATATCTACACCTACTGTTGTTGGCCCAACAGGACCACAAGGTATACAAGGCGTACAGGGCGTACAGGGTATTCCAGGTAAACAAGGGGTTGAAGGGCCACCTGGAGCTCAAGGACCAGCGGGGGGGCCACCTGGACCACAAGGACCTCAGGGACAGCCTGGTCCTGCTGGAGCAGTAGGCTCTCAAGGTCCGGTTGGACCCGCTGGACCCATGGGAGCTCAGGGGATTCCAGGAGAAGCAGGTGCCGTAGGGCCACAAGGTCCGCAAGGTAATCCCGGACCTGCCGGAGCGATTGGACCTCAAGGTTTTCCTGGCCCCGCTGGAGCTGTTGGGCCGACGGGTGCGACAGGAGCAGCAGGTCCGGCAGGTCCAGCAGGCCCAGCCGGTGCAGCAGGAGCGGTAGGTCCCGCTGGGGCAGTAGGTCCGGCAGGCCCAGCCGGTGCAGCAGGAGCGGTAGGTCCCGCTGGAGCAGTAGGTCCGGCAGGCCCAGCCGGTGCAACAGGAGCGGTAGGTCCTGCTGGAGCAGTAGGCCCGACAGGTGCGACAGGAGTAGCTGGTCCTGCTGGAGCCACGGGAGTTACAGGTGCCACAGGAGCAGCTGGAGGCGTACTGGGGTTTGCTGACTTTTTCGCGCTAATGCCACCTGATAATGCAGCAACGGTTGCTCCCGGTACTGATGTAAGCTTTCCTCAGGATGGGCCGACAAGTGGAACAACTATCGCACGTACGGGGCCTAGTTCATTCAATCTGGCAGCCATTGGTACGTATCAGATTTTGTTCCAGGTGAGCATCAATGAAGCCGGTCAATTAATCTTAACTCTCAATGGGGCAGATTTGGCTCCTACTGTAGTTGGGCGAGCAACGGGAACGTCTCAGATTGTGGGTATGGCTTTAGTGCAGACAACCGTGATTAATTCTATTCTGACCGTACGGAACCCGGCTGGTAATGCTACAGCATTAACAATCACGCCACTTGCGGGCGGAACACGACCTGTATCGGCACATCTTGTGATCACACAATTAGCTTGAGTACGTTAACAGCCTAGGCTAATTGTCCTTTGCTTTATTAAATATGCATCCACAATGGTAACATCGGTTTGCTTGAACTGAGATAGCAGTGCTTTACCTGAGGCTGTTATCTCAGTTGGAGCGGATAATGGTACAGGAGTAACTACATATCGGATACCCTTTTTGTTTTGTGAGGAATGGTAAAAACGTCACTACTAATTATTTTTTCAGTAGTTAATATGATAAAATATTGGAAAAACATCAGAGGTGAGTACATGAAGAATGGACACTGGAGAAAAATAACATGGGTTGTTGCGGCATTGTTATTAATCATGATCACGGCTTGCAGCAATAGCAAATTCAATCCAAACGAATTTTCAGAACAGGATCTGGCTGTGACGAAGACCGACAGTGAGGATAAGATTACGTATGGAATGAGTCAGGAAGAGGCGGAGAAAATCCTTGGTGAGGGAACATCAACCGGTGTGGGTCAATCCTATCAATACAATAACGGGATCACGATTGGCTATAGGGATGCCAAAGTCGTCAGTATCATCTTGAATAAGGACTCGAAAGGGTACTTTAAGACAGCTCGCGGGGCAGAGGCGGGGATGACACATCAAGAGATTCTCGATCTGTATGGCAAGGAACATGTTTTAGTCGAATCTGAACGTAATATCGATTATGCCTATCATATTCAGAAGGAAACATTCCTGGATGAGAAGTCGCTGCAAGCGGAAAAAGATGATCTGGCTATCTATCGTGCATCGTTTATGCTGACAAAAGAGGGACAGGTTAATCAGGTTATATTGTTGGATCAACGATTTGCAACAACCTTTAAGTAAAACATGGCTGCTAGGCAGCAGGGTATTAGATAATGAAATAGTGCTTATTTTCGTATAAAGCAACCCTTCGGTATTCTGCCGGAGGTTTTTTTCCCTTCACACTGTTCGATTTCAATCTGGATAACAAGTTCCTTGTTTACGTGCATATACATTACAGGAGACGGGTCAAGACTCCGGCTGTCCTAAGTTGTATGAACGGAGGGAGAGACATGGGCATTGAATCATCCTGGATGTTTGATTTGTTTGGAACCGTCTTTCCGGTTGTATTTGTTCTGATTATAGGTATAGTCCTTCTGTCGATGGGAAAGGAGGTATGGAGGTGGGGACGCAACAACTCGGAGCCGCTATTGACCGTGCCTTCACGAATCACCAGCAGACGGATGAAGATGAGTCAGTCGCAATCTGAACCAGGCAGTACAGCACGAACGTTATACTACGTCACCTTTGAAGTAGAAAGTGGAGATCGGCTCGAATTCAAAGTCAATGGCGAAGAGTATGGTTTGTGCGCTGAGGGGGATGAAGGACGGCTCTCGTTCAAAGGAACGCGTTATGTAGGCTTCGAGCGATATAATCGCGTATATTCTGAACGCCTACGGGGTTAAACTGAGCAGCTTGCGCCAGAATGGCGTGAGCTTTTTTTGATTATTTGCTGGACAAGCGTTTCTTAATGGGCCTAACGTGTTTTTATATAAGAAGAGGCTTAATGAGATTATGATCGAAGGATCATTACCATAGAGGAGGCAATGAATATGTCATTTACAGATCAGGTCGTTGTTGTAACCGGTGCCGCTCAAGGGATAGGACGAAGTGTGGCTGAAGCTTATGCAGTCGCCGGGGCCAAAGTTGTACTTGCTGACTACAAGGAGGCGGAGGGTGCGGCAGCCGCAGCTTCCATTCGTAATGAAGGTGGAGAAGCCATCTTTGTCCAATGTGATGTTCGGAGCGAGCAGGATATTACGAATCTTTTTCGTACAACCGTGGAAGAATTCAAGCAAATCGATGTTCTGGTAAATAATGCAGGACTCGCCAAGTGGAAGTCACCCTACGAGCTGACGCTGGAAGAATGGGACGATGTACTCAATACCAATGTGAGAAGTTGCTTTTTGGCGAGTCGGGAAGCGGCCAAACATATGAAAAACAATGAACACGGGGGTGCCATTATCAACATGGCTTCTACCCGTGCGCTGATGTCTGAGCCGGATACCGAAGCTTATGCCGCATCCAAAGGAGCGATTGTAGCTCTGACGCATGCGCTGGCGGTCTCACTGGGCAAGGACCAAATTCGGGTCAATTGTATCAGTCCGGGATGGATTGAGACAGGTGACGTGGAGAAATTGAAAAAGGAGGACCATGAACAGCATCCCTCCGGTCGTGTGGGTGTTCCTTCGGATATCTCCCGTGCTTGTTTATATTTGTCTGATCCAAGCAATACCTTTGTCACAGGGACCAACCTCGTTATTGATGGAGGCATGACCCGAAAAATGATATATGAGGACTAGAACCGGGATTAAGCCGGGCGAGCCCTAAGCTGTCCCAACTTAAGAGCAATAAGCCCAAGTTAAGCACTTGGGCTTATTTGTTTTTAATAACTCGGTTGCTATAATAAATGTGATTTTACAACAGTAGAGGAATGGAGGGAGTATATGTTCGGGAAACAATCCCGGAAGGTATTTTGGCTGTTACTGCTGATCGGAGGGATGATAATGATAGGGAATGAGTCACCTGCTGAAGCAGACGGCGCAGATATACGGGCGGGCTGGGTATGGCAGGCACAGTCTGTTAGCAACGGAGATGAGCTGTTGGCCAATGCAGCTAAACATAAGATAAACAGGCTGTACGTGAATGTAGACATGACGCTGTCCAAGGAGGTATACCAGACGTTTATAGCCAAAGCAAGCCGTGCGGGTATTACGGTTGAAGCGCTGGGAGGCGATCCATCCTGGGCACTCAGTGGCCGTGAAGGCCCCATGCTCAGATTAGCGTCGTGGGTAAGTGATTACAATCAAGCTGCTGAGCCCAACGAGCAATTTGATGCCATACATCTGGATATCAAGCCCTATGTGTTACCAGCCTGGAAAGAAGATGCCAAGCCACTGGTACAATCATGGGTAGCCAATATGAATCTGTTATTTGAGCAAGTGAGACAGGATGGCGCAGTTGCAGTGAATATTGACCTGCCATTTTGGCTGGATTCCTATACCGTCACAGGAAATAGAGTTTCTGAGGATGCAGATAACGAACCATTGTCACGTTGGTTCATTGAACGAGTGGAGCATGTCACTTTACTCGCTTACCGTGATAACGCGCAAGGGAACAATGGTATTATACGTTTAATTGAACAGGAAATGAACTGGGCAGATGCCAGCAATGTGAGCGTCACGGTTGGGTTGAACACCAAGCCCATGCCTGGCGAGGAGTTCACGACTTTTGCCGGGAAAGGTGCAGCACAACTGGAAACCGTTATCGAAGAAGTTGCCTCCGCATTCAGCGAGCATAGTTCCTACGCAGGTTCTGCTGTACATGACATCGTATACTGGGGACAACTGGAGCCGTCAGAACTGCCATCACCGGAGATTCCATCCAATCAGCCAGAGATTCGGGGAACGTATATCTGGGAGGCTTCTCAGGTGACGCATGACGGGGGAGAGCACATACTAGCGTTTGCTAGAGAGCAGAATATTAACTGGTTGTATGTGCGGTTAGATCTGGATCAACCCTATTCCAGTTATCGCAGTTTTGTGAAACGGGCAAAAGCGCAGGGCATTGAGATCCATGCGATGGGTGGACACCCGATCTGGGGCAAGAAGGAGAATCGTCCACGCATTAAGCGCTTGATTGATTATGTAAAAAACTATAATGCTGATTCCGAGCCGGATGAACGATTTGAAGGCATCCATCTGGATATTGAGCCTTACACATTGCCGGAGTGGGAGAATAGTCGGGACACCTTATTGACCGAATGGGCTGCCAATATTACATTTTTCCAGGAAGAAACAAAGAAGGACAGTGATCTCGAAACAAGCGCAGACCTTGCTGTATGGCTGGATAGCTTCGCGTTGCCAGGAAAGGATACATCTGTGACTGAATTTATGATCCGTACACTCGATCATGTGTCGCTGATGGCTTTCCGTAACAACGCCGAAGGTTCCAATGGGATTGCTGCTATTGTGAGTCAGGAGATGGAGATTGCGGATCGTTTGGGTAAAAGGTTGATGATCTCGGTAGAAATGAAGCAGAACCATGAAGGTCCTCATATTTCTTTTTATGAGAAAGGGGCAGCGGAGATGGAACTTCAGCTTGCCAAGCTTCCGGATCTGCTGGCCGAACATCAGGCTTACCAAGGCAACATTGTTCATGCCTATGATTATTGGATTGAGGCCAAGCCTTAAATAGGCGAGTATTATAAGAAACGAGTTGCTTCGGAACTTCACCTTGGGTGAGGTTCCGGGCTTTTTTTTATGGAAAAAAGATGGAATCGTGTCACCGAATGGGCTCCTGCACAATACGATGTACGGTGATGAACAGCTGAAACAAGGGAGGAAACAGACTATGGCTGTTATTAAAGCCAACTCAGAGGACGTCAAGCTGCTGGCTAGGCTCATGAGGGCAGAGGCTGAAGGTGACGGCGAACAGGGTATGTTGCTTGTGGGCAATGTAGGTGTGAACCGGGTGCTGGTGGATTGTCTGGACTTTAAGGATATTCGCGATATCAATCGTATGGTATTCCAGAATCCAGGAGGCTACGAGTCAACACAGAAGGGGTACTTTTACCAACGGGCAAGACAGTCCGAGATTCGTCTCGCACAACGGGTGATCAATGGAGAGCGCATCTGGCCAGCGAGCAATTCATTGTGGTTTTTCCGACCTGTGGGCGACTGCCCACCAACGTGGTATGACCAGCCAAATACAGGACGTTTCAAAGCGCATTGTTTCTTCAGTCCGACAGGCGATGACTGTCCGGAAGTATATTAAATTTTGGGAGGAATCACTATGATTAATCAGCCTTATCAACCAACGACTCAAACACTGGGTCAGCAAGCGAATCCTGTGTTGGGTCAACAAGCCAATTCTCAGGTTCAAGGTACGTCTTACAAAATCGGTAACGGAATGCCTGCCATGTCACCAACGCCAGGGATGGTATCACCAAGCTCCACAAGTGTACCCCCACTCGTATCCAGTGGAAGCCCAATGACACCAACGGGTGCAGTGATTACAACAACGGCTCCACAGTTTGAGCAGTCATACATTGAGAATATTTTACGTCTGAACCTTGGTAAATTCGGTACGTTCTACATGACATATGAAGGCAATAAAGAATGGAACGCTCGCATATTCCAAGGTATTATTGAAGCAGCTGGCCGTGACCATATTATCATCAGTGACCCGAAGACAGGAAGACGGATCATCGCTGTTGATGGTCAACTTTGACTATGCTACATTTGATGAACCGTTGTTGTATCAATATCCGGGAGTGGTAGGAAATTACCCGCAAGCTCCAAGCAGATAATCATTGGCACCTCATCATTTTGTAACTGACATGTCTAACACATACTGATTTACTTCGCTGTCCTGAATGTGGAGGTAATCCGCAGACAGGACAGCTTTTTACATAAACATATATACGGAGGTTACTATAGGTTTAGAGTCATACGTAACCTTTTGGCGATAACATGGCACTTATACATGAATAGAACAAGCAGCATGCTTATATGAAGGGAGTCCATAGCATTGAATTCATGGATTGAAGGAGCGATGAAGGGCGAACCCGAAGCTTACGCACAACTGATGTCTCAATATCGCGGGATGGCACTTGCTGTTGCCTACCACCGAATGGGGGATACATTTTGGGCAGAAGATGTCGTGCAGGAGGCGTTTACTGAAGCCTTTGGTAATCTGTCCAAGCTGGAAGCTCCTGAGGCTTTTCCCGGGTGGTTCAAGGTGATCGTGGAGAGACAGTGTTATCGCTGGCTTAGACGCAAGCAGCATACCATGATTCCAGTTCAGGAGCTGGAGCATGTATTCCATGAAGAGGATCAGGCGTATAATCCGGAAAAACAAGCGGTGCAAAATGAAATGCATCGTACGCTTCGTGATTCCATTGCAATACTGCCATCATCGATGCGGATTGCTGTTGAACTGTTTTATTTGGAAGGATACTCGCTCAAGGAAATATCGGATTTCCTCGGGGTCAAGGTACCTGCATTAAAGAAAAGATTGTTCGATGCCCGATCCAAACTCAAGCGCTCTATGCCTGTAAGGGATCTGGCCTCTGTATTCAGTGACTTGTATGAAGGGGGAAAAGGATTGTTACACATTATGAATGGGGATCACGCTGCTAATCGTTTAAGAGAGAGTGGAATTCAGGGAGACATCCTGGTATGGAGAGAGTTGTACACGTTCGGCCCGGTAGCCAAAGAAATGGGAGATACGAAGGAGCGGCAGAATCGGGCATCCGTGTTAGAACAGCAGTTGGGCATTCCACAGGCAGAATACTTGAAAATTGAGGAGCTTGAACGCAAGTTACATTCGTTTCAACAATACAAGGAAATTGTCTTATGGTTCGAATACGATCTCTATGATCAGACGATGTTATCTTATCTATTGCATTATTTCAAAGGACAAGCACTCCAGAATACGAAACTGAATCTGCTCTGTATTGACTCGTATCCAGAGATCGAGCATTTTAGAGGACTGGGACAGCTTACCTCCACACAGATTGAACGGCTGTCAGGCAGTTGGCATGTGATTGAGAAAAACGAGTTACAAGCCGGTGCACAGTTCTGGGAAGCTTATACGTCGACTGATTTCCGGCATCATCTGGATTACTTGCAGGCAGACACTTCTGCGCTACCCTTTGCGAAAGCTGCCTTTAAGGCACATTTGTCCCGTCTGCCATCTGTATCGAATGGTCTGGGGCTCATTGAGCAGACAACACTGGAGACCATTAGAGCAGGTGTGGAGCATCCGTATCCATTATTTCGCGAGGTAGGGGACAAGCTGCATATTCTCGGGATGGGTGATCTTGAATACTGGGCACATCTGAGGCGGATGACAGAAGGACCTCATGCCCTTCTTCAGATGAGCGGTGCAACCACTTTCCCTAATTTCAAACAACATGATGAAAAATTCCGTGACGGAGTCCTGTCGCTAACGGAACTCGGAATTCAGGTGTTGAATGGTGAAGTCGATTGGGCATTGCTGAAGCAGGATGAATTCTGGATCGGTGGATTGCATAACGAAAGCGGGAAACAAGCCAGATGGCGTTGGAACCCCGCTTCGGAAACCGTAGTGGAGATTGAGTCCACATCGTAATCGGCGAATAGAATCTGAGAAAATAACGTATTACAAAAAGAGAGTATCCAGCCATGCGGAAGCATGAGCTAGGGTGCTCTCTTTGGTTTGGTTAGATCATTGTTTGCGAAAGGTTAAAAAAACAGCGTAATCGAGACTTTTGTTAAAGAAAAAAGGCGTTTGTGCCATTTCGTTGTCATAGGACACGGATTGACTGTGTAGTGTAGAATTATATAATAAAAGAAGCATATCTTTTTTATTCGACAGAACAAGGTGGAGGTGGAAGCATTGGGAAGTTGAAATTGCATATGAGCGGCAGAATGGCAAATATCCTACATTTTCGAAGGAGGTGGACCTATTTGCCGAAGAATGACGGCAAATAGGATGAAAATTTGAGTGACCCCTTACCGAGTATTTTAAATTTAGTAATAATTGGTTTACTTGTATTAATGAATGGTTTCTTTGTGTCGGCGGAATTTGCGATGGTGAAAGTTCGTGGAAGCCGGATTGAGGCTTTGGTGGAAACAGGCAACAAAAATGCCATCTATGCTTCCAATATCGTACGTAATCTGGATGCATATCTATCAGCTTGCCAACTAGGTATAACTTTGGCTTCACTGGGACTCGGGTGGCTGGGAGAACCGGCAATTGCACATCTGTTAGAGCCCATGTTTACCGCATTTGGACTGGGACCAGTCTACGTTCATGGAATCTCTATTGCCATTGCATTTGTGATTATTACGATCTTGCACATTGTACTGGGAGAACTTGCTCCCAAAACGATGGCGATTCGAAAGTCTGAGACGATCACGTTGTGGTCTGCGGCTTTGCTAACGTTCTTCTACAAGTTAATGTATCCATTCATATGGGCACTGAACGGTATGGCTAACGGCTTGTTGAGACTGTTCCGAATGGCACCAGCTTCGGAGATGGACTCCGCACATAGCGAAGATGAAATACGCATTCTGATGAAAGAAAGCAATAAGAGCGGTTTAATTGATAACACTGAATTAGCACTTGTTGATAATATATTTGATTTTACGGATACAACCGCCCGTGAAATTATGATTCCACGGACGGAAATGATCTGTCTGAATGCCAATGAGTCCATGCTGGAGAATCTGGAGATTGCCAGTGAGAGTATGCGAACAAGGTATCCGGTATATAACGGAGACAAGGATCATATTATCGGTTTTATTCACATTAAGGATCTGATGCGATCCCAACTCACGGATACCATCTCCGTAATCCGGCCCATCCTGGCTGTGCCAGATACCACGCTAATCAGTGATCTGCTCAAGCGTATGCAGCGTAGCAAGACACAGATTGCGATTCTGATTGATGAATACGGCGGAACCTCCGGGCTTGTCACACTTGAAGATATCATGGAAGAGATCGTAGGCGAGATTCAGGATGAATTCGACCATGAGCGTCCTGCCATTGAGCAAGTGGATGAGATGGAATACTCTATTGATGGATTGATGCTGATTGAAGAAGTCAGCGAACGATTCGGACTGGAGATGGATCGTGCCGATTACGATACCATCGGGGGCTGGCTATACTCCAGAGTAGATGCCATTCCACCTGAGGTCGGTCAATCGGTTGAGTATGGGGGTTATGTATTTGTCATTCAAGAGACAGAGCATAAGCGGATTTCCCGAGTTAATGTGATTAAGCTGGAACTGTTGGTTGAAGAAGAAGGCGCGTAGCCAGATCGAAATTGTAACAGATGAAGCTGTATGGTGACGTAATGGTCATCGTACAGCTTTTTTGCATGCTCATGATTCTTTGGGTGCATGAATGACAATATCGGCGTAACGATTGTCCGTGACTAAGCTATTTTCTATAGAAATTCGCTTATAAGTGACGTAAACATTCTCTCCCGGAGCCAGATCATGCTGGATATTCAGCTTTTTTCGAGTGGATTGGGTTGTTGTCGGTGTTTTAATGGTGATGATGGCGTACATAGGCGTATCGACAAAAGTAACCTCGTAAGAATTGTAGTCCCCCACCTTAGTGGTGGATAACACGGGATTTTGCTTAAACTGGGTCAGGTGATCATTCACCATGCCAAGTGTTACGGGTAACACATAAAACAGAAGTACCAGAGGCAGAAGGCAGAAAGCGATCCCGAAAACACGTAAAAATTTGACATGGGAAAGGGTTCGTCCGCTCTGCTTGAGGAAAAGAAAAGCAAGGATGGGGGACAGTAGAAGTCCCCAGATCATAAAGGGCAATACATAGCGGTCAATCCCCATGCTTATCCAGCTTTCCCGGGCTGTAGCCAAGAAATATATTAAGGTCCCTGCGGTAAGCGCACTCACCAAGATAACAAGCCAACGTTTGAACGAGCCGGAAACTTCGATATGTAGTTCATTCGGATTGGAGCTGTGACGATGCCTCCTGGATTTGGATTGAAATTTACTCAAGTTATACACCTCATTTGCAAATCTTGTTGGTTCATATGGTTTCGTGTATCCGTTACCCAATACATACGGGCTGGAATAATTTAGGTTTCAACCATGCTGGAGATGCATGCAAAGACAAAAGACGCTGCCGACAGAAACATCGGAGCGTCTAATTTTTTTTTGAAACCTGTCACCCGATCCGTCCGTTTATACCCTTACACAAAATCAAATATGGAAGCGGAGGATGGATCAATATGCGGAAAATGAAAACGAAGAGTGCAGCATCTATACTAAAAATAACCCTTGTTGCCTTGTTAATGGTGCCAACAATCCTGGCTATACCTATGTCCGAACCAGCCGTTGCAAGCCCGATGATCAACGTGTCCTCTGGTGCCCTTACACCACCGCCGCCGCCGGAACCATCCATCCATTCGCTTGCTAACACTCGAGAGCTTGGACATATCTATCAAGCGGTCGGTGCAGTCATTCCTGGGGGTGGACTATCGGCTATCGTCAATACCAAGACCATGACATATACAGCAATGAAGACACTTTCCGTAGATTATCGATTTGAGCGCTGGACAGGAACAGCATGGGTAACTTTTAAAACGAGTTCCAACAATGCAACGAATACAAACTTACTGAATGCCGCATCGGATTGGACCGTTATGCCAGGATATTATTATCGCGTTACCAGTATTCATACAGCGTATGATGGAAGTACCACGGAAACAAGCAAACATGTCTCTGGCACCGTGTTATTCTGATCTTATCGACGGGTGCTGCCCGGAAACTTCTGCTCTTGAAAATCGTTGGCGATAGCAGTCATTTCTTCTTCCGAAAGGGTGCCAAACAGACTCATATTGTTGGAACCCATCATCCACTGAAAGGAGTTATAGGGTGGGCCGATATACATCAGTGCTTCCGAGCCATCCGCCAGCTTTACGGTGCTCATATCACGAAGCATGGCCCCTTCAATTTTCTCCCCAGGCATGACATAGACATAATCAAACTGGATAATCTCATCCTCTATGCTCTTGCCTTCACTGGTATATTGAACTCTCATTTGTGTGGACTCATAATAATCGTCTGGATTCACAGGGTTTTCAGTATCAAGCACGAGTTCGAATTTGACCTTGTTGAATCTCTCGGGAATGGCATTGGATAACAGAAAGTCACCCATGAACCCTTCGCGTGCAATCTCTTCCGTAACAAGTACTGGACGAAACAAATGGCTCGATAACTCATACGAAGGTGTATTAAGAGCTTCTTCTTCTTGTACTTTAAGAATGTCGTCTAAGCTGGTTTCCGGTGGTGGAGGCGTTTTGGCTGTTGACGGATCAGCCCCCAGTTGGGTCGTGCGATCCTCAATGATAATGGATTTCATGCCATTGCCCCAATCCTTGATGGATTGCACAAAAGGGGATACCGCTTGCGTACCGGACGGCAGGCTGAAAATAACGGCTCCGATGGTCACGGACGCAGCTACGACAACTGAAAGTCGCAAGGTACGTATTCTTTTTTTACGTAAACCGATTCTGTTAATTTCCCTGTGTACCTTCTGCCAGGATTGCTGCATGGATTCGGTATGGGAGGCGGAAGGGGCAGAGACGGCCTGATGGAAAGCTTCATCAAAAGCCAGCTCAAACGCAGCGTCGAAATATTCGTCTTCCAGCTCTGAATCGAATCGCTCCACGTGCTTATCGGACTTGCCTTTGCTCAATGCTTCCACCCCATTCCTTATGTAATTGCTTCTTGATACTGCCACGGGCTCTGAACAAACGTTGCTTCACAATGTCTTCGGAGGTATCCAGCAGTTCGGCCATCTCTCGGTAGGAGAGACCTTTTTTCCACCGTAACTCCACCAGTACACGGTATTCCGGTTTGAGCTGTCCGAGATAATATTCAATGGACTCTTCCATCATCTGCGTTTCTACCATGCTTTCCACGGAAGCTGCCGTCTGATTCATCGTCTCCATATCTATAAAAACACTATCCGTATCCAATTGGTTACGGTTATTTTTATTTTTTCTCAGATAATTAATAGCTGTGTTCCGTGTGACGACCTTGAGCCAGGCTTTCAGTTTGACCTCGTCTTCAAAGATGGGTTTGTTTTTAATGATTTTGATAAAAGCTTCCTGAATAATATCTTCTGCTGCAGCACGCTCCTTGATGATATAAACGA
This sequence comes from Paenibacillus sp. W2I17, assembly GCF_030815985.1. NCBI lineage: Bacteria > Bacillati > Bacillota > Bacilli > Caryophanales > Paenibacillaceae > Paenibacillus > Paenibacillus sp. W2I17. The sequence goes on from NZ_JAUSXM010000001.1 coordinate 614,480, forward strand.
TAAGACCATGTACCATATTATAATATTCATAATACACTTCTTCTTGAAGTGCAGAGCCTAAATTATGGAAATCTGAGGCTAGTAATAACTGAAGCCGATTGGCCATGATGTTCTCCTTTCTGGTGAACAATCCACAAACATTGGTATCATTACATTTTACAACATAATATGGAAACGATACAATGGGAGGTTGCTCCGGGGAAAACCAGATGAGGGAAGTGTATATAACATGCGGGAAAGTTTGCTGAAAATTAATAAAAGGCCGTCTCGCCAACCATGAAAACATGGTTGCAAGACAGCCTTTTCGACTATTCAGAAAAATACATTAAGAGAGATAACTCTCCGTAATCTGTTAGAATGCCCAGTCTCCCTTAAGGAAGATGGCTTCACGTTCGCCGTTTGCTGTGATACCGTAGATGTCCGTCTCGGGTGAGCCCATCATGAAGTCCACATGAGTAATACTGGTGTTCATGCCACGGGCTGCAAGTTCTTCCGGAGACATCGTTTTGCCACCTTCGATATTAAATGCATAGGAACTGCCAATCGCAAGATGGCAAGACGCATTCTCATCATACAATGTAGTGTAATACAGGATACCACTCTCAGAGATCGGTGAATGGAAGGGAACCAAAGCGACTTCGCCGAGGTAATGAGATCCTTCATCCATGGAAATGAGTCTTTCCAGCATATCCTGACCTTCTTCAGCATGAAAATCAATGATACGTCCGTTCTCAAATGTGAGTGAAAAACGATCAATGATACTGCCGCCATAACTGAGTGGTTTGGTGCTGGACACCTTGCCGTTAACACCGTGCTTGGCTGGAGCAGTGAATACTTCCTCTGTCGGGATATTGGCGACAAAAGGGGTGCCTTGCTCATTCACGCTACCAGCCTGCGCCCAGATATGACCTTCTGGAAGCTCGACAGTAAGATCCGTCCCTGGGGAGAGGAAGTGCAATGCTTGATACTTCTTGTTGTTCAGGGCAACGGCTTTGGTCTCCAGTCGTTCAATATGCTGTTCCCAAGCCGCTACAGGGTCCTCCAGATCGGCTCTCACCGCAGCAAAAATGGCTTCCCACAGCTGGCTAACCTGCTCGGCTGCCGGGAGATCCGGGAATACTTTGGCTGCCCAATCGGGGGAAGGACAAGCCACACCCGTCCAGCTCATTTTATCCGCCTGTTGATACTGACGGTACTTGGCCATAGCCTGACCAAATGTACGCTGATGGGTCGAGATTCGCTCCGGGTCAATACCTTTCATCAGGTCTGGGCTGGATGACAATACGGTCAGAAAGGCTGCATTATTGGCCGCCAGTTCTTCAAGCTCCGCTGCATGCCATTTCGGCGGCTCTTGGAAGGATTCCTCAGGGGCCATCTCAAACCGCAATCGATTGACGGTTTCATCTCCGTATTTTACAATAACCTGCTTGGCGCCAGCTTCATATCCCTTGCGTACCAGTAAACGTACGAATTCAGCGGTATCAATCATCGCAGAGATGACAAATACTTGTCCTGGTTGCACGTTAGCACCTACTCTTACAGCCAGTTCGGCGTAACGATCCAGTTTTTGTTCAAAACTTAACATATGAGTTCCCTCCAATTGTTGAATTTTCGACCTGTTGACGCATGAAAAGAGAGGAGTAATCTCCTCTCTCCTAAATCACATCAAACGGTTATTAAAATGCCCAGTTTCCTTGCAGGAAGATCGGCTCTTCCGCGCCTTCGGAGGTCACACCGTGGATGTTCATTTCTCCGGATCCAATCATGAAGTCTACATGAGTGAGACTGGAGTTCATGCCACGTTCAATCAGCTCTTCTTTGGACATCGTTTTACCACCTTCCAGACAGAAGGCATAGGCATTACCAATCGCCAAATGGTTGGAGGCATTTTCATCAAACAAAGTATTGTAGAACAAAATATTGGTATCGGAAATTGGGGACTGATGTGGAACGAGGGCTACTTCACCCAGATAGTGTGCACCTTCATCCATCTCGATCAGGTTTTTGAGTGCATCCAGTCCCTGCTCAGCGGTGTAATCTACGATTCGACCGTTCTCAAATGTAAGGGAGAATCCGTCAATCAGGTTGCCGCCGTAGCTCAGTGGTTTCGTGCTGCGCACTGTACCGTTAACACCTGTTTTCAGCGGAGCCGTGAATACTTCTTCGGTAGGCATATTGGCAATAAAGACATGTCCTTGCTCATTCACACTTCCACCGGATACCCAGATATGACCTTCTGGAAGTTCAATGGTCAAGTCTGTGCCTGGAGCTGTATAGTGAAGTTTTTTGTATTTCTTGTTGTTCAGCAGATCAGCGCGGGAATCCAGGTTTTGCAAATGGGTTTTCCATTCGGCAACAGCATCCTGCTCACCGATCCGTACCGTTTTGAAAATGACGTCCCACAGGCGATCCACTTGCTGTGCTTCCGGCAGATCCGGGAACACTTTAGCTGCCCATTCCGGAGAAGGAACGGCCACGATAGACCAGCTGAATTTGTCAGCCATCTGATAAGCACGATATTTTTCGAGCGCTTTGCCGCGCACTTTTTGGCTGGTAATAATGCGTTCCTGCGCTACACCGTTCAGCAGATCCGGATTTTCAGCGATGACGTGCAGAATAGCGGCACCTTCTTCAACGAGTTCAGTCATTTCAGCTGCAAACCATTTCGGTTCAATGGAGAAGGCTTCATCAGGTGCAAGATCGTAATGAAGACGTGTAACGGTTTCATCGCTCCAGTTTACTTTGACCAATTTCGCACCTTTACCGTAAGCTGCTTTGACAATCAGTCGTACAAAATGTGCTGCCGAGATTGGAGCGTTAACCACGAGTGTCTGTCCAGGATGGACATTGACACCGACTTGTACAGCCAGTTCAGCATATTGCTGCAGATTCGTTTCAAAAGTATTCATGCTATTTTTTCCTCCAATGTGATAATAATATCGTAGCTTGTTGGCTAATATAGATGTTGTTCAAACACGTATTATAATCCTCATTACAACTATGTAAGGACTCAGAATGGTTCCTTCATTGAATAAGGTATACGTTGCTACGTTATATATTGTACAATTAACCAATAATAATTACCAAACTAGGTTTACCAGAAATGTTGGAGACCGACTGTAGATGAAAGATTAAAGGAGAGAATGATTGTGAATATTGAAATTATAAGTGCTGAAATGCGCCGTGAAGGTGAAAAAGGATACGTGGGAAATACCGTTTACCGCACAGAAGGCGAAAAGTCAGTATATGAGATTACCTTCATGAGCAAGAACGGAAAAGATTGGGACTATAGCTTGCATTTCACGGAGCAATCCGGTGATGAAGAAGAGTTAATGCGTATGGACGAGTTGCTTGAAAATGATGACGATCTGTACAATCAATTGCTCGATGCTGCTTTGGAGGCATTTCCGGCTTAACTAGCCGAGATGTTCTTGTTCTATTGTGTTGTGTCGATGACTATACTAGACGGTGTATGCCCGAAACAGGGTGTATACCGTCTATTTTATTGGAAATGTTGAATAGATGATCCAGAAAAGGGAAGTCTACGAGATGAATGGAACCAGAGAGACAATCCGCCTAATGGGAGGTAACCGTGAATGGCATCTGACAATCTGATTACAGAAGGGTTGACGGGACTTGAAGAAGTCGCGCCCGATATTCTCAGTCTACGTACACTATTCGTTAATGTCGTGTTCATCGGAGAGCCAGGAAGCAGGAACTGGGTCCTCGTGGACACCGGAATGGCGAGGTTCACAGATCATATTGTTCAGGTTGCAACAGAACGATTTCAAGGTCCGCCGTCTGCGATCATATTGACGCATGGTCACTTCGACCATGTAGGAACCGTTATTGAGCTGGAACAATTCTGGGGTGTGCCAGTGTATGCTCATCCGCTTGAAATTCCGTATTTAACGGGATTAAAAGATTACCCGCCAGCGGACCCTTCTGTAGGTGGAGGTTTAATGTCCAGGTTGTCATTTGCTTATCCTAATGAGGCAATCAATCTGGATGATCGGATATTCAGTCTACCCAAAGATCATTCCGTTCCAGGTCTATCAGGATGGGAGTGGGTGCACACGCCAGGTCATACGCCTGGACATGTGTCGCTGTTTCGGGAAGCAGACCGTTTGTTAATTGCGGGAGACGCGATCATCACAGTGAAGCAGGAGTCGCTGTGGAGTGTGTTGCTTCAGGACAAACAGTTGCATGGCCCGCCTTCCTATTTTACAACCGATTGGCAGGCTGCTCATCAATCTGTCCAGCATATAAGGCATCTGGAGCCGAAACTTGCGATTACCGGGCATGGGCATGCCTTGAGCGGAGATATGCTGAGTGAATCCTTGAAGCGGCTTGATCTGGATTTTGAAGAGAACGCTGTGCCGGATCACGGCAAATATGTGGATTAATTGAACCATCCTATGAAAGACAGCAGAGACAGCCGTAACGTATTGCAGCTGTCTTTTTCCTGTCTTTTTTGTCTTTCTATTATGAATTTGTTCTCTATCATAGATTGGTATTTTGCGCTCGGGCATGATATAGTCGAGCCGTATAATATAACCTTAGTATGCAGGAGGTACATATAACGATGACACAGCAAAATGCAGCATTTGAAGAACAATTTGGAGGGATTCCGGCCGTTTGGCTTCGTTTTAATCAGTTTGAAGCGGCAGTTATTCCAAGCGTGGGTGCCAACCTCGTTGCTTTCCGTGATACAGAAAAGGGTTTCCGTTATTTGAGAGAGCCGAATCAGGATCAGATGGATGAATTTATGGCTGCACCTGCGGTCTATGGAATTCCGATTCTTTCTCCACCAAACCGTTATGAGGATGGACGTTTCCCGTGGAATGGTAAAGTCTATCAGTTGCCTGTGAACGAACCGGCTACGGGTAACCATTTGCATGGATTTTTGCATGATGCCGAATGGAAGGTTGAGGGATACGGTTCTGATCAGCTGGAGAGTTATGTGTTGCTTAGCCAGGACGTGAAAGAAGGACATACATTCTATCAGTACCTGCCGTTTACGTTCACGGTGACGCTTCGTTACTCTTTGAGCAGCCAAGGACTTCAGCAACAATTGATCGTCCGCAACAACGGGACTGAATATATGCCGAATTTGTTTGCATTCCACACGGCGATTGCTGTACCTTTTGCACCGGACAGTCAGGCCTCGGATTACACGGCTAAAGTTACGATTGGACAACGTCGTGAATTGAATGAGCGATCTCTGCCAACAGGACAATTTCAACCGCTTACACCTGAGGAAGAACAATTGAAAAAAGACGGGGTTAGTCCGTTCTTTGCTGCCATGGATAATCATTACACTGCGGAGCCGCAGAATGGACGTAACTATATGGAACTTACGGATCACCGTACTGGAGACAAACTGGTATACGATGTGGGTACTTCGTACAAACACTGGATGATCTGGAACAATAACATGGGTGGCGAATTCTTCTGTCCTGAACCACAGATGAACCTGGTTAATGCCCCGAATGTTGAAGGCACTCCGGCAGAAGAAATCGGATTGATTGGTTTGGAACCAGGTGAACTATTCGAACAGAGCAGCCGATTGTATCCAATTGCGTCACAAAAATAATTCACGCTCATTTTGCGCTACGCTTACAATTTTGTCGAAAAGGTGAAAACCTGCTCGCAAATCATGTATAATATGACGAGATACACAAGCTTTGTAGAGACCCAAACCATCTTTTTGGAGGAGGACAAGCAAGTGGAATACCGCATTGAGAGAGATACGTTAGGCGAAATGAAAGTACCAGCCGACAGGCTGTGGGGAGCTCAGACGCAGCGCAGCAAGGAGAACTTCCCGATTGGCAGTGAACATATGCCGATGGAAGTTATACGTGCCCTTGCCATTTTGAAAAAAAGTGCTGCGGCCAGTAACCATAAATTAGGTAAATTATCTGCGGCTAAGTCAGATGCTATTGCTTATGCAGCAGACGAGATTATTGCAGGCCGAATTGATGACCATTTCCCATTGGTAGTGTGGCAGACTGGTAGCGGAACACAATCCAATATGAACGTGAACGAAGTGATTGCGAATCTGGGGAACCAACTGCTTGAGCAAAAGGGCAAGGAAGAGCGTCTGCATCCAAATGATGACGTGAATATGTCCCAGAGCTCCAACGATACATTCCCAACGGCTCTGCATGTCGCAGGTGTTTTGGCTGTTGAGGATCAACTCTTGCCGGCCATTGCGGTATTAAAAGCCACTTTTGCAGACAAGTCGGAGGCATTCAAGGATATTATCAAGATTGGACGTACCCACCTCCAGGATGCAACACCAATTACGCTTGGCCAGGAGATCAGTGGTTGGGAAGCCATGCTGGGCAAGAGTGAGCGTATGATCCGTGAAAGTGTACAGTATCTGAAGGAGCTTGCAATTGGCGGTACAGCTGTCGGAACGGGTATTAATGCGCATCCGGACTTTGGGGACTTCACTGCCAAGGAGATTGGCAAACATACAGGGAAAGATTTTGTATCTGCACCAAACAAATTCCACGCACTTACAAGTCATGATGAAGTTGTATATGCGCACGGTGCGGTTAAAGCGCTTGCAGCTGATTTGATGAAAATTGCCAATGATGTTCGCTGGTTAGCTAGTGGTCCTCGTAGTGGATTGGGCGAGATCCGTATTCCGGAGAATGAGCCAGGCAGCTCCATTATGCCAGGTAAAGTCAACCCAACTCAGAGCGAGGCCATTACTATGGTGGTTACGCAGGTCATGGGTAATGATGCAGCGATTGGTTTCGCGGCAAGTCAGGGTAATTTTGAACTGAATGTATTCAAACCGGTTATCATCTATAACTTCTTGCAATCCGTGCAACTCCTGGCGGACTCCATTATTGCGTTTAATGACAAGTGTGCCGTAGGCATCGAGCCTAATCTGGATCAGATTGAACATAATCTGAACAATTCGCTTATGCTGGTTACAGCGCTTAATCCGCATATTGGTTATGAGAATGCAGCCAAAATCGCGAAGCTTGCACACAAAGAAGGTTTATCTTTGAAACAGGCGACGTTACAAACGGGCCTGCTTACCGAAGAGCAATTTGATCAATATGTCGATCCGGCCAAAATGATCGCTCCAAAGGCCTAAAATCAGCCATAATGAGCAATATAGATCACTGAAGAGGACGACCTGCACAAGCAGGTCGTTTTTCTTATGATTACCGATGAACTTAAAGCTTGTCAGACTATACGTATACATATAAACTACATATGCACCAGTTTTAATTTAATTATGGGATTCGTATATATTTGGAGGTTTCCGCGTTGTCAAAAACGAGAAGATTTACGATACGCTCCAAAATTTTATTGGGCTATCTTGTGGTTGTGCTTTTGTTTGGAGCTGTTCTGCTAGTGCTTACGGCCCAAATTAATGTGTTACAGAAGGAAAATGATTTTATCTCCCATCATGATCTGGAAGTACATAATCTGACCAACGCGATTGAAAAAAATGTCTTGAACATGGAGACAGGACAGCGTGGATTCATGATTACAGGCAATGAAAGTTACTTGGAGCCTTACTCCCAAGGTCTATCCCAGTGGAGTTCCAACTATGATCAGTTGAATGCTCTCATTAGCGATAATCCTTCACAGCAGCAGAGTCTGCAAAGCATCAAAGCTCATATAACACGCTGGATTGAGATTGCTGGGGAGCCGTCGGTGGACTTGAAAAAACAAGGGGATCAAGCGAAAGTTGTTGCATTCTTCGAATCTGATCCGGGTAAAACTGAAATTGATCTACTGCGCTCTCAACTTACAACCTTTCGTAACACAGAGATCGCTCTGACCGAGGCGAGGGTTACCGAACTTGCCAGACGCAGTTCCACACTGCTGACGATTATGTACACGCTGTGGGGTATTATTGCAGCATTATCCATTGTAGCTGCGATTGTGATATCAGGAAATATCGTTAAAACGTTGCGAGATGTTATGCAAACCATCAGTGATATCTCCAAAGGTGGAAACCTGAAGCAGCGAATTCAGGTTCGAACACATGATGAAGTGGGAGACCTAGGCCACGAAACCAACAAATTACTGGATGAAGTACAGGAACAGAATCGGGTCAAGGACCAGATCACAGGGATTGCCACACTTTTACAGAACCCGACCAATCTGGAGGGATTGTCTCGCTTGTTCCTGAACGAGCTAGCCATGTTGTTTGAAGTTCCATATAGCGTCTTATATTACTGGAAAGACAATCGACTGCTGCGCTTGGCTGCATATGCTGGGGATGGAGAGAAAGAACGTTCGCTCGGTAAAGTGTCGCTTGCTCCGGGTGAGGGGCTTGTAGGTCAAAGTGCTGTGGAGAAGCGAGTTTTACGCATGAATGATCTGCCCCAGAACTATATCCGAATCTCTTCGGGGCTTGGGTATACATCTGCCACATCACTTACTGTAGTACCGGTCCTCTTCGAAGGCAGAACGATTGCGGTAATCGAGCTTGCTTCAATGAAGCCGTTGCAAGAGAATGATATGAAGCTGATGCAAGAACTGACGGATATTTTTAGTGTTTCCCTACACTCGACCGTCACTCGCATGGAATTACAGCAATTATATGATGAGTCACAAGTTCTGAATGAAGAATTACAGGCACAATCGGAGAAACTTCAGGCTCAGACCGAAGAGATGCTGTCTCAGACGGAGGAACTGCAAATGCAGACCGAAGAGCTTCATATGCTTAATGATCGCCTGGAAATACAGAAGAGTGCTGCTGAGACATCAGCTAATGAACTTGCAGTTGTGGCAGATCAGTTACGAACAAGCTCGGGGTACAAATCCGAATTCTTGGCGAACATGTCCCATGAACTGCGGACACCTCTTAACAGCATGTTGATTTTATCCGAAATCTTGTCTGAGAATAAAAACCAACACTTGAATAGTGAAGAGCAGAACTATGCTTCAGTCATTCACAAATCAGGTAAAGACCTGCTGAATCTGATCAATGATATTCTGGATCTATCCAAGGTAGAGGCCGGGCAGATGGAAGTGGATTTTGATGATGTCTATCTGGGCAGTCTGCCTGAAGTCATGAATCAGTATTTCCTGAAAACAGCTGAGCAGAAAAGAATAGATTTCCGAATTCAGCTCCAAAGTCCTTTACCGGAAACCATCGTGACGGATGAGATGAGATTGCACCAGATTCTCCGAAATCTGCTCTCGAACGCATTCAAGTTCACGAGTGAGGGTGAAGTTGCCTTAACCATCTCGAAGATGAGTCTGGCTCATCCTGAAGTGAAAGACCAAGAGACCGACGTGATTGCTTTCTCCGTCAGTGATACAGGGATTGGCATTGCGGAAAACAAACTTCTACAGATCTTTGATGCATTCAAACAGGCGGATGGGGCTACGGCACGTAAATATGGCGGAACAGGACTTGGCCTGTCTATTTCTCAATCACTTGCGACTTTGTTGGGTGGGTCAATCTCGGCAACAAGTCGTGAAGGACATGGCAGTGTGTTCACGCTGTTCCTGCCACTGCGAAGAGATGAACCTGAGACTATGAATGCATCGCGGTTGTTCCTGAATGAGGTGGCTACCACTACACCTGAGGTCGAAAAGCTTCCTTCCATAACTTCCGGACAATCTGATGTTTTATTGACACCTCTGGAAGAATCTTTGCTCAGTGGTCGTCAAGTGCTTGTCGTTGATGATGATATACGAAATGTATATGCGCTGGCTAACGCTCTTGAGCAATACGGCATGAATGTCATCTCAGCTCAGAATGGGTACGAATGTCTGGAATTGCTGGAGCGTGGGGGAGTCAAACCTGATATCATCATGATGGATATTATGATGCCGGAACTGGATGGTTATGAGACGACTCGCCAGATCCGTGAACGGCTTGGCATGACCCAGCTTCCGATTATTGCGCTGACAGCCAAGGCCATGAAAGAGGATCGGGAGAAATGTATTGCAGCAGGCGCTTCGGACTATCTCAGCAAACCGCTGAATATCAAAGATGTGTTATCCCGTATGAAATTATGGATGAATCACGAAACCATGGAAATCTGATCTAAAAACCTATGCCGATTACAGGGAAGTGCGCTGTAATTAGGTCATAGGTTTTATTTTTTTGCCGTGTAAGCTTTATTCAGAAAAATGATGTTATAATACTTAACAACAAATAAAAGTTGAACGCATAAATATGGATTTAATTAGAAAAATAATGCGAGATTTAGTTTCGTTAACCAGAATGACATAACATTGTGTTATATATATGGGAGGTAGTGTCCATGCAACTTACGGTTAAAGAGGCTTTACAGGTGTACCCGTTGTCAGAGGCCAAACTGGTTGCGGGTGGAGAAGGGACTTCACGGATGATGAAATCCGTTAACGTCATGGACGCTCCTGATATCGCGGATTGGATCAAATCCGGAGAAATGTTGTTCACCACCGCTTTTATTATGAAAGACAGTGAGACGGATGCACTACGTTTGATGCGACGTTTGAATGAACGCGGCTGTGCAGGACTCGGCATCAAGCTGGGACGTTTCTGGCAGTCCATTCCCCAAGGTATTGTCGAGGAAGCTGATCGGCTTCGTTTACCGCTGCTTGAGCTCCCCTTTCAATTCACTTTCTCGGACCAGATGAATGCCTTGTTCAAGGCTGAACATGAACGTAGCAACCGATTGCTGCATGAGGTTGTGCAAAAACAGAAAAAATTAATGCAGTTTGCACTGCAACAGCAGCCACATCGGAATGTGTTTGCCGAACTTGCCACGGTACTGAACTATCCGCTTGCCGTCATTGGTTCACGTGGGCATGTGCTGTATGGTAGTGAAGGCATTGCAGGGGATGCTGTAACCCAAGGCTGGCCTTGGAAATCCGTCATGCACCGAGTGAAATGGAATCAGGGAAGTTGTCATCGCGTACCCATCAAGCAAAATGATGAAGAATACGGATCTTTGCTTGTGTTTACCGATTCAGCCCTATCACTTAGAGCGGAGGAAGAGCTGTTCCAGCAGGCTGCCGATGTACTGGCATTTTATATGGATATGACTTATCGTGAGCATATTAATCCGACCGTGCAAGATGAGATGCGTACACTGCTTTCACAGTATCTGGATAACAAAATGACCATTCAGGAATTGACCACTTTGAGTGAAAACAAAGGTGTACATCTATTCCAGGGAACTTATCAGTGCGTACTGATCACGCTTGAGCCAACTGTGTTTGCCGAGGGAAAGCTGCTTAAACAGATTCATCGCGAGTTGCAATACAATCCGCTGATGCAATTCACTGCCTCACAGCATTTTCAGATTGAGGATGGCATTCTGTCCATCTACACCAGCCCAACAGGGCGAGATTATGGAGAGGAGCTGTCAAGTTTTCTCTTGAGCCGTTTCGGTGATGTTCTGGCAGCGCAAGAAGCGAAAGGAGCACCGGCTCCGCGTTTCTGGATCAGCAAAATGAAACATGAGCCCAAGTCGCTCCGTGAAGCGTACCAGGAGTGCCTGGATACACGACAACTGGCTCGTCGATTCGGTATGAAAGACCGTGCGTTGCAATTTGAAATGCTCGAATTTGCCTATGTGTTCCAACACGTACCGGATAACATCATGGAGAACTACTGCAATAAAGTACTTGAACCGTTACTTGCCAGGGATGGTGATCCCAATCAAGTGCTGATGAATACATTGGAGTCCTTTATCGAGAATGACGGACTGATCAATGAAGCTGCCAAACAGCTGTTTGTGCATCGCAACACGGTCACTTACCGGATGGAGAAAGTCGGCAGCTTGCTGCAAATGGACTTTAAGAAAACGAATGATCTGCTTAAATTAAAGCTGGTATTTACCTTCCGCAAGTTCGTGCGGGACAAAGCAGCTGCAAGACCGCACAATGTCCAACTCTAGACCGCACATTGTGCAACATGACAACGCTAACGGGTCATACCCCCGAGAACCGCATTCCCTTGATGGAATGCGGTTTTTTCATGTTTGAGGACCACAAAGGTTGATTTTCCCGTGCACAGCAAACAAATCACAACTCTGATGTTATGTTATATTACAAAATTGCGTAAATATTGTTGTCGCGACATTGAACGGCACTTAGAATGAAGAACAATAATCTACAACAGACCGGAGGTTCTAACATGAGTGACTTAATTAAACTTGTTAACAACTGGTCTATCACACAGTTTGTGCATACGTTTGGCGGCTTATTTGAGGAATCACCATGGGTGGCTGAGCGTGCCGGGCTTTCACGACCTTTTGATTCATTTGAACAGATGATGAAAGTGATGAAAAACGTGGTTCAGGCATCGGATGAACAGGTGAAGTTGCAGTTGCTTCTAAATCACCCGGATCTTGGAGCACGAATCAGCATGAGCAGCAACTCCGTTCAGGAGCAGGCTGGTGCAGGGCTGGATTCACTTTCACAAGAACAATTCAACGAAATTCAACAATTAAACAAAGTATATACAAGCCAATTTGGCTTTCCATTCATATTGGCTGTTAAAGGCCATACCGCAAGTTCCATCCTCGAATCCATGAGGCAACGTCATCGCCGAGGCAGGGAAGAAGAATTCGAGACTGCATTGAAGGAAGTATTCAAGATCGCGGGCATTCGTTTGGAGCAGTGGCTTGCACAGATCGGTCATGAGCATGAGTTCGTGAGCAAGCCAACCGCAGTGCAGCAGCGGACCATGTATTACGGCAAAGGGGATGTGTGGATGTACCGTTCCTATGCCAAACCGTTGACGGGTATACAGTCCATTCCGGAATCTCCGTTCATGGGACGTAGCAATATTCTGTTTGGATTGAACATCAAGGTGGCTGTGCAGGGGCATGAATTCTTGCCTTCTTTTGCAGAAGGGGACAATTCGCTTGTGGTCGCAACCGATTCGATGAAAAATTTCATTCTCAAACATGCAGCGGATTACACAGGGGCAACGGTAGAAGGATTTCTTGCGCTGGTAAGTCGGCGTTTCCTGCAGACGTATCCGCAGATGAGCAAGGTTCAGATGACAGCGGACCAGATTCCTTTTGAAGATATACCCATTGGATTAGAAGGAAGTTATCGACCGAGTGCGCTCGTATTTCGTTATTCGCAGAATGATCGTGCGACAGCTGCCGTGGAAGCAGAACGAACAGGAGACTCGATTGAACTCAGCAACCATTTCAGTGGTGTAGCCGATCTGAGACTGATCAAGGTCAAAGGCAGTGAATTTGCCGGATTTATGCAGGATGAATATACCACTCTTCCAGAGACATGGGATCGACCGTTATTTATTTTCCTGAACATCAATTGGCGTTATGAAGATCCGAGAGATGGCATGGACGATCAGCGTGGACGGTATGTAGCGGGTGAACAGGTCAGAGATTTGGCTGCTGCTGTATTTCATGAGTGTCGATCCGCTTCCATTCAACATCTGATCTACCAGATTGGACGAAGGTTGTTAAGTCGATTTGAGCAACTGAGTGAGGTTTCATTTGAGTCCAACAATCGGACTTGGGAGACGGTGCTGGAGGAAGTGAAAGAGGGAGAAGGCAAAGTATTTACCGAGCCGAGACCACCATATGGATTCCAGGGTTTCTCGATGACAAGGGATGATCTGGGAGCAGACGGCCGTAACTCCGGGAAAGAAGGTGACGTCTGATGTCGATATCTGGTGGACGAATTACAACACATGTGCTGGATACATCCAAAGGTGTGCCTGCTGCGGGTGTTCGGATCGAGCTGTATACCCTGAAGAGGGATGGAGAACAGGAAAGCAAGATAAAAGTGGCTGAGTCCGTGACCAATGCGGATGGACGTTTGGATGCACCTCTGCTGGATGGAGGCAAGTTGGAGTCAGCGATATATGAGCTTCAATTCCATGTCGAGAGTTATTACGCACAGCGTTCGTTGGAGGAGCTAGGCCAGGCATTATGGACGATTGTTCCAATTCGTTTTGCCGTATCTGATGCCTCAAGCCATTACCATATTCCATTATTGATTGCTCCAGGAGGTTACAGTACATACCGGGGAAGCTGAACATGAACACATCCGGTTCTGATTCAGGGGGAGGGTCATCCACATGACAACATTTGATACCATCATCCGGGGGGCCCGGGTGGTGCTGAGAGATCGGGTAGAACAACTGGAGATTGGCATTACTGGTGAGAAAATAACGGAACTATCCACGCGGCTGACCGCTGGTGAAGCGACTTGCATCATAGAAGCTGAGGGGCTTACAGTGATGCCGGGTGTCGTGGACATTCATGTACACTTCAATGAACCCGGACTCGCCAGTTGGGAGGGATTTCGATCGGGTTCGGCAGCTCTTGCCGCAGGTGGAATCACTACCTATGTCGATATGCCGCTTAACGGTGTACCACCAACCACAAGTCCGGAAGCATGGGAGATGAAAAAGAAAGCAGCTGCAGACCAATCCTATGTTGATTATGCGTTCTGGGGCGGTTTGGTTCCCGGCAATCGTGATGAACTTGCTCCACTGGCAGGGTTGGGTGCTGCCGGATTCAAGGCATTTATGTCTGAGCCGGGTGGAGATGGGGGAAGATATTTTTGCCAGAGCCGATGACCATACGCTACTAGACGGGATGCATGAAATTGCAAATTTAAACCGTGTGCTGGCACTTCATGCAGAGGACGAAGGCATGGTTGCCCAACTCGGTGCGAAAAGCATTGCAGTGGGAAGGACTGAACCGATGGATTATGTCCGGTCCCGTCCTGCGGAAGCCGAAGTCGTCGCGGTTGCGCGAGCGTTGAAATACGGTGAACAGACCGGGTGTGCGTTGCATTTTGTGCATATTAGCACCCGGGAAGCACTGGACTTAATTGCAGCGGCTAAACGGCGTGGGCAGGATGTCACTTCGGAGACATGCCCTCATTATCTGACGCTGACCGATCAGGATGTGATCCGTTTGGGTGCTGTGGCGAAATGCGCTCCACCGCTTCGCAGCTCTTCCGAACAGGAGCAGTTATGGGATGCACTGACTTCGGGATTGATTGATGTTATTGCCTCAGACCATTCTCCCTGTCCGCCATCCATGAAACAATCTGATAACTTCTTCGAAATCTGGGGCGGTATATCAGGTGCGCAAAGCACATTGTTAATCATACTGGAGGATGGACATCTTCAGCGTAATATCGACCTCCCGTTGCTCGGAAGAGTGCTCTCCCTTCAGCCTGCCAGAAGGCTTGGTCTGGAGAACAAAGGAGAGATTGCGATTGGCAAGGATGCAGATCTGGTCCTGATTGACTGGGAGAAAAGCACAACCCTGAACACGGAGGATCTTCATTATACGCATAAACAGAGCCCTTATGTGGGACGTACATTTAACTGTCAGATTGCAGACGTATTTTGCCGTGGGCAGCGTGTTTACAACTCGGAATCCGGATTATCTCCTGTGCCTCTCGGGCAACACATTGCGGCTTACTCTTCTAGTCCCATCGAAGCGGGAATGGAGGAGACGCCATGACGGAATCTGGAGTATACCGGTCATCTGGTACAAATAATGCACCTCTTCCTTTGCCGAATGTAGAACAGGTGGAGCTGCAGGCCATGCTTGACTGGCTGTCGACATACGGTGCGGATGCACAGGGCGGCGTCACACGACTGTTGTATGACTCGGCTTGGTGTGAAGCACAAGGTGCCCTTGCAGCCAAAATGCAGGAGAAAGGGCTGTCTACCGAATTTGACCAGTCCGGTAATCTGTATGGCACACTCAAGAGCGAGGGTAAGGAATCAGCGGCTGGTGCTGAAGAATTACCGATTGTGACCGGATCACATATTGATACTGTGGTGTATGGCGGCAAATATGATGGTGCTTACGGTGTGGTGGCGGGTGTCCTTGCTTTGGAGTATTTGCAGAAGCATTTCGGAGCACCGAAGCGCACACTTCAAGTGGTATCGTTATGCGAAGAAGAGGGAAGTCGATTCCCTTTTGCGTATTGGGGTTCACGCAGTATAACAGGAATAACGTCTCTGGAAGATGTAGAGCATCTGAAGGATCAAGACGGTGTGACCTTTGCTCAAGCGATCCGGGATGCGGGTTTTGGACCTGATAGTGCATATAGACCTGCCTCGAAAAATTACGGTGCCTTTATTGAGCTTCACATTGAGCAAGGTCAGGTTCTGGAACGTCTTGGACATTCGATTGGAGTTGTATCCGACATTGTAGGTCAGAAGCGGCTCAGTATCACCGTGAGCGGTGAAGCGAATCACGCGGGGACGACGCCGATGTCCTGGCGCAAGGATGCACTTGCCGGAGCAGCCGAGATGATTGCTGCGGTAAGGAATATCGCATTGGAAGCAGGAGAACCACTGGTAGCCACGGTTGGGCGAATCACAGCCGATCCGGGTGTTGGGAATGTGGTTGCAGCACGGGCGGTATTTTCATTGGATATCCGCCATATCCGGCAGGAGAGTATTGATCGCTGCTGGCAGGATATGCTCCAGGCTTTTAGTCGAATCGCAGCCGAGCAGCAGCTCGGACTGGACTGGGAAGAACATCTGTCGGTAACGCCCATTCCTATGAATGCAGAGATGATCTCAGACATTCAGGATACCTGTGAGCAGGAGCAGTTGTCCTATTGGCTAATGCCAAGCGGCGCGGGACATGATTCACAGATTTTTCAGCCGGCTTGTCCGACGGCCATGATCTTTGTGCCGAGCCAGGACGGTATTAGTCATAATCCACTTGAATATACAGCTGAAGCAGACCTGGTGCACGGTTTTCGGGTTCTGGTCCGGCTACTCTATAAATACGGTTACGGGAGTTGAATGAAGATGTCCACCTATAAAGAGTTATCTCCGTCCTTGCGGACCATTATGACCCCGGGACCCGTTGAGGTTGATCCACGTGTACTCAGAGCATTATCCTTTCCGATCCTGGGGCAGTTTGACCCGGAGTTCACATCTTTGATGAACGAGACGATGGCGATGCTACGAGAGTTATATATGACAGATAACGAGTGGTGTTATCCAGTCGATGGTACATCCCGTTCAGGGATAGAAGCTGTGTTGGTCAGTCTGATCCAGCCCGGTGATAAAGTTCTCGTCCCGATCTACGGACGATTCGGACATCTGCTGGTTGAAATCTCGGAACGCTGCGGTGCAGAGGTTGTTTTTTTTGAAACGGAATGGGGAACGGTATTTGATCCGGAAGAAGTGATTAAGGCGATTCATACCCATAAACCGAGTCTGGTTGCGATGGTACACGGTGAGACTTCCACCGGTCAGATGCAGCCCCTTGCCGAGATTGGCAAAGCCTGTCGCGACCTTGATATCTTACTCGTCGTGGATGCTGTAGCAACCATTGGTGGGACTCCGGTAGAGACGGATGCCTGGCATCTGGATGCGGTAATGGGTGGTACGCAGAAGTGCCTGTCCGTTCCTTCAGGGATGGCACCTCTTACGTACAACAGTCGTGTGGAACAGAAACTGATGAGCCGCAAAACAGTTGAACGCGGACTGCGAGATGCAACCAGTGCGCGGGCAGAAGGCCGCACGATTGCCAGTAATTATTTTGACCTGAGCCAATTGCAGGATTACTGGAGTTCAGCAAGGTTGAACCACCATACGGAGGCCACTTCCATGCTATATGGTCTTCACGAAGGATTGCGTATTCTGCTGCAAGAAGGATTGGAGGCCAGGTTCCAGAGACATCTGGTAAATGAACGTGCGTTGGTTGCTGGAATTCAGGGAATGGGACTGCAACTGTACGGGGATATGTCAAGCAAACTTCCGGTGGTCACTTGTATCACGATTCCGGAGGGGATTGATGGTGAGTCGGTGCGCAGCATGTTGCTGAACGATTTCAGCATTGAGATTGCCAGTTCATTTGGACCGTTAAAAGGGCAGATCTGGCGGATCGGTACAATGGGATTCAGCTGCCAACGCAAGAACGTACTTCATGTGCTGGGAGCGCTGGAAGCTGTTCTTCTCCGTCATCGTCACGTATTACCTGCCGGTGAAGCGGTGCAGGCCGCATTGGATGTGTATGCAGGGAAGGAGGGCGCCTTATGTTAAATCAGATGCCAATCTCCAGGGAGGTCATGGTTACTACTCCTCATTATCTGGCAAGTGCAGTGGGAAGCTCCATCCTCCAGAAGGGCGGGAATGCTTATGATGCTGCTGTTGCGGTCAGTGCAACACTGGGTGTGGTATATCCGCATATGACCGGACTTGGAGGGGACGCCTTCTTCCTGATTCATGATGGAACGAGCGGTGAGATTACCGCCTATAACGGAAGTGGCCGCTCAGCCGCAGGCATTCATGCGGATACGTTCAAAGCGATGGGTATGAATGCCATCCCTCAGCGCGGTGTGCTTAGTGCCATCACGGTTCCGGGAATCGTGGATGCATGGTGGGAAGTCTGGTCCCGGTACGGTAAGTTACCGTGGGAGCAGTTGCTTGAACCTGCCGCGCAGTATGCGGAAAAAGGATGCCCTGTGTCCCGGAATCTCCGCTTGTGGATGGAAAGGGATGAAGATTTCATTATGGGGCATACACCGCTGCGAGCGGTATTTGCGCCTTTGGGTACACTTTTGCAGGAAGGTGAGCTGCTGATCCAGCCTGATCTTGCTGCCTCCATTCGTCTGATTCAGACGGAAGGGCGAGATACTTTTTATACAGGAGAACTCGCGGATCGTCTGTCTTCGGCTATTCGTGAGGATGGGGGCATGCTTGCACCAGCAGACTTTGCAGGGCATCGGGGCGAGTGGGTGAAACCCGTTAGCACGGAGTATCGCGGCTATGAAGTTCATCAGATGCCGCCCAACTCGCAGGGTTTCTCCATGCTGATGATGTTAAATATGCTGGAGCATACGGATCTGTCCTCTGTAGCACGTACCTCACCGGAATTCTATCATCTGATGGCGGAAGTGGTGAAAAAGGCGTTTCGTGATCGTGATCGTTATCTGACGGACCCGGATTTCAGGGACATTCCGCTGGATCATCTGTTATCTAAGGATTACGGAGACCAATTGTGGAATGAGATTCAGTCTGCTCCACCTGTGGCACAGCCGTTTTTGTCCAAAACGATAGGTCAGGACACCGCATATGCAGCCGTTGTTGATAGCGAAGGCAATGCCGTTTCATTCATCCAAAGCCTGTATTTTGACTTCGGTGCAGCCTATGTTCCAGGGGACACGGGGGTTATCATGCAGAACCGGGGGTCGTTTTTCTCCCTAGATCCGAGAGATGCCAACGTACTGGAACCGAACAAACGCTCATTCCATACCCTCATGCCGGGCCTTGTTACACGAGATGGCAAACCTTATATGCTCGTGGGCACTCAGGGAGGAGAAGGTCAGCCGCAGACACAATTATCGGTGCTTACCGGAGTGCTTGATTACGGGCTGAACATTCAGGAAGCGATCAGCCTGCCGCGTTGGGTGTATGGACGTACCTGGGGCGAAGAAGGCGATACGATGCGTGTGGAGAACCGATATCACGATGACGTATGTGCAACCCTTGCCCAGTGGGGACATAACGTTGAAGCGAGAGCGCCGTGGGACGGGATTATGGGACAGTCGCAAGGCATTGTCATTCGTGCGGACGGCATGATTAGCGGCGCAGCAGACCCTAGAGGTGACGGAATGGCTATTGGGTGGTAACAGACAGCGATCGGAAGGTTAGTCTGTCATTGGAGTGAAAGTGTAAATATGTATGAGTTGTACTATATAGACAGACACAGATAGGGGAGATTGGCATGGGAACGATCCTGCTGAAAGGCGCACAGCTTGTGACGATGAATGCAGAAGAGGAAGTGTTCATCGGAGATCTGTTGATCGAGGATAACAAAATCAAGGAGATTGCAGCGCACATCGACGTGCAAGCTGACCAAGTCATTGATGTTCGTGGTAAAGTGCTGTTGCCAGGCTTCATCCAGACGCATATTCATCTGTGTCAGACCTTGTTCCGTGGACGTGCGGATGATCTGGAACTGATGGATTGGCTCCGTCAACGTATCTGGCCGCTGGAAGCAGCGCATGATGAGGAGTCCGTGTATTATTCAGCAATGCTCGGATTGGGCGAATTGATCTCCAGCGGAACCACGACCATTCTGGATATGGAGACGGTACATCACACGGACTCGGCGTTTCAGGCGATGGCACAGAGCGGCATCCGGGTCATCTCTGGCAAAGTGATGATGGATCATGGGGACGAGGTTCCGGAACTCTTGCGTGAGGATACAGCAACTTCGCTGCAACAGAGTGTGGATCTGCTGGAGAAATGGAACGGGTTTGGCGGAGGTCGCATTCAATATGCTTTCTGTCCACGCTTCGTTGTATCGTGTACCGAAGAATTGCTGGTAGAGGTGCGCGACCTGTCGAATAAATATCATGTCAAAGTCCACACCCATGCCTCCGAGAATCGTGGAGAGATCGAACTGGTAGAACACGAACGCGGAATGCGTAACATCGTATACCTCG
Source organism: Paenibacillus sp. W2I17 (assembly GCF_030815985.1). Taxonomy (NCBI): domain Bacteria; kingdom Bacillati; phylum Bacillota; class Bacilli; order Caryophanales; family Paenibacillaceae; genus Paenibacillus; species Paenibacillus sp. W2I17. Next base: position 634,892 of record NZ_JAUSXM010000001.1, read on the forward strand.
ATCATATCGGGCTGGCGACTCCGAGACTGGTGCTTGCCCATTGTGTATGGCTGAGTGAAGAAGAGAAGGAGATCATCCGCAAACGCGGTGTGAAAGTCACTCACTGTCCAGGATCAAATATGAAACTTTCCTCCGGGGTAGCAGATATTCCGGATCTGCTGAATCGACAGATCGCGGTTGGGATTGGGGCAGATGGTGCCGCATGCAACAACAATCTGGATATGTTTCAGGAAATGCGCCTCACAGCGCTGATGCAGAAGATTCCTCATGGTCCAACAGTGATGGATGCCCGGACTGTATTGCGTATGGCTACCATGGGTGGTGCAGAGGTGCTTGGCTTGTCGAAGGAAATTGGTAGCCTCGAAGTGGGCAAAAAGGCAGATATGCTGCTGCTGGATCTGGATGATTTCCACACGTACCCTTCCTATGAGACGGATGTCTATTCCCGCGTAGTGTATTCCGCAACACGTAGCTGTGTGGATACCGTTATTATTGACGGAAGTATCGTGCTCAAGAATCGTAAGATTCAGACGATTGATCGTGGCATTGTGCTGCGTGAGTCGGATAAGAGTATTGCGAGATTGATGAAACGTATCTGATCGAAGGAAGTTTATGCAATTCCAGAAAGGATGGAGACCGCTATGGAAATGCATGATCTGTGTGCAATTGCAGCCCGTGAAACGCGCTGTGTGCTCGCAACAGCGATTAAGGTAGAGGGTCATGCTTACCGTAAGCAGGGAGTCTCTATGCTGTTGACCGAGGATGGCAAAATGTATGGCAGTATCAGTCCGGGATGTCTGGAGAGTGATCTTCAGGCCCGGGTGAGCCGTGTGCTGGATACAAACCAGATGGAATTTGCGGAGTACGACATGCGTCCCGAAGATGATCTGTCCTGGGGGGAGACGATTGGCTGCGGCGGACTCGTTGTTGTGTTGCTTGAACCTGTGTGTGGTGAACTCCGAGATACGTTGCATAAGATGTACGAGTGTTTTCAATCCGGCATTGCAACAGCGTTAACCCGAACGTTCCAAGATGATTATACGAAGGTTCAATATGGCTGGAAACGGATTGAACCAACGGGTACTCGGCGCCAGCCAATCTTGCGTCCTTCGCTCGTCCCTCCTCATGATCGCGTGGCGAACTATAATCCAGCTTTATTGCAGGTTGATGTACACAGCAGTGGGAATATCAAGCATGAACATTCGGCATCAAAACAACATTCTCCCGACATACCTCGCCTTACGCTTGTGCCTGAAATGGTAACTGCTACGTCAAACGAATCTCACTCTTCCCATCTATCCGGTGATTCACAACATTTCTCTGATACTGATGCTGAAATACCGACAAACGACGGGATTTCAACGAACCCCTGGGAGCTTCCGCAGCAACTTACTTCGCTGTACACGCCTAAACCTCGCCTGATTATCATCGGAGCTGGGGATGATGTTATTCCTGTTGCCAGACTCGCCCAATCCGCAGGCTTCCGTGTTGTGGTAGCCGATTGGCGAGAGTCCTTATGTACCTCGGAAAGGTTTCCAGAAACTGAACTTGTACTTGGTTTCCCACGTGAGATTATGCCTCTGTTAAACGTAAACAACGGAGATTATTTGATTTTAATGAGTCACAATTTTCCCCGCGAACGTGAACTGTTAGAGATGTTAGTGGACTGTAAGTACGCGTATCTTGGCATCATGGGTTCCAAAACACGAACAGCCCGTCTGCTGGATGGCTTACCACCGTTGAAATATGTGCATTCTCCCGTTGGTTTGAGCATCGGAGCAGACGGTCCCGAACAGATTGCCATCAGCATTGCAGCAGAATTGATCGCATGTAAACATAAGGTTTCTTCCTTGAGTTCCGATGTGCAGAAGGGGAGCGTTGCACATGCGAATGACGGGCATAGTTCTGGCAGCAGGTAAGAGTCGTCGCCTTGGTCGAGATAAACTCTCAGTTGTCATGCCTGACGGGAGGTCCCTGGCTGCATGGTCACTGGAAGCTGCGCTGAATTCGGAGTTGGATCAAGTGATCTGTGTGGTCAAACCGGAAGATTCATTGGCATGGCTGCCTGTAAAATGGTTTGATTCTGCCGCGTATGCCTATCATCCCACAGCAAGACTTCGAATTGTGGTCTGTGCTGACTATGCCTGCGGCATGGCCAATTCTCTTCATTCTGGTGTATTGTCGGCCATGGAGTACAAACCGGAGGGCATTCTCATGTTACTGGGTGATCAGC